>NZ_JBICZI010000026.1:20213-57506 GCF_043201855.1 Streptomyces sp. NPDC048257
GCCCCCCGCCCCGCCCCCCCCCCCCCCCGCCCCGCGGGGGGGCCCCCCCCCCGGCCCCCCCCCCGGGGGCGGGGGGGCGGGGGGGGGGGGCGGGGCCCCCCCCCCCCCCCGGCCCGGTCAGGCGTTGGCCGGCGCCTCTTCCTCGCTGGGGGAAACCTCCCTCGGCTTGGCCACGCCGCGCGCCGAGCGCTTGGCGCGGCGGCGCTCCTTGCGGAGCTCGACCATCGTGTAGAGGGTCGGCACCAGCAGCAGCGTCAGCAGGGTCGAGCTGACCAGGCCGCCGATCACCACGACCGCGAGCGGCTGCGAGATGAAGCCGCCCTCGCCGGTGACGCCCAGCGCCATCGGGAGCAGCGCGAAGATCGTCGCCAGGGCCGTCATCAGGATCGGGCGCAGGCGGTGCCGGCCGCCCTCGATGACCGCTTCGACGACGCCCAGGCCCTGGGCGCGGTACTGGTTGACCAGGTCGATCAGGACGATCGCGTTGGTCACGACGATGCCGATGAGCATCAGCATGCCGATCATCGCCGGGACGCCCATCGGGGTGCCGGTGATGATCAGCAGGCCCAGTGCGCCGGTCGCCGCGAACGGGATGGAGACCAGCAGGATCAGCGGCTGGACCAGCGACCGGAAGGTCGTGACCAGCAGCATGAACACGATCGCGATGGCCGCGAACATGGCCAGGCCGAGGGAGCCGAAGGCCTCGTCCTGGTCCTCGGAGACTCCGCCGATGGAGGCCGTGGCGCCCTCCGGCAGGTCCAGGGCCTTGAGCTTGGTCTGGAGCTCGGTGCTGACCGCGCCGGTGTTGTCGCCGAGCGGCCGTGCGGTGACGGTGGCGGCGCGGGCGCCGTCGATCCGGGTCATCGCGACCGGGCCGGGGACCTCCTTGACCTCGGCGATGTCACCGAGCTTGACCGGGCCGACCCGCAGCGCCCGCAGTTCGGCCAGGGTGGTGGCCGGCTGCGCGGACTTGATGACGATGTCCCGCTCGGTGTCGTCCAGTACGGCCTTGCCCGCCGGGTTGCCCCGTACGGCCTGCCCGACGACGGCGCCGAGCGCGGCCTGGTCCAGACCGGCCTCGGCCGCCTTGGGGGTGGCGGTCACGGAGATGCGGGGCACGGACTGGGACAGGTCGCTCTGCACGTCGGCGACGTTCTTGAGCTTCGCCACCTCGGCACGCACCTGCTCGGCGGCCTCGGCGAGGACCTTGGCGTCTCCGGCCTTGACGACCACGCTGAGGTTCTGGCTGCCGAAGCCGTCGCCCGCCACGATGCGGGTCTCGCCGATGCCGTCGAGGGCGGCCAGCTTGTCCTCGATGCCCTTCTTGACGGCGTCCGCCTTGCCGGAGTCCTTCAGGGTGACCTGGTACGAGGCCTGGTTGGAGCCCGTACCGCCGCCGAAGGCCGCGAGGAAGCCGGAGGAACCGACGGTGACCTGGTAGGTCTTGACGCCCTCGACCGAGCCGAGCACCTTCTCGATCTTGCGGCTCGCCTCGTCGGAGGCGGCCAGCGAGGTGCCGGGGGCGAGCTCCTGCTTGACCGTCAGGACTTCCTGCTCGCCCTGGTCGAAGAAGTTGGTCTTCAGCATCGGGGTCATCGCGAAGGTGCCGATGAGGACGACGACGGCGATGGCCACACTGGTCAGCCGGCGCCGGGTGGCGAAGCCCAGGACGCGGACGTAGAAGAGCTGGAGGCGGCTGCGCGCCTCCTTCTCCTCGGCCTCGCGGCGGGCCTTCGCCGCGCTCTCGGCGTTCCCGGGATCGACGCCCTTGGGCGCGCTCAGGAACCAGTACGAGAGCACCGGTACGACCGTCAGCGACACGAGCAGCGAGGCCAGCAGGGCCGCGGTGACCGTGAGCGAGAACGAGCCGAAGAGCTCGCCGATCATGCCGCCGGTGAGACCGATCGGCAGGAAGACGGCGACGGTGGTGAGGGTGGAGGAGGTGACCGCGCCGGCGACCTCCTTGACCGCGGTGATGATGGCGGCCTCGCGCTCCTCGCCGTAGCCGAGGTGGCGCTTGATGTTCTCCAGGACCACGATCGAGTCGTCGACCACGCGGCCGATGGCGATGGTGAGCGCGCCCAGGGTCAGCATGTTGAGCGACAGGTCCTGGGTCCACAGCACGATGAGCGCGAGGACGACGGACAGCGGGATGGAGACCGCGGTGACCAGCGTCGAGCGCAGCGAGGCGAGGAAGACCAGGATCACGATCACCGCGAAGAGCAGGCCGAGCAGGCCCTCGGTGGTGAGACTGGAGATGGACTTGGCGACGGCCGGGCCCTGGTCGCTGACCACGGTCAGGTCGGCGCCGGCGCCGAGTGCGGTGCGCAGCTGGGGGAGCTTGTCCTTGACCGCGTCGGAGATGGCGACGGCGCTGCCGTCCTTGTCCATGGTGAGGACGAGGGCGAGGCTGGGCTTGCCGTTGGTCCGGGTGATGGAGACGGCCTTGGCCGGCTCCTGCTTCACGGCGGCGACGTCCCCGAGGCGGACGGCGGGCTTGCCCGGGCCGGGGCTCAGGCGCAGGTCCTGCAGCTGCGCGAGGGAGGTGTAGCCGGAGCCGACGCGCACGGTCCGGTTCTTGCCCGCCTCGTCGAAGGAGCCGGCGGGAACGGACGCGCCGCCCGCCTGGAGGCCCTGGGCGAGGGAGGCACCGTCGAGGCCGGCGGCCGCGAGCTTGGCGTCGTCGGGGGTGACGGTGACCTGGAGGTCCTGGACGCCGTCGACGGTGACCTGGCCGACGCCCTCGATGTCCGTCAGGACGGGGACGACGGAACGTTCCAGCTGGTCGGCGAGCGCCTGCTGGTCCTTGTCGGAGGTGACGGCCAGGATGACGGTCGGGATGTCGTCGGTGGAGCCGGCCACGACCTGCGGGTCGACCTCGGCGGGCAGCCGGACGCGGGCCCGGTTGACGGCCTGCTGGACGTCTGCGACGAGCTGCTTGGTGCCGCTGTCGCCGTAGTCGAAGGTGGCCATGATGAGGGCGTTGCCCTCACTGGCGGTGGAGGTGATGCCGGTGAGGCCGTCGACACCCTTGAGCATGGCCTCGATCGGTTCGATGACCTGCTTCTCCACCACGTCGGGCGAGGCGCCCTGATACGGCGCGAGCACGGAGACCATCGGCAATTCGATGGAGGGCAGCAGCTGCTGTTTGAGCTGCGGGATGGCTATGGCGCCGAAGAGGAGCGCGACGATCGACACGAGGCCGACCAACGCCCTTTGGGCAAGGCTGAAGCGGGACAGCCAGGACATGGGTATGGGATCTCTCTGCAGTGACGAACGCGAGGGCACCCCCACCCTGTCCCATCGCGGTGGTGCGTTTCGTCGCTCGCAGGTGCCGTCCTTATGTGCGGCATACCGCGTCTGGAGTACGTCGTATGGGGCGGTGTTACTCCCCGCGGGGGCGGACCAGTCCCGATTCGTACGCAATAACCACCAATTGGGCCCGGTCGCGGGCGCCGAGCTTGGCCATGGCCCGGTTCACATGGGTCTTGACGGTCAGCGGGCTGACCTCCAGCCGTCCGGCGATCCCGTCGTTGGACAGCCCCGCCGCGACGTGTACGAGGACCTCGCGCTCCCGGACGGTCAGCGCGGCCAGCCGCTGTGCGTGCGCCCCGGCCGAGCCTCCGGCGACGGCGGGTTCGGCCCCGCCGCCCTGGGCGAGGAAGGTGGCGATGAGCCCTTTGGTGGCGGCCGGGGAGAGCAGCGCCTCGCCGGCCGCGGCGACGCGGATGGCGTTGAGCAGTTCCTCGGGCTCGGCGCCCTTGCCGAGGAAGCCGGAGGCGCCGGCCCGCAGTGCCGCGGCCACGTACTCGTCGACCTCGAAGGTCGTCAGCATCACCACGCGCACGGCGGCGAGTTCGGGATCCGCGCTGATCATGCGGGTGGCGGCGAGCCCGTCGGTCCCGGGCATCCGGATGTCCATGAGGACGACGTCGGGCCGCGTGCTGCGGGCGAGTTCGACGGCCTGGGCCCCGTCGGAGGCCTCGCCGACGACTTCCATGTCGGGCTCGGAGTCGACGAGCACCTTGAAGGCGCTGCGCAGCAGCGCCTGGTCGTCGGCGAGCAGCACCCTGACGGGCGCGGCGGAGGGCGGGTCCGTCGCAGTGTGGTCCACGGGGTGAGGGTACGCGGGCCCGCCGCCGGCCCGCTCAGCCCAGGGCGAGGACGATCAGCGCGGTGGTCGCCGCGACCTCGGCCAGGGCGCCGAAGACGTCGCCGGTGACCCCGCCGAAGCGGCGTACGCAGCGGCGGAGCAGCAGTTGCGCGACGAGCAGGGCGGCCAGGACGGCCGCCGCCTGCCGGCCGGCGGCGAGCGGGCCCATCGGGAGGGCGGCGGCTGCTGCGGCCATGACGACGAGCGCGGTGATCGCGGCGGCGGCGCCGCGCGGGACCACCCCGGCGACGGCGGCGCCGAGTCCCCCGGGGCGGGCCGCGGGGACGCCTTCGCGGGCGGCCAGGGTCATGGCGAGGCGGGCCGCCACGGCGGCGACCACGGCGGCGAGGGCGCCGCGGATCCAGCTGCCGGCGTAGATCTCGGCCAGGGCGGCCACCTGCACGAGCAGTACGAGCACCAGGGTCACGACGCCGAAGGGGCCGATGTCGGACTGCTTCATGATGCGCAGGGCCTCGTCGGCGGGTTTGGAGCTGCCGAGGCCGTCCGCCGTGTCGGCGAGTCCGTCCAGGTGCAGTCCCCGGGTCAGCGCGGCCGGTACGGCGACGGTGAGGGTCGCGGCGAGCAGCGGGCCCCCGCCGAGCAGCAGCAGGAGCACTCCGGGGACGGCCGCGAGCAGGCCCACGACCAGTCCGGCCAGCGGGGCGCAGGCCATTCCGGTGCGGGCGGCGGGGCGGTCCCAGCGGGTGATGCGGGCGGGCAGCACAGTGAGGGTGCCGAACGCGAAACGGACGCCGTCGAGGAACGCGGCGCGTTCCGCGGGCGGCGTCGGGGGCGGGCCGTCGAACGAATCTGTCATCGGCGGGAACGGTACCCGCTCGGCGTGAGCGGTAAATTACCCATTACGTTCCAAATAGGGAGTCAGTGGGATGGGTCACTGGTGGTATCGGAACATCATCGAACCGGGGAAGCTGCCCCTCCTCCTCGCCCTGCTCTCCTTCGTGATGTCGTTCCTGGTCACTCGCGTGATCACCCGGCTGATCCGGGCGGGCCGGGGGCCCTTCAAGAACGTCACCCCGGGCGGTCTGCACATCCACCACGTGGTGCCGGGCGTGATCCTCGTGATCATCGGCGGGTTCGGCGCGGTCGGCAGCGGCCGGCACGGCTTCGGCGCGGGACTCTCCGCCGTGCTCTTCGGTCTGGGCGCGGGCCTGGTCCTGGACGAGTTCGCGCTGATCCTGCACCTCGACGACGTCTACTGGAGCGAGCAGGGCCGCAAGAGCGTGGAGATCGTCGTCGTGACGGCCGCCGTGGTGGCCCTGGTCCTGGGCGGATTCGTACCCTTCGGGGTGAACGACCTGTCCGCCGAGGAGCGCCAGAGCCGCGGGCTGGTCGTCATGAACGCGGCCACGAACTTCTTCCTGGCCCTGATCGCCCTGTGGAAGGGCAAGGCGCGCACGGCCCTCTTCGGCCTGGTCGTCCCCCTCGTCGCGCTGGTCGGCGCGATCCGGCTGGCCCGGCCCGGGTCCCCGTACGCGAAGAAGTTCTACGCGAACCGTCCGCGCGCCCGGGCCAAGGCCGGGCTGCGCGCCTTCCACCACGACCGGCGCTGGGCGCGGCCGCGCCGCCGGTTCGAGAACTTCATCGGCGGGACCCCCGACCCGGAGCACACCGTCTCGCTGGAGAAACCTCCCCCGCAGTGAGAACGACGGCGGGCCCTCCCCCGTGCAGGGGAGGGCCCGCCGTCGTGTCGGTGCGCCGGACCGGATCGGCCCGGATCGGCCGCGGGTCAGCCCGGGATCAGGCCGTCGTCGCTGAGCATCTCCCGGACGTCGTCGAGCGTCGCGTCGGGGGCCGGCAGGATCAGCTCGGACGGCTCCAGCGCGTCGTCCGGGAGCGGCTCGCCGAGTCTGCGCACGGCGTCGAGCAGCGCACCCAGCGTCCGCCGGAAGCCCTCCTCGTCACCGCCCTGCATCTCCGCGAGCAGTTCGTCATCCAGCTTGTTGAGCCCGGCGAGGTGGCTGTCGGCCACCTCGACCTGGCCTTCCCCCATGATGCGGACAATCATGACGGGCCCCGTCCTACTGCTTGTCGAACCGGTGCGGAGTCTGCGGCTGCTGGCCGTTGCCCTGGGCGCCGCCCTCGATGGCCTGCTGCTGGGCGGACGGGCCGCCCGCCAGCTCGGCCTTCATGCGCTGGAGCTCCAGCTCCACGTCCGTACCGCCCGAGAGGCGGTCCAGCTCGGCCTGGATGTCGTCCTTGGAGCCGAGTCCGCTCTGGTCGTCGAGCGCGCCGGAGGCCAGCAGCTCGTCGATCGCGCCCGCCCGGGCCTGCAGCTGGGCGGTCTTGTCCTCGGCCCGCTGGATGGCCAGGCCGACGTCGCTCATCTCCTCGGAGATGCCGGAGAAGGACTCCGCGATCCGGGTCTGCGCCTGGGCCGCCGTGTAGGTGGCCTTGATGGTCTCCTTCTTCGTGCGGAAGGCGTCCACCTTGGCCTGGAGGCGCTGGGCGGCGAGCGTCAGCTTCTCCTCCTCGCCCTGGAGGGTCTGGTGCTGCACCTCCAGGTCGCTGACCTGCTGCTGGAGCGAGGCGCGACGGGACAGGGCCTCACGGGCCAGGTCCTCGCGGCCCAGGGCGAGGGCCTTGCGGCCCTGGTCCTCCAGCTTGGCGGACTGCCCCTGGAGCTGGTTCAGCTGCAGCTCCAGACGCTTGCGGGAGGTCGCCACGTCGGCGACTCCGCGGCGCACCTTCTGCAGCAGCTCCAGCTGCTTCTGGTACGAGTAGTCGAGGGTTTCGCGCGGGTCCTCGGCCCGGTCAAGGGCCTTGTTCGCCTTCGCGCGGAAGATCATCCCCATACGCTTCATGACACCGCTCATGGGCTTCGCGCGCCCCCTTCTAGACGGACTGTGCTCCAGGTCACCGACAGGACCCACAGTACGGGCCCTGTCTCCATTACCGCACTGTTCGAGGACGGATGCGCTCCTCCTCCAGGACGACTACGCCAGCGCCCCATCAGGCGTAAGGAGTAGGTGATCCCAGGAGAACGGGCCCACCGCACGCACCGTGCAATGGGAAGACGCCCGCCGTTGCCGGATCGTTCCCCAGCGGGGTGGGGGCCATGCCCGCAACCACGTAGGCTTGGGTTTTGTGTTTGGTAGCCGCTCCTCCAAGGAAGAGAAGGCCGCCGCCACCGACAAGGTGAGCGCCGACCTCTCGCAGCCCCGTGACCCGCAGGCCCCGAAGGGCCGCCCTACGCCGAAGCGTGCTGTGGCCCAGTCGCAGCGCAAGAGCGTGGTGGCCTCGACAGGCAATCGCAAGGAGGATGCCAAGCGAGCCCGTGAGCGTCGCCGTACCGAGATGGCCAAGCAGCGCGAGGCGCTGGCCAGCGGCGACGAGCGTTATCTGCCCGCCCGTGACAAGGGACCCGTGCGCCGGTTCGTCCGCGACTACGTGGACTCCCGCTACTCGGTCGCCGAGATGTTCCTGCCGCTGGCAGTGGTCATCCTGGTGCTGAGCATGATCCGGCAGCCGGCGATCCAGAGCGTCGCGCTGATGCTGTGGCTCGGCGTGATCGTCCTGATCCTCCTCGACTCCATCGGCCTGGTCTTCCGCCTGCGGAAGTCCCTCGTCGAACGCTTCCCGGACGAGCCCCGCCGCGGCGCCATCGCCTACGGCCTCATGCGCACCCTCCAAATGCGCCGGCTCCGCCTGCCGAAGCCCCAGGTCAAGCGCGGGGAACGGCCCTGAGCCGAGCGACGCCCGGTACATCGGGGGAAGGCTTCGCGGAAGGCGCACGGCTCTGGCTGGAAGGCCTGGGCGGACTGCGCAACGCCGTCCGGCAGGAGCTCGTGGGCCGGCAGGTCGACGAGCAGATCGCGCACCGCTTCCCGGTCGGGCAGCGGCTGCGCGTACTCGACGTGGGCATGGGCCAGGGCACGCAGGCCCTGCGGCTGGCCCGCGCCGGCCACAAGGTGACGGGCCTCGAGCAGGACGCCGGCATGCTGGCCGTCGCCCGTGAGGCGCTGGCCGCGGAGCCCGCCGGGATCCGCGACCGCGTCCGCCTCATGGAGGGCGACGGCCGCGAGACCGGCGCCCACTTCCTGCCGGGCAGCTTCGACGTGGTGCTGTGCCACGGGGTGCTGATGTACGTACCCGAGCCGGACGCCATGCTGGCCGGGCTGGCCCGGATGCTGGCCCCCGGCGGTCTGCTGTCCCTGCTGGTGCGCAACGGCGACGCGCTCGCCATGCGGCCGGGCCTGGACGGCGACTGGAAGGGCGCGCTGGCCGCGTTCGACTCCGTCGACTACACGAACCGGCTGGGCCTGGACGTCCGCGCGGACCGGCTGGGCGGGCTGACGGCGACCCTCTCGGGGATCGGCGCCCCGCTGCAGGCCTGGTACGGCGTACGCGTCTTCACCGACGGCACCGAGGCGGGCGAGGTCCTGCCGCCCGACGAGGAGCTGGAGCAGCTCCTGGCCGCCGAGGACCGCGCCGGCCGCAGCGACCCCTACCGGGGCGTGGCCGCGCTGCTGCACCTGTGCGGGGTACGGGGCTGAGCCCTGACGGAACGACGGAGCCGCCGGGTCGTGACCCGGCGGCTCCGTCGTTCCCGCCCTCACCCGGCGGCTACGCCTCGAGGGCGTCCCGCAGGCTCATCGTGTAGAGCTCCGTCCCGCTGTCGTCGGACAGCTTCACCCGCTCGGTGCCGCCCTCCAGCAGGTCCTTCCAGTACTCGCCGATCCAGGATTCCGCGTCGCCCTGCGTGGTGAACTCCTCGGGCACCACCGACGGGCTCGCCTCGCTGCCGTCGGCCGTCTCGAACCGCCACGTCCACGCCATGTCGCCTCCGTTGCTCGCACACTTCGTGTCCTGAGTCTGCCCGCAGACTAACCGGGCGCGCAGCAGTCTCGGCGACGCGGGAGGATCATCCTGTGGAACTCACTCTGCTCGGCACCGGTACACCCGAGGGCCTGCCCCGGCCCGGCTGCCCCTGCGCGGCCTGCGCGGTCTCCGTCGGCCCGCGCTCCCGCGCCGCCACGGCCCTCCTCGTCGACGGCGCGCTGCTGCTGGACCTGACTCCCGGGGCGGTGCTGGCCGGCGCCCGGGCCGGGCATTCGCTGGCCGGTGTGCGGCAGGTCCTCCTGACGCACCCGCACGACGGGCCCGCGGTCGAGCTGCCGCCCGGGCTGCCGGCCGCCGGGCGGGTCCCGGACGGGCAGGAGCTCGCGGTGATCTCCGGGCACCGGGTGCGGGCCGTGCCGATGGACGCGCCGGGCACCGGGTACGAGGTGACCGGCCCGGACGGCGGCCGGCTGCTGTACCTGCCGCCCGGCGGGGCCCCGGCCGGGACGGCCGACCGGGCCGGGCTGCGCCCGTACGACATGGTGCTCGCCGATGTGCTGGGCCGGCCCGAGGCGCTGGCGCGGCTGCGGGCGAGCGGCGCGGTCGGCCCGGCCACGGACGTGATCGCCGTCCACCTGGACCACGACGTCACGCCGGGCCGGGAGCTGGCCCGCCGGTGCGCGACCGCCGGGGCGCGGGTGGTGCCGGACGGGACCACCGTGGTCGTCGGGGAGTACCGCGCGACGGCGGACCTGCCGCGCCGGACCCTGGTGCTGGGCGGAGCCCGCTCCGGCAAGTCCGTGGAGGCGGAGCGCCGGCTGGAGTCCTTCCCCGAGGTGGTCTACGTGGCCACCGGCGGCACCCGTGACGGGGACGCGGAGTGGGCGCAGCGGGTGGGCCTGCACCGGGAGCGCCGGCCGGGGAGCTGGCGGACGGTGGAGACGTGTGATCTGGCGCCGCTGCTGGCCGCAGACGGGCCGCCACTGCTGATCGACTGCCTGGCGCTGTGGCTGACGGACGCGATGGACCGGGCCGGGGCCTGGGACGACTCGGTGTGGGCGAAGGGCGGCCGGCACCAGCTCGCCGAGCGGACGGCCGAGCTGGTGGCGGCCGTCCGCGCAACCCGTCGTCCGGTGGTACTGGTCAGCAACGAGGTCGGCTCGGGCGTCGTCCCGGCGACCGCCTCGGGCCGCCGCTTCCGCGACGAGCTGGGCCGGCTGAACGCGAGGGTCGCGGGCGAGTGCGAGCACGTACTGCTCGTCGTCGCGGGCCAGGTGACCGTACTCAAGGACTAGGCCGTCTCTTCCGGATCTTGCCGGGGCCGTCCTGCCCGGACAATGCCCGGCCGGGAGAGGCGGGTTGGTCCGCCGGGCGCTCGCGCGGGACCGGGCCGCAACCGCTCGTCCAAGGCCTGAGGGAGGGCCTCACCGGCTGTACTCTCTGGCAGATGAGCACGCTGAATCTCGACGACTTCTCCGATCTGATCGAGCGCCCCGACGGGGGCGTCCGGCGTGATGCCGAGGAACGCCGTGAGCGCCTCGCCGTGCCGCCCGGCGCACTGGGCCGGCTCGACGAGCTCGCCGAGTGGCTCGCCGCCGCGCAGGGGCGGGTTCCGGTCAAGCCGATCGAGCGTCCCCGCGTGGTGCTGTTCGCCGCCGACCACGGGATCGCCGCCGAGGGCGTCTCCGCGCGGGCCGCGTCCACCGGCCACGAACTGGTGCGGGGCGTCCTCGACGGGACCAGCCCCGTGGCCATCCTGGCCGGCCGGCTCGGCGCCACCATACGGATCGTCGACGCGGGCCTCGACTGCGATCCCGAGCTGCTCCCCGCGGACGTCGTCCGGCACCGCGTACGGCGCGGCAGCGGCCGGATCGACGTGGAGGACGCGCTGACGGCCGAGGAGGCCGAGGCCGCGGTGCGGCTCGGGATGCGGATCGCCGACGAGGAGGCCGACTCCGGAACGGATCTGGTCGTCCTCGGCGACCTCAGCGTCGGCGGGACCACCGTCGCCGCGACCCTCGTCGCCGCCCTGTGCGGAACCGACGCCTCGGTGGTCACCGGCCGCGGCGGACTGCCCATCGACGACCTGGCCTGGATGCGCAAGTGCGCGGCGATCCGCGACGCGCTGCGCCGGGCCCGCCCGGTCCTGGGCGACCAGGTGGCGCTGCTGGCCGCGGTCGGCGGTGCGGACATGGCCGCCATCACCGGTTTCCTGCTCCAGTGCGCGGTGCGCCGTACTCCGGTCATTCTCGACGGTGTGGTTTCGGCCGCCTGCGGGCTGGTGGCCCAGCGGGCTGCGTTCCGGGCCCCCGACTGGTGGCTGGCCGGGCAGGCGAGCGGCGAGCCGGGCCAGGCGAAGGCACTTGACCGGATGGCGCTCAACCCCGTGCTCGATCACGGCGTCACAGTAGGTGAAGGTACCGGGGCACTGCTGGCTCTCCCCCTCGTCCAGGCGGCCGCCGCACTCGCGGCGGAACTCCCTGAGCGGGCGGCGGCGGAGCCGACGGAATGAGCCGCCGGGGCCCCCGGTCCTGACCAGGCCGTGGTCCCCGACCGCACAAGGACGGACAGCCGCGCCCCATATGATCGCTTTTTATGGGAGAGGTCCGTTTGACCAGCGCAGAGACCGACCGCACCGCCTCACCGGCGTCCGGTCCGTCAGCCGGCAGGAAAGAGACCGGCGGCGACCCCGCCGGCAGGGTGGCGGGGGGCGGCCGGGAGACCGGCCGGGGGAGCACCCGCTCAGGGCGCGGCGCCGCGTTCGCGGTGTGGTACCTGCGCGTCGTCACCTTCGTCAACTTCCTCAGCGCGGTGTGGGTCTCGCTCGGGCAGGACCTTCGGCGCCACAACGTCGAGGACTTCTACACCCCGTACATGCTCACCGCGGGCTTCGCCTCCGGGCTGTTCACGCTGCTGCTCGCCGTCACCCTCGGCCGCCGCAAGCGGGCCTCCTGGATCCTCAACCTCGTCCTCAGCGGCCTCCTGGCCCTGCTGCTCGCCTACGCCCTCTACGCGTACGAGGAGATCCGCGAGCACCCGCAGAACTGGGTCTCCCTGGCCCTGACCGCCGCCTTCACGGGGGCCCTGCTGCTGGGCCGCCGCGAGTTCTACGCCAAGGGCGACCGCTCCAACCCGGCGCTCGCCACCGCCGTCGCCGCCGTCGGCCTGCTGATCACCTCGCTGGTCGCGGCCCTGCTCGTCGGCGCCACCAACACCTCGCCGCTCAGCGCCGACGCCTCCTTCCCGGCGCGCTGGAAGTACGGCGTGATGCGGCTGATCACCCTGGCCCCCGACGACCGGGCCTACGAGGCGATCACCACGCCCGGCTGGGTGGACGTCTTCGTCAACGTCATGTCGATGCTGCTGCTCCTCGCGGTGCTGTTCGCCGCCTTCCGCTCGCGCCGCGCCGTCGACCCGATCAGCGAGGAGGACGAGGAGCGGCTGCGGGCACTGCTGGCCCGGCAGGGCGACCGGGACTCGCTCGGCTACTTCGCGCTGCGCCGCGAGAAGTCCGTCATCTGGTCCCCCA
Source organism: Streptomyces sp. NPDC048257 (assembly GCF_043201855.1). Classification (NCBI taxonomy): domain Bacteria; kingdom Bacillati; phylum Actinomycetota; class Actinomycetes; order Kitasatosporales; family Streptomycetaceae; genus Streptomyces; species Streptomyces sp. NPDC048257. Next base: position 32,696 of record NZ_JBICZI010000026.1, read on the forward strand.
CCGGCAAGGCCGCCGTCACCTACCGCGTCGTCGGCGGGGTCTCGCTGGCCTCCGGCGACCCGATCGGCGACCCGGAGGCCTGGCCCGGCGCCATCGACCCGTGGCTGGCCGAGGCCCGCGAGCACGGCTGGGTGCCGGCCGTGATGGGCGCGAGCGAGGAGGCCGGGCAGATCTACGCCCGGCACGGCCTGGACGCCCTCGAACTCGGGGACGAGGCGATCGTCGAGACCGCCGAGTTCACCCTGGAGGGCCGCGCCATGCGGACCGTCCGGCAGGCGTTCAACCGCGTCAAGCGGGCCGGGTACACCGTCCGCATCCGCCGCCACGCCGACATCCCGGCCGACGAGATGGCCGAGCTGGTGCGCCGCGCCGACGACTGGCGCGACGGCGCCACCGAGCGCGGCTTCTCCATGGCACTGGGCCGACTGGGTGATCCCGCAGACGGCCAGTGCGTGATGCTGGAGTGCACCGACGGCAACGGCGATCTGCGGGCCGTGCTGTCCTTCGTACCGTGGGGACCCAAGGGTCTGTCGCTGGACCTGATGCGCCGTGACCGGGACTCCGAGAACGGCCTGATGGAGTTCATGGTCATCGAACTCCTGGAACGCTCCAAGGAGATCGGGGTCACCCAGGTCTCCCTCAACTTCGCGATGTTCCGGTCCGTCTTCGAGCGCGGGTCCAAGCTCGGCGCGGGTCCGGTGCTGCGGATGTGGCGCTCGCTGCTCAGCTTCTTCTCCCGCTGGTGGCAGATCGAGTCCCTCTACCGGGCCAACGCCAAATACCGGCCGATCTGGGAACCGCGGTTCATGCTCTTCGAGAAGAGTTCGGACCTGCTGCGGATCGGTGTCGCGGCCGGCCGGGCCGAGGGCTTCCTGGAGGCCCCCGGCCTTCCGAAGTGGCTGCACCGCAGACACCTGGAGACCCGCCGTTGACAGCGTGGAACACCTCTCCACCACGGCGGTTCGCCCGCCGTGAGTGGGGACCCATCTTCCGGACCGTCCGTGACACCCTCGTCCGCGACAAGTGGCGGGCGGTCCCGATGACCCTCGGCGCGGTCTGCCTGACCTCGGTCTTCCAGATCGTGCAGAACACCCCCTGGGGCTTCCAGCCGGTCCAGAACCTCGGGTCGGTCAAAGCGGTCGACCCGTTCTGGCTGGCCCTCCTGCGCACCCCCCTGTCGCTGTTCGTCCCGGCCCTGGACCTGCCGGTGTGGGGGGCGCTCGCGCAGATCCTGCTCGTCTTCGGGATCGCCGAGATCTGCATCGGCTGGTGGCGCACGCTGCTGGTCGGCTACGTCGCCACCCTCGCCGGGACCACGTACGCGCGCATCGGGCTCGCGCTGGGGGCCGACCATCCCCTCGGCCTGCCGGTGTCCGACCGGATCGTCAACGACACCGGCCCCTCTGCGGCGGTGGTCGGGCTGGCCATCTACGTCTGCTGGCGCTACCGGGCCTACCTGACCGGAGCCCTGGTGATCCTCGTGATGATCGCCGAGGTGGTGATCAAGGACAACCTGGCGGGCAAGGAGCACCTGGCCGCCATCGCCGCGGTCATGGCGGTGTGCGTGGTCCGGGCGCAGTGGGGTCCGGTGAGCGCCCGGGTCGCGCTGGGGCAGCACTCCCACCCGCCGTCGTAGGGGGCCGCGGCGGGCGAGGCCGTACCGTATCCGGGTGACGACAGACCTCGGGCGGTTCGCCCCCACCCGACAGTGGATGCGGGCCCATCCGCTCGCCACCGACGCCGTGCTGGCGTTCGGGGCGTTCGTCGCCATGGTGGTCGGCTCCTTCGCCGATCCGCACGGAGCGCACGGGCCCACCTTCGGGACGCGCACCCCCGAGCCGTTCTCGCTGCTGCTGATGCTGCTCGGCGCGGCCGCCCTGGTCTTCCGGCGCCGGCAGCCGCGCGCCGTGCTCGCCGTGACCTGCGGGCTGTCCCTGCTGGAGCTGACCACCGGGGAACCGCGGGCGCCCGTCGCCATGTGCACGGTGATCGCCCTGTACACGGTGGCCGCCCACACAGACCGGCCGACGACCTGGCGGATCGGGCTGCTCACCATGGCGGGGCTGACGGGCGTGGCCATGCTCGCCGGGCCGCTGCCCTGGTACGCGCAGGAGAACATCGGGATCTTCGCCTGGACCGGGATGGCCGCGGCCGCCGGTGACGCGCTGCGCAGCCGGCGGGCCTTCGTCGACGCGATACGGGAACGGGCCGAGCGGGCCGAGCGCACCCGGGACGAGGAGGCCAGGCGGCGGGTCGCCGAGGAGCGGCTGCGGATCGCCCGGGACCTGCACGACGTGGTGGCCCATCACATCGCCCTGGTCAACGTGCAGGCGGGAGTGGCCGCGCACGTCATGGACAAGCGGCCGGACCAGGCGAAGGAGGCGCTGGCGCACGTACGGGACGCCAGCCGGTCGGCGCTGAACGAACTGCGGGCCACGGTGGGGCTGCTGCGGCAGTCCGGCGACCCGGAGGCGCCGACGGAGCCCGCGCCCGGGCTGAGCGTCCTGGACGAGCTGGTGGACACCTTCCGGCACGCCGGGCTGCCGGTGGAGGTGATCGTCCAGCTGGACGGGGAGGCGGGGCCGCTGCCGGCGGCCGTGGACCTGGCGGCGTACCGGGTGATCCAGGAGGCGCTGACGAACGTGCGCAAGCACGCGGGGCCGGGGGCGAGGGCGGAGGTCAGCGTGGTCCGGGTCGGGCCGTCGGTGGAGGTGACGGTCCTCGACGACGGCGGCGAGACGAACGACCCGGCCGCGGCCGACCCGGGCGGTGGCCACGGCCTCCTCGGCATGCGGGAGCGCACCGGCGCCCTGGGCGGCTCCTGCTTCGCGGGCCCCCGCTACGGCGGCGGCTACCGCGTCCACGCCATCCTCCCCTTCGCCTAGGGGCCCCCTGCTTCGGCCTCGCCACCATCAGCCTCGCCGGCGAGGCTGGAAATGCCCCGGGCGAGCCCGAAGGCGGCGACGGGGAGTCGGACTGCGAAGGTGCCGGCGAGGCTAGCGGCAGACCTGGCGCCACGCGTCGAGGTCGTACCGCTTCTGGAGCGAGCTGAACTCCGCGGCACGCGCGCGCGGGCACCAGCGGCTCAGCCGGCCCTCGTACTCGACGTGGAAGACGGCCTTGCCCGCGGCGATGAACGGGGCGTACCGGTCGCACTCCTCGTACTCCATGCACTGCTCGTTCACCGCGAAGTCGAAGTCCCCCACCAGCTGCGGGATCTGGTCCAGGTCGTTCTTCAGGCCGACCGCCATGCCCCGGTCGTGCGCCAGCCGGGCGATCAGCCGGTTGTACGCCAGCTGGTCGTCGGCGGTCAGGGGGAAGCCGGACCTGTTCGCGTAGCCGTCCATGTTGTCCGGCTCCACCGCGTCGAAGCCCTTCTCCTTGCACATGTCGAACCGCTTGGCCATCAGCGGCTCGAGTTCCGCCACGCGCCGGATGTCCAGCCAGCGCTCGCCGTCCCAGCCGTTGCCCTCGCCCAGCATCGTCTTCGGGAAGGCCTCGGCGTCCGGCCGGAAGTCCTCCCAGGCGCCGGTGGAGAGGTAGCAGATGGTCTTGCGGCCCTCCTTCTTCAGGGTGGCGATCTGCTCCTTGGAGGTGTTGAACCCGTCGACGTCGTACACCGCCGCCTTCACCGAGGTGTCGAGCTTCCCGGTGAGCTGCCACTGCCAGCCCACCCCCGGCTTCGGCTGCCAGCGCTCCCCCGGCGGCGGGTCGGGCGACAGCTCGTCCGGTTCCGGGTCCGGCTGCGCCGTGCACGCGGCGAGCAACAGCAGGGGGACGGCCAGCAGGAGTGCGAGCCCGCGTCTCATCCCGCCGCCTCCAGGGCGTACGGGAGGGTCCCCCAGGGGTGCGCGCCGCTGCCCGGGACGGCGCAGTGCACCCCGGCCCCGCGTTCGGCCGCGAGTTCCTCGGCGAGCCGGGCGGCGAGCGCGCCGGGCGGGACGGCGTACACGAGGTGGCAGAACCGCCCCGCCGGGTGGTCCGCGGTCCAGGGCGGCGCGGCGGCCGCGTCCCGGTAGGCGTCCCAGGGACCCTCGAAGGTGACGAGCAGGTCGGCGAGTTCGGCGTAGCCGGGGTGCGGGTGGACCCCGTGGTTGAGGACGAGGGTACGGGCGCCCGCGGCCCTGGCGGCGACCGCGAGCCGCCCGTAGTGCGGGAGCAGTCCCGGGTCGGCCGAGGCCTGGTCGAGGAAGGCCCCGTCGGTGGCGTACCAGTCGCGGTGGCGCAGCAGGTCCTGCACCACCTCGGCGTGCGGCCGCCGCCCGTAGTCGGTGTCGGCGTACCCGAGGACGGGCACCCCGGCCTCGCGCAGCCGCTCGGCGACGAGGGCGAACCGCTCGTCGCGGGCGGCACCCGGCCCGCTGTCGGGGTTGAGCACCACCGAGTGCAGCCGGCCCGCGGAGCGGATGAGCCGCTCCCAGGCCTCCGGCCGGTCGGCGGGGTGCTCGTAGAGGGGCACCAGCAGCATGGGGTCCTTCTCCTCGTACGGATCGTGCGTCATCGGTGGGCGGTCGCGCGGCCGAGGAGCAGGCAGACCAGGGCGGCCAGTACGGTGGCGGCCGCGCCCGCCACCACCAGCTGGACCGCGCGGGGCTGACCCAGGCCGGTGAGCAGGGCCAGGCTCTGGGCGACGGCGGCCGAGGAGCAGACCACGGCCGCGGGCCGGACCGCCCCGAAGGACTGCAGGAGCAGCCCCGTCCACATCACGGCCCCGAGCAGCAGCAGGGTCGCGATCCGGACCCCGGTGAGGACGGGGGCGCCGGGCCAGAGCAGGGTGCCGGCCAGCCCCAGGGTCAGCAGCACCGTCAGGTAGTGGGCGAGGCAGCGGGTCAGGGTGCCGAGCATCCGGCGCCGGAAGGCACGCGGTGAACGGGCCCCCTGGAGCCCGGAGAGGCTGCCGCTGCGGAACCGGTGGAGCAGCCATTCGGCGGGGCCCATGCTGAGGGTGAGGGCCACCGCCGAGGGGGCGGCGACCGCCTCGGCGGGACCTCCGGCGAGCACCTCCCCGAGGGCGGCGTACAGCACGAGCAGGCCGGTGCCGAGGCCGAAGACCCCGTAGGGCACCGAGTCCCCGAGCCGGGGCCCGCGGGGTGCGAACTCCTCCTCGGCGCCGCGCAGCATCTGCCAGCGCACGGGGCCCTGGCCGGGCCGGCGGGCCGCCCAGCCGCGGATCCGGTGCGCGGCGGCCCGTAGTCCGTCGGCCAGCGGGAGCTCCCGCACGGCCAGGGTGCAGGCGGCCAGCAGCGACACCACGAGCAGGGTGACCCGTACCGGCACGGGCAGGTCGACGAAGAGCGCGAGCAGCGCCCCGGCGGCCATCGGGCCGAGGGCGGCGAGCAGGAGCCGCTCCCGGCCGAGGACCAGCAGGACGGTGGCGGCCCCGACGTAGAGGGCCTGTCCGGCGGCGAAGGCGTAGGAGAAGGGCGGCCCGCCGGGCACCGCCAGTGCGGCGGCCGTGCCCAGCAGGGATCCGACGGGCGCGCCGACGAGCAGGGTCCGCCCGGCGGCGGCCCGGTCGCCGAGGCCGAGCCAGGAGTAGGCCCGGTGGGACAGGGTCTGGTCCCAGACCCAGCCGATGAGCGCGCCGGCGAGCAGGGTCAGCGTCCCGGCCGGCAGGCCGAGGCGGTCCTGCGGGCCTTCGAGCAGGGGCGCGCCGAGCAGGTAGGCCAGGCCGGGCAGGGCGAAGATCACCCCGCGCAGCAGGCAGGCGGTGAGGGAGACCTTCCAGGGGTCGGGGGCGGCGCCCGGCTCCGGGAAGGAGCGGGGCACCCGGGCGTAGAGCTCCTCGGCGAGGGCGAAGGAGTCGTGCCGGCCGTAGGTGAGCCGGATGTACTCGTCCGTCATGCCGTCGGATTCGAGGATGGCGGCGATCTCGTCGGGGTGGACGGCCGAGGCGACGAACCCGTCGAGGCGCTCGGCGAGTTCGTCCATCGGGTCGGCGGCGACGGTGGTGCCCCGGCCGTCGCGGCGCGGCCGGGGGATGGCCGGGAGCGTGTCGGCTCCCGGGCCGGAGCCCGGGCCGGGGGGCTTGAGCCAGAGGGATCCGCTCACCACAGGCTCCCGTCGGCCGCGAGTTCGCGGTACCAGGGATCGGCGAGCCGCTGGGTCCATTCGTCGCCCGCGTGGACGGGCAGGACGGGCTGGCCGGCGAGTTCCCGGTAGATGTGCCGGAAGCCGTCGACGGACTGGTGGAGGGTGAACTTCTCCACGACCCGCTTGCGGGACATCCGGCCGAGCTCGGCCCGGCGTGCGTCGTCGCGGAGCAGGGCGAGGGTGGCGCGGGCCATGGTCTCGGGCTCGCGCGGCGGTACGACGAGGCCGGTGTCGCCGACGGCCTCGCGGACTCCGCCGACGTCGGTGGAGACGGTGGTGCGGCCGCAGGACATGGCTTCGATGATGCTGAAGGGGAAGCCCTCGCTGATGGAGGAGAGCATCACGACGCTGCCGGCCGCGTAGGCGCGGGCCACCTGCTCGATGCGGCCCTCGTAGGTGATTCCGTCGCTGACCCCGAGTTCGGCGGCGAGCTTCTCCAGGCGGAGCTGGTACTCCTCGCAGCCGGGCGGCACGGGGCCGAAGAGGCGCAGCCGCAGGGCGGGCAGTTCCTCGCGCATGAAGGCGTAGGCCCGGATGAGGGTTTCGAGGTCCTTGATGGGGTCGATGCGGCCGCACCAGCTGAGGGTGGGCACGTCCGGTTCGGGGCCGGCCTCGGGGAAGGCGTGCGGGTCGACGCCGTTGTAGACGGTGCGGATACGTTCCGACTCGGCGCCTCCGCGCTCCTCCCAGCGGCGGTTGTACTGGTTGCACGGGGTGATCAGGTCGGCCTGCCGGTAGCCCTCGGTGTTGAGCTCGCGGTAGAAGCCGAGCATGAGCGCCTTGACGGGCCAGCGCTGGGCGGCGCTGCGGTAGCCGAGGTAGCGCTCGCGCAGGTAGATGCCGTGCTCGGTGAGCAGGAAGGGGACCCCGTCGAGGTAGGTGGCGGCGAGGGCGGGGAGGGTGGCGAGTCCGCTGCTGACGGCGTGCGCGACGCTGTCGGGCGGGATCCGGACACTGAGCGGGCGCAGCGCGTGTTCCAGCAGGTCGGTGGCGGTGAGCGCGTCGTGGATGGTGGGCTCGGCCTCGGCGGTGGCGAGACCGGGGCGGGTCCATACGGTCATCAGCAGCCGCAGAACCGATTCGGAGCGCAGCGCCGGTGCGAGTTTTCCGGCCCGGGCGAGGACGGCGAGTTCGCGCAGGGCTTCGGAGAAGGTGTGCCGGGCGGGATCGCCCGCGGGGTCGAGCAGGGAGAGCAGGAAGCTCTCGTAGACCTCGGTGAAGCGGCGGTGGGCGCGGCCGCGCAGGGCCGACCGGCGGCTGCGCGGGGGAAGCGGCCCCCACAGCGGGAAGGCGGTGTGCCGGTAGACGTTGCGGGGCAGTTCCCAGGTGACCGGCTCTCGTCCGGAGCCGGTCAGGGCTATGACGTTGAAGTCGACCTCCGGCATGCCCCGGACCAGTTGGTCGCACCAGGTGCTGACGCCCCCGTGGACGTGCGGGTAGGTGCCTTCGGTGAGCATGGTGACGTGACGCCCATGACTCATGCGGTGTGTCCCCCCAGGACGGAAAAGGGGCCGGCGCCCGTGGGTTCGCGGAGCGCCGGCGCTAGGTGGTACCAGTGGTGGCGTGCGGGACGGTCAGTTGGGCAGCTTGAGCGTGACGGCGCTCTGGAGCAGCTCGGGACCGGCCCAGGCGGAGCGGGTACCGGCGTACGCGGTGCCGAAGTCGGCGGTGCCGAGCAGCATCTGCTTCTTGGTGCCGGTGGGGGCGGTCACCGGGGCGACGACCCCGGAGGGCGCCTTGACGGTGACGTCCTTGCCGATGCGGTAGGCGGTGACCTTGCCGTCCGCGAGGGCCTTGTCCCAGGCGGCGCGGCGCTGGAACTCGACGCCGGTGTCCTTCATGCTCTGGTTGACGATCGGCGCGCTGGGGGCGTAGAGGGCGCGGTAGGTGTCGAGGACCTGGTTGAGCACGGGGTAGAGGGTGCGGTCCTCGGCGAGGTTGGACTGGTGGACGTAGTGCGGCCGCGGGTCGTTGGCCAGGACGTGGCGCAGGGCGGTGCGGGCCTCGGCCGGGACGATGGTGTCGAGGTAGCCGGTGTTGACGTTCAGCGGGGCCGGGAGACAGGTGGAGGTCGCCGGGTTGTCCTCGCAGACACCGCTTCCGCCGTGGGCGCGGCTGGTGTAGATCCAGTTGTACTCGTCGGCCATCTCGGCGTTGGTGCCCGTGTTGTAGTACACGTTCATCGGGTGCCGGGGGACGGTGAGGGCCGAGCCGACCGCTCGCTGCGCGGGTTCGCGGGAGTTGTCGCTGCCGGCCCACTTGACCCCGTTGTCGGCGAGGGCGCCGGCCAGGTTGGGGTTGTCCACGGCCTGCTGGGGGGCGGTCTTGAGGCCGGAGTGCTCGCCGGTGACCAGCTCGGACCGGTCGGTGGTGATCCCCTTGGTGGCGGCCCAGTTGTTGTTGTCGCGGATCTGGGCGGAGATCTCGGCGCGGCTCATGTACTGGATCGCGCCCTGGGCGTTCTTCGTACAGGTCCACGGGGTGACGGCGGTGTTCTGGACGCAGCCGAGGAACGGGTGGGTGTAGGTGTGGTTCATCCACCGGTACTTGGCGCGGTCGGCGACGAGCTGGGCGGTCAGTGCGTCGGCGCCGCCGTTCTCGGCCTTCCACTCCTCGCCGGCGCCGCCGTTGAAGAGCATGTCGAGCTTGAAGTTCTTGGACGTCTGCCACTGCGCCGCGTACACGGCGTCGGCGGCGCTCATCCGGATGGTGCTCTCCTTGCCCTCGCCGCCCGCGCAGGCGTAGTCGCCCGGCGTGCAGTTCAGGTCCTTGTTCCAGCGGGCGTCGGGGGCGAAGACGTCGTCGACGTGGACCGCGAAGTAGTTGCGGCTCTGGCCGAGGTGCACCCCCTGGGTCAGCCAGTCGACGATGCCGCGGGCGAGCAGCCGGAACTGCTGCTGGTACTGGTTGTAGCCGAAGGTGACGACCAGTTCGCTGCGGCCGTCGTGCGCGTACTCGCCGACGAGGGAGGCCCGGCCGGATCCGACGGGGGCGTCGACGTAGCTGGTGTAGCCGGGGCGCGGCTTGCCCATGAAGCCGAAGCTCTCGGGGACCAGGGCCGAGTTGTCCTCGAAGGTGACCTGGCCGCCGAGGTAGGCGAAGGGGCCGGCCTTGCCGGCGGTGGTGACGGCGGCCTGGGTGCCGTCGAGCTGGCCGCTGTAGCCGCCGTTGTCGGTGTATTCCAGCCCGACGCCCGGGTGCGCCCAGGTGTAGGCGTCGACCTGGCGGATGCCGTAGGTCGTCTCGTACGCGGCGAGCGCGGCCATTTCGGCCGAGCCCTCGCCGAACGGGTTCTCGTTGGGCAGGACGACGCCCTGGTACTTGGCGCGCGGACGGCCGTCCACGGTGTCGGCGAGGAAGCCCGCGTTGATGACCGGGCGGCCGCTACTGCCCAGCTGGACGCGGGTGTAGGGCACCCCCGTGTCCCTGAGTTCCGCGGTGATCGCCTCGACCGAGCTGCCGCCGTCGTCGACGACCAGCACCTTCAGGTCGATGCGCGGTGTCACGGCCGCCGTGGCGGTCGCGGCGGGTACTGCCACGGACACCAGGGCTGCTGCGGCCATCATCGCCGCGACCCTGTTCATCCGATTCTTGTTGACCATTTCGGCCTTTCCCCCCGCAGGCGTCCCTCGACTCGGCCCTTGGCGGACAGCCGGGCCTGGGAGGCTCTGTGGAAATCATGCAAAGGAACCCCGCGTCCCCTTGCGAGAGTGGACCGAGTCTCTCGGACCTCGTCAGGTCTACGAGGCAAACCTGGAGCAGAGTCCACAGATGGGTGAACCTGACGGCCCCTTGATCGAACAACTTGCCAAACCTTCGAGTGACGTACGGACGAGCGCGTACGCGTAGGCTCATTTCCGGCGGCCGTCGGGCCCGAATACGATCGCTACGGATGGCCGTCCACCCACTCGGCCCACACATACAAACGGAAGCGAGACTTCACCACCGTGACTGCTCTGACTCTCAGCACTGCCGGCGCGGCGACGCTCCGCGCCGACGCCCTCGTGGTCGGCGTGGCGAAGGGCCCCAAGGGACCGATCGTCGCCGCGGGCGCCGAGGCCGTGGACAAGGCTTACGACGGTAAGCTCGCCGGCATCCTCGACGCGCTCGGCGCCTCGGGCGGCGAAGGCGAGATCACCAAGCTGCCGGCCCCGGCGGGCCTCAAGGTCCCGGTCGTGCTGGCGGTGGGGCTCGGCTCCGTCCCCGAGAAGGACGAGTCGTTCGACGAGGAGGTGCTGCGCCGCGCCGCCGGCGCCGCCGCCCGCGCGCTGCACGGCACCAAGAAGGCCGCTTTCGCCCTCCCCCTGGACGACGCCTCGGCCGTCACCGCCGTCGCCGAGGGCGCGCTGCTGGGCGCGTACGCCTTCACCGCCTACCAGGGCGGCGGGAAGAAGGCCGCCAAGAACGGTGGCCCCAAGCTGCCGCTCGCCGAGATCGCCCTGCTCGGCGCCAAGCCGCGCGACAAGGAGCACAAGGCCGCGGCCGAGCGCGCCACGGTCGTGGCCACCGAGGTCAACATCGCCCGTGACCTGGTCAACACCCCGCCGAACGACCTCACCCCCGAGGCCTTCGCCGCCGTCGCCTCCGCGACCGCGAAGGAGAACGGCATCAAGGTCCAGGTCCTGGACGAGAAGGCCCTGATCAAGGGCGGCTACGGCGGCATCATGGGCGTCGGCAAGGGCTCCGAGAACCCGCCGCGCCTGGTGAAGCTCTCCTACACCCACCCCAAGGCGGAGAAGACCCTCGCCTACGTCGGCAAGGGCATCACCTACGACTCGGGCGGCATCTCCCTGAAGCCGGCCGGCCACAACGAGACGATGAAGTGCGACATGGCCGGCGCCGCCGCCGTCTTCGCCGCCGTCGTCGCGGCCTCGAAGCTGGGCCTCCAGGTCAACGTGACCGGCTGGCTCGCGCTCGCCGAGAACATGCCGTCCGGCTCGGCCACCAAGCCCGGTGACGTCCTGCGCATGTACAGCGGCAAGACCGTCGAGGTCCTCAACACGGACGCCGAGGGCCGCCTGGTCCTCGGTGACGCGCTGACCAAGGCCTCCGAGGACGCCCCGGACGCGATCGTCGACGTGGCCACCCTGACCGGCGCCATGGTGCTGGCCCTGGGCAACCGGACCTTCGCCGTCATGGCGAACGACGACGCGTTCCGCACCTCGGTCCACGAGATCGCCGAGGAGGTCGGCGAGGCCTCGTGGCCGATGCCGCTCCCCGCGGACCTGCGCAAGGCCATGGACTCCCCCACCGCAGACATCGCCAACATGGGCGAGCGCATGGGCGGCGGCCTGGCGGCCGGCCTCTTCCTGCAGGAGTTCGTCGGCGAGGGCATCACCTGGGCCCACCTCGACATCGCCGGCCCGGCCTTCCACGAGGGTGCCCCGTACGGCTACACCCCCAAGGGCGGCACCGGCTCCGCCGTGCGCACCCTGGTGCGTCTGGCCGAGCGCACGGCCACGGGCGACCTGGGCTGACCACCGCGTGTGATGTGACGTGACGCACCCCGGGCGGGGTCAGGGCCCGGGGTGCGTCCGTCTGCGTCCGCGTGTGCCCGTCTCACGGCGAAACCTCAAGGAATCGGTAGGTATCTCCGTAGGTACCTACGCATCGGTAACCCTCGGTCCGGGCTGATCGCCCCATCACATCGTGGGCCCGGCGTCCCGCGTTCCCCCGACAAATGCGAAGATGGGTTCTCGGCAGGACAGGGCCCCCACCACAGGGCCGAAGAAACAAGCGGCCGATTACCAGCCGCCGCCCGGTCACAGAGGACCGGTGCCCGGCGCACATGCATGGAGGACGTGACGTGGCGAACGACGCCAGCACCGTTTTCGACCTAGTGATCCTCGGCGGTGGCAGTGGCGGTTACGCCGCGGCGCTGCGCGCATCCCAGCTGGGTCTGGACGTTGCCCTGATCGAGAAGAACAAGCTCGGCGGCACCTGCCTGCACAACGGCTGCATCCCCACGAAGGCTCTGCTGCACGCGGGCGAGATCGCGGACCAGGCTCGTGAAGCCGCCCAGTTCGGTGTCAAGACCTCCTTCGAGGGCATCGACATCGCGGGTGTCCACAAGTACAAGGACGAGGTCATCTCGGGCCTGTACAAGGGTCTGCAGGGCCTGGTCGCCTCCCGCAAGGTGACCTACATCGAGGGAGAGGGCCGCCTCTCCTCCCCGACTTCCGTCGACGTGAACGGCCAGCGCGTCCAGGGCCGCCACATCCTGCTCGCGACCGGCTCCGTGCCGAAGTCGCTGCCGGGCCTGAACATCGACGGCAACCGCATCATCTCCTCGGACCACGCGCTGGTCCTGGACCGCGTCCCCGAGTCGGCGATCGTCCTGGGCGGCGGCGTCATCGGCGTCGAGTTCGCCTCGGCGTGGAAGTCCTTCGGCTCCGACATCACCGTCATCGAGGGCCTCAAGCACCTCGTGCCGGTCGAGGACGAGAACAGCTCGAAGCTGCTGGAGCGCGCGTTCCGCAAGCGCGGCATCAAGTTCAACCTGGGCACCTTCTTCGACAAGGCCGAGTACACGGAGAACGGCGTCCGCGTGACGCTGGTCGACGGCAAGACCTTCGAGGCCGAGGTGCTGCTGGTCGCGGTGGGTCGCGGCCCCGTCTCGCAGGGTCTGGGCTACGAGGAGCAGGGCGTCGCGATGGACCGCGGCTACGTCCTGGTCGACGAGTACATGCAGACCAACGTGCCGACCATCTCGGCCGTCGGTGACCTCGTCCCGACCCTCCAGCTCGCGCACGTCGGCTTCGCCGAGGGCATCCTGGTAGCGGAGCGTCTGGCCGGCCTCAAGGCCGTCCCGATCGACTACGACGGTGTCCCGCGCGTCACCTACTGCCACCCCGAGGTCGCTTCCGTCGGCATCACCGAGGCCAAGGCCAAGGAGATCTACGGCGCGGACAAGGTGGTGGCCCTGAAGTACAACCTGGCGGGCAACGGCAAGAGCAAGATCCTCAAGACCGCGGGCGAGATCAAGCTCGTCCAGGTCAAGGACGGTGCCGTGGTCGGCGTCCACATGGTCGGTGACCGGATGGGCGAGCAGGTCGGCGAGGCCCAGCTGATCTACAACTGGGAAGCTCTGCCGGCCGAGGTCGCGCAGCTCATCCACGCGCACCCGACCCAGAACGAAGCGATGGGCGAGGCCCACCTGGCCCTCGCCGGCAAGCCGCTTCACTCCCACGACTAATTCGTCACGGGCGCGACGACCACTTCCGCACTTTCGTTAGGAGCAACTGAAACCATGTCGGTTTCCGTAACCCTTCCGGCGCTCGGTGAGAGCGTCACCGAGGGCACTGTCACCCGCTGGCTGAAGGCCGAGGGCGAGCGCGTCGAGGCCGACGAGCCGCTGCTCGAGGTCTCGACCGACAAGGTCGACACCGAGATCCCCTCCCCCGTGTCGGGCATCCTGGCCTCCATCAAGGTCGCCGAGGACGAGACCGTCGAGGTCGGTGCCGAGCTGGCCGTCATCGACGACGGCTCCGGCGCTCCGGCCGCTGCCGAGGCTCCGGCCGCTCCGGCTCCGGCCGCCGAGGCCCCCGCGGCCCCGGCTCCCGCCGCCGAGGCGCCCGCTGCCGAGGCACCCGCCGCCGCGCCGGCTGCCTCCGGTACCGATGTCGTGCTCCCCGCCCTGGGCGAGTCCGTCACCGAGGGCACCGTCACCCGCTGGCTGAAGCAGGTCGGCGAGTCCATCGAGGCCGACGAGCCGCTGCTCGAGGTCTCCACGGACAAGGTCGACACCGAGATCCCCGCGCCGGTCTCCGGCACGCTGCTGGAGATCCTCGTCGGCGAGGACGAGACCGCCGAGGTCGGCGCCCGTCTGGCCGTCATCGGCGTGGCCGGTGCCGCTCCGGCCGCTCCGGCCGCCGCCCCGGCCCCGGCTGCCGCTCCGGCTCCGGCCGCCCCGGCTGCCCCGGTGGCCGCTCCGGCTCCGGCCGCTCCGGTGGCCGCTCCGGCTCCCGCCGCCCCGGCCGCTCCGGCCGCCGCCCCGGCTCCGGTCCAGGCCGCCGCCCCGGTGGCCGCCCCGGCTCCGGTCACCCCCGTCGCCACCCCGGCCGCCGCTCCGGCGTCCGCCGGTGACGAGGCCGCGTACGTGACCCCCCTGGTGCGCAAGCTCGCCTCGGAGTCCGGCGTCAACCTGTCCACGGTCTCGGGCACCGGTGTCGGTGGCCGTATCCGCAAGCAGGACGTCCTGGCCGCCGCCGAGGCCGCCAAGGCCGCCGCTGCCGCCCCGGCTCCGGCCGCTGCCGCTCCGGCCGCTGCCGCTCCGGCCGCGAAGGCTCCGGCCGCCGCGGTGTCCGAGCTGCGCGGTCAGACCGTCAAGATGACCCGCATGCGCAAGGTCATCGGCGACAACATGATGAAGGCCCTGCACTCGCAGGCTCAGCTCAGCTCCGTGGTCGAGGTGGACATCACCAAGATCATGAAGCTGCGCGAGAAGGCCAAGGGCGCGTTCCTGGCCCGTGAGGGCGTCAAGCTCTCGCCGATGCCGTTCTTCGTCAAGGCCGCGGCCCAGGCGCTGAAGGCCCACGCGGTCGTCAACGCCCGGATCAACGAGGACGAGGGCACCATCACCTACTTCGACTCGGAGAACATCGGCATCGCCGTCGACTCCGAGAAGGGCCTGATGACCCCGGTCATCAAGGGTGCCGGTGACCTCAACCTGGCGGGCATCTCCAAGGCGACCGCCGACCTGGCCGCCAAGGTCCGCGGCAACAAGATCACGCCGGACGAGCTGTCGGGCGCGACCTTCACCATCAGCAACACCGGCTCGCGCGGTGCGCTGTTCGACACGGTCATCGTGCCGCCGAACCAGGTCGCCATCCTGGGCATCGGTGCCACGGTGAAGCGCCCGGTGGTCATCGAGACCGCCGAGGGCACCAACATCGGCATCCGCGACATGACGTACCTGACCCTGTCCTACGACCACCGCCTGGTGGACGGCGCGGACGCGGCCCGGTACCTCTCGGCCGTCAAGGCGATCCTCGAGGCCGGCGAGTTCGAGGTCGAACTCGGCCTGTAAGGCTCCCGCCCCTGCGGCAGCCACTCGATACGGCGCCCCCGTCCGGATCCACTCCGGGCGGGGGCGCCGTCGTCGGGCGGCGGAGGCCGTCGCACCGCTGCGCGGGGCCGCAGCCCTTCACCGCCTCCACGAGCGACCGGACTCCGCCGGACCTGGCGCGGGACGACCCCGCCGCCCACCTCGCCCACCTCGCCCTGTGCCTGTAGGTCCTCGCCCATGTCCGGACGGAGAACGACGCCCCACGAGGAGGCCGGGTGGAACAGACCGAAGCCACGGAGCTCTGCCGGGACTTGGCGCGCGACGACCCCGCCCGTCCATCTCCCCGAGCTCGCCCAGAGCCTCTTGGGCCGTGTCGGGAACGAATCCGGCTGCGGAGACCCGGCAGCCGCGATCTCGACGTCCGGGGAGGCTGCCGCCCCCCACCTGGCCCTCACCCGGAGCGATCCCGCCGGTCACCTCTCCGACCTGCCGGCCTCCCTGGATCGGCTCGCCGGACTCGGTTCCCCCGGGGCAGCTGTTCGCGGGGATTCCTCACCACCCACGAGTCGTTGCTCCTCGGCGACCGGGCCGTCGAGGAGCTGTGGCGGGCCGGCGAACCGGCGAAAGCACGTCGCCCTCGCCGTGCCGGCGCGGGCGGACGGGATTCCCGCCGCGCTGCGGGGCCGGCTCGCACAGCTGCCGGCGGCTCCCGAAACGCCTGCCGTGCCGGAGCTCCGCCTCGCCGTCGGGCTCCTTGAGGGCGCCGTCCACCAGGAGTTCTTCACCCCCCAGGCCCCTGCGGAACTCGCCGCCGTCCTGGCGGGAGAGCCCCTGGGCACGGCCGACCGGCTCGTCGCGAGCATCCGGGCCTCGGCCTGCCCGCAGCCGCTGTAAGCAGCCTCACCTGCGGTCCCTGGCGCGAACGCACCGCGCCGGGCCGCTGCCGCCGTATTGTCTACGCATCAGCCCCGGACCACCCCTGCACCCGCACCCAGGAGATGAACCGCCGATGATCACCCCACCCGTCGTGCACTCGCTGCGCGAGCAGATCCGCGAGCACATCGTGGAGGGGATCGTCAGCGGGCGCTGGAAGCCCGGCGAGCGGATCGTCGAGCGGCGGATCGCCGTGGAGCTGGAGGTCAGCCAGACGCCCGTGCGCGAGGCGCTGCGCGAGCTGGAGACGCTGCGGCTGATCGAGTCGGCGCCGAACAAGGGCGTGCGCGTGCGGAACCTGTCCGCGGCCGACCTTGAGGAGATCTACCCGGTCCGGGCGGGTCTGGAGCAGATCGCGGCCGAGCTCGCCGCGCCGCGGCTGGCGACGGACTGCACGGCCCTGGAGCCGCACGTGGCGGCGCTGTGGGAGGCCGACCGGATCGAGGACGGGACCGCGCAGGTGCGGCACACCGTCGGGTTCCACCGGGAGATGGTCCGGGCGGCCGGGAACAGCGTGCTGCTGCACACCTGGGAGAGCCTGGGCATCGAGGTCTTCACCGCCTTGTCCATCCGCTGGCTGGGAACCGTCCAGAAGTCCTACGCCGAGGAGCACGAGGCCCTCGTACAGGCCTTCCGCAGCCAGGATCCGGACATCGGTCTGCTGGTGAAGCGGCATGTCCTGGGGTGCGCCCCACGGGCGTGATCCGCCCGGCTCATCCTCATTTGACCGGCACCGCGTGCCTTTCTTCCTGGCACGCGGTGCCGACTTTCGTCGGATGGACGTTTCTTTGTCACTTTTATTTGATCGATCATCGATCAGCGATTTACAGTCGTCGCGGACCTCAACCAGGTCCACCGACCCTGTCCTGCCCGTCAGGGATTTTTTCACCACCTCTCCTTTGTCCGGAAGGCGGCGCACAGCAATGTCCGACCCCGTAGGAAAGCTTCCGAGCGAGCTCGACCAGCTCCCGGATCGCGACACCGAGGAGACCGCCGAATGGGCGGCCTCCCTCGACGCCGTCGCACAGGCCGCCGGTACGCGCCGCGCCGAATACCTGCTCCGCCGCACGCTCCAGCACGCCGAGGCCGCCGGCCTCGCCCTGCCCAAGCTGCTGGAGACGGACTACGTCAACACCATCCCGACCGCCGCGGAGCCCGAGTTCCCCGGCGACGAGGAGATGGAAGCCAAGATCACCGCATGGAACCGCTGGAACGCGGCCGCCATGGTGACCCGCGGCTCCAAGTACGGCGTCGGCGGTCACATCGCCACCTTCGCCTCCGCCGCGTGGCTCTACGAGACCGGCTTCCAGCACTTCTTCCGCGGGAAGGAGGCCGACGGATCGGGCGACCAGCTCTACATCCAGGGCCACGCCTCCCCCGGCATCTACGCCCGCGCCTTCCTCGACGGCCGGATCTCCGAGCAGCAGCTCGACAACTTCCGCCAGGAGTCCGGCGGCAACGGCCTGCCGTCCTACCCGCACCCGCGGCGCCTGCCGTGGCTGTGGGAGTTCCCGACGGTGTCCATGGGCCTCGGCCCGCTCTCCGCGATCTACCAGGCGCGGTTCAACCGCTACCTGCAGAACCGGAGCATCAAGGACACCGCCAACTCGCACGTCTGGGCCTTCCTGGGCGACGGCGAGATGGACGAGCCCGAGTCGACCGCCGCCCTGGCCCTCGCCTCCCGCGAACAGCTCGACAACCTGACCTTCGTCATCAACTGCAACCTGCAGCGCCTCGACGGTCCGGTCCGCGCCAACTTCCGCGTGGTCCAGGAGCTGGAGGCCCAGTTCCGCGGCGCCGGCTGGAACGTCATCAAGTCGCTGTGGGGCTCCGCCTGGGACGAGCTGTTCCAGCTCGACACCACCGGCGCCCTCGTACGCCGCCTGCGCGAGGTACCGGACGCCCAGTTCCAGACGTACGCGACCCGCGACGTGGCCTACATCCGCCAGCACTTCTTCGGCGCCAACGCCGACCTCGTCCAGCTGGCCGGCATGCTCTCCGACGCGAAGATCGCCGAGTGCTTCCACAGCTCCCGCGGCGGCCACGAGCCCCGCAAGGTCTACGCCGCGTACAAGGCCGCCCTGGAGCACAAGGGCGCGCCGACGGTCATCCTCGCGCAGACCGTCAAGGGCTACACGCTGGGTGCCGGGTTCGAGTCGAAGAACGCGAACCACCAGATGAAGAAGCTGACGATCGACGAGTTCAAGGACATGCGTGACCTCCTTGGCCTCCCGATCCCGGACAGCGCCTTCGCCGACGGAAAGGTCCCGTACGGCCACCCGGGCGCGAACAGCCCCGAGGTCCAGTACCTGAACGAGCGCCGCGCGGCGCTCGGCGGTCCGGCCCCGGCCCGCAAGGTCAAGCACGTGGCCCTGCCGGCTCCGGCCGACCGCTCCTTCGCCCCGCTCCTCAAGGGCTCCGGCAAGCAGGAGATGGCCACCACCATGGCCTTCGTCCGGCTCGTCAAGGACCTGATGCGGGACAAGGAGACCGGCAAACGCTGGGTGCCGATCGTCCCCGACGAGGCCCGTACCTTCGGTATGGAGTCCCTCTTCCCGTCGGCCGGCATCTACTCGCCGCTGGGCCAGACGTACGAGCCGGTCGACCGCGACCAGCTCATGTACTACAAGGAAGCCAAGGACGGCCAGATCCTCAACGAGGGGATCACCGAGGCCGGCGCCATGGCCGACTTCATCGCCGCCTGCACGTCGTACGCGACGCACGGCGAGCCGATGATCCCCTTCTACATCTTCTACTCGATGTTCGGCTGGCAGCGCACCGCCGACCAGATGTGGCAGCTCGCCGACCAGCTCGGCAAGGGCTTCATCGTCGGCGCCACGGCCGGCCGCACCACGCTGACCGGTGAGGGCCTCCAGCACGCGGACGGCCACTCGCACCTGATCGCGTCCACGAACCCGGCGTCGCTGAACTACGACCCGGCCTTCGCGTACGAGATCGCGGTGATCGTCAAGGACGGTCTGCGGCGGATGTACGGCGAGAAGCCGGAAGACGTCTTCTACTACCTGACGGTCTACAACGAGCCGAAGGTGCAGCCCGCCATGCCCGAGGGCGTGGAAGAGGGCATCCTGCGCGGCCTCTACCGCTTCAACACGGCGGCCGACCTCGCGGAGGCGGCCCCGGCCGCCGACGCCCCGAAGATCCAGCTGATGGCCTCGGGCACGGCGATCCACTGGATCCTGGAGGCGCAGAAGCTCCTCGCCGCCGAGTGGAACGTGGCCGCCGACGTCTGGTCCGCCACCTCCTGGGGCGAGCTGCGGCGCGACGCGCTGGAGTGCGACGAGGCGCTGCTGCGCGGCGAGGTGCGCACCCCGTTCGTCACCCGCGCGCTGGAGGGTGTCACCAGCCCGGTGCTGGCCGTCTCCGACTGGATGCGTCAGGTCCCGGACCAGATCAGCCAGTGGGTGGAGCAGGACTACACCTCGCTCGGTACGGACGGCTTCGGTCTGTCCGACACCCGTGAGGGCGCCCGCCGCCACTTCGGTGTCGACGCCCAGTCGATCGTGGTGGCCGCGCTGGCCCAGCTCGCCCGCCGCGGCGAGGTTCCGGCGTCCTCCGTCAAGGAGGCCCGGGAGCGCTACGGCCTGTAGGGCCCCGCGTCCACACCCAGCACGCCGAAGGCCGGTGTCCGACCCCGTCGAGGGGGTCGGACACCGGCCTTTCGCCGTAAGCGCGGTGGCGGCGCCGGGGTGAACCCGTGATGCTGGAGCGGTGATGGACGAGACGGAGTTCTGGGAGATCGTGGACCGTTCCCGCGAGGCCGCCGACGGCGACCCCGAGGAACACGCCGAGCTGCTCGTCGAGCGGCTCGCACAGCTCGACCCGGACTCCGTCCTGGACTTCGCCCGGCACTTCGAGTCCCGGTACAACCGGGCGTACACGTGGGACCTGTGGGGGGCCGCCTGGGTGCTGCTCGACGGGGCGAGCGACGACGCCTTCGACTACTTCCGCTGCTGGCTGATCGGCCAGGGGCGGGAGGTGTTCGAGGGCGGGGTGCACGACCCCGACCAGCTGGCGGAGCTCCTGGGCGACTTCGACGAGGAGATCGACGGGGACGGCGAGGAGCTGGGGTACGCGGCCGACGAGGCGTACGAGCAGCTGACCGGCGCGGTGGCGCCGGATCTGGGCGTCCCGCTGCAGGCGGCCGAGCCGGAGGGCACCCCGCTGGACTTCGAGAACGAAGCCGTGCTCGCGGAGCGCTTCCCCCGGCTGTGGGACCGCTTCCGCGCGTGATCGGTCGCGCGATCAGTAGTGCGTGCCGCCGTCGATGCGGATCTCCGTACCGGTGATGAACGCACCGTCCTCGGAGCCCAGCATGGCGACGACGCCGGCGACGGTCTGCGGGCCGGCGAAGCCCTGCCCGAGGGCCGGGGCGAGCTTGGCGAAGAGGGACCAGTCGGTGTCCTCGGGCAGCCCGGGGCCGGTGCCGGTGGTCATCCCGCTCTCGATGGAACCGGGGGCGACGCTGACGAACCGCAGGCCCTGCTTGCTGTACTCGGCGGCCATCGCGTGGGTCATGGACTGGATGCCGCCCTTGCTGGCCGCGTAGGCGGACATGTAGGGGTGGGCGAAGGACGCCGAGGTGGAGCTGAAGTTCACGACGACCGGCCGGTCGCCCGCGAGCAGCGACGGGAGGGACTCGCGGATCATCAGGAAGGTGCCGGTCAGGTTGACCCCGATGACCTGGTTCCAGAGGTCGAGGGTGGTCTGCTGCGTGTGCGCGGAGCGCAGGATCCCGGCGGCGTTGACCAGTACGTCGATCCCGCCGAGGGCGCCGGCCGCGGCGGCCACGCCCTGCTTGACGGCGTTCTCGTCGGATATGTCGAGGGGCGCGGTGGTGAGCCGGTCCGCGCGGCCGTCGGCGGCGGCCCGCTCGGCGGTGGCCTTCAGCCCGGCCTCGTTGACGTCCACGGTGTGGACCCGGCCGCCCTCGGCGAGGATGCGGTGGACGGTGGCCTGGCCGATGCCTGAGCCACCGCCGGTGATGAGGACGCGACGTCCTTCGTAACGGTTCATGGCGCGAGCGTACAGAAGACGTGACACGTTTTGCCATGGAGACAAAGAATGCAATGGCCGAGGTTGGCGGAAGGTACGCTTCAACTCGTGAGATCCCCGCGTCCGTACTCTCCCCAGGCCGGCCCCGGAGCCCAGTCGCTGACCGAGCGCCGCAAGGCCGCCACCCAGCTCGACATCGCCCGCGCGGCCTGCGATCTGTTCGCCGAACACGGCCCCGACGGCACCACCGCCGAGGACATCGCACATCGCGCGGGGGTGGCGCTGCGCACCTTCTACCGCTACTTCCGCAACAAGCAGGAGGCCGTGGCCCCGTTGCTCGCGGGCGGCGGTGACGCCTGGCGCGCACTCCTCGCCGAGGAGGACCCCGGCACACCGCTGGGCGAGGCGCTGGAACGCGCGGTCACCCGCTCGCTGAGCGGACAGCAGGCGGTCGGGGAGGGGCTGGAGGTGACCCGCGGCCTGCTGCGCGCGGCGGCGGACGACCAGGCCCTGCGCGCGGTCTGGTACCGCGTGAACCAGGACTCCGAGGAGCACCTGGTCCCGGTGATCACCCGGCTGGTGGGCCCGGAGGCCGATCCCCTGGAGGTAC
Source organism: Streptomyces sp. NPDC048257 (assembly GCF_043201855.1). Lineage (NCBI taxonomy): Bacteria > Bacillati > Actinomycetota > Actinomycetes > Kitasatosporales > Streptomycetaceae > Streptomyces > Streptomyces sp. NPDC048257. Next base: position 54,352 of record NZ_JBICZI010000026.1, read on the forward strand.
GCCTGCTCGCGGCGGCGGCCACGGACGCGATCCGCGTCTCGCTGGAGCTGTGGTCGACCACGGAAGCCCCGGTCTCGGGGCCCGGCTCCCCGGCGGAGCTCGCGGTCCGCTGCCTGCGTGACCTCACCGGCGCGATGCCCCTGCTCCTCCACTGAGTCCGGTGGAGGAGCAGGGGCATCGGATCGGGCCCGTGGGCCCTAAGTGTCCCGGTGAGGTTCAGCGGCCACCCCAGCCGCCACCGCCACCGCCACCGCCGCCCCCACCGCCGCCGCCATTGCCACCCCAGCTGCCGCCGCCGTCGCCGCCGTTACCGCCGCCCCCACCCCAGTTGCCGCCGCCGTCGCCGCCGTTACCGCCGCCGCCACCCCAGTTGCCGCCGCCGTCGCCGCCGTTACCGCCGCCGCCACCCCAGTTGCCCCAGTCACCACCGTTGCCGCCACGACCGTTACCCCAGTCGTCGTGGTTGCCCCAGTCGCCGTTGCCACCCCGGCCGGAGTCGTTCCAGTTCGAGTTGCGCCAACTGGCATCGCGCCAGTTGTTGTTGTCGCGCCAGTTGTCGTTGTATCCGCCGACGCCGCCCTGGTCCCAGCACCAGCTGGGGCGGTCACGCCAGTCGCGGTTGCAGCAGGCGTCCCACCGGGCGTCGGAGCGGTTCGAGGGGTACCGGTAGCAGTCGTAGCCGCCGTTCCCGCCTCCGCCACCACCACCGGTGACGACCGAAGCCGAGGCGCTGGCGACGGGCAGCAGACCTATCGTGATTCCCGCGGCGCCCGCCATGGCTGCCGCAACGATCTTACGGCGCATTCTCATGCACCTCCGCACATGTCTCGCTTATGAGGTTTTTAGGTCATTTCCACCCTCACTCGCCCATGCGGACCTGTCAAAGCGGAAAGGCCCCCCGCCGCTCTCCGAAGAGAGTGGCGAGGGGCCTCCCACCAGGCATTTCTAGAGGTCGAAGTACAGCTCGAACTCGTGCGGGTGCGGCCGCTGCGCGATCGGGGCGATCTCGTGCGTGCGCTTGTAGTCGATCCAGGTCTCGATCAGGTCGGGGGTGAAGACACCGCCGGCCAGGAGGTACTCGTGGTCCTCCTCCAGAGCCTTGAGGACGTCCTCAAGGCTGGTCGGGACCTGCGGGACGCTCGCGTGCTCGTCGGGCGAGAGCTCGTAGAGGTCCTTGTCGATCGGCTCCATCGGCTCGATCTTGTTCTTGACACCGTCGAGGCCCGCGAGCAGCAGCGCCGCGAAGGCGAGGTACGGGTTGGACGACGGGTCCGGGGCGCGGAACTCGACGCGCTTGGCCTTCGGGTTCGAGCCCGTGATCGGGATGCGCATGGCGGCGGAGCGGTTGCGCTGCGAGTACACCATGTTGACCGGCGCCTCGAAGCCCGGCACCAGGCGGTGGTAGGAGTTCACCGTCGGGTTGGTGAACGCCAGCAGCGACGGGGCGTGCTTGAGGATGCCGCCGATGTAGTAGCGGGCGGTGTCCGACAGGCCCGCGTACCCGGCCTCGTCGTAGAACAGCGGGTCGCCGTTCGCCCACAGCGACTGGTGCACGTGCATGCCCGAGCCGTTGTCACCGAAGATCGGCTTCGGCATGAAGGTCGCGGTCTTGCCGTTGCGCCAGGCGACGTTCTTCACGATGTACTTGAAGAGCATCAGGTCGTCGGCCGCGGCGAGCAGCGTGTTGAACTTGTAGTTGATCTCGGCCTGGCCACCGGTGCCGACCTCGTGGTGCTGGCGCTCGACCTGGAGGCCCTGGGCGTCCAGCTCGAGGGAGATCTCGGCGCGCAGGTCGGCGAAGTGGTCGACCGGGGCTACGGGGAAGTAACCACCCTTGTAGCGGACCTTGTAACCACGGTTGTTCTCCTCGGAACCCGTGTTCCAGGCACCGGCCTCGGAGTCGATGTGGTAGAAGCTCTCGTTCGCGGTGGTCGCGAAGCGCACGCTGTCGAACACGTAGAACTCGGCCTCGGGGCCGAAGTACGCGGTGTCGGCGATGCCGGTGGAGGCGAGGTACGCCTCGGCCTTCTTCGCGATGTTGCGCGGGTCGCGGCTGTAGGCCTCACCCGTGATCGGGTCGTGGATGAAGAAGTTGATGTTGAGCGTCTTGTCCTTGCGGAACGGGTCCAGACGCGCGGTGCTGATGTCGGCACGCAGCGCCATGTCGGACTCGTGGATCGCCTGGAAGCCGCGGATCGAGGAGCCGTCGAAGGCCAGCTCCTCGTTCGGGTCGAACGCGCGCCCCGGGATGGTGAAGTGCTGCATCACACCAGGCAGGTCGCAGAAGCGGACGTCGACGAACTTGACGTCGTTCTCCTCGATGTACTGCTTCACTTCGTCGGCGTTCTGGAACATCCAACTCCTCCTACTCCCGGCCCCGGGGCAGGGACGGGTTTTTTTAGCTCGTGGTGCGTCAGTGCGGTGTCGCACGCTGACCCGACCATAAGCAGACGGGATTTCCCAAGCATGACCCATTTGTTTCGCACAAGTTAACCAGGGTCCGGCCGGAGGGCCGTGCGGCGCCACGGGTACCGTGTTCGGGTGGACAACAGACAGGCAATCGGATCCTGGCTCTCCGGCCCCCGCGCGGCCGCCGAGGAGATGGGCGTCGACTTCGGCTATCCGGGGCAACGGCTCGGCCTGCCGCAGCAGGGGCCCGGCTCGGTGGCGCGGTTCGGGCGCCGGCTCGGGGCCGTCGCCATCGACTGGATCGGCTGCCAGCTGATTGCCTACGGGCTGATCACCGGCGGCGACCTGGCCGCGGCGGGCAACTGGACCCTCGGGCTCTTCGTGGCCCTCACCATCCTGACGGTCGGCACCGTGGGCTTCACCCCCGGCAAGCGGATCCTGGGCCTCCGGGTGATTTCGGAGTCCGGCGGCCGCCTCGGCATCGTCCGGGTGGTCGTGCGCACGCTGCTGCTGGCCCTGGTCATCCCGGCGCTGATCTGGGACCGCGACGGCCGCGGCCTGCACGACCGGCTGGCCCGCGCCGTCCAGGTCCGCATCTAGTCCCTCAGAGAGCGCCGACGACACAGGGGTGGGCCCCCCCCCCCCGGGGGGGGGGGGGCCCCCCCCGGGCGTGTAGGACATACGATGAAGAGGGTCGCGGCCCACATCACCCCCCCCCCCGAGACACACACAAGGGGGGGGGGGCC
>NZ_JBICZI010000026.1:57516-94987 GCF_043201855.1 Streptomyces sp. NPDC048257
GAGCCCCCCCCCCCGGGGGCCCCCCCCCCGGGGGGGGGGGGGGGGCCCACCCCTGTGTCGTATACGAAAATCAGGTGACCGGGTCAGCGCATCTTTCCGCCGCGCGGCATCTTCATGCCCTTGGGCATGGGGCCCTTCGGCAGCGGCATGTTGCTCATGAGATCACCCATGGCGCGCAGCTTGTCGTTGACCTGGGTGATCTGCGGTCCGGCCAGCACGCGCGGCAGCTTGAGCAGGGTGGTGCGCACCTTCTTGAGCGGCACCTCGCCCTCGCCCGTACCCACGATGAAGTCGTGCACCGGCACGTCCGGCATGATCCGGGCCAGCTTCTTCTTCTCGTTCGCGAGCAGCGGCTTCACGCGGTTCGGGTTGCCCTCGGCGATCAGCACCACGCCGGCCTTGCCGACGGCCCGGTGGACGATGTCCTGCTGCCGGGTCATCGCGACGGCGGGGGTGGTCGTCCAGCCCCGGCCCACGTTGTCCAGTACGGCCGCGGCCGCTCCCGGCTGGCCTTCCATCTGCCCGAAGGCAGCGCGCTCGGCCCGTCGCCCGAAGACGATCGCCATCGCGAGGAACGCCACCAGGAATCCCAGGATGCCCAGGTAGAGCTCGTGCTCGATCAGGAAGCCGATCGCGAGAAAGACACCGAAGGTGACGATTCCCACGCCCGCGACGATCAGACCGACCTTCGGGTCTGCCTTGCGCGTCATCTTGTACGTCAGGGCGATCTGCTTCAGTCGCCCGGGGTTCGCAGCAGTCTCTGCGTTTGACTTCCTCGCCATAGACCGAAGTTTACGTGGCCTGCGGGGTTCGGGTAGCCGCAGCCTCAAGTACGTGTTCGGTTTCGACCCGGTCCTTGGCCCTCTTGCGGTCCTCCAGGACGGCCGTCCAGGCGTTGCGGCGGGCCCCGCTCATCAGCAGGGACTCGATGCCCCGGAAGGCATCGGAGAAGGTCGGGATGGCAATGGCGCGTACGGGCGCGGCCTGCATGATGTCGATCCCTTTCACGATGCTCGCGTCGGCGTGCGGCGAGCGGTGTGTGCGGTGCGTGGACCAAGCGTCACTGACTGGTGTTACCAGGGCGTGACCGGTCGGTCAAATGTGATGGACACGTTGCAAACACTGACGCGGCCCGCCGGACTCTCCCTCAAGGAAGAGCCTAGGGGCCGCGTCGATGCGGTGTTACCCACTAGTAACGCTTTGTGCGCGACTTCACACGTTCGCCGCACTGACGATCACGCAGGCGGTCACACAGGCGCGATCAGACGGTCGCGCGCTTCTCCATCGCCTGCTGGTACAGACGACCCGCGCGGTACGACGAACGGACCAGCGGGCCGGACATCACGCCGGAGTAGCCGATCTCCTCGGCCTCCTTCGCCAGCTCCACGAACTCGGCCGGCTTCACCCAGCGCTCGACGGGGTGGTGGCGCGGCGAGGGCCGCAGGTACTGGGTGATGGTGATGAGCTCGCAGCCGGCCTCGTGCAGGTCCTTCAGGGCCTGCGAGACCTCTTCGCGCTCCTCGCCCATGCCGAGGATCAGGTTCGACTTGGTCACCAGGCCGTAGGCGCGGGCCTTGGTGATCACCTCGAGCGAGCGCTCGTAGCGGAAGCCGGGGCGGATCCGCTTGAAGATCCGCGGCACCGTCTCCACGTTGTGCGCGAAGACCTCGGGGCGGGAGGCGAAGACCTCCTCCAGCAGCTCCGGGACCGCGTTGAAGTCGGGGGCCAGCAGCTCGACCTTGGTGTGGCCGGCCTCGCGGCCCGCCGTCTGCTGGTGGATCTGGCGCACGGTCTCCGCGTACAGCCAGGCGCCGCCGTCGGCCAGGTCGTCGCGCGCGACGCCCGTGATGGTGGCGTAGTTCAGGTCCATCGTGACCACGGACTCGCCGACGCGCCGCGGCTCGTCACGGTCCAGCGCCTCGGGCTTGCCCGTGTCGATCTGGCAGAAGTCACAGCGCCGGGTGCACTGGTCACCACCGATGAGGAAGGTGGCCTCGCGGTCCTCCCAGCATTCGTAGATGTTCGGACAACCGGCTTCCTGGCACACCGTGTGCAGTCCTTCGCCCTTCACCAGGGCCTGCATCTTGGTGTACTCGGGACCCATCTTCGCCCGGGTCTTGATCCACTCGGGCTTGCGCTCGATGGGGGTCTGGGCGTTACGGACCTCCAGGCGCAGCATCTTGCGTCCGTCGGGTGCGACTGCGGACACGACCGGCTCCCTGTGACTTCGATTGTTCGGCGCCCACCAGGGTACGCCCGTAATTTCATACGCTCTTACGTCGGCCAACCTGCGGAGGGCCGACCGCATTCCCGGGGGCTAGGAACCCACCGCCGGCGCCGTTTCGCGGGGCCGCAGCTCCGCGTGCTCCAGTACGTCCTTCAGGTGCCGCTCGGCGACCGGCAGCACCTCGGCGATGGCGATCTCGCGGCCCAGTTCGTACGAGAGCGAGGTCACACCGGCGTCCCGGATCCCGCAGGGGATGATCCGGTCGAACCAGGTGCTGTCCGGGTTCACGTTGATCGCGAAGCCGTGCATCGTGACGCCCTTGGCGACCCGGATGCCGATGGCGGCGAGCTTGCGGTCCTCGCGGCGCTGGCCGGCGTTGGACGGGGCGTACTCGGGGCCGTTCAGCCGCGGGTCGAACTCCTCGTCGTGCAACCGGGGGTCGAACTCCAGGGAGAGGCCGCCGATCCTGGGGCGCTCCTCGACCGGGTCGCCCAGGACCCAGACGCCGGAGCGGCCCTCGACCCGGGTGGTCTCCAGGCCGAACTCGGCGGCGGTACGGATCAGGGCCTCTTCGAGGCGGCGGACGTGCGCGACCACGTCGACCGGACGGGGCAGCTTCATGATCGGGTAGCCGACCAGCTGGCCCGGGCCGTGCCAGGTGATCTTGCCGCCGCGGTCCACGTCGACGACGGGGGTGCCGTCGAGCGGGCGCTCACTGGGGTCGGTGCGCCGGCCCGCCGTGTAGACCGGCAGGTGCTCCAGCAGCAGGCAGGTGTCCTCGATCTCGTCGGCGAAGCGGGCCGCGTGCACCCTGCGCTGTTCTTCCCAGGCCCGGGTGTACTCGACGGATTCCGGTCCGAAGCCCAGATGGACAAACCCAAGCTCAGCCACCGCAGCGCCTCCTCATTGAACCTGCTGTGTGCACGTACCTCACTGAGCAAGGGTACGGCGACCCGTACGAGCCCCTTCAGGGCCCCGTCGCAGGCCCTGCCGGCGGCGCTGTCACAGGCTCCGGCGCCGGCCCCGGCAACTGCTTCGGCCGGCGCCGGCCCTTGGGCGGCCGGTCCGGGTCCTCGTCCGCGCGCGGCAGCCGCCGGTGGCCCTCCGCGTGGTCGTTGACCCAGCCGCACACCCCGCACGCGTACCGGCCGTCGAGCCCCGCGATGTAGGTGCCGCAGCGCCGGCACTCCGCCTCGGTCAGTTCGGGCGGGGGCAGCGGTGCAGTGGATTCGGTTCGCTCCTCGGGGAGGTGCGCCCTGTGGGGCCGAGGGGTCATGGGCGGCAGCGTACGCGGGCGGAGGGGGCGCGTCCGTAAAGGGCCCTCCGCATTCTGCACACGATCGGATGAATGTGGGGCAGAGAGGGCGGCATCGGCGAAGTTCGCCGCTACATTCACGCCGTTCACAGGGCCGGGACCCCGGTCCGTCACGTCAGGAAACCGTGGAGCCGATGACGGAACGACCTGCCCAGCGCGTCCCCAACCGGCAGCTCGCGGCGCTGATCGCGGAAGCCGGGTTCTCCAACGCCGGGCTCGCCCGCCGCGTCGACCAGCTCGGCCTGGAACACGGTCTCGATCTGCGGTACGACAAGACCTCGGTCACCCGGTGGCTGCGCGGGCAGCAACCCCGCGGGACCACCCCCGCGCTGATCGCCGAGGTCTTCACCCGCCGCCTCGGACGGCGGCTCTCCGCCCTGGACCTGGGTCTGGACGCCTGCGCGCCCGTGTACGCGGGGCTGGAGTTCGCGGCCACCCCCGAGGAGGCCGTCGACATCGCGAGCGGGTTGTGGCGCAAGGACTCCGGCTCGCACGCCGAGCTCCGGAAGATCGCCTTCACCCCGGCCGGGCTGGTCGTGCCCAGCCGCGACTGGCTGATCGGGCGGGCCGACGAGCGCGTGGGCCGTGGCGCGGAACCCTCCGCGGTCCGCGTTCCGCTCCAGGGCCGGGCCTCGGTGCCCCGGCAGCGGCAGATCGACCGCGGCCCCGGGCAGCGCGTCACAAGCGGGGACATCGCCGCGCTGAGATCGGTGAGCGATCTCTTCCGGACCCTCGACCAGGCCTACGGCGGCGGCCACGCCCGCCAGGCCCTGGTGCGCTACCTGGAGCACGAGGCCGAACCGATGCTCCGCGGCACCTACGGGGAGACCACCGGGCGGCGGCTGTTCTCCGCCGCCGCCGATCTGACCCGGCTCGCGGGCTGGACCTCGTACGACATCGCCGCACACGGGCTCGCCCAGCGGTACTTCGTGCAGGCCCTGCGGCTCGCCCAGGCGGCCGCGGACCGCCCCTACGGCTCGTACGTGCTGGTCACCATGAGCCGCCAGGCGGTCTACCTCGGCCACGGGCGCGAGGCCGTACAGCTGGCCCGGGTGGCCCAGCAGGGCGTCGGCTCCGGCCCGCCCCCGGTGGTGCAGGCGCTGCTCCACTCGGCGGAGGCGCGCGGGCACGCGGTGCTCGGCGAGGTCCGCGCGTCGACCGCCTCACTGGTACGGGCCGAGCGCGCGCTGGGCGCGGCCCGCCCGGGGGACGACGTACCTCACTGGGCCCGGTTCTACGACGAGGCGCAGCTGGCGGACGAGTTCGCGCACTGCCACCGGGACCTCCAGCAGTACCGGGCCTCGGCGCAGCACGCCGAGCGGTCCCTTCAGCTGAAGGCGCCGGGGCACGCGCGGTCCCGGCTGTTCTGCCGGGTGGTGCTGGCCACGGCCCGGCTGGGGCTGGGCGAGCTGGACCAGGCGTGCGCGCTGGGGGCGGAGGCGGCGCAGCAGGCGATGGAGATGCGGTCGGTGCGCGCGGTGGAGTACGTACGGGACTTCGAGCGGCGGCTGGAGCCGTACCGGGACGCCTCGGCGGTGCGGACGTACCGGGACCGGGTGGCGGCCCTGTCCTGAGGCGGCGGAGGCGGCGGATCCCGCCCCAGGACGCTCCCGGGGCCGTACGCGGGGCAGGGGCCCGGTCCCGTGGCGGGACCGGGCCCCTGTGTCATGCGGGTCCTCCGGGGGCGTCCGGGTCTCAGGCCGCCACCGGAAGAGCGGGCTCCGGGGCGACCGGGAGCGGGATGCCGAAGTCGCGCAGAACGGCTCCGGCGGCGCGGCGGGCCGAGTGCAGGGCCCCCTGGACGGTGTTGGTGTCGCGGTGGTCGCCGCATACGTACAGCCCGGCCAGCACCCGTACCGGACGCCGCAGGTCGTACGGCGGGGGCATCGCGGGGACCGCCTCCGGGGTGTGGTGGACGGCCAGCAGCTCCCATGCGCGGGTGGGGGTGTCGTAGAGCCGGGCCAGCCGCGAGACGACCGTGCGCAGGGGCGGCGGCGGGCCGAGCACCGTGGTGGTGACCAGGCTCCGGCCGGCCGGTGCCCGGGTCGGGTCGACCGCGCTCATCACGGCCGTGTGGGAGACGGGCCAGTTGGGGTCCCCGTCCACGAGCAGCGAGCCGTCCCGGAACAGGGGTCCGGTGGTGGCGTGGTGCAGGACGGTGACCTCGTGGAAGGCGGGCACGCGCAGGCCGGGCAGCAGCTCGGCGGCGGCGCGGGCCCCGGTGGCCAGGAGGACGGAGCGGCAGCGGAAGTCGCCGTGCTCCTCGGTGGTGACCAGGTTGGTCGCCACCGACCGGACCCGGACCCCGGTCCGTACGGTGCCGGGTGGCAGGGCGCCGGCGAGCAGGTCGGGCAGGGCCGCCGCACCGCCCTCGGGCACGGCGAGGCGCCCACGGGCGAAGGTGCGCAGGGCGAGGTCGGCGACCCGGCTGGAGGTGGCGAGCTCCGGGTCGCGCAGCAGGGTGGCGAGCAGGGGCCGGAGCGCCCCGTTGAGGGTGCGTGGCGGCAGCCCGCGCGAGCGCAGGGCTGCGAGTGCGGTGCGTTCGGGACGGGCGAGCAGCTTCTCCTCGGGCAGGGCGGCGAGCCGGCCGAGGGCGGCGCTGAGCCGGGCCTGGTCGAGGGAGCCGCTGGCCAGGGCCCGGGCCGGGGTGAGGACCCCGACCCGCAGCTGTTTGCCGTCGGTGTGGACGAGGACCCCCGGTGTGAAGGGGCGCAGGGTCAGGTCCTGCAGGCCGGGGGTGCGTTCGAGCTCCGTGTACGAGGTGTTGAGCAGCTGGCCGATCCGGTCCAGCCGGAACCCGTCGGCCGACTCGGTGGCCATCCGCCCGCCGGGATCGTCCGCGGCCTCCAGGACGGTGACCGTGACTCCGGCTGCGATCAGGTGCTGCGCTGCCGCGAGTCCTGAGACTCCGGCTCCTACGATGACTACGTCCGCATGGTGTGCGGCATGGTGTGCGCTGCTGAGCACGTGCCCCTCCCCGAGGTCGGCGCGGCTGTGTGGGGATCCTCCTTCCCCCAACCGGCTAAAGGGGAACCCGAGTTCGGTGTGGTATTGCGGTCAACTCCGGTCGCACGGCGGTCGCATTCGGGTCACGAACGGTCGCACGCCGGTCGCACGCGGATGCCGTTCGGGAGTCAGAGCGCGGCGCGGATCGCCTGCTCGATGCCCGGGTCGCGGAAGACGAAGCCGGACTCCAGCAGCCGGGCTGGCCTGGCCCGCTGACTGCCCAGCACGTCCCCGGAGAACTCCCCGAGCACGATCCGCAGGGCCACGGCGGGTACGGGCAGCAGCGCGGGCCGGTGCAGCACCCGGGCCATGGCCTCGGTGACCTGGCGGTTGGTCAGCGGCTCGGGGGCGGTGAGGTTGACCGGGCCGGACAGGCCGGGGGTGTCGATGACGTGCCGCAGGGCCGCGACCTCGTCCCGCAGGGAGATGTACGGCCAGTACTGGCGGCCGTTGCCGAGGCGGCCGCCGAGACCGGCGCGGAAGAGGGGGAACATCCGCCCCCAGGCCCCGCCGTCCCGGGCGACGACCAGACCGGTACGGGCGAACGCGGTCCGGATCCCGGCCTCCTGGGCGGGAGCGGCGGCCGCCTCCCACTCCACGCAGACCGAGGGCAGGAACCCCTGCCCGGCGGGGGCACTCTCGTCGACGGCCCGGTCGCCGGTGTCCCCGTAGTAGCCGACGGCGGAACCGCTGACCAGGACGGCGGGCGGCTCGTCGAGGGCGGCGAGGGCCTGCGCGAGCGCGGCGGTGCCGAGCACCCGGCTGTCGCGGATCTCCCTCTTGTACGCGGCCGTCCACCGGTGGTCCCCGACCCCGGCCCCGGCCAGGTGCACGACCGCCCCGCAACCGGCCAGCCCGGCGGGATCCACGTACCCGCGCGCGGGATCCCAGCGCGCCTCGTCCGCCCCGACGGGCTCCCGCCGCACGAACCGCACGACCTCGTGCCCGTCCCCCCGCAGGGACCGCACCAGTCCACTCCCGATGAGCCCACTCGCCCCGGTGACACCAATCCTCATGCCCTCATCCTCCCGGTCAGCGTCCCTGCACGTCGCTCCGCGCCCGATCTTCCAGCCCCGCCGGCGTTTGAGGCGACCTTCCAGCCCCGCCGGCGTTTGAGGCGGTCTTCCAGCCCCGCCGGCGTTTGAGGCGATCTCCCAGCCCCGCCGGCGTTTGAGGCGATCTCCCAGCCCCGCCGGCGTTTGAGGCGCGGGGTCCGGGGCGGTGCCCCGGGAGGGGCCGGGCGGAGCCCGGTCAGGCCGTCGTGCCCAGCCAGGTGCCCACCGCATAGGTGACGCCCATCGCCACCGCGCCCCCGGCAACGTTGCGCACCACCGCCCTCCCCACGGCCGCCCCACCCAGCCGCGCACTGATCACCCCGCACAGCGTCAGCGCCCCCAGCACCGCCACCACCGTCACCGGCACCCGCGCCGACGGCCCCGGCAGCAGGATCGCCAGCAGCGGCAGCAGCGCCCCCACCGTGAACGCCACCAGGCTGGCGAGGGCCGCGTGCCACGGGTTGGCCAGCTCGTCCGGATTGATCCCCAGCTCCACCCGGGCATGGGCCCGCAGCGCGTCCCGCTCCGTCAGCTGCTCGGCCGCCTGCCGCGCCACCTCCCGGCTGAGTCCCCGCTCGGCGAGCAGGCCGGTCAGTTCCTCGAGCTCCGCCTCCGGCTCCTCGTCCAGTTCCCAGCGCTCCAGGTCCAGCGCGGCCCGCTCGGAGTCCCGCTGGGAGCTGACCGAGACGTACTCCCCCGCCGCCATCGACAGCGAGCCCGCCAGCAGCCCCGCGACACCCGCCGCCAGGATCGCCGAGCGCGAGGTGGTGGCCCCGGCGACGCCGACCACCAGGCCCGCGGTGGAGATGATCCCGTCGTTGGCGCCGAGCACACCCGCGCGCAGCCAGTTGAGCCGTGTGCTGATCCCCGCGCTCTGCGAGCCGGCGCCCGCACCGTGCGCCTCGATGTGCGCCCGGGTGGGCCGCTTGCCCGCGCCTTCGCTTCCCGTCACGCCCCCACTGTCGCGGCCCGGGGCGTACGGGGCCACCCGGCGGGCCGGTCCGGGGTGCGCGCGTCCCGCCCCCGTACCAGGGTGGAGGGGTGAGACGCGGACGTCAGGAGCCGGGCTGGCTGCGCGGCGAGCCCCCGCCGCGCTGGGCCCGGATGGCGCCCGCGGTGGCCCTGGTGGTGCTGGTCCTCGCGCAGGCGCTCACCCCGGGCGACGTGGAGCTCGGGTACTTCCTGGCGGGTCTGCCCCCGGTGGCCGCCTTCGCGTACGGGGCCGGCGGGACCGCGGTCTTCGCCGCCATCGTCCTCCTGCTGCTGGGCGTGCACGACCTCGGCGTCGCCCATGCCCGGGGGACCGACCTGGCCACGGTGGCCGTCGTCGGTGTGCTGAGCGTGGTGATCGCCTGGGTCCGGCAGCGCCGGGACGCGCAGCTGGTCAGCGTACGGACGGTGGCGGAGGCGGCCCAGCTCGCGGTCCTCCCACCGGTGCCGGAGCGGGTGGGTCCGGTCCGCTGCTCGGGCCTCTACCGGGCGGCGCAGCACGGCACGCTGGTCGGCGGCGACCTGTACGACGTACGGGCCGGGCCGTACGGGGTGCGGGCGCTGGTCGGGGACGTGCAAGGGCACGGCCTGGCGGCGGTCGGCACCGTGGCGGCGCTGCTCGGGGCCTTCCGCGAGGCCGTGATCGACGACGCCGGGCTGGGCGCGGTCGCGGCCCGGCTCGACCGGCGGCTGGTGGCGGACGCGACGGCCACCGCGGTCGAGCACGCGGAGCTGTTCGCGACGGCGGTGCTGCTGGAGTTCCCGCCCGGGCTGGACGTCGTACGGATCGTGTCGTGCGGGCATCCGCCGGCCCTGCGCATGCGGGGGTCGACGGTGGAGGAGGTGGCCGTGGAACCGGGGCCACCGCTGGGCCTCGGGCTCGCGGGTCCGACCCCGCCGAAGGTGACGGAGCTGCCGGTGCGCCCCGGGGACCAGCTGCTGCTGCACACCGACGGCGTGACGGAGGCCCGGGACGCGACGGGGCACTTCTACCCGCTGGCCGACCGGGTGCCCGTACTTTCGCGGGACCCGGCGGGCCTGGTCGGGGCGGTCTGGCGGGACCTCGCGGCCTTCACGAAGGGGGGCCCGCACGACGACGTGGCCCTGCTGCTGCTGTCCCTGGACGGACGGGACCCGGCCGCAGGCCCCGACCGCTCGCGGTCGGACGGGGCCCCCGGCGTGCGGTGACGAGCGAGCGAATCGTCGCGACGAAGACGACCGGTACCAGGCCGGTACCAGGACCGGTACGAGGAACCGGTACGAGGACCAGCCCTCGTACCGGTGCGACGACTACGACTCCTTGATGAACGCGCGCACCATCTTGCACGTGACGTTCGACGGCCGGTGGATGCCCGTCCGGACGGCCATCGTCCGGATCTTCCGGTTGGTGGCACGCCGAGCGTCGTACGTCCCCGAGTCGAGCAGGGATATCGCCAGCCGCATCGCCTTCAGACGGCGGTTGTGGCTCTCGTACCACTCGCGGGGCAGCCCCGCCGGCAGCGGCTTCTTCTTGACGTGCTGGACGGTGGTGGCAGTGGCCATCTACAGCCTCCCAAACGGTAGTTGGCTTCCTGTCGTACTTCCTCGATTTTACCGGGGACCACTGACAAAAGCCCCTGGCCAGACGGCCCTGGGTAGGGTTGGCCACATGGAGATCTGGATCAATCCCGCCTGTTCCAAGTGCCGCAGCGCCCTGACCCTGCTGGATGCGGAGGGCGCCGACTACACGGTGCGCCGCTACCTCGAGGACGTGCCCTCCGAGGACGAGATCCGCGAGGTGCTCGGCCGGCTCGGACTGGAGCCGTGGGACATCACGCGCACCTCGGACCCGCTGGCGAAGGAGACCGGCGTACGGGAGCTGCCGCGCGAGGAGACCGACGCGGCGCGCGCACTCTGGATCGCCCACCTGGCCGCCCACCCGAAGCTCATCCAGCGCCCGATCATCACTGCGGAGGACGGCACGGCCGTGGTCGGCCGCTCCGAGGAGGCCGTCCGCGACGCGCTGTCGCGCAAGGGCTAGAAGATCCGCCGGGCGATCTCCCCGGCGGCCGTCAGCGGCAGCGCGTGGTGCGCGACCCCGGGGAGTACGTCGACGTGCGCACCCGGCAGCGCGCCGCGCGCGGCCCGGGCCGCGCGGCCGGCGTCGTGGCAGCGGGCCAGTTCGGCGAAGAGGATGTCGACCCGCAGGCCCGAGCCCGTGCCTGCGCCCGTGCCTGCGCCCGCACCCGCACCCGCACCCGCGCCTGTGCCCGTGCCCGTGCCTGTGCCCGCCCCCGGACCCGGCTGCTTCGCGAGCTCGGCCAGGTCCGGGCGCGGCCCGGTGACCGGCCGGACGCCGGGGTAACCGGCGGTCTCCTCCTGCAGCCGCAGCCAGGCCGGGTCGAGCGCGGCCCCGCCGGTCTCCCACGCGAGGAACGAGCGGATCCGTCCCGGGGTGGGCCGCGCCAGCATGGGCAGGGCGTGCAGGACGTAGCCGAGGCGCAGCCCGGCGAAGACCTGCGTCGGGTCGAGCAGGACGAGTCGGCCGAGCCGACCCGGCCGCCGGGCGGCGTAGTGGGCGGCGACCCAGGCCCCGTACGAGTGCCCGCCGAGCGCCACCGGCCCGCGCTCGCCGCCGCCCTGCTCCTGCGGACGGAGCCCGTCGATGACCGCGTCGAGCCAGCCGACCAGGTCCCCGACGGCCCTGATCGGCCGCCCGGGCGCCGGAACACTGAGCCCGGGGTCCCCGACCAGGTCCACGGCGTGCACCCGGTGGCCGCGAACCGCCCCGGCGGCTGCGCAGGCCCCCCACACGGTGGAGGTGGCCCCGCCACCGGGAAGCAGCACCAGCGCCGGGCCGTCGGCCGGGCCACGGCTGTTGACCCGGGTGACCCCGTACGGGGTGGGCAGGTCGACGGCTTCGACGGGCCCGGGCCACCGGTCGAGGACGGCGTCGTAGGCGGCGTGGAAGGAAGACGTCCGGGGCATGTCCGGCTCCAATGTCTCGCCAGGCGATAATCTTGCTGAACGAGACATTCTAGGCAGGGGGCGATGTGAACGACAACGAAGACCGCGGAGGCGCCGAGGAACACGGCGAACACGGCGAACACGGCGAACGCGACAACATCCATCTGGTACACCTGCTGCGGGCCGTGACCGTCGAGTTCGGCCTGCGCCAGGCGGACTTCGCCGCCCGTAACGGCATGCACCCCACCGACGTCCGAGCCCTGATCTGCCTGCTGGACGCGGCCCGCGCCGACGAGCCGGCCACCGCGGGCCTGCTCGGCGCCCGGCTCGGCCTCAACTCCGCGGGCACCACCGCCGTGATCGACCGGCTGGAGCGGCTCGGCCACGTGGCGCGGATCCGCGACGGCCACGACAGGCGCAGGATCCTGCTGCGCGTGGAGCCGGCGGCGATCCGCCTGGGCCGGGAGTTCTTCGGGCCGCTGATCGACGGGGTGCTCCAGGTGCTCGACTCCTTCGACCCCGCCGAACGGGAGACCGTACGCCGCTTCCTGACGGCCGCCCACGCCGTCTTCGCACCGGAGCCCCGCCCGTGACCACCCCCGGCCCGGGCGGCTCCGACCTGCACCTGGAACTCCCCACGGAGGGCGCACGGCGGACCGCCCTCGCCCAGGCCCTGCGCAACGCCGTGCGCAGCGGGCGGCTGGCCGGCGGGACCCGGCTGCCGCCGTACCGGACCCTGGCCGCCGACCTCGGGCTGGCCCGCAACGCCGTCGCCGACGCGTACGCCGAGCTCGTCGCCGAGGGCTGGTTCACCGCCCGCCAGGGTTCCGGCACCCGGGTCGCCGAGGGCGTCGCGGCCGCGGACGTACCGGCCACCGCGGCCGGCCCCGCACCCGCGCGACCCCGCCACGACCTGCTCCAGGGCAAACCCGACCCCGCCTCCTTCCCGCGGGGCGCCTGGGCGGCCAGCGCCCGACGGGCCCTGGCCGAGGCACCCACCGAGTCCTTCGGCCCCGGCGATCCGCAGGGCCGCCCCGAACTGCGGCGCGCCCTGGCCGGCTACCTGTCCCGGGCGCGGGGCGTGCGCTGCGGCCCCGAGAACATCGTCATCTGCTCCGGCTTCGCCAACGGACTACGGCTCCTGGCGTCCGTCCGGCCCCGCGACTGGGCCGTCGAGGAGTACGGACTCCCCTTCCACCACGGCATCCTCCATGCCGCCGGGGTCCGCCCGCACCCCGTCGCGGTCGACGAGGACGGCGCCCGGACGACGGAACTCCCCTCCCGGCCCCGTACGGTGCTGCTCACCCCCGCGCACCAGTTCCCCACCGGGGCCCGCCTGCTGCCCGCTCGGCGCGCCGCCGCCGTGGAATGGGCCCGCGGGACCGGTGGCGTGATCGTGGAGGACGACTACGACGGGGAGTTCCGCTACGACCGCAAACCGGTCGGCGCGCTGCAGGGACTGGCCCCCGAACACGTGGTGTACGCGGGCTCGCTGAGCAAGAGCCTCTCCCCCGCGCTGCGCCTGGGCTGGCTGGTCCTGCCGGACCCGCTGCGCGATGAGGTCCTGAACGCGAAGGGGCTACGGGAGTCATGGGCGAGTGCGCTGGACCAGCTGGCGCTGGCCGACTTCATCGAGTGCGGGGCGTACGACCGCCATGTCCGCCGGATGCGGCTGCGCTACCGGGACCGCCGCGACCAGCTGGTCGCCGTACTGGCGGCACGCGCCCCGGAGTTCCGGCTGACCGGCATCTCGGCCGGGCTACACGCCGTACTGGAACTCCCGCCGGGCCACGAAACCCCCGCCCTGACGGCGGCCCACGCCGCGGGCCTCTCCCTGGACGGCCTCTCGTCCTACCACCACCCGGCGGCCCGCACACCACCTCGCGAGGGCCTGGTCATCGGCTACGCGGCACCCCCGGACGCGGCATTCACCCGGGCGGTGGGGGCATTGGCGAGGGCGGTGGCGGGGGCGGGGCCGCGCGACCGGGGTCGGTGACGTGGGGCGGGTGCTTCGGGGGCGGGATCGGGAGGTGTGGGGGTGGCTTCGGTGGGCGGGAGCCCCTTGATCGGCATCAGGGATGCGTATGGGGGTTTCCCGTCAGTCTCATCGTCTCTCCGGTTCGGGCCGGTCCCTCAAGGGCGCTCCTTCGTCGCGTCGCTTCGCGATGGCCTTCGGCCACCCTTGACCGACCGTCCCGCCCCGGAAAGTCGAAGACTGTCGGGAAGCCCCCAAAAGAACGAGCCGGGCGGAGCCTTCAGGGACGGGGCGGTCGGAGACGCCCGACCCGGTCGGGCGCAAGAGGCACGACCGACAGGCGGGGCCCATCACAGGCACCGGGCGGGTCGGTGAGCGCGTCCAATCGCTACGCGCTCCTCACCTCTCAGCGTCCGACGACCGTCTTGGGCTGGACATAGGCCGCCCACGACCGCGGCCCGGCCCTCGACATGCGTCCGACGACCGTCTGGGGTAGGGCATAAGCCGCCCACGACCTCGGTTCGGTGCCCGCTATGCGTCCGGCGACCGTCTGTGGCTGGACATAGACCGCCCACGGCCCTCGGGTGCTCCCCATGCGATGCGTCTGACGGCTGCTGGGGGGTGGAGGGGCGTCAGACGGCGGCTATGTCGAGGTGAGCTCGGGTCAGTGAGTGTGTGCGGCTCGGAAGGCTGACCGTTTACCCCAATTGCCCTTGTTTGGGTGTGGGTTTGTGGTGCCGCCCTCGCGCTGACCCGCCCCCACCTCGGCTGAGGCGAGGAATCAGCCGACCGTCCCTCTCAATGGCCTCTGACGGCGGCCGGTCGCAGTCAAAGTGAGAGTGCTGAGGCTGTGGGCGGCTTATGCCCAGCTGCAGACGGTCGTCGGACGCTGGGAGTGGGAAGCGCCTAGGCGGCGGGCGGCCTATGTCCAGCCAGAGACGGGTCGCTGACGCTGAGACGTGGGGAGCGCGTAGCGATTGGACGCGCCCCACCGACCCGGCCGATGCCTGTGATGGGCCCCGCCTGTCGGACGTACCTCTTGCGCCCGACCGGGCCGGGCGTCTCCGACCGCCCCGTCCCTGAAAAGAAGCACCCGGCTCGTTCTTTTGGGGGCTTCCCGACAGTCTTCGACTTTCCGGGGCGGGACGGTCGGTCAAGGGTGGAGCGCAGCGACATCGCGAAGCGACGCGAGGAACGAGCGCCCTTGAGGGACCGGCCCGAACCGGAGAGACGATGAGACTGACGGGAAACCCCCATACGCCACTCTGATGCCGATCAGCTGGCTCCCGCCCACCCGAAGCCCCCGCCGGCCGCCACCGACCCCGCCCCCTCGGCTCCCGCCCACCCGAAGCCACCGTCGACCGCCACCGACCCCGCCCGCTCGGCTCCCGCACACCCGAAGCCACCGCCCCGGGTCCCGATTCCGCCCGAGCAGCCCCCTCCCGCCCGCTCTTCACCTCGCCCCCACCTCGCCTCCCCTAGGGTGGCCGGAGTCCGCCCCAAAGGGGATGTATCCCGTCAAAAGGACCCGTCGTGAACGAACAGCAGTCACCACCCCAGGCCTCGGCCCGGCCCGGTCGGCGGGGGGCCGACTGGATGTTCGGTGGGGCGTACGGAACCGTACTGGCGAGTGCGTTGCTGGCCGCGCTGGGGCAGGAGGGGGAGGCGTTCACCCCGTTCTACGACGCAAGCTGGGTGCTCGTGACCGCCGTGACCGCCGGGCTCGCGCACGGGTACTCGCACCACATGGCCTCCCACCGGCAGGAATCCGCCGGATACCGGTGGCGGATGCTGGTCCTGGCACTGTGGAACGAGTGGCCGCTGATCGTGGCCGCCCTGCCCACCGTCCTGCTGCTGGTCGCCGCCGGGGCCTTCGGCTGGAACTCCTACGAGGTGACCGCCGTCGGGCTGGGCCTGAACACCGCCCTGCTGTTCGCCTGGGGATCGCTCGTCGCGGTCCGCGTGGGCTACCGGCTCGGCTCCGCCCTGTTGATCGGCCTGGCCGATGCCACCATCGGCCTGACCATCATCGTGGCGAACGCGCTGATCAAGTAGGGAGCTGCGCCTCCGCCTCCGCCAGGATCTCCGTCAGCCGGGCTCCGAACTCCGCCCCGCGCGGGTCCGGCACCCCCGTCCGGGCCGCGGTGAGCAGCGCGTCCAGAGCGCGCCCGTAGGCGCCCGGTACGTCGCTCCAGCCGGGCAGCTCGTGTACGCCTTCGGTGCCGCGCAGTTCCAGCCCCACCCCGGCGGCCGCGCGCGGTGCGCCCAGGCTGAGCACGGCGGTGCTGGCCGCGCCGGAGGCGTGGCGGAGTGCCAGCTGGACCACGTCGGAGGGGCCTCGGGTGGCGCTGACGGCGGTGACGTCGCCGAGGACCGGGATCAGGACGGAGAGCGCGTGCGGGCCGACGTCCCACAGCCCGCCCTTGGCCTTGCGCCAGGGGGAGTCGGCGTAGGCGCTGGGCGTCCCGTCGGGCGGGAAGACGGCGCCGAGCCAGTGGGCCGCGGCCGTGAACCAGCCGGAGCGTGCGGCCTGTTCCTCGACCCAGCCGGCGGTGGGTTCGGCGAAGCGCAGGGTGAGGAAGACGACGGAGGCGACCTGGTGCCGCGCGACGGCTCCGGCGACGGCGCGGGCGTCCTCGACGGTGGTGGCGACGGGCTTGTCGAGGAGCAGATGGCATCCCGCGGCGGCGGCGCGGACGGCCATCGGGGCCTGCACGTCGGGCGGCAGGGCGAAGGCCACGGCGTCACACTCGGCGAACAGTTCGTCGGGGTCTTCGTACACCTTCACGCCGTGCACGTGGGCCAGCTCGGCCGCGGCCTCGGGCCGGCGGCCCCACACACCGGCGAAGTCGGAGCCGGCGTGTGCGGCGAGGGCGGGGGCGTGGGTGCGGTGCGCCCAGGGGCCGGTGCCCAGCAGTCCGACCCGGGGGCGGGGGCCTGCGGGAGCCTGATCGGCGGCACGCTCGGCGACGCTCGCGATGGGATCCTCGGCGGGATTCAAATCAGACGAAATGCTCACGGGGCCAGTCTGCCCCACCCGGTCGGGTGCGCCGCCACCAACCCGCACAAGCCACCCGACCTGCGGTGTAAACCTCGGTAACACGGGGTTCACACACGGGCAACGGAAGAGAAATCGCGGGCGGGCACGCTGCGCTCATCACACCGCAGCGATGAAGCAGCGACCAGCAGCACCCGCAGAGTCTGAGGATGGGGCCCGTGAGCTACAAGGCTGAGTACATCTGGATCGACGGCACCGAGCCGACGGCGAAGCTTCGCTCCAAGACGAAGATCCTCGGGGACGGCGATGCGCTGCCGATCTGGGGCTTCGACGGATCGAGCACGAACCAGGCCGAGGGCCACGCCTCCGACCGCGTGCTCAACCCGGTCTTCTCCTGCCCGGACCCGATCCGCGGCGGCGACAACGTCCTCGTCCTGTGCGAGGTCCTCAACATCGACATGACTCCGCACGAGTCGAACACCCGCGCGCTGCTGCGTCCGGTCGCCGAGCGGTTCGCCGGCCAGGAGCCGATCTTCGGCATCGAGCAGGAGTACACCTTCTTCGACGGCACCCGCCCGCTGGGCTTCCCGGTGAACGGCTTCCCGGCCGCGCAGGGCGGCTACTACTGCGGTGTCGGTTCGGACGAGATCTTCGGCCGCGACATCGTCGAGAAGCACCTGGACCACTGCCTCGCGGCGGGCCTGGCCATCTCCGGCATCAACGCCGAGGTCATGCCCGGACAGTGGGAGTTCCAGGTCGGCCCCGTCGGTCCGCTGGAGGTGTCCGACCAGCTGTGGATCGCGCGCTGGCTGCTCTACCGCACCGCCGAGGACTTCAACGTCTCGGCGACGCTGAACCCCAAGCCGGTCAAGGGCGACTGGAACGGCGCGGGTGCGCACACCAACTTCTCCACGAAGGCGATGCGCGAGGACTACCGCGCGATCATCACCGCGTGCGAGGCGCTGGGTGAGGGCAGCAAGCCGCTCGACCACGTGAAGAACTACGGCGCCGGCATCGACGAGCGTCTGACGGGTCTGCACGAGACCGCTCCCTGGAACGAGTTCAGCTACGGCGTCTCGGACCGCGGCGCCTCGGTCCGCATCCCGTGGCAGGTGGAGAAGGACGGCAAGGGCTACATCGAGGACCGCCGCCCGAACGCGAACGTGGACCCGTACGTGGTGACCCGCCTCATCACGGACACCTGCTGCACGGGCCTGGAGAAGGAAGGCCTGGTCTAGGCCCCACGCCCAGCACTCCGCCCACTGACCCTGCCCGCCGGCCCCCACAGGGGACGGCGGGCAGGGTCAGTGGGGCGTGGCGCGGTGTGACCATGTGGGCGATCAGGATTCGGACGGAGCGCGGCGAGGCCCACGAGCGGCCCGCGCTCGGCGTGTTGTCGAACTGGTGGAGCGCATCGGCGCGGAAGGGACCGCTTCGTGGTCGTCGAGCGGATCGCCGAAGAGCCGGACGTCTACATACAGGTCTGGCACGACGAGGGCGACGCCTACCAGTTGGAGCACCGCGACGGGTCCGCCGAGCGGCACTTCCAGGCGTACCTGCCCGCGGCGGCCGAGGTGGTGGCGGTCATGGCCCGCTGGGCCCGCCAGGAGAAGGGCTGGGAGGTCGGACCGGGTTGGGAGCGGCTGGACCTTCCCTGAGGAGTTGTGTTTTGTCCTGGATTGGCAGGAGCGTGGGCTCGGATGGTGAGATTTCGATCCACGGGGTGAGACAGGGCCTGCCCCGGAGGGATGACATCTGCTTGAATGGGGCCATGGCCAGCCACTCGCACACCTCGTCAGGTCGCAGCGACCTCGAGCCTTTCTGGCCGTCCCGTCAGGATCACGATTACGACCGGGAGTGTTGCCGCGCGAAGAACGCGCCGGCCCTCTAAAGCCTCCGGGATCACCCATCTGACCTTCCCCGGGGCCTTCGGTCTGCGCGGTATCGACATCGACGACGTACGCACGTCTCCCTGCCGACCACTCGCGTGAAAGAGCTGACCACTCATGGCGAACACCCGCTCCCTCTCCTCCGCCGCCACCGCTGCGACCGCTTCCCTGACCTATCCGCCCAGTCCGCGCCACCGGCTCCGTTCCGTTGACCGAGACGAAGTGGCCCGAGTCGTGGACCTTCTGCCGCCCGGGGCCACCTGGCTGCCCGCGCCCCAGCACACCCTGCCGACGCTGCCGGGGCAGCCCCCGATGATCGGCTACCTGGTCCTCGTACCGGCCGACCAGCAGCCCCCGATCGCCTTCGCCCCGCAGGCGGTGGCCGCCGCCGTCCCGTCGGCCGCCGCCACCCCGGCCCCGGCCGGTCCGGCCGACGGCCTGGTCCGCATCGACGCGGCCCAGCGCACCGCCGAGGTCGACGGCCGGGTACTCGACCTGACGTACCTGGAGTTCGAGCTCCTGGCCCACCTGGTGCAGCACCCGCACCGGGTGCACAGCCGGGACCAGCTCGTCACCACGGTCTGGGGCTACGGCCACGTCGGCGACGGCCGGACCGTGGACGTCCACATCGCCCGCCTGCGCCGCAAGCTGGGCACGTCCCACCGTGCCACGATCCAGACCGTGCGCCGGGTCGGCTACAAGTACGCCCCCTGAGCAGCCGGTTACCGGTTGCCGGTTCGACCTGATGGGCTGATGGGCTGATGACTGTGGGCCCGTACTCCTCCGGGGAGTACGGGCCCACAGTCGTCGGCTACGCGGCCTTGGCCCTGCGTCCCGCGACGAAGCCCAGCAGGACGTCCACCGCGAGGAAGACCACCAGGCTGATCCCGAGCAGCGGGATGAACCAGCCGATCACGGCGGTCACCGCGGCGAGCGGCAGCAGCACGGTCACCGGGAGCCTGCGCCAGGCGCCCCGCGGCTGCGCGCGGCCGACGGACAGCCTGCGGTCCTTGGTCGGCCGGCGCAGCCACCACATCCGGTAGCCCCAGAAGACCAGGAACATCACGGCGACGGCGAGCGCGGCCAGCGCCAGCTGGTTGGCGAGCCCGAAGGTCGTACCCATGTGCAGGTCGATGCCGAAGCGGGTCATCTGGGCGAGCACGGGGTAGTCGGCGAAGCGCAGTTCGTCCATGACCCGGGCGTCCGCCGGGTCGACGGCGACCGCGTCCAGGTGCACCGGCACCTGCTTGTCCTGCTCCTTGACGACGTACCCCTTGCCCTCGGCGGGCAGGGTCACGCGCAGCGCCTCGGTGACCCCGGCGGCGCGGGCGGCCTCCACGGCCCTGTCGATGCCTACGTCGGTGGTGGCGGCGGGCGGCGGGGCCATCGGGGTGCCGTCGGGCATGGTGTGCCCGGCGTGCTCGTCGGAGCCGGAGCCGGCCCCGGCGCTCAGGTTCGCGGAGACGGCGGGGGTGGCTCCGCCGAGGCTGTCCTGGACCTGCCCGATGTTCTCGCCGGCGTACTTCGACCAGGTCAGGCCGGTCGCGGAGAGTATGACGAGGCCGGCGACGGCCCACAGGCCGACGGCGCCGTGCCAGGAGAGGGTCCGGCGGCGGCCGGTGGCCTTGCGGTCCGGGAGGACCAGCTGCGACCTGCGCTTACGGCGCCGGCCTATCCACAGGGCGAGTCCGCCGAGCGCGACCACCCACATCCAGCTCGCGGCGAGCTCGCTGTAGTTCCGGCCGAACTCGCCGAGCTGGAGGCTGGAGTGGAACTCGCTCAGCCAGGCTCGCAGCGGCAGCGCGTCGCCGACGGTGGCGAGCTGCCCGCGCACCTCGGCCGTATACGGGTCGACGAACACGGTGAGGGTCTCGCCCTCGGCGAGGCCCGGGCTCTCCATGATCACCCGGGTGGTGGCCTCGGTGTCGGGGGCGGGCCACACGGAGACGACCTCGCCCTCGGGGGCGGCGCCCTTGGCCGCGTCCACCTGGGCGCTGAGCGGCAGCGCGCTCTCGCCGACGCGGGCGACGGTCAGTTCGTCGGAGTAGATGATGTTCTCGGCCTGCCAGGAGGCGGCGTAGAGCAGCCCGGTGGCGGCGGCGAGGAAGAGCAGCGGGGCGATGAGCAGGCCCGCATAGAAGTGCAGGCGCAGGAGCAGCGGTCGCACGGCGGACCAGCTGCCGCCACGGTTCTTGGCCGTCTCGGCCGGTTCGGCGTCCGGGGTGCGGACGTCCTGAACCTCGTCAAGAGACATGGGGATCCTAGGTGTTGGCGAAGACATGGGGCATCGGGGCCCCAGGTCTCGCCGCTGCGCCGGGATCAGGCGTGGGCGGGCCGGCCGGGGGCCGTGGAGAGGTGGAACGGACCGGCTCCGGGCGGCCCGCGGCGCACCACGGCGTGGGCGTGCACGGCTCCGCGCAGGCGGCGCGGCCGTTCGTACGGGGCGGGGCGGACGGGGAGCGGCGCCGGTACGGCGGCCGACCGTGCCCGGATCAGGGCGAGCGCGCGGGCGAGCGGGCGGGCCGCGTGCAGCGCGGCGGTGGCGAGGACGCGGGCCAGCCGGAAGACGGCGGCCTCGCCGTGCACGAGCCAGGCGGCGCAGAGCAGCCCGGCGAGTGCGTGTGCGGCGATCATTCCGGCGCCGCCGTGACCGGCCATCCCGGCCATGCCTGCCATACCCGCCAGGTCGGCCATGCCGGGGGCTTCGGCGGTCATGGCGCCCGCGTCCGCGGCGGGCAGGTGATGGTGCCCGTGCATCGGGGCGGCTGCGGCCAGCGGCTTCGCGACCGCGCTCCCCGAGAAGACCAGGTGCAGCACGCCCTGGACGGCGAGCACCGCCGCAGTGATGCCGACGGGGCCCCGGCGGCGCCCCGCGGCGAGCCAGGCGAGCCCGGAGGTCACCCCGAAAGCACCCAGAAGG
Organism: Streptomyces sp. NPDC048257; assembly: GCF_043201855.1. Lineage (NCBI taxonomy): Bacteria > Bacillati > Actinomycetota > Actinomycetes > Kitasatosporales > Streptomycetaceae > Streptomyces > Streptomyces sp. NPDC048257. Next base: position 78,838 of record NZ_JBICZI010000026.1, read on the forward strand.
CCGAAGAGGGGTATGTCCGTGCCGGACATGTACGAATGCCCCACCGTGCCCAGGGCGACGCACATCGCCGCGAAGGTCGCGGCTCGCGTGGCGCGCATCGGCGCGGATGATTCGAACATGGCCGGGACATGTTCGCACGGGGCCCCTTGGTTTCCGCCAGAGGCTTATCCGATCATGAGTGGATGAACGCAATTCCGTGGGGAGCGGTGTACGCGGGCGGGGTCCAGCTCGGGGCGTACGCCTTGGAGCGCACCGGACCGGCCGAGCGGGAGCGGCTGCTCCGGGATTGCTCGACGAACGTCGACAACCTCGCCGCCGGGCGCTGGGAGACGCTGCTGAGCAGCGCTCTCGTCGTCGAGGAACCCATGCCCCTGCCCTACGCGCTGCTGCTGGTCGCGGTGCTCGGATACGCCGAGTACGCGTACGGAGTCTGGTGGACGGCCGCGGTGTTCCTGTTCGGGCACGCCACGGCGACCCTCCTCGTGTACGGCGCCCTGCGCGGGACACCCGATCCGGGGACCCGGAGCGCGCTGGACGTGGGGACGAGCTACGGCTTCAACGCCGTCCTCGGCGCCCTGACCTCGGCCCTGCCGCGCGGGCCGGTCCGTACCGTCACCCGGGTGGGGCTGCTGGCCCTGGCGGCGGCGCCGGTGGTCCGCCGCGGGCGGACCTTCACGGACATCGGGCACCTGGCCGCGCTCGGTATGGGGGTCGGGGTCTCACTGGCCCTCGATTGTCTTTCCGGGGCGAAACATCAGAAAATTACATGACCCGACTCACGCCCGTATGACGCCGCTGGAGCCGCCACGATGACCGCGACCCCGTCCACCACCGTCGCCAATCTCCGCGACCTCGGGGGCACCCCGCTCCCCGGCGGCACCGTGCGCCCCGGCCTGCTCCTGCGCTCCGGCCAGCTCGACCGGCTCGACCTCGACGCCGACCCGGTGGTGGCCGCGCTGGGCCTTCGTACCGTCATCGACTTCCGGACCGACATCGAGCGCGCCGACCACCCCGACCGCATACCCCCCGGTGCCCGGACCCTGGTCGGCGACGTCCTCGCCGACAAGCTGAACTCCGCCAGGATGCCCGCCGCGGTGCAGCTCAAGGACCTGCTGTCCGACCCGGCGGTGGCCGAGGAGCACCTGGGCGGCGGCCGGGCGCAGGCGCTGTTCGCCGACACCTACCGGTCGTTCGTGAACTCCGGCTCCGCGCAGGCCGCGTACCGGATGCTGCTCACCGAGGCGGCCGACGCCGACTCGGGCCCGCTGCTGTTCCACTGCACGGCCGGCAAGGACCGTACCGGCTGGGGCGCGACGATCATCCTGGCGCTGCTGGGGGCGGACGACGAGACCCTGATGGCCGAGTACCTGTCCGTCAACCCGGCGGTCAAGCAGGCCTTCGCCCCGATGATCGAGGGCTTCACGGCGGCCGGCGGCGACCCGGAGATCGCGCTCGCGCTGATCGGCGTCTTCCCCTCCTACCTGCGGGCGGCGCTGGACGAGGTCGAGACGCGGTACGGCTCGATGGAGAAGTACGTGCGCGAGGGACTCGGCGTCGACGACGAGACGGTCGAGGCGCTGCGCGCCCGTCTGGTCGTCTGACCCACGCCCTGGACGGGTGGCCAGGAACGGTGACCGCGACCGGGGACCGCGACCGGGGACCGGGACCGGGACCGGTGACCATCCGACGATTCGCTCGTTCTGCTGAACGTGACTGCGCCGGATACCGCCACCCGCCCCCTGCCCCCCGTGCCCCCGGACGTCGAGCAGGCCGAGGCCGCCATCGTCGAGCACTACCCCCGGCTGGTGCGGCTCGCCTATCTGGTGCTGCCGCCGGCCCTCGGCCGCAATCGGCGGGTGCTCACCGCCCACTCGCTGGTCCAGCGGGCGCTGCCGCGCGGGCGGCGGGACGCGACGGCTGCGGCGGCCGCCGTGCAGGGCGGGGTTCCGGGTCAGCGGGGCGCGGAGGACTCCGGGTACGCGTACGTCCGGCTGCGCGTGCTGCGCGCCGCCCTGGAAGCGGGAATTCCGCTGACCTTCCGGGCGCTGCCCCGGCGGGCCCAGCTTCCGCCGCTGCTCCCCCAGGTGTGGGGGCTGCGGCTGTTCCCCCGCTCGGGCGGGGCCGAGGAGCTCGCCCTCGACCAGTGGCTGGCGACCCTCGACGGACCCGGCCGGGCCGCCTGCGTACTGCGCGCCCTGGAACGGCTGCCCGAGCCGGACGTGCTCCGGGTGCTCGACGAGGCCGGGGTCCCGGACCCGGCCGCCGCGGTCGCGGAGTCCGGGGATCCGGCGAACGACGCGCTGTTCGCCTCCCCCGAGTTCGACCCGTGCGTGCTCCAGGCCCGGCCCACCGACCTGCTGCGGCGCCGCCGCCTCGCCCGGGCGGCTCTGGCCGCCGGGGCCGCCCTCGCCGTGTGCGGGGCGCTGCTCGCGCTGCCCGGCGGGGGCTGGGGCTCCGACGGGGCCGCGGCTCCGCTGTACGCGCGCAACGCTGCGGCGGAGCAGGCCCTGGATCCGGGGAAGCTGGTCCGGGTCGCGCCCACGCTCTGGCGCAGCTCTTCCCGTACGGACTTCTCCACCTGGCCCGCCCGCGGGGACCGCGCCGGGGACACGGAGCTGCTGCGCCGGATGCTGGCCGTCTGGGCCCGGCCCGGCTCCTCGGTGGTCACCTCGGCCACCCCGGGCACACCTGCCGGGCCGCCGATGGGACCGGCGCAGCTGCTGTTCGCGGGCGCCGTGGACCAGGCCGTCGTGGTCCTGATGTACGACGGCCTGCGCGTGGTCCGCTACGCCGAACCGCGGACCGGGACCGCGGGCGCCGCCCTCGACTTCGCGCGGACCGACGGCGCCTCGGCGGACACCGCCACCGCGCTGGTGCTCAGCCGGGTCGACGGCAACGTCCGCTACCTCACTGCGCCCTGGGTCACCGGCACGGCCCAGCGGGACCTGCTCAAGCCCGGCGTCGCGCCGGTGGTGCTGAAGCCGGGTCCGGACGGGGTGACCCCGCCGGTGGCGAGCCCGGCCCCGGCGGGCAGCTGTACGAGCTGGAACGCCCTGGCCCTGACCGGTGACGGCGCCACCCGGCTGATCACGGACCTCGGTGAACTGACTCCGGCCCGGCTGACCTCGGGCGCGCCGGGTGCCGAGCGGGATGTGACGGAGGCCGCGGAGCTCGGGGACTGGTCGAGGATCGCCTGCCTGTTGCCCTCGGTGCGCTCGCACGGGGTGCGTACGGTCAACGCCTGGACGTACGCGAAGCAGCCGCTGCCGGAGGGCGACGGCACGGCGGTCTGGCTCTGCACGCGGGCGGAGACCTGGCAGGGCGCGGCGGACCGGGTGCAGGCGCAGTTCCTGACGCCGGGCGCCCCGATGGCGGCGCAGGCGGCCCGGTCGGAGGGGTCCGCGGCGTGCGGGCCGCGGGAGCCGCGGGTGCTGGCGGGCGTGCTGTGGAAGTCGCGGGCGGGCCAGTGGTACGTACTGGCGGCGGGCAGTGCGCAGTTCGCCACGCTGTCGGTGTCGGGCGGCGGGGTGAGCGGGTCGGCGAACGGCAACCGGCTGGCGGTGAAGGCGCCGGCGGGCGCGCAGGTGGACCTGTCGGGCAAGCTGACGGACGGTACGAAGGCGGGCGTGCTGCGGTAGGGGTTCCGGGTTCCGGGAGGCGGGTGAACGTTCAACAGTCGGACTGTGGCGGGGAGTTGGCGGGATCCGGACATGACGGTCGCTGTGGACACATGACATGATCGGGTTCCGGTTACCACGCGGTAACCCTCACCCCTCCCCCACCCCGAAGGTCACCCCACGTGCGCACGCTCGCCCGACGAGTCCTCATACCCGGCCTGACCGCCCTCGCACTCACCGCCACCGGCTGCTCCTCGAACTCCCACGACGGCGCCGGTCCGGCCGCCCCCGCCACCCTCGGCCCCTCCGCCGACGGCACTTCGCAGCAGCTCGACGTGGCCGCGGCCCCGCAGGGGACGCCCACTCCCGCGGCCGTGGCCCGCGCCGACGGGAAGGGCCGGACCGAGAAGTCCTCCCTGAAGGTCGCCTCCTACGACAAGGCCAGCGGCCGCGCCGTGATCGCCAAGGCCCCGCAGGGGCCCGGCAGTTCGCCCGCGCCCGGCAAGTCGCCGAGCGAGGCGCCGAGCAAGGCGCCGAGCAAGGCGCCGAGCGCGTCCCCCGCGGCCGACAAGCCCGTCGCGGTGGGCGATGTCATCGCCAGCGCCCCGGCGCCCGGTGCCCCCGCCGGTCTGCTCGCCAAGGTCACCGAGGTCGTGGGCAAGACCGACAGCGGCACCGAGGTCAAGACCGCCGCCACCACGCTCGCCTCCGTCCTGGGTGACGACAAGGCCGACGGCAAGGTCCCCGTCGACCCGGCGGCGGTCACCGTCGAGCCCCTGATGAAGGGCGTCACCTTCTCCTGGGCCAAGGGCCAGGGCCTGACCTTCGGCCCCGAGGGCGCGAAGCTGCCGCTCGGCAACCTGCGGCTCGACGTGAACGCGTCCGTCGACACCGCCCCGGACGCCCCCGCCTCGGCCGGCGCCTCGGTGTCCGGGTTCGTCCAGCTCGCCCCGCAGGTCGAGTTCGCGTACGACGGCGGCCCGGGCGGCGCTCCCGGCCCGCGCGGCGCCTTCCTCGGGATGAGCGGCGACTGGTCCTCGCAGTGGAGGCTCCAGGGCCGCGCCGCCGCGAGCACCGGAGCGCCCAAGCGGATCCCGTTCGCCAAGCTGCACAGCTCCCCGGTCATCCAGGTCGGCCCGGTGCCGGTCGTCGTCAACCTCGACCTGACCTGCTACATCCAGGTGGCGGGCGACGGCCGTGTGACCCTCGACGTCCAGCAGGACGTCAAGGGCGACTTCAAGGTCGGCGGCAGCTACGCCGTGGGCAAGGGCTGGACCCCGGTGAGCACCTCGAAGGTGGAGAGCACGCCGGTCCGGGCGAGCGTCGCCGCCGCCGGGAAGGTCAAGGGCGCGCTCGGCGCCGAGGCCTCCGTCGGTCTCTACGGAGCCGTGGGCGTCACCGCGGACTTCGCCCCCTACCTGCGCGGCGAGGCCGATCTCAAGGCGGCCGCGTCCAGCGACGGCAAGACCTCCCTCGACGGCGCCTGGGCGCTCTACGGCGGCTTCGACCTGAGCGGGAACCTGCAGCTCCAGCTGTCCCTGTTCGGCACGCCCGTCTTCGAGCGCCGTATCCCGCTGGGCACCCTCAACCGCGAGTGGGCCCTGTCGAGCGGCCACACCGGCCGGTAGCCGCTCCCGCGGCAGGGAGGAGAAGTCCGCGCAGGGGGCTTCTCCTCCCACTTACCCATCAGTACATTGACGCCATGTCTAATACGCCGCTCGCGCCCGCCCCCGTGGCGTCGGAACACGTGGACCTGAGGCCCCGGAACGTGTCCTTCGGCTGGGAGGACACCCCGCTCCACTGGCTCCCCGGCGACCCGTTCGCCGGGCACATGATCAATGTGCTGCACCTGCTGCTCCCCGCGGGGGAGCGCTGGTTCGTACACGTCTACAAGCAGGTCCTCCCGTACATCGAGGACGAGCAACTGCGCGCGGACGTCGTCGGCTTCATCGGCCAGGAGGCCATGCACGCCACCGCGCACGACGACGTGCTCCCCCACCTGAAGCGGCTGGGGCTGGACCCCACCCCGTACACCGCGCAGGTGGACTGGCTGTTCGAGAAGCTGCTCGGCGACCGCACCCTGCCGCCCGGCAGGGCCCGCCACTGGTGGCTGATGGAGCGGGTCGCGATGATCGCGGCGATCGAGCACTACACGGCGTTCCTGGGCGACTGGGTCCTCAACGCCGACGCGCTCGACCGGCGGGGCGCCGACCCCACCATGCTGGACCTGCTGCGCTGGCACGGGGCGGAGGAGGTCGAGCACCGTTCGGTGGCCTTCGACCTCTTCATGCACGTGGACGGCAACTACCGCCGCCGGGCGCGGACCTGGGCGACCGCCTTCTCGGCCCTGGTGTTCCTGTGGCAGCGCGGGGTCCGCTTCTTCATGGAGAACGACCCGCACCTGGTGGACGGCAAGGCCTCCTTCGGGCAGTTCTTCCTGGCCGGGCAGCAGGGTGTGCTCCCGTCGACGGGAGCGATGCTGAAGTCCATCCCGAAGTACCTCTCGCGCACCTACCACCCCTCGCAGGAGGGCTCGACGGCCCAGGCGGTGGCCTACCTCGCCACCTCCCCCGGCGCGGGCGGCGGGGTGCGGGCATGAGGCGCGCCCTCGCGGTCACGGCCGTCGCGGGCGCCGCCTGGGCGACCCGGCGGGCCCTGAAGCGCCGTATCGGACACTCCCCGCTCTGGCCGCTGCCGGCCCTGGAGACCCCGGTCTCGGGCCACTCCCCGCGCCGTGCGCTGCGCGCCCTGATCGTCTCCCGTACGGAGCCCGCCCGCGGCGTGCTGCACCTGACCCTGGAGTCACCGGACCTGCCGGCCTGGACCCCGGGCGCGCACGTGGACGTCACCCTGCCCTCCGGGCTGGTCCGCCAGTACTCGCTGTGCGGCGACCCGGCGGACACCGGCCGGTACACGATCGCGATCCGGCTGATCGAGGACGGCCGCGGCGGCTCCCGCGAGGCGCACGCGCAGCTGGCCGAGGGCGCCGAGCTGGAGGTCCGCCCGCCGCGCAACCGCTTCGAGCTGGTCCCGGCGGCCTCGTACGTCTTCGTCGCGGGCGGCATCGGCATCACCCCGATCCTGCCGATGCTGCGGGCGGCCACGGCGGCGGGCGCCGACTGGACCCTCCTCTACGGGGGCCGCTCGCGCGCCTCGATGCCCTTCCTGGCCGACCTCGCGCCGTACGGCGAGCGGGTGTCGGTGCTGGCCGAGGACGAGACGGGCCGGCCCGACCTGGCCCGGGTCGCCGGGGCGGGGCCGGGCACGCTGGTCTACTGCTGCGGTCCGGAGCCGCTGATGCGGGCGGTCACGGCGGCGGCCCCGGATCCGGCGGCGGTGCACCTGGAACGGTTCGCCCCGGCGGCGGAGCCCGGTCCGTTGCGGGCCTTCACGGTGGAACTGAGCCGCTCGGGACGGGTCGTCGAGGTGGCGGCGGGCGAGAGCGCGCTGGCCGCGGTGCGCCGGGAACTGCCGGACATCCCGTACTCCTGCGAGCAGGGTTTCTGCGGGACCTGCCAACACCGTGTCCTGACGGGCGCGGTGGACCACCGCGACGAGCTGCTCACGGACCGGGAGCGCGCGGACTCGATGCTGCTGTGCGTCTCGCGCGCGAAGGGGGACCGTCTGGTCCTGGACCTGTGAACGCGCCCCAGTAGGGTGTCCGCATGACAACCGGGGTGCGACGCAGGATGGGTGTCGAGGAGCGGCGGCAGCAGCTGATCGGGGTTGCCCTGGAGCTGTTCAGCAACCGCTCGCCCGACGATGTGTCGATCGACGAGATCGCGGCGGCCGCGGGGATATCCCGGCCGCTCGTCTACCACTACTTTCCGGGCAAGCTCAGCCTGTACGAGGCTGCGCTGCGGCGGGCGGCCGACGAGCTGGCGCTGCGGTTCGTGGAGCCCCGGGAGGGGCCGCTCGGGGCCCGTCTGCTGCGGGTGATGGGGCGGTTCTTCGACTTCGTCGACGACCACGGGCCGGGCTTCTCGGCGCTGATGCGCGGTGGTCCGGCGGTCGGCAGCAGCCGGACCAACGCGATGATCGACGAGGTCCGGCAGGCGGCGTACGAGCAGATCCTCACGCACCTGGGCATCGGGCTGGAGCGCCCTCCGGCGCGGCTGGAGCTCGTGGTGCGGTCGTGGGTGTCGCTCGCCGAGTCCACCGCGCTGATCTGGCTGGACGGGCGGCGGATCCCGCGGGGCGAGCTGGAGTTGCAGCTGGTGCACGACTTCGCGGCGCTGGCCGCGGTGAGCGCCGCGTACGACGCGGAGATGGCGGGGATCCTCGTACGGATCCTGGCCGACGAGCCCGCCGACGGGCCCTTCGGGGAACTGGTCGGGCGGCTGGCCGGGCTGGTACCGGGCGAGGTGGCGGCGGGGGCGTCGGACGACGCACCGGCCGGGGCGTCGGGCGAGGTGCCCCGGCCGCGTTGATCAGGGGTGTGGCGGCCGCCCAAGATCATCGATAATGCCCGCGTGATCATTGACGACGAGATCCTGTTCCGGCCGGCCGAGGAGAAGGACGCCGGCACGCTGGTCCAGCTGTACGACCAGGCCGCCCGGTGGATGCGCAAGCACGGGATCGATCAGTGGAAGCCCGGCGACAAGGACGCCGCGCACTTCCGGTCGAAGATGCGCGAGGGCGAGGTGTGGATCGCCGCCGATGCCGACGGGCGCGTGTGCGGGGCCTACGAGTTGTGGTGGTCCGACGAGGAGGCCTGGGGGGTCCAGCCGCCCGTGGCGGGCTACGTGCACCGGCTGATGGTGGCGCGCGAGGTGGCCCCCGCCGGGGCCGGACGGCGCCTGCTCGAACATGCCGAGCGGCGGACCGCCCGGACCGGTCGGGAACGGGCGCGGCTGGACTGCGTCTCCACCAACCCCCGGCTGCTCGCGTACTACCGGGGTGCGGGCTACCGGGTGGTCGGGGAGCTCCCCGACAAGCAGGGAAAGGACGGCAGGACCTACGGGGTGATCCTGCTGGAGAAGCGGCTGGACCGGCTCAGCGCCGTGTGAAGACCGAGACGGTGCGGGCGGGGACGGTGAACTCTCCTGTCTTCGCGTCGTACGCGGACTGCTTGACGGTGGCGTCGGAGCCCGCGGCCTGGACCGGGTGCAGCCGGTAGGCGGTGCCGGCGAGGGCGGGGACGCGCTGGGCCCGGCCGGTCGGGGTGGCGTTGAAGACGACCACCAGGTCGCCCAGGGTCATGGTGATCACGCCCGGGGTCTCCTCCCGGCCCGAGAGGGGGAAGGCCAGCCGGGACTGGACGGCCTCCGTCGTGGTGAGGGCGAAGTCCGGCTCGGTGGTGCGGATCTTCAGCAGTTCGCGGTAGGCGGCCGAGGTGGAGTCGATGTCGGTGCAGGTGGGCGCCGGTCCCGTCAGGAGGGGCTTCGCGTAGAGCCACTTGGAGGCGTTGTCGGCGGCCGGGGGCAGGCCGCGGCCGAAGCCGTTGCCGCCGCGGCAGTCCCAGTGGATGGCGTTGAACCAGTCGCCGCTGTCGTAGGAGTTGCGGTCCAGGGACTTGGAGCGGAGCAGGTCGGTGCCCGCCTGGGAGAGGGCCGGGCCCTGGGAGAGGGTGGCCGTCGCCAGGGCCAGGACCTGCATGCGGGCCTGGTCGCGGGGGGCGGTGGTGGGCGGGAGCTTGTAGGTCAGGGCGTCGGCGAGGGTCTCGTTGTCGTGGGCGTCGGCGTAGGCGAGGGCGTCGCCGGGGGCGGCCGCGTAGCCGGCGGGGGCGCCGTTGTAGTCCAGCTCGGAGCCCTTGATGCGGCGGCCGGTGGTGTCGGTGAAGGCGTACGAGGCCAGGTTGCCGGAGAGCCCGACCTTGATCAGGTCCTGGGCGTGCAGCAGGCGGGCCTTCTGCTCCTCGGGGGTGCCGTTCGCGGGCGAGGCGTTCGGGGCGGTGAACAGGCCGGATGCGAAGCCCTGGACGCGCGGGTCCTCGTCGAAGGGGCCGCCGCCGCGGACGGCGTCGCGGGCCCGGTCGGAGAAGGTGGCGATGCCGGTGCCTGCCATGTTCTTCTGCGTGGCCTGCACGAAGCGGGCGTCGTCGGCGATCTCGCCGAAGTTCCAGCCCTCCCCGTAGAGGACGATCTTCTTGCCGTCGACACCGTCCTTGGCGACGGTCAGGGCGTCGAGGGCCGTGCGGACGGCCAGGATGTTGGCCTTCGGGTGGTGTCCCATCAGGTCGAAGCGGAAGCCGTCGACCTTGTACTCCTTCGCCCAGGTGACGATCGAGTCGACGACCAGGCGCCCCATCATGGCGTTCTCGGGGGCGGTGTTGGCGCAGCAGGTGGAGGTGGCGACGCTGCCGTCGGCCAGCAGGCGCTGGTAGTAGCCGGGGACGAGACGGTCCAGGACCGACTTGTCCGCCTGGCCTGCGGCGACGGTGTGGTTGTAGACGACGTCCATCACCGTGCGCAGTCCGGACCCGTTCAGGGACTGGACCATCCTGCGGAACTCGACGGTGCGGGCCGTGCCGTTCGGGTCGCTGGCGTAGCTGCCCTCGGGAACGGTGTAGTGCAGCGGGTCGTAGCCCCAGTTGTACGCGTCCTTCGCGGCCGCGGCGGCCACGCACGCCTGCTGTTCCTGCGAGTCCGGCGCGTACACCTTGAGGTCGCAGGCGGGCTCGGTGCGGTCGGCGGCCTTCTCCGGAACGGTGCCGATGTCGAAGGCCGGCAGGAGGTGGACGTAGGAGGTTCCGGCGGCGGCCAGGTCGCGCAGGTGCCGCATGCCCGCCGAGGCGGTGTCGGTGAAGGCCAGGTACTGGCCGGGGTGGGTGCTGGTGCGGTCCGCGACGGAGAAGTCGCGGATGTGCAGCTCCTGGATCTGCGCGGAGGTGAAGGGGACGGGCGCGGGCTTGCGCAGGGTCTTCCAGCCGGGCGGGGCGAGCTTGGGGTCGGCGAGGTCGATGACCAGGCTGTGGACGGAATCGGCGGTGAGGGCGGTGGAGTAGGGGTCGGTGACGAGGTTGCGGACCACCTGGCGGGTGCTCGGGGCCCAGACGGTCACGTCGAAGCGGTAGGGCTTGCCGGTCCAGGAGCGTTCGCCGCGCACCGACCAGACGCCGGTGGCGTCGTCGCGGCGCATGGCGACCGTACGGCCGCCCAGTTCGAGGGAGACCTGCTGGGCGGTGGGGGCCCAGACGGAGAGGGTGGGGCGGCCGTCCTTGAAGACGGGGCCGAGGGAGGCGGTGGTCGCGTACAGGTCGTCGAGGACGCCGGCGAGCTGTACGCCGGTGGCGGCGAGGACCGCGCCGTTCGCGGCGCGGGCGCTCGCGACGAGCTGGCCGCGCAGGGCCTCGCGGACACGGTCCCGGTCACGCGGGTCGACGGTGTGGGCGCCGTACGAGGCCAGGTGCGGGAACTTCTGCTTCTGGGCGGCGGTGAGCTCGGTCCTGGCGCCGAGGCGCAGCCACTGGGCGCGGCCGGTCAGGGTGCCGTTCTCCGCCTTGACGGCGCCTTCGCGGGAGGCGAGGAGCTGTACGGAGGCGGCTGCCGCGGGGGCGTTCCAGGCGAGGGTGTCGCGGTCGATCCAGACGGCCTGGGACTTGGTGAGGTCCAGGGCGGCGGCTGAGCCGGCGGGCTGCGGGAGGAGGTACTTCTCCTGGCCGCCGAGCATCCACACCTCGTGGCCGGTGGCCTTCAGGTCCAGGGACTGGTCGGAGGGGAGGTCCTTCTCGTCGCCCTTGTGGAGGACGTAGTTGAGGCTGGTGGCGCCGGGTGCGAGCGGGACCTCGTAGACCGCGCCGTAGGAGTCGGTGCGGGTGGGCAGGAGGGGCGTGGACCAGTCGGTGGGGTTCGCGGCTCCGGTCCAGACGTGCAGTCCCCAGCCGTCGTAGGCGCGGTCGGGGCGCTGGTAGTGCAGGACGGCCTTGGCCTGGTCCTGGGGCGGGTAGGCGGGGCGGTCGGTGCGGGCCGGTTCCTTGCCCTGCTCCAGCCAGATCTCGCCGGTCTTGGTGACGTCGATGGTGCGGTCGGCGGCGACGTCCTTGGTGCCGTCCTTGTCGATGACGAGGTAGCTGACGGAGGAGGCGCCGGGCTTGAGTTTCACGTGGGCGAAGGCGCCGTAGGCGTCGCGGCCGGTGAAGTCGTGGCCGGCGGGCCAGGGAGTGGCCTCGCCGTCCGCGAGGTCGCCCCAGGCGTACAGGCGCCAGTTCGTGTAGTCGCCGTCGGGGCGGTTGTAGTGGACGACCGCGTGGTCCCGCTGGGTGGCGGTGGGGATGTCGGCGGGCGGGGCCTGGCCGGCGACGGATGCGGCGAGGGCGCTGCTGGTGCGGCCGGCGGAGTCGACGGCGACGGCTTTGTAGCGCAGGGCGGTGCCGGCGGGGGCGGTGATGTGCTGGGTGACCTTGTAGGGGGCGTGGTCGGCGGTGCCGAGGACCTGCCACGGGGCGTTGCCGGTCTGGGCGGCGAAGACGACGCGGTTCAGGCCGCCGCCGCTGACGTCGGCGGAGAGCTCCACGGTGCCGGTGGCGCCGGGGGCGGGGGCCTTCAGGGTCAGGGCGGGCTTGACGGTGGGCTTGGCGACGGGCGTCACGGCCTGGAGGACGACGGAGCCGAGGGCGGGGACGGGGAGGGTGAGCTTGCCGGCCGCCGAGGCGCGGATCAGAGCGGACCCGCCGTAGAGGGTGCGGTACTGGGCGCCGGCCGGGGCGTCGATCTCCACGGTGCGGGATGCGGCGCCGTTGTTGGCGGCGACGAGGTACTCGGTGCGGGTCTTGCTGTCCGTGCGGGCGAAGGCGTAGACGGAACCGTCGGAGAAACGTTCGCTCTGGACGCCGTCGCGCAGGGCGGGGTGCGCCTTCGTCAGCTTCGAGAGAGCACTGATCTGCTTGTAGAGCGGGTGTCCCGGATCGTAAGCATCGCTCGCATGCGTGCGCACCGTTCCGAGCTGGTCGTCATCCAGGTAGTCGGCGACCTGCGAGGCGAACAGCGGCTGCCGGGCGTCCTTGTCGCCGCCCGCACCCGTGAAGCCCTGCTCGTCGCCGGAGTAGATCACCGGATTGCCGCGGGAGAAGAACATCAGCTCGTTGGCCAGCCGGTAGCGCTCCAGCAGCTCCTGCTCCCCGGCCCCCGGCCGGTCCTGCTTCAGGAAGGTGGCGAAGCGGCCCATGTCGTGGTTGCCGAGGAAGGTCACCTGCTCGTAGGCGTTGGCCTTGCCCGAGGTGTACCGGTAGTCGTCACCCAGTACGGAGGCCAGCCGGCCGGCCCCCGCGCCCTGGGAGGCGTACGCACGGATCGCGTCCTGCAGCGGGAAGTCGAGGGTGGCGTCGAGCTTGCCGCGCGTCACGTACGGGGAGGTGACGGCGGTGTCGGCGGAGTAGACCTCGCCGAACATGAAGAAGTCGTCACGGCCGCGCTTCGCGGCGTAGGTGTCGAGGGCCGACGCCCACTGCGTCCAGAACTCGGTGTTGACGTGCTTGACCGTGTCGATCCGGAAGCCGTCGATGTCGAAGTCCCGGACCCACTTCTCGTAGATCTTCTCCATCCCGCTGACCACCTCGGGACGCTCGGTCCACAGATCGTCGAGGCCGAAGAAGTCACCCTGGTCGGAGGACTCGCCGGCGAAGGTCGAGTCCCCGCGGTTGTGGTACATCGTCGGGTCGTTCAGCCAGCCCGGGACCTTGAGGTTCTTCTTCGCGTCCGGCACGAAGGGAGTCCTCGGGAAGGACTCGCCGTCCACCTTCGGGAACTTCCCCTTCCCGTCGGCGTAATCGGCGTCGTCGAACGGCACGCCGTCCTTGGTCAGATAGGGGAACGCCCCCTTCGACAGGTACGAGTACGACGCCTCCCGGTAGTCCACGACATCGGCGGTGTGGTTGGTGATGACGTCGAAGAAGACCTTCATCCCCTTCCCGTGCGCCTTGTCGATCAGCCGCTCCAAGTCCGCGTTGGTGCCGAAGTGCGGGTCGACCTGGGTGAAGTCGGTGATCCAGTAGCCGTGGTAGCCGGCGGAGACGTCGGCCCCCTTGCCCTGCACCGGCTGGTTCTTGAAGATCGGCGCCAGCCAGATGGCCGTGGTCCCGAGCCCCTTGATGTAGTCGAGCCGGTCGGTGAGCCCCTTGAGGTCGCCGCCCTGGTAGAAGCCCTTGTCCGTGGGGTCCAGGCCGGTCTCCAGGCGCGAGCCGGTCAGGCCGCCCCGGTCGTTGCGCGGATCACCGTTCGCGAACCGGTCCGGGAGCACGAAGTAGAACTGCTCCCGGGTCAGGTCGTGCCGGGCCGGTTCGGCGGCCAGTTTCGCGTCCGGGGGCGGGGCGGGCGGCCCGCTCGTTGCGGCCGCGGCGGGGAGGGCGGGCAGGAGCGTCACGGCCAGGGCGGCGGCGAGCACTCCTGCGGCAGGGCGTATCAAGGCAGGTCTCCTTGTGTACGTGTCGCATGGATGAGGGCCGCCCGGCCTGGCGGGGATGAAGGTGCCGGGCGGCCCTGGTCGGTGGAGCGGCGGCTCAGCTGCGCCAGGTGTCGGTCAGCGTGACCCGGCCGCTCGCGGGCACGGTGGCGGTGCGGTTGGCTCCGCTCTCCCAGGTGACGTTCCCGGCGGCGTCCTTGCGGAGGTACTTGTACGAGAACGCGGTCCCGGCCGGGAGCGTCACGTCGAGCTTCCAGACCGGGTACGCGGCCGGGTCCAGCTTCAGGGCGCTACCGGTGTTCCAGCTGCCGAGCTCGGCGCGGTCACCGGTGACGTAGATGTTCTGCCCGGTCACGGTCGTGGCGTTGACGCCGAAGGCGGCCCCGCCGGGCCCCGCCGGGGTGCCCGCACAGGTGCGGGCCCCGGCGTGCAGGGCGAGGGCCGTCCCGGCACCGACCGTGGCGGTGAACTGCCCGCCGGAGCCGACGGTGACGGTCCGCCCGCTCTGCACGTCGCAGTAGTCGCCGCCCGGGAGCGAGGTCTGGAAGGTCCGGGTCAGGGCGGAAGCCTCGTGGTTGATCACCACGTACGCCTTGGTGCCGCGCCCGAAGGCGATCTGGTCGCCGCCGTTGTCCCACCAGTTGCCGACGGCCTGCCCGCGGGCCGCGTTGCGGAAGCCGACCATGGAGGAGATCTCCCGCCAGGCGTGCTGGCACTTCCACCCGTCGCTGTAACAGGTGTTCACCGCGCCCCCGTTGGGCGGCCCGGCGTCCTTGTCGGTCCACTCGTAGCCGGAGTGCACGTCGGGCGACCCGTACGGCCAGGCCAGCGCGAAGACACTGGCCAGCGTGTAGGCGGAACCGTCCTTGTACGTGAGGCTGTCGCCACCGCGCTCGGTGTCGTGGTTGTCGACGAAGACCCCGGTCTGCCCACTGGGCATGTACCCCCAGGCCTCGCCGAAGTTCTTCAGGTACGCCAGGTTCTCGCTCTGGAAGACCCGCTTGAGGTCGCGGGCGTACCGGAACTCCTGCACGTCCCCGTTCCCCAGGTACTCGCTCGGCGAGACGGCCTCCCCGGCGCCGTATATCGCCTCCTGCTTCCAGTACACGCCCGGGTTGGTCAGCCGGGACTTGATGTTGGCGAGGTCGGCGGCGGGCATGTGCTTGGCGGCGTCGATCCGGAAGCCGTCCACGCCGAGCGACAGCAGGTCGTTCAGGTACCCGGCGATGCGCCCGCGTACGTATTCCTCACCGGTGTCCAGATCGGCGAGCTGCACGAGCTCGCAGTTCTGTACGTTGCCCCGGTCCTGGTAGTTCGAGATCGAGGCCCGGCAGTCGTCCATGTCGGAGCCCGAATAGAGCCCCGGGTAGCCGTACTTCGTGTACGAAGTTCCGCCGGTCCCGGTCAGGGTGGCGCCCGCGTCCGCCGGGCCGGCCATGTGGTTGACGACGGAGTCGACGACGACCTTCACCCCGGCGGCGTGACACGTGTCGACCATCGCCTTGAAGGCGGCCCGGTCACCGAGCCGTCCGGCGATCTTGTAACTCACGGGCTGGTACGAGGTCCACCACTGCCCGCCCTGCACGTGCTCCTGCGGCGGCGACACCTGCACGTACCCGTACCCGGCGGGCCCGAGGGAGCCGGTACAGGCCTTGGCGACGGAGTCGAAGCGCCACTCGAACAGCACGGCGGTGACGTCCTTCTCACCGGGAGGCACGGCGACGGCCTGCGGCCCGACGGCGGTGAGGGTGGCGGCGGCGAGCGCGGTGGTGGCGGCGAAAAGTGTTGCAGCTCTGACGGCTCTGGCAGGCATGCGGGGGGCCTCCTGGCGGAAGAGGTGGGGATTGGAGCGACCGTAGGGGCCAGGTAGGAGCGCTGCAAGACTTTGCGCAAGAGATTGCAGAATTGTTTCCGAGGCGTGTCCTGCTGGACAGGAGCCCCGGACTCCACGCCCTGCACCGCGAGTTCACCCCGCGCACCCCCGCCGCCACCGCGGGGGCGGGGGCGGGGCGGGGCGGGGCGGGGACGGGGACGGGGACGGGGACGGGGACGGGGACGGGGACGCTGGTCGGGGGCTTCGGGTGGGCGGGAGCTGCTCGGGCGGCATCAGGGATGTGTATGGGGGTTTCCCGTCAGTCTCATCGTCTCTCCGGTTCGGGCCGGTCCCTCAAGGGCGCTCCTTCGTCGCGTCGCTT
>NZ_JBICZI010000027.1:0-94894 GCF_043201855.1 Streptomyces sp. NPDC048257
GGGTGGGGGGGGGTGGGGGGGGGGGGGGGGGGGGGGGGGGGGGGGGGGGGGGGGGGGGGGGGGGCGGGGGGGGGGGCGGGGGGGGGGGGGGGGGGGGGGGGGGGGGGCCCCCCCCCCCCCCCCCCCCACCACCCTGGGTCGAGCGGGCCGTACGGGTCAGGCGATCGAGAAGGTCACGACCGTCTGGTAGGTGTCCGCGAACATGAAGGGCGGGAGCTGGATCATTCCGGCGCCGCCGACGGCGAACTCACCACCGGTCAGCTCCTCCCCGCCGGCGGCCTGGGAGGCCACCTTCATCGGGACGTCGGAGATCGCGCCGGGGGTGCCCGCGGTGCAGGTGCTCGGGCTGTCCGGGTTGGTCACGGTGCAGGACGGCTGGATGCCGATCTGCGCCTTCGCCATCGAGTGGCCGGTGGCCTGGTTCAGGAACGGCGTGCGCGTCGCCGTCACGTCCCAGCCCAGGGAGCCGCCGCGGAAGTCCTGGACGGTCGCGGCGTTGAAGACGCCGACCACCGACTGGGCCTTGCCGTTGATGGTGACCGCGCCGAAGCTGACGGCCGGCTGGCCGTCCTTCGGGCCGAGGGCCAGCGGTCCGGGCAGGACCTCGACGTCGACCGGGTTCTTCACACCGGCCTGCTCCTCCAGGAACACGAAGGCCTTGTACGGGGTGATCGAACCGTCGATCCGGATCGCGTCGGCCTTCTTGGTGACCGTGAGGTTGCAGGTGGCCGCGCCGGAGGCACCCGCCGTGCCCGCCCCGGTGTCACCGGTCGCCACGCCCCCGAGCAGGGCGGAGCAGGCGACGGCGCCGGCCGGGAAGTTGGCGCCGGTCACGGTGACGGCGGTGCCCGCCGGGCCGCTGTTGGGCGTCAGCTTCGTGGTGACCGGGTCCTGGGGGAGGGCCTCGACCGCGACCGAGCCGAGCGAGGCGCTCGGGCGCGGCGCCGGGGTACAGGTGGTGGTGAAGACCGAACCGGACAGGTCCGCGTCGGTCACCGCCAGGTCGAGGGCGACCTGGACCGTGGTCCCCTCACTGCCGTCCGGAATCCTGATCGTCCCGGAGAACGCCTTGGGGTCGAGCGGCTGCCCGGCCACGACGGAGACGGTCTCCGGCGGGCTGGTGACCACCTGGGTGGTGGTCCCGACCTTGAGGGTGATCTTGGAGGTGTTCACCGTGGTGACGGAGAACGCGGGGATCAGCGGGCTCGCGCCCGGGTCGATCGTGATCGGGACGACGTCGCCGGCCTTGGCTCCGTCGGGCAGGGTGACCGTGTAGTTCTGGTTGCCCGAGCCGTCCGCCTGCGGCGCCGGGGCGTCGCAGTTCTCGAAGACGGCCGTGGTCTTGGTCGCGGCCTGCGCGGAACCCGTCAGGGCCACCACGCCGCCCGTCAGGGCCAGAGACAGGGCTCCCGCCCCGGCCAGCACTCTTCGTCTGAGCATTCTCGTACTCACTGGGTCGCGACTCCTTCGTCATGACGAACCCCTCCCCCCACCCGCTGTGTGGGGGAGGCCGAGCCGGTGCGGTGGCCGATATTGACGCGTCGCCGTGATGAGAAGTCAATGACTTGCTTTCGCCCGAAGCACCCACAAATTGATGGGCCATCAGAGAGAGTCTGATGGCCCATCGGATACCGACTGGTCGGGGTGGCTGACGTGCGGTCCGGCTAGCGGGCGGTAGGGGTGTGGAGCAGCAGGTTCCGGGTGCCGGCCGGCAGTCCGGTGATCCGGTCGGGTACGGCGTTGCGCAGCAGCTCCCGGGACACCTGCGCCGGGGTGCGGGCCGTACCGCGCGCCAGGACGAGCGCGGCGACCCCGGCCACGTGCGGGGCGGCCATCGAGGTGCCGGAGGCGCGGGCCGTGGCGGTGGGGGAGTCCTTCCAGGCCGAGGTGATGCCGACGCCCGGCGCCGAGAGGTCGACGCAGGGGCCGTGGTTGGAGAACCGGGCACGCCGGTCCTCGGCGTCGGTCGCGCCGACCGTGATGGCCTGGGGGACGGAGGCCGGTGATCCGGAGCAGGCGTTCCTGCCGTCGTTCCCGGCGGCCACGGTGAAGGTGATCCCGGAGGCGACGCCCCGCATCACCGCCGCGTCGAGGGCGTAGCTGCGGGTGCCGCCGATGCTCATGTTGGCCACGGCCGGGGTGGCCGGGGCCCTGGCGGCGTCCTTCACCACCCAGTCGAGCCCTTTGAGCATGGCCGACAGGGCTGCGGAACCACGGCAGTCGGCCACCTTCACGCCGACGAGCGAGACCCCCTTGGCGACCCCGTACGTCCGTCCGCCCACGGTCGCCGCGACGTGCGTGCCGTGGCCGTTGCAGTCGCGGGAGCTGCCGAGGAACACCGCGTTGTAACCGGCGCGGGCGCGGCCGCCGAACTCCACGTGCCCGGTGTTGATGCCGGTGTCGACGACGTAGACGGTGACGCCCTCGGCCCTGGTGGGGTACGTGTACGAGCCGTCGAGGGGGAGTTGGCGCTGGTCGATCCGGTCCAGGGACCAGGGCGCGGGCGCCTGCGGCTGCATCAGCGCTTCGGGGGTGTCGATGGTGCCGGGGGTGTCGGGGGCGCCGGGGGTGTCGATGGTGCCGGGGGTGTCGGTGGTGCCGGGGGTGTCGGTGGTGCCAGGGGTGTCGGTGGTGTCGATGGTGCCAGGGGTGTCGGGGGTGTCGATGGTGCCGGGGGTGTCGGTGGTGTGGAACTCGGCGTCCGGTTCCACGGATGCCACCCGGGGGTCGGCGGCCAGGGCGGCGGCCCGGGCGGCCGTGGTGCGGACGGCGAAGCCGTTCAGGGCGGCCTCGTAGACGGCCCCGACCTCGTCGCCGGCGTCCACGGCCTCGGCGGCCAGGGCGCGGGTCGGGGCGCGGGTGGTGGTGTCCTTGAGAACGACGACGTAGGGGGCGGTGTCGGAGCGGGGAGCCGGGGCGGGGCCCGCCGTGGCGGTGGTGGCAGTGGTGGCCGCCGCGAGCAGGGCGGCGGCGGGGAGGAGCACGGCGAATGCGGTCATGCGGCCGATGCTCGGCGAGCGGCGGCGCGGGCGCGCGGAGGGTGCGCCGAGTGGGCGCACGACACGCCGCCGCGCGAGCGTATCCGGGCCTTTGCCGGGGCCCGCGCGACGGCGCCCTGCGTCAGGCCGCGCGCCAGACCGTCATGTCCAGCAGCAGGAAGCTTTCCGCGTCCGACATCCCCGGAGTCGACTTCAGCGTGAGCACGAGCAGGGCGATGTCCCCCGACGGGTGCTTGACGCAGAACTCGCTGCCGGCCGCCGCCGTGACCAGTGTCTGACGTCTGTCGGTGACGCGCTTGAGGGCGGTCTGGCAGGACTCGAGGGAGCCGTTCGGCTTGCCCCGCAGCATGGTGATCACACTGGTGTCGCTGCGCAGTTCGCAGCCGATCCGTTCGCAGTCCAGGCGGACGTCGCCTGTGCGGGTCGCGCGCTGGGCCGGTTCCTGGACGCCGACCGAGTTCGTTTCGTCCAGGCTCAGAGCGGCGTAGGCCATGGGCTTCGGCGGCCCGGCCGGGGTCGGGCTCGGCGTGGGGGTGACGGTTCCCGGGGTGGGGTTGCCGCTCGCCGAGCGGGCCGCCGGACCCGTGGGGGTTCCCGCGGCCGCCGGGGACTGCTCGGCCTTCGCCCGGTTGCGCACGCCGTCCGCCATCCTGTCGATGACCGCGGCCGCCGAGCCCACCATCAGAGCCACCGTCAGCAGCGACAGGACGGTGACCAGCGCGTTGCGCCGCCGGCGCTTGCGCCGTTGCCCGGGTGTCTCCGGCGCCGGCTTCTGCGGGGGCTGCCATGCCTGACGCATCGTGTCCGCGGACAGGGGTGCCCGGGCGGGTGCCGAGGCGGGGGTCCGGCCGGGAGTCCAGGGGGAACCCGGAGCGGGCAACAGGGCGGGCCCCTCCGATACCGGCTCCGGCTCCGGCTCCGGCTCCGGCTCCGGGACCGTCACCTCCGGCCCCGTCACCTCCCGCCAGAGGGCCGGGCCGCCGTCCGCGTCGGAGTCCTCGCCCAGTTGCTGCCGGCACCACGCCACGATCTCCGCCGGGGTGGCCCGCTCCTGCGGCTCGGTGGCCAGGCAGCGGGCGAGCAGCGGACGCAGCTCCTGCGGCAGCCGGGACAGGTCGGGCTCGGAGTGCACGATCCGGTACAGCACGGTCGCGGAGGGCCCGGTGCCGTACAGCGGCTCGCCCAGTGCGGCGAACGCCGCCGTCTGGCCCAGCGCGAACACGTCGGCGGCTGCCGTGACCTCGCCCGCCGACGCCTGCTCGGGGGACATGTACTGGGGCGTGCCGATGGTGTTGCCGGTGGCCGTGTGCGCGGTGGTGTCGGACGCCAGTGAGATGCCGAAGTCGATGACGCGGGGCCCGTCGGCGGCCAGCAGCACGTTCGACGGCTTCATGTCCCGGTGCACGATGCCGGCACCGTGGATGGCCTGCAGGGCCTCGGCCACGCCCGCCATCAGCCACAGCACGGCGGGCACGGGCAGCGGTCCGCGCCGGGACACGGCCTGCGACAGCGAGGGCCCGGGCACGTACAGGGTGGCCAGCCAGGGCGGCGTTCCGTCGGCGTCGGCGTCGATCAGCTCGGCGGTGTACGCGCCCCGGACGCGCCGGGCGGCCTCCACCTCGCGGCGGAACCGCCGCCGGAACGCCGGGTCCTCGGCCAGCTCCGGACGGACGACCTTGATCGCCACCGGCCGTCCTCCCGGGGTGTGCGACAGATAGACCCGGCCCATGCCGCCCGCGCCGAGCCGGGCCGCGATGCGGTAACCGGCCACGGTGGACGGATCGTCCGCATGGAGCGGCTCGAACACCTCGGTCGCGCTGTGCTGCATCGGCTTTCCCCCATCCCCTGATCAACCGATGAGCTGATCACGACAACCCTAAGCGGCGGGTAAGGCCGGGAGATTGCCGGGGAGGCGGTCCGGGAACGGTCCCGGCCAGGCCCTGTCCGGGCGGTCTTCGTGGGTCGGCCCGCGTTGTCTGCTGCGGTGCATCGCAAGGCGGAGGATCGCAGTTGGTAGGTGGCCGTACTCCCGCGCTACGACAACGCGGCGAGGTGCCGTGCCGTGCCAGGCAGCGCGGCCCGGCCTGATCGGAAGGACACCCCTCTAGGGGGTGAGGGGCCAGCCGCGCATCGAGAAGACGCCCTCGTCACGGGCGCCGGCGGAGGCGTACGTGGCCAGAGCGGCCTCGTTGTCGGTGTCGACCCCCACCCACATGCCGTAACAGCCGCGCGCCTTCGCTTCCTCGGCGAGGGCCAGGGCCAGGTCGCGGCCGATGCCGCGCCGGCGGTACCCCTCGTCCACGGAGAGCTCGTACAGGCACATCTCGGTGCCCTTGTCGGGGTGGCTCATCTCGATGCCGGAGACCATCCCGGCGGGTACGCCGTCGACGTAGGCGATGAGCATCACGTGTCCCGGGGCGGCGAGGAAGCGCTCGGACCACTCCTCGCGGGCGGGCCCGTCGAAGAGGGATTCGGCGGCGGAGAGCTCGGCGGGGGTGCGGGCCCGGCGGATGTCCATGGCGGCCACGATAGTGCGCACATGACGGGCGGTCAGGCGATGTCCGGCACGGCGTGGCGGTGCGCCACCCCGGAACACTCCTGACGGGGAGCCAGGGGTATCGTCCCCGGCCGGACCAGGACTTGAGGGGGAACATCATGAGGAACGCCGTGGTCACGCCGGAGGGCGACCGGATCCGCTGGGTCGAGCTGGCGGGGGAGGAGCCGGCCCGGGTCTACGTGCACGGGCTGGGGGCCACCTCGCCCGCCTACTTCGCGGCGAGCGCCACCCACCCGCTGCTGGCGGGACGGCGTTCGCTCCTGGTCGACCTGCTGGCCACGGGCACAGCGACCGGCCCGAGGGGTTCAGCTACACCCTCGAAGCGCACGCCGACGCGCTGGCGGCCGCCCTCGCCGAAGCCGGTGTGGAGGCCGCCGAGCTGATCGCCCACAGCATGGGCGGTGCCGTGGCCATCGTGCTCGCCGACCGGCACCCCCGCCTGGTGTCCCGGCTGGTGCTCGTCGACGCCAATCTGGATCCGCAGCAGCCCGTCCCCGTCATGCCCGGGAGCAGCGGGATCGCCTCCTACACCGAGGAGGAGTTCCTGGCCGGGGGCTGGGCCGAGGTACGGGACCGGGTCGGCGCGCACTGGTGGGCCACCATGCGGCTGGCCGGCCGAACCGCCCTGTACCGCACGGCCGTCCACCTGGTCGCCGGCACCACGCCCACCATGCGTGAGCTGCTGCTGGAGTCGAAGATCCCGTGCACCTACCTGCTGCCGGAGGCGGACGGGCCGCTCCCGGGCGCCGAAGCCCTGGAGGCCTCGGGCGTGGCCGTGGTGTCCGTCCCCGACTGCGGGCACAACATCATGCTCGACAACCCGGAAGGCTTCGCCCGGGCCACCGCGGCGGCGCTGACCCGCGACTGACCGCCCGCGCCCCGGCAAGAGCCGTGGCCGCCGCCCGGCTGCCGAGGACCGTCCGCCCGACAAGTGCCCTACGCCCGCCGGGCGGTCAGCCGTGGGCGCGGGATGCGGGAGCGCCGTCCCGGGGCCCGGCCCCGGGGGACGAAGTGCCGTCCGTCCAGGCGTAGACCCGCTTGCCGCGCACCGCGACCTGGTACTGGTGGGCGTCCCGGCACTCCGAGCGCGCCTCGGCCCGCAGGCTGCCCGGCCACCACTTGGCGTGCAGAGCCGGGACACCCAGCGGCTTGGGCGTGCCCGCGGTGCACTGGGGGCCGTCCAGCGGCGTCGCGCCGAGGGTGAACCGGATCATGCGGGCCTCGCCCGTCTTGTGCACTCGTATGCGGACGTCGGTGGCGTCCTTGGGTATCCAGGACGGCAGGGCGAACGCGGCCTCCGCGCGCGTGGGCGCATCGGCGGCGGTCGCGAAGCGCTTGCCCGTCTCCTTGTGCACCTTGCTGTCGATCGTGTCGGTCACGGGATTGGGCGGGAGGTTGGGCAGTGCGAAGGCGGCGGTGGCGAGGACTCCCACAGTGGATGCGGCGATGACGAGCGGGCGGCGGTTCATGCTCTCCAGTCTCGGCGGACGGACCCCCGTCGCGCGTCCCTCCTCAGGACGAAGCGGGAGTGAGCCGCAGGTCCCATACGGACTCATACCTGGGAGGGTGTCGGGTTCGGTTCCGTCGACGCGCAGTAACCGCGGGGCCCGTCCGGGAGTTGGCCGGAGGTGACCCGTCCGCCCAGGCCCCGAGGAATCCCCGCCCCATGAACCGTCCCCGCCCGATGGACCGTCCCCGGCCCCGGCCCCGCCGCCGTCTCGCCCCCGCTCTCGCCACCGCCGCCGCCACCGCGGTCCTCGCCCTCGCCCCGGCGGCCTGGGCCGCACCCCAGGTCCCGGCCGACAAGCCGCAGGTGCTGAGCCGCTGGACGCAGACCAGTGCCGCCAGCTACGACGCCTGGGCCGAGGCGCGCGAGCACCGGGCGGCCTGGGCCGCGTACGGCTTCGACTGGTCGACGGACCAGTGCACCTCGTCCCCCGACAACCCCTTCGGCTTCCCCTTCTCGGCGGCCTGCGCACGCCACGACTTCGGCTACCGGAACCACCGCGCGGCAGGGCTGTTCCCGGCCGCCAAGGACCGGCTGGACCTGGCGTTCCACGCGGACCTGAAGCGGGTCTGCGCGCAGTACTCGGGCACCCGCAGGAGCTCGTGCGACGGCACCGCGTGGACCTACTACCAAGCGGTCCGGCTCCTCGGCATCTCGTAGGCCGGCCTGTCCGGGGAGTGTCTTGTTCCCGGTCTGCTCAGCAGCACAGGACCGGGACCTGCTGGACCAGGTTGTTGCCGAAACCGCCGCGGTTCCACAGCTGTTCGAGGGGCTGCGTACCGCCCTCGGTGTCCGTGGCCCGGACGGTCAGCGTGTGGAGGCCCGGTGCGGCTTCCCAGACGCAGGTCCATGCCTGCCACGCCCACCGGTGCGGCCCCGGCGGCGCGACCTCGGCCCGGGTCCACGACCGGCCCCCGTCGGCGCTCACCTCCACCCGGTCGACGGCCCCGTGGCCGGACCAGGCCCGCCCCTCCAGCCGGACGGGGCCGGGGTGCACGACGCGGGTGCGCGTCATGAAGTCGGGGAATCCCGGCGGGACCATCAGGGCGCGCGGCGCGATCCGGGTGACCGGCTCGCCGGGGTCGTCCGGATCGTCGGACCTGCGGTACCGGTAGGCCACGGCCTGCTGGAATCCGGTGAACGGCGCGTCGACGAGGGTGATCCGGCGCAGCCATTTCACATGGGCCATGCCGTACCAGCCGGGGACGACCAGCCGCAGCGGACACCCGTGCTGTGGCGGCAGGTCCCGGCCGTTCATGGCGTAGGCGATCAAGACCTCGGGGTCGTCCCCCGTGGCGGCCGCCACCGGCAGGCTGCGCCGGTAGTCCTGCTCGACGCCGCGCTCGACCCCGTGGTCGGCGCCGGTGAACACGGCCTCGACCGCCCCCGGCCGTACGCCCGCCTCGGCGAGTACGAGACGCAACGGGACGCCCGTCCAGTCGGCGGTGCCCACCGCCTCGACCAGCCACGGCTGGCTCACCGGCCGGGGCGTCAGGCGGGCCCGGCCGTTGCCCGCGCACTCCATCGTGACGCGGTGGGTGACCGCGGGGAATCCGCGCAGGGCGGCCAGGTCCAGGGCCAGCGGCGTACGGACCAGGCCGTCGACGGCGAGACTCCACCCGGCCGCGTCGGTGGCGGGGATGTCGTAGTGGACCAGGACGTAGTGCAGTCCGGGCGGTGTGACCTCGTAGCGCAGCGCTTCCAGCGGAAGTCCGTGGTTGCGGGCCGCGAGCGCCAATTCCTCCGGGCTGATGTCCTCACCGGGCGACGCGATACGGCCCGGGGCGCTGACATCCTGCACCGACGCCTGCTCCATCTCCCCATGGTCGCGCGTACCGGCGCAGCCGCGCCACCGCGCAGCCGCGCCACCGCGCCCTCGTGTCACGGCGCCGCCGCGCTCCCTTGCACTATGGCGCCAGGTGCCGGGTGAACCAGTCGCCGGCCAGGCGGGCCACCTCGTCCAGGGCGCCCGGTTCCTCGAAGAGGTGGGTGGCTCCCGGGACGATCTCCAGGTGTTTCTCGCAGCGCAGCTCGCGCAGGGCCGCGCGATTGAGGTCGAGCACCGTCGTGTCCCGGCCGCCCACGATCAGCAGGGTGGGGGCCCGTACGGCGGCGAGCCGCGGCCCGGCCAGGTCGGGCCGGCCGCCCCTGGAGACCACGGCGTAGACGTCCGGGTCCGAGGCCGCGGCCCACAGCGCCGCCCCGGCTCCGGTGCTCGCCCCGAACCAGCCCACCGGGAGTGCCTCGCGGCCGCGCAGCCAGACGGTGGCGTCCGCGAGCCGTCCCGCCAGGGTCTCGATGTCGAAGACGTTGGCCCGGTCGCCCTCCTCGGCGGGCGTGAGCAGGTCGAGGAGCAGGGTGCCGAGACCCGCCCGGTTGAGTTCCGCCGCCACCGACCGGTTGCGCGGGCTGTGGCGGCTGCTGCCGGAGCCGTGGGCGAACATCACGACCGCCCCGGCGCCCTCGGGCAGGGCCAGGTCCCCGGCCAGGGCAAGGCCGCCGGCGTCCACCTCGACCGCGGCGGTCCGCACGGGCGAGCGGGTGGCGGCGTCGGCGGCCGCCCTCGCCAGCAGGAAGACGACCTCCTCGTCGGGGGTCTGGGAGAAGTCCTGGTACCACTCGCCGACCGCCCGGAAGGCATGCGGGGTGGACAGGCACACGACCTCGTCGGCGGCGGAGCCCAGCCGGGCGACCGCGTCCGGCGGGGCCACCGGAACCGCCAGCACCACCCGCGCCGCGCCCTGCGCCCGTACGACCTCGCACGCGGCCGCGGCCGTCGCCCCGGTCGCGATCCCGTCGTCCACGACGATCACGGTCCGGCCGCCGAGGGCCACCCGCGGGCGGTCCCCCCGGAACCTGCGGGCCTGCCGGGCGAGCTCCGCCTCCTCGGCGTGCTCGACCGCCGCGAGGTCCTCGGGGCGGACCCGGCTGCTGCGGACGATGTCTTCGCTGATGACGCGTACGCCGCCCTCGCCGATGGCGCCGAAGCCCAACTCACGGTGGTGGGGGACGCCGAGCTTGCGCACGACGATCACATCGAGGGGGGCGCCGAGGGCGCGGGCCACCCGGAAGGCGACCGGGACTCCGCCGCGGGGCAGGCCCAGTACGACGGGATCCTCCCCCCGCAGGTGCAGGAGGGCCTCGGCCAGACGCTCGCCGGCCTCCGTGCGATGGGTGAATAGCACGATGGCTCACCCCCAACCCAGGGGAGACGGAAACCGCGTACCCACCTCCTTCGACGCAACCCCATCCCGGGCCTTCCCGCAAGTCGGTACGGGGCATGCGGTACGGGGCATGCGGTACGGGGCACGGATCAGGACGCGGCGGGGAGCGGGCGGCGGGTACGACGTGATGCGTGCGGACCCGGCACGGGTGCGCACGCCGCCCGGGTCCGCCGGCCGGTACGGGGTCGTGGACGAGGGCCGGTCCGGCCCGTTCCCGCCCTCCTGCACGTACGGCTCCGAGCCGGCCCCGAACCGGCGTCCCGTACACGGGCTGGCAGGCATCCGGAACCAGCCAACTCCGCCCGTCCGCCGCGCCACTTCAGCCGTTGCGACCTGCACGAAAGCCCTCCGCGGAGGGAGGGCTTCGGGTGGTGCGGAGAGAGTGCCCCCGGCAGGACTCGAACCTGCGGCCAAGTGCTTAGAAGGTATACGGCACCGAGCGCTGTGCTCACCTGCGTTTTCCCAGGATCCGTTGCACCAAATTAATGCAAGGCACTTGGCCAATGTCTCGGGAAGGTTGGCGGAGACTCGCTGCTGCCCCAACGTACAGCGCTGCCCCGAGGCCATTGCGGCACCCGGGGCAGCTCTGCAACCGTGTCCCGCCATCGGGACGGGATCGCCGCACCTCGCAGGAAGCGACTTCACGGTCTGCGCGCCGTTTGGGGCGGCGCGCAGCTTGTGGGGAGCCTGGGTGATGCCCGCCTAAACACAAGATCACACAATGTAGGGTGCACCCTACATACATCACCCCATGATCACGACAGCTTGGACGGGTGTCTCGCGCCGCCCCCGTCCCGCCCCACGTCATCGCCAGACGGCAACACATCGGCAGGCAAATCCGGGCGGCCCGACTGGCCAGGAACCTGACTCAAGAGGCGGTCGCCCTCCGCATCGGCATGGACCGTGCGACGTACGTCCGTATCGAGCAGGGGCAGGCCAGCCCGCTCCTCGACACGCTGATCCTCATCGCGGAGGCGATCGGCGTGCCACTGTCGGCGCTCGTCAGGGAGTAGGGCCTCGGCGGGCCGCAGGTAAGGCCCGCGTCATGTGCATGGTGCAACCATACGGATTACACGGCTGGACGGAAGACCCAATTCCGCAACGAGTCCGCGGACCCCTTTGCCGAGGTAGCCCCGGCCGGCAGGGGGATGCCGGCCGGGGCGGTTGCTCGCTCGTCAGGCTGAGGTGTGCTCGCGGTCGCTGGCCCCGCCACCGCGGCAGGCGAGGCACGGCTGGCTGTAGACGACTCGATGCGCGCCGTCCACCAGGATCGTGCGCTGCAGGCCACGGCAGGCCCCGCAACCAGACCTGATCTCGGCTCTGCGGCGCGGCACTGCGCCCTTGCGACGCAGCTCCTGGAGATGGTTGATCAACGGTCCGTAGTCGGGGCGTCCCTGCGCGCTCATAGCTGTCAGCCTAGCGAGCATGTCTAGTTGGGGTGGTCCGCGCGGCAGTTCGCCTCACAGTTCCCGTCGGCGCACTGGTTGTCGTGCTGGCAGTTCGCCGCGACCGCGATGCCCTCCAGCGGCCCGGTCCACAGCTCCATGTCCGGCTCGTAGCCGGCCGCACGGATCTGTTCGAGGGTGTGGTCGAGGGCACCCGGCGTGTACCGGGTGGGGTCGGGCAGCTCGGGCAGGTGGTGGACGAACCGGCCGAGCTGGGCGGCCAGCTTGGCGTACACGAGGGTGTGGAGGATGAGTGCGTGCCAGCCCTCGTCGACCACCCGGGACGGGCGCATGCCGCCGGGGAACAGGGCTGCGGCTGCGACGAACTTGAGGCCCTCCTCGGTGATTCGGTCGGCGTCGGCGCTGGACATGTCGGGGTTGTTGCTGGCGACTGTCGCGGCGACGGCCGCGAAGTCTGTCTCGGTGATGAGGGCGCGGGCGCTGCGGGTGAGGGGGGTGGTGAGGGTCATGGTGCCTCCGGTGTGGGCCGGTGTCGGGCTGTCTCCCTTGCCGGTGCTGCACGGGGGCGGTACGGGAGTGGACATGGCTGTCCCCTTCGAGTTGGAGTGTTGGATCGGTGAGGGCTGATGGCGGAGCGCAGGGCAGGATCAGGTGATCCCGTGGCGGCCGCCCTGAGGGCAGCCCTGTGCGTGGACGACGGCGCCGCCCTCGGGGCCGCCGATCGGCAGGGGTTTGGCGCCGCAGCGGCAGGGCTCGGGGGACTGCACGTTCTCGCGCTGCCAGGTGATCTCGTCGGTCGTCACCGGGCGGCCTCGATGTTCGCGACGGCTGTGGTCAGCTCGGTGCCGCCGCCGTGCGGGCGGATGTATGCGATCTCCGCCCACCGGTCCTCGTAACTGGGGGCGGCGGCGGTGTTTTCCACCCGTACGGCCATGAGCGTGCCCTCGGTGCCGGACGCGATGTCGCGGACCGGCTTGCGGAGGAGGGCGTGAGGGATCTCGCAGTTTGCGTCGGCCGGGGTGCTGGTCATGCCCGCTCCACAGGCGTGAGGCCGTGCTGCTCCCGACACGACCCACACGCGAGAACGAGTGTGCCCGGGCCGGAGTTCGAGGGGCCCGACACAACCTTCAAGGCGGTGCCCGGCCCGTCGTGCCACTCACACCAGGGTTCGTCAGTCATGTCGGGGCTCCCTACCGTCGTCAGCGGGTGGTGAGACGAGTGTGGGAGCACGACAAGGCCCCAACTATCCGAGGTTTCGGATAGTCGGGGCCAAGGGTTCGCGGAGCGTCAGACGCCTAGCCAGGAGCCGTACGACAGGAAGGAGTCCGGGAGTTGGCGGCGAGCCGCCTCCAGCCCGGCGTACGTCTCCCGCACCGTCTGGTGATAGCGGGCCTGCTGCGGCGCCGTCTTCCGCGCCCGCAACAGGTTCTGGAACGAGCCATCGAGGTCGCCCGTCCACATCTGCGCCCGTGCCAGCTCGGCGTAGTGGTGGCTCCTCCTGGACTTCGGCCAGTCCTTCGGGATGTTCACCCCGCGGCCGGTCTGTGCGGCCTGCCCGTACTCGTCCAGCTCGGCTAGCACGCTGACCCGGTGCACGGCCACGTTCGTCGGCCCGAACGCCAGCCAGTGCGTCTCGACCGCCTCGCCGGTTCCCGCTGCGATCCGCTCCGCCTCGTCGAGGTGCCCGTCCGCGCGGCTGCGGTCCTTCGACCGGCCGGCCATAACCGCGGCGCCGAGGTGGAGCTGGCCGGTGACGACCTCCCGCTCCCGGGACGGCTCCGCCTGGCCGAGTGTGGACAGCCCGAGCCGGACGAGACGCTCGCCCGTCCGGTACTCGCCGTCGCGGAGGTAGGTGAGGGCCCGCATGTAGCGGTACATGCCGCCGAACACCGCGTCTGAGCCGCGCTCGGCCGCCCAGTCCATGCGGGCCAAGGACAGAGTGGCCAGGTCGTAGTAGCCCAGCTTGGAGGCGACGTCGTAGGCCGTGCGGTACAGGCTCGCCAGCAGCAGCCAGCGCTCCCGACCCGGCGCGGCGTGCGCGGCTGTGGTCGCCTCCAGCAGCAGGCCCGGCAGTTGGGCCGCGACTTGCTTGATCTCGCCCGCGCGGACCGCGATGAGGAGGGTCTCCGCGTCGTCGGCGAGGAGCTGGCCGGCGCGCGGGCTGATGTCCGGGTCGGCGCCGAGGTCGTAGACGTCGAGGGCCTGGCGGATCGGCCTGATCAGTATGTCCAGCTGGTCGGCTCGCAGCTCGGTCGTGTAGGGCTGGCCGGTGACCGTGGCGACCTCGACGCGCATGGCGCGGGCCAGCGCGGCGATGACGTACGGGGTGGCAGCGGTGACGCCTTGCTCGATCTTGGTGAGCGTGCCGTAGGGGACCTGGGACAGGTCGGACAGGGCTCTTTGGGTGAGGTGGCGTTCGAGGCGGAGGCGCTTGATGCGTGCGCCGGTGTGGTCGTGCGGTAGAGAGTGCATACTGGCTCCCGTTCAGACTCGACACCTGAACGATAGCTGGACACGCAGAAATCGCCCCCTCCCGCCCGACGGCGAGAGGGGGCGCTGTGCGCTACGCGATGCGGGTCAGCTTGAGCATCGACCCGGCCTTGAGGATGGTTGGGCTGGCGTTCGTGGATGTCTGTGCCCAGCGGAACTGTAGCGTCCCGGCGGTGGCTGCGACGCGGAGTACGCCGCGTGGGAGGACGGCCGATCCGGCCGCGATGATGCCGACGCCCGAGGCGATGGCAGCGTCGTTGCGCTGGAGCTTGACCGAGCCGATGTTGTTCGTGTTGCCCGCGCTGACCCCGTTCTCCGTCCAGGACAGGGCGGCGCCGGCGGGGACTGTCCAGCCCATGGTGAGGTCGGCGGCGGGGTCGCCCTCCACATCGAGATACAGGGCGACCTCGTACCAGCCGTTCGCCACGACGGACAGGGCCAGGTGGTCGTCGTCCTGCAGCGTGTTGTTGGTGATCGGCTCGTCGGCGGTCTTCACCGCGGTGCGGGTCTCGGCCTCCGAGTTGGTCATCCGAGTCTCGAGGTCCGCGATGCGCAACAGCGCGTCGTCGATATACCCGTTGAGGGCGTTGCCGGAGGCGAGCGGGTAGAACTGCCCGGTGGCCCAGGCGCGGTCACCGTGCGGGTCGCTGGCGGCCGCGTGGGCCGTCACCTTCCCAGCGGCGCCGGCC
Organism: Streptomyces sp. NPDC048257; assembly: GCF_043201855.1. Lineage (NCBI taxonomy): Bacteria > Bacillati > Actinomycetota > Actinomycetes > Kitasatosporales > Streptomycetaceae > Streptomyces > Streptomyces sp. NPDC048257. Next base: position 14,873 of record NZ_JBICZI010000027.1, read on the forward strand.
GATGTCTCGAGCGCGCTCGTGTCCGTGATGCCGTGCACGGCCGTGGTGTCCGCGGCGTGCGCCGAGAGAGCTCCTGCAGCAGTGGCCTCGGCGGCGGCCTGCGCGGCGTTGGCTTTGGTCTGCGCTGCGTCCGGTGTCTCGGCGCCGATCGCTGCCGGGGTGACAGGGTCCGTGCCGCCCGAGCCGTGACTCGCCGCGTGCGCGGTCGGGGTGCGGGCGTTGGTGGTGGTCGGGTCGTTGGAGCGCAGCGCGATGTTCGCGCCCGCGCCAGCGGCGCCCAGCGGGGGCTGTGGTCCGACCTCGCCGGGGTCTCCCTTCGGGCCCTCGGGGCCGCGCAGGTAGCCGACCGCCCCCGGGTCGGCCTGGATCAGGTCGGTGATGGGCACCGCGGTCCCGTTGCCGAGCGGCAGCAGGAAGTGGAACACCCTGACGATGACGCCCTGGTGGTACTCCTCGTACCGCCACAGCTTGCCGGTGGCGGGCTCGATGGTCTGGTCGTCGGTGGTGACGAGCTCGGCGGACCAGGCGCCGTTGGTGAGGGTCTGCTCCTCGCCGGCCGAGGCGAGGATCTCGTCCCCCTCGGTGTCGGTCCAGCGCGCCGGGTAGGGGGCGAGGACAACCCGCCGGATCCCCGACGGCGCCCCGATGATCGGGCTGCCGACGAGGCCGGTGACGGTACGGGTGGTGGGCATGCCCAGCCTCCTACCTGCTCGTGGTGGTGCGCTGGGCGCGGATGACCATGCGGGTCCGCTGGACCATCAGACCGGCGATCGCCAGGACCATCGCGGTCCGCATGCCGCGGAGGATGGTGGCAGGGCAGCCCTCGGGCCACATGATGATCAGCACGGTGTACAGGCACAGGCCGCCGAGCGCCCCGGCCAGCAACATCAGGTTCCGGCCGACGTCACTGCGCCACCATGGGGCGCGCAGGTGGTAGACGAGAGCGAAACCGGCACATGCGGCAGCCGCGACACCCGACGCGATCATGTTCACCCACTGGTCCGGGGTCAACTGCATCATGGAGTGCCTCCTCTCCACGCCAGCGCGATGCGCTCTGCGAAGTGGTTCTGTTCTCGGGCGGTGCGCAGTACCTGCGCTGCAGCGTCGACCTCGGGCCGCCTCGCCTCCGCTGCCTGGCGGGCGCACTGCGCGCGGTACAGGGCACCGCTCGCGGCCCTCTGCCCGGCGCTCGTGCTACCCCTGCAGCCCATCGTGCGCTTCAGCCATCGGAGCATCGGACACCTCCTTGGCGCGGGGCAGCGAGCCGAGCAGGTGGCCCGCCGTTCGGGACAGCTCGAGGAGTTCGGTGGTCTGCTCTCGCTCGGCCTGGCGCGCCTTCTCCGACTCCCCGTGGGCGGCCCGCCAGGTGTCGCGCTCCTCGCGCATGTCCACCAGCGTCGATCGTGGGACGAGGCGGCCGGTGAGGATGAGGAGCACGACCAGGACGAGGAGGCCGGCCGCGCCGAGGTCGGTCGGGGTGAAGCCGAAGATGTCCACGGCCGGTACCTCCTGCGGTTGTACGGGCAACGATCAGACTCCGAACGGGCCAGCCGGGCTGTCGGCGGGATGCCGGACGGTCTCGGTGATGCCGGGGCCCTCGGTGCCGCCGGAGGTGGCTATGGCGGTGAGGATCGCCAGGACGGAGGCGAGGCCGCCGATGGATGCGGCCTGGCCCCAGTCGACGTCGAGGAGGCCGAGCTGGTCGGCGCTGAGGGTGGCGATGACGGCCTGGGCGAAGGTGCGGACGGACCGCTCGGCGGTGGACTTCCAGAAGGCGCGAGTGAACATGTGGGTATCTCCTTGGTCAGCTGATGACGGTGAAGCCGCGGGCCTTGCCCAGGCGGGTCAGGGAGGTTTGGCCGGGGATTCCGTCCGCGTCCGTGCCGGAGTAGCCGTATTGGCGCTGCAGGCGGGCGTAGGCGGCGACGCTGAGGGAGCCGAACGACCCGTCGTGGGCGTACGCGTCCTGCAGCAGGCCCTCGGCGGCGAGTGCGACCTCGACGACGTTGACCTCGGCGGGGTAGGTGGTGCCGCCCTGACGCAGGCCCGGGTCCCGGCGGGCGGCCGCAGCGATGTGGGCGGCGGAGACCCGGACCTGGGGCGGCGCCGGGACGGGGACGGACGCGGTGCGGGTCCCGCCCCGTGTCGGGTCGGCGGACACGGTGCCCTCGTCGAACTGCGGTACGCCGTAGCCGTACGGGCTGCCGGCGCCGCGGCGGGGGCGCACGCGCTGGTACACGCCGTCGCCCTGGAAGCTGCCGCCGGCGTTGGTGTTTCCCTCGACGGTGTAGATCGAGTTCGCGTCGTAGGCGTAGACGACACCGACGTGGTCCTGTCCGACCGAGCCGAGGTAGAAGGGGCCGCCGAGGACGGGGTAGTCGGTCCAGCGGTCGGCCTTCTTCCACCACTGCACGGCCGTCCAGCAGGACGCCGTGATGGGCCAGGAGCTGCGGGCGCCGAGTTCGTCCGCGCCCCATGCGGTGAAGGTGGCGCACCAGGCCTGCCCCTGGCTCCATTCGAGCCCCAGGGTTTCCGGCGAGAAGCGCTGGATGTTGTTCCAGTTGCCGTTGGCGTCGCGGCCCTCGTGGTAGCCGGTCAGGCTACGCAGGAGGTTGACGTACGCGGTGCGGGACAGTCCCATCAGGCACGCTCCGGCCAGTGCCAGGTGCCGCCGTGCTGCTCCTCGGAGTACGCGACGTCACGGTTGAAGAAGCAGCCCTCGGGGTTGAGGACTGCCAGCCCGGCCGCCCACTGCCCCTCGGTGCCGTTCGGGCACCCGTCGAAGGGCTCGGCCGTCAGGAACTCGGGAACCTCGGTGACGATGGCCGCACGGCACTGCGATGGGTACTCGCCGCCCGGCGTGCCGTGGCTGACGTAGTGGACGATCCGGCCGACGGACGGCTGTGGTTCAGGCATGTGGGCTCCAGGGCATGAGAAACGCCCCGGCCGGCGGCGCGGGGCGGGCGGGTGCGGGGGTGGGTTACGGCAGGCCGGTGAGCACGATCTGTCGGTAGTCGACGGTGCCGGTACCGGCGTTGACGCGGTGCAGCATGGTGACGGTGAGGGTCTCGCCGGGGACCAGGCCGGTCAGCAGGTAGCTGAGGCCGACGGGGAAGTTGTTCGTCCCGGCGATGATCAGCGCGGCGGTGTCGTTCTCGGTGTATTTGGTACCGGTGGACGATCCGACGGCTCGCCAGGACGTGATCGTGTTGTTGGCCGCCGAGTTGCGCTGGGTGGCCCGGATATCGACCCGCACCCAGCCGGATGCCGGGACCACCACCGTGGTGCTGAACGCTCCGCCGGTGGCCAGGTTGCCGTAGCCGGTGGCGGTCGTGGTGCGGCTGGTGGTGTCCTCGACCTGCGAGGCCAGGTACGTCTCAATGGCCGCGGTGAGGCGTTGTGCGGCGCGCCGGTGTGTGCCCACGAGTGTCTCCTCAGTAGGACAGGATCGAAGGTTGGGCGAGGCGCACGTCGGCGCCGGCGAGATGGGCCTTGACGACGGCGTTGACGGACCGCGTCACGGTGAACGTCTGGGGCGAGGAGGCGCCGGAGACCGCGGTGACGGTCATCACCTCCCCGCCGACGCGGATGTCGAAGGGGAGGTCGCCGGCGGCTGTGGTCCAGATCGGGCCCGTCGTGGTCGCCACCGACAGGGACGTCGCCGTGCTGCTGACGCCCGAGACGAGCGTCGAGCCGGCTGTGTCGAGCCGGCCGAGGACCGGATCGTCGCTAACGGCCACCGTCCACATGCCGGCCGGGCTGCAGTTGAGGACGAGGTCCCAGCGGCCGGGCGGGCGCAGGGTCTCGGTGTAGCCCTCGACGATCAGGTCGATCGGCCCGGGCGGCAGCCACTCGGGCGGGTTGATGATCTGGATCCGGTCGCCGATCTCGAGGGCCAGGACCGCGGGCATCAGCTGGGCCGGGATGGCGGCCATGTTGATGCGCACCGTGGGGTAGCGGGCCTCGCCCCAGGTGCCCATGTGCAGGAGCCAGTCCGCGATGGGCTCGGGCTGGCTGTCGTAGCGCAGGTTCAGGGTCCGTGAGTCGTCGTACAGGCCGACCCCGGCGGGCGGCGGGTTGATCGACCGGGGGCCCGTCTCGTCGACTGCGCGGGCGGAGGTCCCGCCGACGCGGTTGACGATCCGGTCGTTGCGGATGCGCTGGTCGTCGGGCGTGGGTTCCAGCGGCGGGGAGACTTCGCCGCGCGCGGCGTAGTCCAGGGTCAGGGCGACGGGCTGGTTGTAGAAGTTGGTCCGGGCTTTGAAGGCCAGGCCGAGGCGGTCGCGGGATTCGTAGAGCAGGCCGAGGTCCGCGGCGGCGCACTCGCCGAGCAGGGTCAGCAACTTGTTCGGGCGCTGGGGGCCCAGGGGCGTGCCGGAGTAGTTCGCCATGACGGGGACGGACTCCTCGGTGCCGAGCCGGATCAGCCGGGTGCTGGCCTCCTCCCCGCCCCAGCCGTTGTCGCCGAATCGGTACACCGCGGTGCTGGAGCTGGGGAACACGCCGAGGTGCCCGATCCGCAGGTCGGCGGCGAGCGTGCCGAAGGTGGTGTTCACGGAGGTGACGATGCCCGCGGTTCCGGCGACGGTGGACCCGGCGACGTAGCCGGGGCCGTCGACGACGTCCCAGTTGATCTCGTAGCGGACGTTCCCGCCAGTCTCGGCCGCGGTCAGGCCCACCCCGGTCCAGTGCCCGTGGAAGTCGCTCTCGCCCACGGTGGTGGTGAACAGGACACCGCCGGCCGAGTTGTAGCCGATCATCTCCAGGAAGCCGGGCTCGGCGGTGAACGTGATCCGTTTCGCCGTGCCGGTCGTGAAGAACTCGAGGTACTTCGTGACGCTGGCCGGCGCCGCCGGGGAGTACCCCACGTAGGCGACGTGCCACTGCCCTGTCGGCGTGTACGCGGGTACGTTGCCGCGCATGGTGGCTGCGGCGGCGATCTTCGGCAGGGAGGACGAGCCGGGCAGGGTGTCGTCCGTCTCGAAGGAGAAGCCAGTGACGACCAGCGGGTCGACGCCGGGCAGCGGCGAGTAGCCCTGGGTGGCGTTGCGGCCTTCCTCGAGGGGCCAGTAGGCGACGGGCGCGCCGACGGCGGGGATGCGGCGGCGCAGGGTGGAGGCCAGCGGCTTGACGCCCTGGCCCAGTCGGCGCAGGATCCCGGCGGCCTCGACGGGGACATGGATGTCGCGGCCCGCGACGTCCCCGCGGGTGGGCCAGGCGGAGACCTCGGCGTGCAGCCGCCACTCGCGGTTGGTCACCGTCCCGGCGCCGGCCACGCTCCATGTCCGGCCGGCGGAGTCGGCCCAGCTGGTTGTGCCGACGGCCTTGGCGCGGACGTCGGGGGCCGCGACGACCGACCCGCCGATGCCGGAGCGGACCTCTGCCCGGTGCAGGCGGCCACGCCACGGCAGCCGGGTCTCCGACGTGGTGACCTGTGTGGGGGCGATCTCCAGCGGTGCGCTGCCGCTGTAGATGCTCGTTACGCCCGCGATGGTCACGGTGGTGATGAGCGTCCACGTCCCGGACAGCGACGTCGACCAGTAGAAGGAGACGGTCCAGCCGCCGGCGCCGTTGTTCACGTCGAGGACGGCCCGCAGTGCTGCCCGGCGGGGCATCTGCGGCAGGTCGACGAACGCGAAGAACGCGCCCGCGGACAGGCCGGTGGGCGACCACACGAAGTGCACCTGCCCGGCCGTGATGCGCATCAGCCAGCTGCGGTTGCCGTCGATGGCCGACCACTTGCCGATCAACGTCTGGGGTGTGGTCAGGTACCAGTCGGCGGTCAACTCGACGCGGACGTCGATGTCGCCGACGATGTCGAGCGAGGCGTGATCGGGGGTGGTCAGGACGTCCCCGGACACCCCGGTCGACGCGAAGTAGCTTTCGGCGCCGTCGACCGACATCCGGATCGGGGTGTTCGGCCCGATCCGCCCGTAGTTGACGGAGCGCGGGTTGTCCGGGGAGAACTCGACGTCCCGGTTGTTGAGCTGCAGGCGGCCCTTGCTCGGGCCGACGGCGGAGTCCTCCTCACGGCGGCCGCGTTCGATCACCACCGGGGAGCGGGAGTACACCTTGTTGGAGATGTCGCTCCACACCCCGGCGATCTGCGCCTCGGTCCGCAGGCTGTAGGCCACGGCGGTGCTCCTTAGAAGTCGGGGCTGAAGTAGCCGTCCGCGTCGCCGCCGCCGTCGATGCGGACGGACCTCTTGATGGCGGTGGCGAACGCGGAGTCGACGGTGGAGTCGATGACGAGGCGGGCCACGACGTCCTGCCGGCCGCCACCGCCGGCGCCGGAGACGCCCACGTTGACGTTGTGGGGGATCTCGGAGGTGACGCCCTGCAGGGTGCGGCGCAGGGCGGGCAGCCCGTCCTCGACACCGCCTACGAGGCCGGTCATGAGGGCCTCGCCGGAGGGGGTCAGCAGCCTCATGTCCAGGGACATGGGGCCCTTCCAGTCGGGGATCATGTTCGTGATCGTGGAGAAGCGGCGCTGCAAGGAACCGATCATGCCGGTGACCCCGTCGATCAAACCCTGGACGATGCTGCGGCCGGCGCCCAGGAGCAGCCCGCCGAGGTCGCCGACGGACCGCTGCACGGCGCCGGGGATGCCGCGCACCCAGGCCAGCATCGCCTCGCCCCGAGCCCGGGCCTCGGTGGCCATCGCACCGAAGTACGCGCCGACCCGGCCGGGCAGGGCCGCGAGCCAGTCGAACCGGGCCATCCACTCCTGGATGGACTCCTCGACGTTCCCGCTCACCCAGTCCATCGCCGCACCGACGCCGTTCTGGATGTCCTCCCAGTGGTCCAGGAGGAACTGCGCGCCGGTCCATGTCATGAACAGCTCGCCGAGCCCACCGAACCCTGTGGAGAGCTTGTCCCACAGCCAGTCCCAGGCGGCGCCGACCGCGTCCGTCGTGGCCTTCCACGCGGTCTGGAACCACGTGGTCTTGGTCGCGATCAGGACGATCACGGCGATGAGGGCGACGATTGCGAGGATGATCCACGTGACGGGGTTGGCGAGCATCGCCGAGTTCATCGCCCACTGCGCGATAGCCGCGATACCCATGGCCACCGCGAAGATTGCGAGCGCGGCCGCGATCGCCTTGAAGGCCTCGGGGTGCTCCTTCGCGAACCCGGCGACCGTGGCCAGCGCGGGGCCCAGGAGCTCGCCCAGGCTGCTGGAGAGGGACCGGACGATGGAGTCGTAGGCGTGCATCGGGTCGGCGGCCAGGGCCTCCTCCATGGAGGCGGCCGCGCCCGCGGCGTCGGCCATCCCGGAGGAGGCCGCCGCGGTGGCCGGGTCCATCGCCCACAGAGCGTCGGCGCCCTCGCCCGCCATGTCGCCGAACAGCTCGACCGCCAGGGCGCTCTGCTCGCCCTGGTCCTTGACCCCGCGCAGGGCCTCGATCGTCCGCTGCAGCGCGGCCTTGGCGGGCGCCCCGCCCTTGTGGATCTCGTCGAGCATTTCTTTCGCGGGCAGCTTGAGGCCCTTGAACGCCTCGGAGGCTTTGTCGGTCTCCTCCGAGGTGATGCGCGCGAACTCGTGCAGCACGTCACCGGCTTGGTCGATGTCCCGGCCGCCGGCCTTGACGTACTGGGACATCATGCCCATCGCGTCCTTGGCGTCCAGGCCGATGCGGGACCAGTGCTTGCCGTACTCGTTGATAGCGGCCGGGATGTCCTCCATCATCGACTTCGGCAGCGTCTGCGCGGCCTTGGTCAGGACGTCGAATGCCTCCGTGCCGTCCTTGACCAGCCCGGTATTGATCATCACTCCGGCGGCGGTCGACGCGTCCGCGATGTCGATCTCGAACGTCTCGGCGAGCGCGAGGCCGGCCCGGGTCATCTCCTCGAGCTCGGCCGTCCCGATGTTGCTCATCCCGCCGAGCGAGGAAGCGACCGCGCCGATCCCCTCGTTCACCTCGGCGATCGACTCGCCGAACCCGGCGTTGAAGACGTCGCCGGCGACGTCGCCCGCGCGCTGCGCTTCCTCCTTGGTGAGGCCGAGCTGGGCGGTCAGCTTCGCGTTCGCCGAGCTCGCGTCCATCGCGGCGGCCAGGCCGACCGCGAACATGCCGCCGACCGCGGCGCCGGCCGCCGCTCCGCCGATGCCCATGAGGGAGCGGTCGACCTGATCGGCGGCGCCCTGCGCGCCCTGGGTCAGTTCATCGCTGTTGATCCCGAGCTCGACGAGGAGCTCGGCCAGAGTCTGCGCCATCGGACTGGCCCTCCTTGGTGAGGTCGCGGCCGCCCATGGAGCGGTTCATGGTCTTGACGGCGGCGAGCATCTCGGTCCAGTCCATGCGCGGGCGCCCGGCGGCGCGGTCCCACTTGGGCAGGAAGTCGGTGATCTTCGCCTTCCGGCCCTTGCCGCGGTTGGCGTTGCTGACCGTGGCGGCGAGCACGGCCATGAGCAGGTCGTCGCGGGCCTGCCCGATGGTGCCGGTGATCTGCTCGTAGGCGATCCACTCGGTGAGCTCGGCCGAGGAGTGCGTCGCCAGGAGCTCGGCGACGGACACGCCCTTGGCGAGGGCTAGGCGGAAGTAGAAGGCCCGCTCCGGGCGGGCTCGGAGTTTCCCGCCGCGACCTCGACAGCGTCCTTGCCCAGCCCGGAGATCTTCTGCGCCTGGGCGTACAGGCGGGTGATCACCTTGCCGTTGCGGGCGCCGAGCGCGGCGACTTCCTTGTCGGTGTAGAGCCGCTCGAAGTCTTCGCCGACGATGCATTTGGCGAGGAGCCGCGCGGACTTCTCCTGCAGGTTGACCCCGGCGACCTTGCCGGTGGTGCCGACGCGGACCATGGAGGCTTCGTAGGCGTCGCGTTCGGTGCCGGACAGGGCCAGGAGGCGGACCTCGCCGCCCCACTCGGGGACGGGGACGTCCTCGTAGATCCGGTCCTCGGCGGTGTCGATCTGTGCTCGGGTCAGCAGGGCCACGGCCGCGCCTCTCTCTCGATGGGGTGGGGGTCAGGAGATCGTCGGCTTGCCGGACACCTTGAACGTCAGGGTGGCGGCCAGCTTGTCGTCGTAGGGTGCCTCGGGTTCGAACCCGGTCATCACCGCTTTGATCGCCCACGTGGTGGTGTCGTCGTCGGGGAAGACGACTTGGTAGTTGCGGGGCGCGTCGTCGTCGAAGTCGCCGATCAGCGAGTCGTGGTTGGCGGGGTCGTAGTTGACGTCGAGGGAGACCTCGCCGCCGTCCTTGAGGCCGCCGATGAACTCCATCCACTGATCGGGGCTGCCGTGGGTGGTCACGTCGATCGTCTCGCGGGACAGGCCCGGGCCGGAGATGTTCGTGATGTTGGCGAGCGCGGTGAAAACTTCCGGTCCCGCGCCGTCGCCGCGCTTGAACTGGGTGCCGAATCCGTCGATTCCAGCCATAGGTCTACTCCTGTTCGGTGACGATGCGGAACCGCATCGGGATGTGCCGGATGTCCCCGGGCGGTTCCGGGTCGGTCAGGGTCTGGGAGAACTCGAACCGTGTGCTCACGTGGTGCAGTTCGGCGATCGTGAGCGGCTGGTGGTCGAGGAGCGCGGTGATCCGGGCGGCGATCCGCTGGCCGCGTGCGTGCCCGCGGTACTTCGACCAGACGTGCAGGGCGAGCGTGGTCTCGCGGCCGAACCCGCCGTGCCGGTTGTCGGGGATCTCGGTGGCCTCACCGATGACCACGTAGTCGAAGGCGACCTTCTCCGGGACGAAGTCGTACACCCCGGTGATCAGCGCCATCAGCGTGGCGTCGCCCGTAAGGAGGGCGTACACGGCCGCCTGGACGGGACCGAGGGCGGTGGGTGCGGTCATCGGGTCGCCCGCCGGACTTCGTCGGTGATCCGGGTGACGATCCGGCCGCGTTCGACCTCGAGGGAGGGGCCGAGCGCCGGGTTCGCGGTGATCTTCCGGGTGCCGTGCTCGTGCAGGGTGGCGTAGGCGGCGGTGTCCGCGTCGCTCCACCCCACCTGGGCGGTCAGCCCGGACTCGGAGTAGGTGATGTCCACCTTCTCCCGCAGGTTGCCGGTGTCGACGCGGACGGCCTGCTGGGTGTCCTTCTTCACGGACTCCGCCGAGTCCCGCACGGCCCGGCGCAGCGCTTCCTTGATCTCCTCGGGCAGCTCGTCCAGGCGCTTGGCGAGCTCCTCGAGGCCGGTCACGCGCACGGTCACGGCCACGGCTACCTCCTCTTGCGCAGGTCGCGGCGGATGGTGGCGAGCTCGCCGGCGATGGCGAGCAGGGCCCACGCGATCGCGTAGGTGGTGCGGGTGTCGTGGAGCTCGGCCTCGGCGCGGGCGAGGCAGGTCTGCGGCTCGGGCTGCGGGCCGTCGGGGTCGGCGGCCATCAGGTGCCGAGTTCGAAGGCGGCGACCTTGACGGAGGTGACGCCGTCGTAGGTGATCGCGGCGCGGCCGGTGGTGCCGCGGAAGACGTTCGACAGCGGGATGCAGCCGGTCTTGCCCGCGGCGACGGTGAGGGTGACGTCGGCGATCGCGACGCCGGACACCTTGCCGGGGGTGACGATGGTGACGGTGTGCGGGGCGGCGTCGCCGTTGAAGACGCAGAGGAAGCGGTTCGTGCCGCAGGGGGCGGTGTCGCCGCCGCCGGCCGCGGCCACGGCGGTGGTGTCCAGGGTGGCGCCTCCGGCCACGGGCACGACGGTGAGCGCGAGTGCGGCCACGTCAGACTCCTTCTCGTTGCATCAGCTGGCAGGGGGCTTTGCGGTAGACGGGGGTGGAGGGTTCGACGACGGCCAGGACGCGCAGCACCTGGGCGGTGCCGAGCCGGTCGGTGCCGCGCAGCTCGTCGCCGCGGCGGACGTCGGCGCCGGGCAGCAGGAACACGGTGTGGTCGTGCTGGCTGCCCGCCTGCGCGGCGAGCATCCGGTCGGCGTTGGAGGGCTGGTCGACCTTGGCGCGGACGGTGCCCTGCAGGACGAGGGTGGTGTCCTGGCCGCCGGCGCCGTCGTCGGAGGTGATCGGCCGCCACACCTGCAGGCGCCGGTTGAGGTGCCGGCCGGGGCTGATCACCGCGACCGCGCCAGGGAGATCCCGCCGCCGAACCGGGCGGCGAGCCGCTCGGTCCAGGAGGCGGAGAGTTCCATCTCACTGATCCGGCCGTCGGCGGCGTAGGTGACGGCCCAGTCGCCGAGCCGCTCGGAGGTGACGGTCTTCCCGGCGGCCAGGCCGGAACCGTCCTCCTGCGCGCGGTAGGAGACCAGGGCGGCCGCGGCCATCCTGCAGACGAGGTCGATGATGTCGGCGGGGACGGCGGGCAGGCCGTGCGTGTAGGTCGCCTCCACCTCGGAGGGGCCGTCAAAGCCGGTCCAGCCCGCCGCCCGCCACAGCATCCCGGACCGCAGCCGCCAGTCCGTCGCCGTGACGCCGTCGATCTTCACCGTGGCGACGGAGGAGACCGGAGCGCCCGGCAGCCGCAGCCACTGGCCCGCCTCTCCCTCGAGGGTGACGGTGGAGGTGGTCGTGCTGATCGGGGTTCCGGCCGCCTCCCGGACGGCGGTGGAGGCGACGTCGAGGTAGACCTCGGTGATCGCCGTCTCCTCGGGTTCGACGGCCAGGCCCCGCTTGGACAGATCCTCGATCCCGGCCAGAGGGGTCAGTGCCATGGGGGCCTCCCGCCTGTCAGCTGACCATGTCGATCAGGTCGGCCTTCGTGTAGTTCGCGGCGTCCTCGGCGGAGTGCAGGCCGGACGCCACGACGTAGGCGATCCACTCCGACTTGGGGGCGTTGACGCCCGGGCGGGCGGCCCGCGGCGCCTCCGGCACGACGGCCGGGTCCGGGTCGTCGCCGGGCGGCGCAGGCTCGGGGTCCTTGCCGGTGCCGCCCGGGCCGGGCTCCGGCGGTGCGGGCGGGCGCGCGGCAGCGGGCGTGTACGGGGAGCCTTCGGAATGGACGCGGACCAGCAGCCCCGCCTCGTACCGCTCGGCGATCCCCTCGGGCAGGGGCAGGTCCATCGCGATGATGGCCCCGCCCTCGCCCCGGACGTAGATCGTCTCGGCCATGTCAGGTGTTCCTCGGGACCTTGAGCGCGGTGATGGTGCCCGTGGTCGTGCTCGATTCGATCGTCATCGAGCCGTCGTTCTGGACGAACCGTCCGGACTCGAACGGGCCGATGAACTGGACGGTGCCGAACGCGACGGTGACGGCCAGGTCGCCCTGCCCGGCGGCGAGCGCGGGCGGGTTGTCGCCGGCCTTTACGGTCAGCGTGAGCGCGGTGTCGTCGTCGGTGTTGGACACCCGCAGGACGGTCAGCTCGGGGAACGCGTTGGCCAGCTGCATGTTGTTCGTCGGCGCCGCCACCAGCGTGGTGCCCGCGGGCTGCGCCAGGTTGGAGTTCGGGACGAGGTTGGAGTAGCTGAGCTGTGTGGTCGCCATGAGTCATGTCTCCGATCAGGCGGCGGGGTTGATGAACGCGGCGGCCAGGTGGTCGGGCCTGATGACCTTCGCGCCGTACAGGGCCAGGCCCTTGACCGCGTCCGAGAAGCTGGACTCGGGGCGGTAGGCCTCGGTCTTGTTCAGCTGCTCGGCGAAGGTGATCGCTTCCTTCACGCCGGCCATGACGACGGTGGTGTCGCCGCTCGGGACGGGGCAGTTGTTCGACTCGTAGATGTCGAACCCGGCGGCCCGGCCGACGAGGCCGTTGCGCAGGCCCGCGTCGGTGCCCGCGTTGTCGGCCTTGATGAAGCGGTCGTCCAGGAGCAGCGATCCGTAGCCCTCGGGCGGGACGATGACGTACCGGCCGGCGGTCGGCACGTCGGCCTTGGTCAGCTTGGTCCGCAGCGGCACCAGGATCTTGTCGTAGAAGTGGGTCGGGTTGGTGTACGTGTCGATGGGGGAGCCGACCACGTTGAGGAAGTTCGACGCCTGGATCTGCGTGTAGAGGCCGGCGACGTACTGGTCCATCACGTCGGCCAGCCCGTAGGCGGCCTCGCTCATGGCCTGCGGCACCAGGGCGCCCTTGGCCTGCCGCTTGTCGACGTCGTCGACCATGAACGCCCAGTACTTCGACTGGTCGACGGTAAGGGTGCGCTGGCCGGTGGTCAGCTTCTCCGGGGTGATCACGGTGGAGCCGGGCACGTAGGTGCCGATCGCCGGCCGCGAGACGGTGGTGATGCGGACGGTGTCACCCGCGTCGCCGATCTCGCCCTCCCAGTCGCGGTTGACGACGTTCGGTGCCGCGTAGACGAGGGCCTTGCGGGTGGCGACGAGGAGCTTGCTGCTCCAGATTTCGGGAACGAAGTTCCGCACGGTCATGGTGGCCTCCTGGCCTACTTGCCGCCCATGAGGTCGTCGAGCCGGCCCTCGTCGCGGGCGCGGTCGATCTCCTCGGCGGTCATGGATTTGAGGTCTGCTCGGGTGAGCTGCTTGGGCCGGGACGCCTTGCGCGCCGCTCCGCCGTCGCCAGTGCCCTGGAACCTCTTGGCCGGTGCGGCTGCCAGGTAGGGCTTGGACTTGATGAGGTCCTGGATTGCTTCGGCGACCTCGTCTTCGTCGAGGTTGCCGTCCTCGTCGACCTCGAACTGCTCGAGGTCGAGGAACTTGTAGGCGTCGGCCGGGTCGGCCAGGACGCCCTTGGCCGCGGCCTTCACCTCGGAGCGGATGATCCGGGCGTTGGCCTTGGCGACCGCGTCCTGCTCGGCCTGGCGGCGCATGGTGGCGGCCTCGTCGGCGCCGTCCTTCTCGGCCAGCTGCTGCTCCAGAGCCTTGGCCCGGTCGCGCTCCGCCCGCCACTTCCCCTTCATGGAGGCCAGCGCCCGCTTGCCCTTGTCGCCGAGCTCGTCGGCGCCGGCCGGGTCCGCGTCGTCGCCGTCCTTCCCCGCGTCGGCGTCGGGGTCGGTGTCGGCGTCCTGGCCGTCGTCGCCCTTGCCCTCGTCGCCGTCCTGGCCGTCGTCCTGGCCGTCGTCGTCCTGGTCGCCGTCGGCGTAGAAGACGGGGGAGAACGGGCCGGACGGGTAGGGGTGGGCCCAGCCGGGCGCGTGCGCGCGGGCGTGGCGGGGCAGGGTGGATCGCTGCATGGGGTGCTCCCGTTGCGGGGTGTGGGCGCGTGCGCGTTGCGCGCGTGCGCGGGTCAGAGGACGTAGCCGTTGCGCCGCAGCAGCCGGATCGCGTGCTCGCGGTCGCCCTTGGCCTGGCGGTAGATCTCCTCGGGCATGAGCCGAGGCGTCTTGGCGGTGCGGTACCGGTTGCCGGGCAGCTTCTCGAAGTCCTTGCGGCGCTGCCCGGCCAGGCCGCGGCGGGTGATGCCCTCCGTGGTGGCTTGCACCGTGCGTCCGAACACGGTGGCCGAGGTCATGCCGCGGCGGGCGTTGACGACCTGGCCGATGTCGGCGCCGGCCGCGATGGCCTTGACGGCGGCCTCACCGAATATGCGGTGCCGCTGCCGTGCGGACATCGCGGCGTATACGTCCTCGGCGCTGGTGGGCTTGGGCCGGTGGTCGCGTGTGACGGGCTCCATGCTGCAGTGACAGCGCGGGTGCCGGTCGAACGCGGTACTGACCCCGTATTCCCGTCCGGCGAGGACCACGCAGCGGTTGCACGCGCCGGCCTCGACGACGCGGACGTAGGAGGTGATGGCCGGGCGGGAGACCATGCCGACGGAGTCCGCGGCGCGGCCGGTGTCGGCGATCGTCGTGCGCACGATGAGGTCGAGCAGAGCCTGCCCGCGCGCCATCGCGTGCACGACCGGGACGCCGGCGGTGACCAGGCGCAGCGCGGACCACATCGGGGCCATCAGGACGTCCGCGAGGGGCAGTCCGTTGCCGGTGACCCCGACGAGCGAGGACGGGACGAGGCGGTCCGAGGCTGCCCGGTCCTCGTCGTCGCCGAGCAGGGACTGCAGCCACGGCTCCGTCGCCGAGGCCGCGGCCAGCTGCCCGCCCCCCACGATGGTCACCACGTTCAGGAGCAGCCCGAGCCAGGAGGCGTGGATGTTGTCGCGGTCCACCCGGCCCCACAGCGCGCGCACGCCCCGCGATGTCGCGGCGGCCAGCCGCGCCCGGGCCTCCATGTGCGCGACGGGATCACCCGGCGGCGGCACGGTCCGCCTCCTCGGCCTCGTCCTGCTCCTGGTCGTCCGGCCCGTCCGGTTCCTCCGCGGGCGGGCCGGACGCGCCGGGCTGGTTGGCCATCATGCGGGTGATCTCGGCGA
Source organism: Streptomyces sp. NPDC048257 (assembly GCF_043201855.1). NCBI lineage: Bacteria > Bacillati > Actinomycetota > Actinomycetes > Kitasatosporales > Streptomycetaceae > Streptomyces > Streptomyces sp. NPDC048257. The sequence continues at coordinate 30,022 of NZ_JBICZI010000027.1, forward strand.
CCGGGTCCGCCTCGATCTCGCGCTCCCGCATGGCGATCACGGTGGCGACCTCCGTGGGGGTCAGGCCATAGCGCAGGGCCAGCCACTCGAAGGGGAACCCGAGCTGCTTCAGCTTCAGCAGGGCGTCGGCCATCTGCGCGTGACTGCGGGACTCGGTCTCGGCCCACAGCACCCGGCCCGAACGCATCGCGTCCGCCTTGGCGTACTCGCCCTTGGCCAGGAAGATCAGCCGCGCCATCTCGCGCAGCCCCTGCCCGAACCACAGCGTCTTCTCGTCGCAGCGCTTGACGAGGCCGGTCTCGGCGGCCAGCAGCGTGCCCTCGCCGATGTTGGCCATCTTCCCCACCAGGTAGTGCTGCGGGGTGCGGGACTGCGCTGCGACGTGCCCGACGGCGACCTCGATGATCCCGGTGTGCATGGCCAGGTTGGCGGCCTGCCACTCGGCGATCCGCGCGTCCTTACCGGTGATCCACGCGACCCGGTCCACCTGGAACTTCTCCAGGTCCACGGGCTGCTTGCCGATGATCTCCCCGGCCGCGTTCAGCTTGGGGATCATCGGCCGCTCGGCGCCCATGATGACGCGCTGCGGCCAGGACGCAGCGTCGGACGCGGTGAACAGGTGCGCCCAGATGAGGTTGATGGCGTCCTGCATGGCGATCACACCGGCGACGTCGCTGATCGGGTCCTCGACGAGCATGGGCTTATTGGGCAGCTCCACCATCGGGACGACACCCATGGGGTTGGGCTGCGGGTTCGGCTCGTCCCTCATCTCCCGCGGCCGCCACCGCTTGAACTCCTCGTCGACGTCGGCCATCTGCGGCGTCTTGTCCTGCCGCTGCAGGGGCCGCCGGAACTTCCACACCTCATCGGGCAGGTACAGGGTGGCGTAGTCCTCGCCGCCGTCCTGCCACCTCTTCAGCGCGGCCCGCCGGTTACGGCGGGAGCCGGCCTCGTAGGCGATGACGCACTGGGTGGCGTCCTCGAAGGTGACCACCGGCATGTCCGGGTCGTTCGGGTCGCCCCAGACCAGGACGAACGTGCGGGCGCCGGTGATCGCGCCGAGGAACCCGAGCTGCGAATCGGCGTCCAGGCCGTTGACCTGCCACACCTTCCACAAGTCCTTGTCCGCCGACAGGTCGCCGTCGGCGACGAACCCGGTGACGACCAGGCGCTCCACCGGGGCGTCGGCAACGACCTGCACCCAGTTGTCGGAGAAGTCCTTGTAGCGCTCACCGTGGAACTTCGCGAACTCCTCCGAGGCGAACTTCAGCCGGCCCTCACCCCGGTAGTAACCGTTGTGCGTGTCGATCGGGCCGCGCCGCCGGATGAGCTCGCTCTCGAGCAGCGCGACGAGCCGGAGGGCTTCGTGCTCTGTGGCCATGGGTCCCTCCTCAGCTGCCGTAGTAGTAGGAGTCGTCGCGCTCGGCCAGGCCGGCCGCGATGACATCGCCCAGGGCCTCGTGCGCCAGGACGGACGGGATGACGGCGTCGATCTTCTGGGGCGGTGACGCCTTGCGCAGCACGTACCGGTCCATCGGCCGCGCGGCCGCGCGCGCGTTCGCCAGATGACTCGCGGTGATCTCGCAGCCGTCGTGCGTGAACGCCGCCCCCGCGCTGTTGCGTTTGATGACGTCGGTCTTCAGCCGCTCGCAGGCGGAGTGCATCTGCACGATGCGGCGGGTGTGCCAGCGGATGACGCGCTCCTCCCCGTACAGGTCGACCCACTCGTCGATCTCGGTGTCCCAGTACGGCGGGTCCGCGTACAGGCGCACCACGTCGTAGCGGTTCATCAGCTGGTCCATCGCGGCCCGTACCTCGGCGCGCGGGACCTGGCCGTCGTAGTCGGCCGGGTTCCAGATGGTCGGCTCGTCCTCCGGCCCGTACACCGGCGTGAACTGGTAGCCGTCCATCGTCTCGGCCCGGATCGCCGTCCAGTCGTCCGAGTCCGACCCGTCGAACCCGAGGACGATGCGGGTCGTCGGCCGGACCCGGCGCGGCTTCTCCTTGGCCGCCCATTTCGCGACGTCCAGCCACGACGCGGAGCCGGCCACGCACCGGTTCCCGAAGAACCGCTCGGCCTGCGCCTCGTCCTTCTCCATGATCTCGGCCGCCTCGGCCTCGATCGCGTCGAGGTCGACGTGCGCGGACCCGGCGTACACGATGCTGTGGATCTTCCGCCGCTGCCTCTTGTCCTTGTACGACAAGGACTTGGGGGCCTGCGGGTGGTACCGGAAGATGTCCTTGGCCTTGGCCTCCGACGTCGTCTGGGCGACCGAGTTCTCCGACGGGTCCCAACCGTTGGTGGTCTCCATGGAGCGGCCGCCCATGCCTGCGCAGCCGCGGCGCTGCGTCTCGGCGACGCGGCGCAGCTTGTTCGCCGTGTTGTACAGGCCGGTCTCGTCCTGCAGGGCGAAGATGATCGGGTTGCCGAGCCGGGACAGCGCCGAGGACGTCACGACATCGATGCGGCCCTCGTCGCCGACGCGGGTGAACTCCTCGCCCACCCGCATCCGGCCGGCCAGCGCGCCGAGTTTCACCATCGCCTGCAGGGGCCGGTAGACGTTGGCGACCTGGTCCTCAGAGGTGGCCGTCAGCTGGATCAGCGGCGTCGGCCACGGCACGCCCATGGGCTCGCCCGCGCGGTATTCGTACCACCAGCCGCAGTCGCAGCCGTGATCCGCGCACTCGTACCGCTCCCCGCCCTTCGCCCAGCCGTCGAACACGACCGGGCCCGCGGCCTCGGCCAGGACCAGGGCCGCCGACCACGGGCCCTTGCCGGTCTTCTGCGGGGCGACGACCTGCGAGCGGCGGTAGTGGAACGCCGGCGCCAGCTGCCCCACCCGGGCGCGCGGCTTGACCCGGTAGTGGTTGACGGTGCACCACAGCTGCCACGGGTACATCTCCATGCGCTCGCCGCGGCGGAACCCGTCCGGGACGGGGCAGTGCTCCTCCATCCAGTCCGCAACCACCCACAGCGTCGGGAAGTCGACGACGAACTCGGCGGCCGCCTCACGCCCCATCGCCACTGGGCACGACCTTGAGCCGGTCGCGGGCCGACGCCCGGCGCACAGCGGGAGCCGGGGCGCTCTCGACGGGCTCCGAGACGGCCGGGGCGATCTTCCACCGGTTGCGGAGCATGCCCTGGACGCTCAACCCGAGGCTGTCGAGGTAGCCGCGCACCATCTTCTTGATGTCGACCCGCGCGTCGGGCCGCTCGGCCTCCGCCAGCGTCCGGACGAACAGCGCCACCTCCAGCACCTGGCCGAGCTCCTCCCACATCAGGGCCTGCGGCTTCTCCCACAGGTCCAGCCACACCTCGTACTCGCGCTCGGTGGCCTCGGTCAGGGGCCAGTCGGGCGCCTCGCCCGGCCGGCCGTCGGCCGGCAGGGTCCGCCAGCCCGCGGCGTCGGTCTTGCGCGCGCGCCGCAGCGCGTTCGGGTCGGGGGCCGGGCCGGACACGGCGCGGGCTCCACCACGGGGCATGTTGATCACTCCTCGGCCGCGTTGCGCGGCACCGATCGACGTCACATTGCGTGACTGCCGGGGACCCTTTGAACCTGACGGACTTCCCGGAGCCCTCCCCCGCGTCTGGGCCCCCCGGGGCGGCCGGAGTCACCCCCCTGGGTCGGTCACAAAACGTGATCAGAATCCCCACGTTTCCTGAGCCGTCTTCCTGCTGTGATGCCGCTTGCTCATGGCCTGCCAGTTGGTCGGGTCAAAGCCACGCGGACCGAGCGGCCCGAGTCCGTCGATGTGATCGACCTCCGTAGCAACATCACGTTGCAGAGGAGGCAGCACGGCGCAGCTCGGACACTCGCAGTACGGATGATCTTCAAGGTAACGAGCGCTGGCCTTGCGCCAACGTGCATCACGTCCTGCGTCCTTGTGCGCTGGCCTACTCGCCTCGGCCTCGGCCCTGCATGGTCCGCACTTCCCCATGGGGGTGAGGGTGGGGCAACCAGGAGTCGGGCACACCTGCATGGCCTTGCGTGGGCTCATGACTTCTTGGTGATCAACGCCTTCAACAGCTCCATGGCCTCGGCCTTGGTGAACCCTGCCTTCACGTACTCGGTGTAGAGCTCGTGCAGGGATACAGCAGCCGTCGCCAGCTTGGAGAGAGGACTGGTCGGCGCATCGTTGGGACTGTCCATGGAGCTGCCTCCTGAGCATGGCGAAGGCCCCGACCGCATTGCGTGGTCGGGGCCTTCGATGTCCTTGTCAGCCTGCATCTGGGCATGGCTGTACGCCCAAATCGTGGCGCGCGCGCGTGCGATAGTCAAGCGGGATGATCACGCGCGCTGTCCGGGGCGGGTGGGCTTGGGTGCGTCACGGGCGGCGAGGACGTCCGCCAACCTGTAGATCGGCCTCTTGGGCGTGCCTCCCATGCGGGTGAGGACGCCTCGGCGGACCCAGTCTCGGATGGTGGCCGGCTGCACCCCGCAGGCGAGGGCGGCCGTTGTGGTGGTGACCTGCCCGGGAGGCAGGGAGCGGTACTCCATGCCCGCCAGTGTCGCTGAGCAGCGGGTGCGCTCGCTGCTCGGTGGCCCGTGCTCAGGATGCGGACGGCATCGGCGGGCAGCAGGGTGGAGGGATGGAGCGAGCACCGGTCACCGTGCACCGGATCTCCGCGTCGGGTGGCCGGCGGGTGACGATCCGGGTGAACGGCGTGGACACGGTCCTCGGCGTCGCCTACACCGATCGCGACCTGATCAAGTTCCTGCGGCGCCTGGAGGTGCCGGACCCGGAGGAGCTCGTCCTGGGCGACTCACCGGGGATCGGTTGGCAGGGCGGGCATCCGCACGTGTACGAACAGCCGGAGGCCCCGCCCGATGTGTGATCGGGCGGGGCCGGGTCCCGAGTAGCGCCAGCAGCCCTGCGAGCGCGTATGGGATGCCTCGACAGTACGGGCCGGATCTGACAGCGGGCTGCCGCGGTCAGGCGGCAGGCCGCCACTCGCCGCGGTAGTCCGGGTGGTCGGCGTACGGTACGGCGAGGAGACGCACAGCGTCCCGCCACGAGTTCACAGCGCCCGTCATCAGGCCGTGGGGAACCGTGTCCTTCTTGGTAACGCTCAGGGCGAACTCCGCACCTGCCAGCCTGCGAAGAATCTGGCGCTTGGCTCCAATCTCGGCGAGGACGCGGGCCGGATCGTGGCGGGCGATGTGGGCTCGGTCGCCGGCGCGCGGTACGAATGCGACGGTGCCGGCGTTCTCGTCGTCGCGGATCTCGTTGGCCATGTCGTCCTGGTGCCAGCTGGCTGACCACTGCTGGTGGCCGTTGGCGGTCTGCTCGTCCTCGTGGAGGCGGGCGTGGAGGAACTGCACGAGGTCGTCCATGGGGTCATCCTGCCGTTCTGGTGTCGGTCTCGGCTGCGGTCTGTGCCGTGAGGTGCGGGTAGTACTCGCGGAAGGTCTCGGCGAGGGCGGCGAGGGCGGCGGCGTCCTCGCGCAGCTGGGTGTGCCACTGGGCGGCCGTCTCGTCGTCGATACCCGGGCAGTGGCCCGGGCGGGCCTCGGTGGCCTGGCTCACGGCCTGGCGCAGGTGGCGCATCGCCTCGTGCGCCAGGGTGGCGCGATGGCGCAGCCGCTCGGTCACGTCGTCGCGCGGTGTCGCGGCGTCGGCGAGGTCGCGGCGCACGGTGTCCTTGGAGATGCCCAGCTCAGTGGCGATGCGCCGCTGGGATGCGCCGGTCTGCGCCAGGCGGGCGACGGTGGCGCGGCGGTCGGCTCGGGTCTGCGGGGTTTGGCTCATGCGTGTGGGTCCCTGGCTCATGCGGGTGGTGTCCTGGCTCATGCGGGGCCGGGCCTGGCGCGGTGCGCGGGGCCCGGCCGTGCGCCGGTCAGTGCCGGGCGGCGTCGCGTAGTTCCTCGGCGTAGTCCTTGCGGCGGGTGCCGGGGGTGACGCCGGGGGCGTGGGCCAGGAGCTCGGTCTCGGCCTGGGCGACGAGGTCGGTGCGAATGCCGTAGTGCTCGGCGGCGAACTGGCCGGCGAGGAGCTCGCGGGAGGCCGGCCACATGAGGCTGTCGGGGCGGGAGCGGTCGAGGTAGTCGGCGATCTTCAGTAGCAGTGCGCGGCAGGTGTCGGTGGGCGGGGGTGTGGCAAGATCGGGCATAGTCGACTCCTTGGTCTCTCAAGGTGTTCGGTAGGCCCCTGTCGGTGTTCGCGCACCGGCGGGGGCCGTCGTGTGTACGGGGTCAGCCGACGGCCAGGAGCACCTCCTGCTCCTCCCGGTCGTGGTCCATCGAGGACTTCAGGTCGGCCCAGGAGTCGGGCGGGTACACGACGGCGCACCACGGGCAGGTGACCGCTTGGGGGGAGCTGTCGGGGTAGTAGCGCAGGACGGCCCCGCACAGGACGCCCGTGCTCGTTTCGGACGGGCAGGGGCCGAGGCGCTCACCGCGGGCGCGGGTGTCGGCCGGGCAGACGATGCCGAGGGCGTGCTCGTCGAGCTGCCGGATCGCGGTGGCGAGCGCGCCGGCCTCGGGCCAGGTGACGATGTAGTCGAGGTGGAACGCGAGCCGGGCGGCGGCCGTACGGACGCGGTCCTCGATCGTGCCGCTGATCACGGGGGCTGATCCGGCGCGTGAGGCCTGCATGCGGGTCCACCAGTCCTCGAGGACGCCCACGATGCCGCCCGGGCCGCGCAGGGTCAGGACGCGCAGCGACACGGGCAGGGGCGCCTCGACGAGGCCTACGCGGCCGTACGTGGGCGCGCCCGCCGAGGGGTGGAGCTCGGGCTGCAGCAACCGGTACAGGGCGGGGATGCGGCGCAGCCGGCCGAGGGTGGCGGACCGGCAGCGCTGGCACAGGGTCTCGCCGGCGGCCAGTTCCCCGCGGCAGGTGCAGGAGTTCATGAGGTGGGCTCCGTCGGTGTGTCAGGGCCGGGGCAGATGAACGGCCAGGGCAGGGCGGTGCCCGAGCAGGCCGGGCAGGTCTCGGCGTTGGCGCGGCCGCCGATGTGGACGGCGGGCGGCTGGCTCTTGCGGCGGCTCTTGCGGCGGTAGCCGAGGCAGGCGAGGACGAGGCCGACGAGGACGCTGACCGCCACCCAGACGGCGAGAACTTGCAGGAGCGTCCTCATGAGCGGCGGTCGAGGTCGGACACCCACGCTGCGCACACCGCGGCGACCTGGATCAGCTCGGCGCGCAGCCGGGCCGGGTCGGGCTCGGCCATGACCTCGGTGAACTCCTCGTAGAGGATGTGGCCCCAGGTGAGGCAGTCCTCGTCAGCGGCGTGCTGGCACTGGGCGTTGGCCTCCTGGGCCCAGCTGGCGTTGCCGAAGCTGGTGCCGTCGCGGTGGCGCTGGTCGCCCCACTTGGCGAGCTGCCGGCCGCGCTCGGCGTCGACCTCCTCGGCGAAGGCGGCCAGGCCGGGGGTGGTGAACAGGGTGGGGTACATCAGGGCTCCCGGAGGTGCAGCGGTACGACGGCGGGGGTGGGTCGGGTGTTGCTGGAGTGCTGGGGGCAGTAGTCGGGTGTGCCGTTGACGGTCCAGCCGAGGCGGGAGGCGTACGCGTACGCCTCGTCCGCGTCGCTGGTGGTGGTGAAGAGTTGGGTGGGGCAGCTGCCGTACTGGCCGGTGCGGTCGCAGCGGACCGTGATGGAGGCGCTCACTGCTGCGCCCCGGCGCGGGTGGGGGACGGCTGCCGTGCGGCGCGGCGCAGGACGCTGTCGGTGAGGTGGGACACGCACCCCTCGGTGTCGCAGGTCCGCCGGACGATCCCCTCGGGAGGCCGGCCGTACTTCACCTCGAAGGCCAGGCGGGGGCCCTTGGTCCTGCGGCCGCTCACGACCGTGCTGGGGCTGCCCACCCACAGCAGGTGTCCGTCCGGGCCCTGGACCGTCCGCAGGGCCAGGCGCTGCTGCGGGGTGGAGGGCTTCGGGTCGAGGAACGGGGGAATGTCGAGGGAGCGACGGAGCGTGCCGACGGAGTCGCGGCCTACGCCGGTGGCGTCGGTGATCTGCTGGTCGCTCATGGTCCGCATGCGCAGGAGCCGTTCGACCTCGTCCATGTCGCCGGCGCACCGTCCCGCGGGCGCGGCCTTGGGACGCTGGTACCCGGCCAGGGCCGCGCGTTCGTGGGTGTCCCGGCCTCCTCGGACATCCGCGCGGTAGGCGGGGGCGGCGGTGCCTTCCTCCTGCAGGGCCGCGTCCAGGCACAGGATGCGGACGGGGCAGCCCCTGCAGATGGCCTTGGCGGCGGCGGTGCTGGCTCGGAACTCGTCCTGGCGGTCGGCGCAGGCCGCCCGGTCGATCCAGTGGGCGCCTCGGCCGGTGTCGGCGTGGGGGCGGGAGCGGATGTTGGACACGAGGGTGGACATCGGGCCTCCTCAGGCTCCGTCGGGGGCGGTCAGGGTGACGGTCCAGTGGCTGCTGATCAGGTACTCGGCGATGGTCTCGGCGAGGAGCGCCGGGGTGGACCGGTCGGGCGGGACGAGGGTGCGGTAGTCCTCGATGGCGGCCGCGATGACCCGCAGCGCGGCGTCCGGGACACCGGTCACGGCTGGGCCCGGCCGGTCGCCGCCCGCCACTGCGCGAGCACGGGCTTGGGCACGGTGCCGTTCGGCGGGCAGCCCACGCCGGCCTGGCGCGCCCAGGCCCGCACCTCGGCAGGGACGTAGTCGCGGGTGGGAGACCGGCGGGTGCCTTTGCTCCCCTTCAGCTCGGCCTGCCGGGAGCGCAGACGCGTCATCCGCTGCTCCAGCGCATCCACCTCGCCGGAGATCCTCAGGAGCTCGGTCTCGTCTTTGTGCCTGGCGTGCAGGGATTCGAGCGCGTCGAGGGCCCGCTCGGCGTGTCGGCGGACCGCGGCCGCCTCGTGTCGGGTGCCCCAGGCGAGGAGCTCCACGGCGTTGGGTACGGCCGGGGGTTCCTCACGCGGAGGGATGTGGGCGCGGGCGGCGAGGGTCTTGTGAGTGTCGAGAATGGCGGTGACGTCGGCTAGGGCGGCGCCGGTCTGGTCGGCTATCTGCTGGTCGCTGTACCCGTCGCGGTGCATCTGCATCACGACGGCGGCGGAGACGCGCATGGTGGTCCTTCGGGGTGCGGGGGGCGGGTCAGCAGGGGCTGACGAGGTGGCGGTAGCCGACGATCGCGCCGGTGGAGTCGTGTACCGGGCCGTACGGGATGAGGAGGTCGGACCGGCCCCGGACGCACATGCCGACCGCGGGGTCGACGAGCAGGTGCGCGCCGCCGCGGCGGGCCGGCAGGTCCCGGACGGTGTGCCGCACCAGGTAGGTCTGGACGGGGCGGCCGCCGTGGTAGGTCCGCTCGCCGAAGTCGAGGTGTTCCAGGTGCAGTTCGGCGGGCGGGACCTCGGCGGCGAACACGGTGCAGCGGAGGTCGAGGGCGTCGTCGGTGATGACGTCGGGGGCTTCCGGTCCGTACAGGCGGACGGTCTCACCGGTCAGGTTGATGATCATGCGGGGTTCCTCTGGTCGGGGCGGCCCTCGGCCGCGGTGGTGGGGGAGGAGATGTGCCAGCCCTCGCGGCGGACGTCGGCCACGGCCTGCTCCCCGAGGAGGGCGGCGATCCGCTCGGGCAGTTCCACGCCGAGCGCCAGGAGCTCGCGCTGCACGGACGCCGCGATGACCGCGCCCACCGCGTCCGCCACGGCACCGAGCGGCCGGTTCACCGCGTCCACCCCTGCCAGCGCACCGGGCGCACGCCGGACCGCCCACGGGGCGCGGCACGGCCGCTGCGCCCGGCCCGGGGCGCGGTGCAGGTCGCGGCGTGCGGCTTGGCCAGCCACTCGTACGACTCGACGTTGGGGCGCTCGCCGTTGAGGCCGCGGGCGCGCAGGGTGCCGACTCCGTCGCGGTAGACGGCGGTGTTGCCGGCCGGGTCGGGGGCCGCGTTGACGGCCTGGCGGCGGCCGGCGGCGGTGATGGCCCACCGGATGGCCTGGCCGCAGCTGGGGCAGCCGGTGACGTCGTGGTCGCTGGGCATCGGCGGCCTCCCTCAGGCGCCCGGGAGCGCGATGCAGTCGCCCGTGAGGCACTGCACGTCGGCGCCGACCAGGTGGACGTGCAGGCCCTCGGAGGCCAGCTCCTCGGCGGCGGCGAGGGCGGCCGGGACGGGGTCGGCGCCCTTGAACGAGACCGGGGCGGTGTCGGCCCACTCCTCGTCGAGGTCCAGGGCGGCGGGGGCGAGGTGGATCGTCATGGTGTGTGGCCCTCTCAGGCGGTGTCGGTGTCGGTGGTGTCGTCGCGGAGGTGCTGGAAGGTCAGGCGGTGCCCGTAGACGCGGATGGCCTCGGTCCGGCCGAGCGAGCGGATCGCCCGCCGTACGGCCTCGGGATCGTCCTCGGCGGCCGCGCGCACCTCGGCGATCGTGGCCACGTGCTCGGGGTCACGGACCGACAGCAGGAGCGGCATCTGCCCCTGGCTGCTGGCGCTTTTCGTTTTGACCTCAGCGGCTCGGGCGTCGCGGCGCTGCTGGGTGGTGAGGGTCAGCTGCGGCGGGCCGGGCGGTGGAGGGTCGACGTCGAACGGGTCGGCCTCGGTCGGCGTGGTGTCGATCTCGTCGTACTCGGGCGGCTCGCCGAGGTCCTCCGGAGCGACCCCCAGGGTCAGGTGGTCACCAACATCAGCCGAATCCTGGGGTAGTACCTGGGTAACCCTGGGTTGTTCCGGGGACCGCCCCCGGAACCGTTCCGGGGACCGCCCCCGGAACTCATTCGGGGGACCGCCCCCGGAACTTTGCTCGGGGAAGTTCCGGGGACCGCCCCCCGAACTCGGGCTCTCAAGTTCCGGGGGCGGTCCCCCGAACTCCTCGGCCGGCTCTTCCTGCCACGGGGCTGGCTTGCGGGCCCTCTTCTTGGTCGGCTGGCTGGCCTCCAGGGAGGCGACCGCGGCAGTCCAGTCCGGGTGCGGAAGGACCATCACCTGGTACACCGTCTGTGTGCCCCGGCGGCGGGTCCCCACCACGGCGACGACCCCGGCGGCGATCGCGGCGTCGATGTGCCGCAGGCAGTCCTTCTCATCCATCACGGCGCCCGACGCGATGTCCGAGATCCGCATCGGCTTGCCGTCCCGTGCGAACCGCAGCTCGCCACGGGTGTTGGCCGCCGTACCCAGGGCGTAGAGCAGCTTCACGAACCCCTGCTTCAGGGGGCGGGGCAGCTCCCGGCTCCAGCGCCAGTAGAGGATGTTGCGGAAGCTGTGCGGGACGCCGCCGCTGGTGTGGTCCGGCTGCTGGTCGTCGGGCACGATCGCCTCTCTTGGTCCGGGTGATGCTGTGGTGCGGGCGGGAGTGGCGTCATCGAGGGCCGCGGACCCGGGCCATCAGGGCGGCGGGGACGGACAGGCACAGCGGGCTGGTCTCGTACCGGCCGCCCGGGACCGGCTGGAGCCAGCCGCGCTGCTCGAGCACGCGCAGCTGCACGACGACCAGCCCGGGCGTGAGACCGGTGGTCGCGGCGAGGCCGTCGACGCCGGGCTGCCGGTTCGCGGGGATGACCCCGTCGGGGCTCGCGTACACCCCGAGGACCAGGCCGACCAGCTTGGTGTGGGGGATCAGGCGCGCCTCACGCACGGCCAGCAGGTAGTGGCCGCGGAACGCGCGGTAGGACCCGGCGAGGACCGGGGGCTTGGTGATCCGCGCGGCGAGGGCGGCGGGCGTGGGGATGGCAGTGGTCATGGGGTCAGTCCTCCGGAGGCGCGTCGTCGGTGTGCGGGTCGGGGTCGGGGAGTTGGAGGTTGAGGTAGGACCCGGCGGGCCAGCCCGGACCGGGCGGCGTCTCGGGCCGCCCGGCCAGCGCGTTGGGGGTATGCCGGTCGCAGCGCCACCCGCAGGGGTACAGGCGGGCGGGCTGCAGGCTGTGCGGCAGGAGCAGGGCCTCGCAGGGCCGGGGCGAGCGGCTCACGTCCGGCGGACGGCCGCCGCCACGGCGGCCTGCCACCCGGCGACCACGGCCCGGACTAGGAAGATCAGTCCGGCCAGAAGGGCGACCGTCCACGCGAGGAGGCCGGTGAACAGCAGGACCAGGAGGACGAGGGCGGGCAGGTAGCCGGTCATCCCAGCCCCGGCTCTCTCTGCTGCGGGACCGTTGCCATCGGTGTCTGCAGCGCGGCCAGCTCCCGCCTGAACCATTCGTTATCGGTCTCGGCGGCGCGCAGCATGTCGCACAGCCGGACCGCACGCTCGCGCCAGGCACGGACCTCGGCGGAGAGCTCCTGGGCCCCCTCGACCGTCTTCAGACCCTGCAGCACGCGAATCTGCGCACGGAGGTTGGCCTCGACCGGCTCCGGGGTGTCGGACTCGATCGGTACCGGGGGCGGCCCCGGCCGCACGACCAGCCGGGGGGCCTTGCGCGCCGCGTCGAGCTGGAGCTGCAGGTACTCGGCCCGCGCCTGCAGGCGTCGCCGGGACGCCCACCACCCGGTCACAGCGCCTCCTCCGCGCCGGTGGGCAGCTCCATCTCGTCGGTGTACTCGGTGTCGTCGTGCACGGGTCCTCCGGGGATCAGGTGGCCGCAGTCGTCGCAGACGAGGCCGGCCGGGGTGCGGGTGTGGGGGGTGGTCAGGTGGGCGCAGCGGGTGGTGTGGCAGGCGGCCCACTCGTCCGGTGCGCCGCCGCCGCGGCGGTGCCGGCCGCTGCCGGGGTTGGACAGCAGATCCGTGGCGGGCAGGACCACCGCCGGGTACCGGTGGAGCGGCTGCCTTTCCAGTCGGCGCCGCACCAGGTACTGCGCGAGGTGCACGACGAGGCAGACCAGTGCGAATAGAAGTAAGGGCAGCTCACGAGGCATGGGGCGCGACCTCCAGCCAGGCCGGCACGGCGTCGCCCACGATGGTCAGGTCGACCGCTACGTCGCCGCGGCGACCGCGCACGGTGTACTCGCCGTCCATGTAGGCACCGCTCGCGGTCCCAGCCTCGAACCAGCAGATCCACCAGCGCAGGCAGTCGACGGACTGCGGGCGCACGGTGATCCGCAGCTTCGTGGCGGACCGCACGTCGGTGTGTGTCACGTCGTGCTGGGACAGGCGCAGCCGCAGGGCCAGGTCCGCGGCCGGGGAATCCTCGGCGACATCCAGGCCGACGGTGTGGCGCTCCTCGAGGAACGCGGGCAGCCGTACGGCCGTCCGTTCAGCCCGGGCGGCCGCGGTCTCCGGAGACTGCAGCAGCCGGCAGTCCTCCAGTGCCTGCGCCAGTTCCTCCGGCGTCTGGTGTCCGACCTCCATCGCCGCGCGCAATCGGCCTGCGGCGGCCTGGACTCGCAGTGAGGCGGTCATTCGCTCGCACCGCCGGTACGGCCCGCTGCGGCGGCCTCCAACCCGGGCGGCAGCGCGATGCCGTGCCCGGACAGCTTGACCTTGACCCCCTGGAAAACCGCGACAGCGGCGAGCCAGCTGGTACCCCCGTGCGTGAGCAGGTCGATGGCTTCGGCGGGGACCGTGAGCGCGGTGCACCACTGCTCGAATTCGTACGGCGTGTCGAGCTGAAGGTCGACCGTCGAGACACCCTCGAAGGTGTGGATGACGACGTACGGCGGCGTGGGGAGGCCGGCGTACATGTCCAGCAGGGAGGACAACGCCGCCGAGGCGCTCGCCAGGGCGGGGTGTGGAGGCGTCGGGCTACTCTGGTGGTTCACGGTGTGCCTCTCAGTCGGTGTGTGAGGTGCGTCGGGGGCCCTCGGACCTAGCCCGTCCGGGTGGCCCCTTCTGTATTCAGGCGGCGTTCTGGGTGGCCGAATTGCGCCGCCTGGCCGTCGCGGCCTTGAGCGCCATACGCGAGAAGTGGGCCGAGCGCAGCGACTTGGCGACGCGGGCGATGTCCTCCTCCGTCGCGTCGGGGTGCATTTCGCGGGCCTGCTTCTCGAACCTGCCAGCGGCCGCCGCGCGGGCCTTGGCCGTACGGCTGGCCGGGTCGCGGGTCGCGGCCCAACTGATGTGCGCAGCCAGCCGGGCACGCAGGGACCTCTCTTCCGGGCTCATGCGTCGATCTCCTCTCGATCCCCATTCGAGGATGGGGATGGTGTTGGCACGAAAAGCGCCCTGCGGCGCACGTCGACCGCCTCCGCGATGCGGGTGGCCTGCGTGTCCGTCACGGTGGGGCGCTCCTCGGTGATGAGCCTCTGGATCTTGCTGGGCGACAGTCCAACCGCCCTGGCCAGGCTGCGCACGGTGTGCGCTGTCCCGGTGGACTCGGGGCTCTGCATGAGCCGCCGGAGCAGCCGGCCGTCGTGTACGCGGTATCTGCCTGGGCGCACTGCTGTCCCTTCCTTCATCCCCATTCGAGGATGGGGATAGCTAAGCACAGCGCTAGCCGGGGGTCTACCCCGGCGCACAAAGAAGCGAGTGAGCGTCAACGCGCCCCACAGTTTTCAGCCTCTTTACGCAGGCCGCATACCCATCCTCGTACGGGGTTGTGGACAATGGGGCCGCGACTGTGCGACTCAAGCGCGGGTGGGACACCATCCATCGCCCAGGCGTCAGATGGGGAGCCGATGACCGCCGACAGAGTGGAAACCTTCGCTGACCTGGTGGCAGAAGCCGCGGGGACAGGGCGACCGCTGACCTATGAGCAGCTCGCACAGAAGAGCGTCGACCCAGAGAGCGGGTACAAGCCGAGCCCCAACCTCGTGTGGCGCATCGCGACCGGGGCGGCCATCAAGGTCAACCCTGAACTCGTCCGGGCGATGGCGGCCGGCCTCAAGCTGCCGCTGTCCCGGGTCCAGGCGGCAGCGGCCTTCCAGTTCACCGGGTTCCTCACCTCGGACCTGGGTGGCGGGAAGGTCGTGCATATGCCGGATGCGGATGTCGCGGATGCACCCAAGTCCCGTGCCAAGATGGCGGATTGGGCGGATGATGAATCTGAGATTCCGCACAACCGTTCCGCAGAGTGACTGGTCATACCTGTCGCGCGACCGATTGCGCCGGTCGTTTCCCGTTGAATCACTATGGGGGGAACGTGTGAAGGCGTAGAGTGACGAACGCCTCGCAGCGATCGAACGTGCGTACGACCGGCGTGCCCTGGTCTGCTCACGGTGGACAGGGGGTCATGTGGCGACCGAGGTACTCGTAGAGCGCGCCGACCTGGACGATGGAGTCCTGATGATCTACAAGGTGTTCAGCCGGCGCGTGCGCATGGCATTCGATCCCACCCGCACCACCGAGCGCGCTGCTCTTACGCTGCTGGGCCAGCGCGTACCTGGTGTCGACGCGATGGAAGTCCGCCGCGCCGACACCTGAACGCTTCCGCTCCGAGCCCCGACCGCCGGCTACTTCAGCCGGTCGCCGGGGCTCAGGCGTTTGTGGGCCTCGCGGGCACGCTCGGCGCCGGCCGACGAGGCGTACCGCGACAGCATCTGACGGGACCGCCACCCCGTGATGCGCATCAGGTCATCCTCGTTACCCTCGCCGAGCTTCCACTGGTGCGCGAACGTGTGCCGGAACTGGTGCGGGTGGATGTGCGGAATCCCGGCCTCGCTGCAGCGATTCCGAACCATGGTCCCGACGCCCCAGATTGTCAGCCGGTTGCCGGACCGCTCGCCCCACCACAGCGGGTCCTCCGGCTTGGCGGCGCGGCCGCGGTGCTTGGCCAGGGCGCGCAGGTACCGGTCGAGTGCCTGCGCCGTCGTGCGGCCGAACGGCACGGTGCGCGGCCGCCGCCCCTTGCCGAGGACGCGGAGCACCATCAGGTCCAGGTCGAGGTCGTCGATGGTCCGCTCCGTCAGCTCGGACAGCCGGACACCGGTGTCGATGAAGAGCATGAGAATCGCCGTGTCTCGGCGGTCCTTGTAGGCCTTCCCCGAGCAGGCCTTGAGCAGCTGCTTCAACGCGTCGTCAGAGATGATCGGCACCTCCACCTCCGGCACCGTGGGCGGCTTCATGGTCCGCATCGGCGAGCGGTCCATCTCCTCCTCGTCCACAAGCCAGTTGAAGAACGTCTTGAGGCTGCGGAACTGCTGGTTCGCGCTCGCTGCGGACGTCCTCTCCGTGAGCGCGATCAGGTACGCCTCGACGTGTTCGCGGTGGACATCGTCCAGTGTTCGCGGAGCCGCGCGGCCTCCGTCCTCGTCCGGCTTGTAGTCGGCGAGAAGGAAGTCGGCCAGGCCCTGGCCGGCGCGGCGGTAGACGATCAGGGTGTTCTCGGCGAGGTTGCGGGCGCGCAGGGAGCGGACCCAGCTGGCCACGTCGGGGGAGAGGTTGTAGCGATCAGATGGAGTGGGCTCGAGGAACGTGGCTGCGGGCACGGGTGGCACTCTCCAGAGGTTCGCGTTCGGGTATGCGAATGGAGCTCACCCCGGATGGCCGGCCAGGTGTTCCGGGGGGAGTGCCTGAACGCTACGCCCGATTCGCGAACTGGGCTAGGCACATGGCCAATTAGCGCTGTGCGGAACGCGGGGAAAAAAGATGACCAGCGTTTCCGCTGGTCAGATGGTTAAGTGCCCCCGGCAGGACTCGAACCTGCGGCCAAGTGCTTAGAAGGCACCTGCTCTATCCACTGAGCTACGGGGGCCGGAAGGTGGCCTTGGTGGGCCTGGAGCCCCTGGTGGGGGTGGGGCTGAGGTCCGCGCCGGGTCAAGGATAGGGCTCCGGTTGCCTTGTCCCGGTTGCTTCACTCGCGGGCCACGATGTGGAGGTTCGGTGAAGCGGTCCCGATAATCGCAGGCAGGTGCGATTCTCGCATCGCTTTTGCGCCGCGGCGCCCTGGGTGTTGTGCACTCGTTATGCCTGCGCCCCACTCGTCCGTCGTGCCCAGAATGTCCCACTGGAGTCGCACTCGGCGCGCAGAGGACGTATAAGCTTCAAAAATGGTCCCAAATTGGGCATTCTTCGCATGTGGTGACCTTGGATGTTCGGCCTCAGCTGCTCGATGCCCTGTCCGCCCTGCGCGACCGGGTCGCGTCCGTGCGTCTGCCGCTGCCCCTGCCCGGCGCTCCGCGCGCCCGCCAGACCAGAGCGGAGCTGCTCGCGCAGCTCGACGACTACCTCGTACCCCGGCTGAAGGCGCCCGAGGCGCCGATGCTCGCCGTCGTCGGCGGGTCCACCGGGGCCGGTAAGTCCACCCTCGTCAACTCCCTCGTCGGCCGACAGGTCAGCGAAGCCGGGGTGCTGCGCCCGACCACGCGCACACCGGTGCTCGTCTGCCATCCGGATGACCACCACTGGTTCGCCGGAATGCGCGTACTGCCCGACCTGATGCGGGTCTGGGTGCCGCACGAGGAAGAAGAGGTGCCCCCCGCCGCCAAGTCCCGGCTCCGCGAGCGCGGACCGGCCAACACCCACGCGACCCGCGAGATGCGGATCGAGACCGTTTCCAGCCTGCCGCGCGGCCTGGCCATCCTCGACGCGCCCGACATCGACTCCCTCGTCGTCGAGAACCGCACCCTCGCCGCCGAACTCATCTGTGCCGCCGACGTCTGGGTGATGGTCACCACCGCCTCGCGGTACGCCGACGCCGTCCCCTGGCACCTGCTGCGCACCGCCAAGCAGTACAAAGCCACCCTCATCACCGTCCTCGACCGGGTCCCGCACCAAGTGCTCGCCGAGGTGTCACGGCAGTACGGGGCCCTGCTCACCAAGGCCGGGCTGGGCGACGTACCGCGGTTCACCGTCCCCGAACTGCCCGAGTCCGCCGGCGGGGGCGGGCTGCTGCCGGCCAGCGCCGTCGCCCCGCTGTTCGCCTGGCTCGCCCACCACGCGCAGGACCCGGCCGCCCGGCAGTACGCCGTCGGGCGCACCGCGCTCGGCGCGCTGGACTCCCTCGGGCGCCGGATGCCGGAGCTCGCCTCCGCCGTCGCCGCCCAGCACGCCGCCGCCGTACGGATGACTTCGGCCGTCGAGGACGCGTACAAACGAGAGGGCAAGCGGGTCCGCAACCGCCTCGACCACGGCGCCGTACTGGCCGGGGACGCACTGACCCGGTGGCGCGGCTACCCGCTCGACACGAGCGCCGACGAACTGCTGGACTCGCTCGCCGAATCCCTCGCCGCCCTCCTCCAGTGCGCCGTCGCCGCCGCCGACGAGCGCATCGCCGAGGCCTGGCGGCGCGAACCGGCCGCCGGCGCCGTGTCACTGCCCGCGCCCGACCGGGAGGCGGGCGAACGCATCGGCATGGCCGTACGCCGGTGGCGGCGGGTCCTGGAGGAACTCGCCGAGGAGGAGGTGGCCAAGCTCGACAAGCAGCCCGCACCCGACCCCGACGGCGTCGCCGCCCTGCTCGTCGCCGCCCTCCTCGGCGGCAAACGGGCCCGGCCCGCGGGCGAGAAGCTCGCCGAACGGATCGGCGCGCAGGCCGCCCTGCGGCTGCGCGACCGGGGCGGGGAACTGGTCGGCGACCACCTCGACCAGGTGCTGCGCGCCGAACGCGACCGCCGGCTCGGCCCGCTGGAGGCGCTCGAAGTGACCCCCGAACCACAGGCCGAGCTGATTGCCGCGCTGTCCGTACTGCAGAAGGAGAGGTGACGCGGTGACCGCCCTGACCGACCGCACCGACGACCGCTGGGACGACGGACTCATCGCGCGCTCGCGCCCCCGGCCCGCCGACGGGAGCGAGGAGGAGGACGGCGACGAGGGCGACGACGCGCTCGTACGGGCCGTCTCCGGCGCGGGCAGCGACGGCGGCAAGTCGACCGCACCCCCGCTCAGTCCCGAGGGACAGGCCCTGCGGCTGCGCCTCGACGCGCTGCGCCAGCTGGTCGGGCTGTCCCGGACCAGGCTCGACGGCAAGACCCTCGCCGAGGCCGGGCGGGTCCTGGACGAGGCCGCGGCGCGCCGCGGGCTGTCGCCCCAGCACACGGTCGTCGCGATCGCCGGAGCCACCGGAAGCGGCAAGTCCACTCTCTTCAATTCACTCGCCGGTGTGCAGATCTCGGAGATGGGGCTGCGCCGCCCGACCACCGCCGCCCCCATCGCCTGCAGCTGGTCGGACGGAGCCGCCGGACTGCTGGACCGGCTGGAGATCCCGGGGCGGCTGCGGCGCCGCCCCCGCGAGACCTCGGAGGCCGAGGCGCTGCGCGGGATGGTCCTCGTCGACCTGCCGGACCTGGACTCGGCGGTCGGCGCGCACCGGGACCACGTCGACCGCGTCCTGGCGCTGGTCGACGCCGTGGTGTGGGTGGTGGACCCGGAGAAGTACGCGGACGCCGTGCTGCACGAGCGGTACCTGCGGCCGCTCGCCGGGCACGCGGAGGTGACCTTCGTCGTCCTGAACCAGGTGGACCGGCTGCCCGGGGAGGCCGCCGACCTCGTCCTGGACGACCTGCGCCGGCTCCTCGACGACGACGGCATCGCGCTCGGCGAGCACGGCGAGCCCGGCGCCACCGTCCTCGGGCTGTCCGCACTCACCGGGGAGGGCGTCGGGGAACTGCGCGAGCTCCTCGGACAGTTCACCCAGGAGAAGGGCGCGGCCACCCGGCGGATCTCCGCCGACGTCGACCGCGCCGCCGTGCGCCTGCGGCCGCTGTACGTGGCCGACGGGCACCCGGGGCCGGAGATCGGGGAGGCGGCGCGCGCCGAGTTCGAGGACCGGCTCGCCGAGGCGGTCGGGGCGTATGCGGCCGGGCTCGCCGCCGAGCGCGCGTGGCGGCGCAACGCCGGAAAGGCGTGCGGGACGCCGTGGCTGCGGCTGTGGCGCTGGTACGAGGGCCGTCGCGCGCCGCGCACCCTGGCGGGTCTGGCCGCCCTGGCGGCGATCGGCGGCCGCGCCCCGGCGGTCGCGGAGGCCCCGGTCGAGGAGGAGGTGACCGCGCGTCAGCGGGTGGAGCAGGCCGTACGGGTGGTTGCCGACGAGGCGGTCTCCGGGCTGCCCGATCCGTGGGCGCAGGCGGTCCGGGAGACCGCGGTGCGCGGCGCCGACCGGCTCCCGGAGGCGCTGGACGAGATCGCGGTGACCCTCGGCGCGGCGGTCGCGGTGCCGAGCGTCAAACCGCCGCGGCCCACGTGGTGGCCGGTGGCCGTGCTGGCGCAGGCGGCCATGACCCTGCTGCAGATCTACGGCGGGCTGTGGCTGGTCGGGCAGATCGTCGGGGTCCTGGAGCCGAGGCTGCTGCCCCCGGTGCTGCTGATGGTGGCGGGCATCATCGGCGGGCCGCTCGTGGAATGGTCCTGCTCGATCGCGGCCCGGGGCCCGGCCCGGCGGTACGGGCAGGACGCGGAGCGCAGACTGCGGCAGGCGGCCGCCGGGTGCGGGCGGTCCCGGGTGCTGGAACCGGTCGCGGCGGAGCTGCTGCGCTACCGGGAGGTGCGGGAGCAGTACGCCACGGTCGCCGCAGGGGGGAGCAAGTTGTCCACAACCCGCCAGTAATCCACAGGCCGGAGCGGGCACCGGCGGCCTGCCGCAGCATGGTTCGTACCTCGTACGGATGGTCCGTACGGGCCTGGACCACGGGGGAGGGCGGCCGGGATGTACGACACCCAGGTGACGCTGGTCGGATATGTGGCTACGCAGATCGACTACAAGGAGACGGTGAACGGACCGGCGGCGCGGTTCCGCTTCGCGGTGACGCCGAGGTACTTCGACCGGCGCAAGGACGCCTGGACCGACGGGACCACCAGCTTCTACACGGTGTGGGCGCGGCGGACCCTCGCCGTGAACCTCGCCGGTTCCGTATCGGTCGGCGAGCCGCTGGTGGTGCACGGGCGACTGCGGGTGCGGGAGGATCCGCCCGACGGCGAGGGCAACCGGTGGTTCTCGGCGGAGATCGACGCGACGGCCATCGGACACGACCTGAACCGGGGGACCGCGGCCTTCCGGCGGGTGGTGCGTACGGAGACGCCACTGATGGCCACTCAGAAGGCGGCGGTGGTCTGAATGTTCGAGGCGGATAGGATTCGCCGGTACTCACGGGCACCTGGGTCTTTGGCCCGAAGGGGAAGACTGTGTCGATTGCCGTTCCCGCATCCTCCGCTCCTGATCCCATCTCTGCTCCTGCTGCTGCTGCTGTCCCAGTCCCAGTTCCTGTCCCTGTTCCTGCTCGGCCCTCTCTCGAACCTCCTGCCGCGGTACGGGGCTCCGCACGCCGGCCGCTGGCGGTGGCCCTGCTGGCCGCGGCCCTCGCCGCCGCGCCCGGAGCCCGGGCGGCCGCCGACTCCGGCCCGGCCGCACCCCGGTCACCCGAGGGTGCGAGCGCCGTGCTGGACGGGCTGAAGACGTACGGGCAGGCGGTCCTGCGCTCCGGGGACGGATCGGTCCGGCAGATCCCGGCCGGGCTCTACGAGATGCGGGTCGACGGCGGCGGGATGCTCCAGACGTACGGGGTCGGCGTGACGGGCAACGCCCAGCCCCAGGCCCGGTACACCGAGAGCGGCTGGAGCCGCAGCCCGCTCGCCGGGAACCGGGAGGCGGGCCGGATCCGCTGGGTCCTGGAGCACTCCTACCCGCAGCTGAACGATCTGGCCGGGCTCGCCAAGGCGGCCGGGGCCGGGGCCCTCAGCGCGGAGAGCGCGGCGGCCGGGACCCAGGTGGCGATCTGGCGGCTGGCGGACGGGGTACAGGTCGAGGCCGCGGACCCGGCGGCTGAGAAGCTGGCCGACTACCTGCAGCGGGCGGCGGGGCAGCTGCCGGAGCCGCCGGCCTCGCTCGGGCTGGACCCGGGCGACGTGTCGGGGGCGGTGGGCACCCGGCTCGGCCCGGTGACCGTGCGGACCGGGGCGCGGAGCGTGTCGGTCGTCCCGGACGCAGCGGCCGTCGCGATGGGGGTGCGGGTGGTGGACGCCGAGGGGCAGCCGCTGACCACCGCGGTCAACGGGAGCCGGCTGTACTTCGAGGTGCCCGCGGGCACCCCCAACGGGACGGCCTCGGTCACCGTCCAGGGCGCGACCAAGGTGCCGGTCGGCCGGGTCTTCACCGGTGAGCTGCCGAGCCAGGCGCAGATCGTGGCCGGCTCCAGCGAGTCCGCGGCCGCCGCCACGGCCACGGCGGTCTGGCCGCTGCCTCCGGTGACCGCGGTGGGCACCACCTCGGGCACCACCGAGGGCACCGGAACCGGCACCGGTACCGGCTCGGCGGTCGAGGCGCTGGGCGCGCAGTCCGGGACACTCCCGACGACCTCCCCGGACGAGGAGCGGCTGGCGACCAGCGGCAGCTCGGCGGCCACCCCGGTCATCGCCTCCCTGGCAGTGGGCCTGGTGGTCCTGGGCGGGCTGGTGGTGCTCCTGCTCCGCAAGCGCCCGCTGGACGAGGAGGACGAGGCGTAGGGGCGCAGTGCGGGACGGCCCGGCCGGCCCGGCCGGCCCGGACGGATGGGCCGGGTGGGCCGGGTGGCCGCGGGGGCCGATTCGGATCCGCCGCCCGGGGTAGTGGCAGAAGATGGCCGATCAAGAACTGACCTGGCACGGCGCGCTGGCCCGATGGGACCGCCGGCTGTTCGACGCGGTGGCCCGGCGGCACTGGCCCGGGGCCGACCGGGTGCTGCCGCGGCTCGGGCGGGCCGCGAACCACGGCGTGCTGTGGGGCGGAGCCGCCGCCGCCATCGCCGTCTTCGGATCGGCCGGAGCCCGCAAGGCCGCCGTACGCGGGGTCGCCTCCCTGGCGCTGGCCTCCGCGACCATCAACACCGTCGGCAAGTGGTCCGTACGCCGGCCGCGGCCGCTGCTGGAAGGCGTGCCCCTGACCCGGCAGCTGGCCACGCAGCCGCAGACCACCTCCTTCCCCTCCGGGCACTCGGCATCGGCCTTCGCCTTCACCGCCGGGCTGGCGCTGGAGTCCCCGGGCTGGGGGGCCGCGCTGGCCCCGGTCGCCGCGTCCGTCGCGTTCTCCCGGGTCTACACCGGCGTGCACTACCCCTCCGACGTGCTCGTGGGCGCGGCGCTCGGGGTGGCCGCGGGGTTCGTCGTACGCCGTCTCGCGCGGGACGCGCAGGAGGCCCGGGTCGTACCGGGCGACGAGCGGGCGGCCGCCGGGGCCCCAGCCCTGCCCGAGGGGGCCGGGCTCACCGTGGTCGTCAACACCGGGTCGGGGACGGCCGCGGCCGCGGGGCTCGAGCTGCTGCGCGCCCGCCTCCCCAAGGCCGAGGTGATCGAGTGCGCGGGCCCGGAGCTGCCCGCCACGCTCGCGGACGCGGCCTCACGGTCCGCCGTCCTCGGGGTCTGCGGCGGCGACGGCACGGTCAACGCGGCCGCCACCGCCGCCCTGCGGGCCGGGGTGCCGCTGGCCGTGTTCCCCGGCGGTACCCTCAACCACTTCGCGCTGGACCTCGGCCTCAGCGGAACCGAGGGCACCTGCCACGCGCTGACCCACGGGCAGGCCGTCCGCATCGGCGTGGGCCGCTTCTCCCCGGGCCCCGGCGGGGAGCCCGGCTACTTCCTGAACAACTTCAGCATCGGCGCCTATCCGGAACTGCTCGGCCACCGGCTGCGCTGGGGCCCGCGCATCGGCGGGGGACCCGCCGCGCTGCTGGCGGCCTGGCGGGTGCTGCGCGCCCAGCGGCCCGTGCGGCTGCGGCTGGCCGGGCGGCCCCGCAGCGTGTGGCTGCTCTTCGCGGGCAACGGCACCTACCACGGCACCGGCCCCACCCCCCGCCGCCGCGACAGCCTCGGCGAGGGCCTGCTGGACCTCCGGCTCGTCTACGGCGGCGGCCGCCCCGGCACCCGGCTCCTGGCAGCCGCCTTCACGGGCCCGCTGAGCCGCTCCCCGGTCCACGTGGCCACCCGCCTCCGCAGCCTGCGCATCGGGGACATCCCCGAGGGCACCCCGCTCGCCTACGACGGCGAGTACGCCGAGGCCCCGCCCGCCCTCGTCCTCGACGAGCTCCCGGACGCCCTGACCGTCTACCGCCCCCGCTGACCGGTTCGGGCGCCGGCCCGGGGGCGCAAGGGCCCGCTCGCCCTCCGCCCGGCCCCGCCGTCCGGTGCCTTCCAGGCCAGGGGTCCCTGACCTACCCATTCGCCCGCGGGTATGGACGTACGGCAAGATGGGGTGTATCTGCCCACCATCGATCTGCCGGACGGTTTCTCTTGGCTGAGTTCATCTACACCATGCGCAAGACGCGCAAGGCGCACGGCGACAAGGTGATTCTTGATGACGTCTCCTTGAACTTCCTGCCCGGCGCGAAGATCGGTGTGGTCGGCCCCAACGGCGCCGGTAAGTCCACCGTTCTGAAGATCATGGCGGGCCTGGAGCAGCCGTCCAACGGCGACGCGTTCCTGTCGCCCGGCTTCACCGTCGGCATCCTCATGCAGGAGCCCAAGCTCGACGAGTCGAAGTCGGTCCTGGAGAACGTCCAGGACGGCGCCGCCGACACCATGAAGAAGCTCAAGCGCTTCAACGAGGTCGCCGAGCTGATGGGCGTCGAGTACACCGACGCCCTCATGGACGAGATGGGCAAGCTCCAGGAGGACCTGGACCACGCCAACGCGTGGGACCTGGACGCCCAGCTCGAGCAGGCCATGGACGCCCTGGGCTGCCCGCCCGGCGACTGGCCGGTCACCACCCTCTCCGGTGGCGAGAAGCGCCGCGTGGCGCTCTGCAAGCTGCTGATCGAGGCCCCGGACCTGCTCCTCCTCGACGAGCCCACCAACCACCTCGACGCCGAGTCGGTGAACTGGCTGGAGCAGCACCTCTCGCAGTACAAGGGCGCCGTCGTGGCCGTGACCCACGACCGGTACTTCCTGAACAACGTCGCCGAGTGGATCCTCGAGCTCGACCGCGGCCGCGCGCACCCCTACGAGGGCAACTACTCCACCTACCTGGAGAAGAAGGCCACCCGCCTCAAGGTCGAGGGCCGCAAGGACGAGAAGCGCCAGAAGCGCCTCAAGGAAGAGCTGGACTGGGTCCGCTCCAACGCCAAGGGCCGCCAGACCAAGTCCAAGGCCCGCCTCGCCCGCTACGAGGAGATGGCCGCCGAGGCGGACAAGATGCGGAAGCTGGACTTCGAGGAGATCCAGATCCCGCCGGGCCCGCGTCTGGGCTCGATCGTGGTCGAGGTCAACAACCTCTCCAAGGCGTTCGGCGACAAGGTCCTCATCGACGACCTGTCCTTCACGCTGCCGCGCAACGGCATCGTCGGCATCATCGGCCCGAACGGCGCGGGCAAGACCACGCTCTTCAAGATGATCCAGGGCCTGGAGGCGCCGGACTCCGGCTCCGTCAAGGTCGGCGACACCGTCAAGATCAGCTACGTCGACCAGTCCCGCGCCAACATCGACCCCAAGAAGACCCTCTGGGCGGTCGTGTCGGACGAGCTGGACTACATCAACGTGGGCCAGGTCGAGATGCCGTCCCGCGCGTACGTCAGCGCCTTCGGCTTCAAGGGCCCGGACCAGCAGAAGCCGGCCGGCGTCCTGTCCGGTGGTGAGCGCAACCGCCTCAACCTGGCGCTGACGCTGAAGGAGGGCGGCAACCTGCTGCTCCTCGACGAGCCCACCAACGACCTCGACGTCGAGACCCTGTCCTCGCTCGAGAACGCGCTGCTGGAGTTCCCCGGTGCGGCCGTGGTCATCTCCCACGACCGCTGGTTCCTCGACCGGGTCGCCACGCACATCCTGGCGTACGAGGGCGAGTCCAAGTGGTACTGGTTCGAGGGCAACTTCGAGTCGTACGAGAAGAACAAGGTCGAGCGTCTCGGTGCGGACGCCACCCGCCCGCACCGTGCCACCTACAAGAAGCTCACCCGAGGCTGAGGTCGCCGTCATGGCCAGACACCACTACCGGTGCCCCCTGCGCTGGGCGGACATGGACGCCTTCGGGCACGTCAACAACGTCGTCTTCCTCCGTTATCTGGAGGAAGCGCGGATCGACTTCATGTTCCGCCTCGCGCCGGGGGAGGGCAGTGAGTCCTTCACCGGCGGGTCCGTCGTGGCCCGTCACGAGATCGACTACAAGCTGCCCCTCGTGCACCGCCACGAGCCGGTCCTCATCGAGTCCTGGGTGACCCGGATAGGCGCCGCGTCCCTGACCATTCGCTACGAGGTCAAGGACGAGGCGACCGAGGACGCGCCCGAGACGGTCTACGTGCGCGCCGAGACCGTGGTCGTGCCCTACAACCTCGCCGCGGGACGGCCCCGCCGCATCACGGCCGAGGAGAAGCGCTTCCTCCAGGAGTACCTGGACGAGCCCGCGACCGCGTCGGCCTCCGCGTCGGCCTCCGCGTCGGCCTCCGGGTCCGCGTCCGGGTCCGGGTCCGCGTCCGGGTCCGGGTCCGGCACCGGCCGGGAAGGGCCCCTCGCGGCATGAACGACCAGTTGCGCTTCGCCGACTCCGGGGAGGCGGCGGACCTCGCCGCCTTCCTGGGCCGGCTGGTGCACTACGACCGCGCCGCCGCCGTACGCCTCCAGGCGGGCGGCGGCGCGCTCGCCGTCTTCGGACGGCCGCCGTCCTTCGACATCCTCGCCATCCGCACGGTGCGGCTCGCCGCGCCCGTCGCGATGCCGCTGGACCTGACGGTGTCCGCCGGTGAGCTGCTGGAGTCCGTGGACGAGGCCTCGGCCGAGGCCACCGTGCCCGGCCCGGTCACCGGACCGCCCTGGGCCGGCGTGCTCCCGCCCCGCGGTGGCTGGCGGCAGGTTCCCGGGCTGCCCGGCCCCGAGGCGATGGGCGAGGCCGTGGCCGCCGCGGTCGCCGAGTTCCGGGCCCGTGACGAGGCCCTGCCCGTGCAGCACCGGACCCGGTCCGAGCGCGACCGCATCGGCCGCGAGATCTGGTCCCGCACCCTGGGTGACACCGAACTCCCGCTGCGCGCCGTGCACGCCGCGCAGTCCCTGGGCTTCCTGCGCCCGGTACGGACGGCCGTGCCCGCCCCTGCCCCCGCCCCCGGCGCCCCCGCCCCCGTGGCGCTGCTCGCCGCCGGGACCTGGCTGCGGCTGCGGACCCCGTACGGCTCCGTCGCCATGCGCCGCCCCGGCGTCACCGGCGGCCTGGGCGCCCTCCAGGTCCGGCCGGTCTGACCCCCGGGACGTCTGCTAGCCCGCCGTGTTGATCATCGAGGCGGCGGCGTAGGTCAGGTACTTCCACAGCTGCGCCTCGTGCTCCGGCGCCAGGCCCAGCTCGTCCAGCGCGACCCGCATGTGCCGCAGCCACGCGTCGTGGGCGGCCGCGTCCACCTGGAACGGCGCGTGCCGCATCCGCAGGCGCGGGTGGCCGCGGTGCTGGCTGTAGGTGGTCGGACCGCCCCAGTACTGCATCAGGAACAGCGCGAACCGCTCCTCGGCGGGGCCCAGGTCCTCCTCCGGGTACATCGGGCGCAGCAGCGGGTCCTCCGCGACCCCCTGGTAGAAGCGCCGGACGAGGTGGCGGAAGGTGTCCTCGCCGCCCACCTGCTCGTAGAAGGTCTGCTCCTGAAGCGTGCCCCGCGGAATCTCATTCACCCGACCATCGTCTCAGACGCCCGGATCCAGGACCCAGGTCCTAGGACCGGCACCCGTAGCCCCCCGAGCCCCGTGACCCGCGCGTTCGCACGCCGGGCCCGGGCGCAGGACAGTGGAGGCATGGCCGCACACACCGCACACACCGAGGCACGGGATCTGCGGGAGACCGCGCACGCCGCCCAGGTGCGGGAGCTGACCGCCGCCGGGGTGCTGGAGGACCCGCGCTGGCGGGCGGCGTTCGCCGCCGTGCCCCGGCACGTGTTCGTCCCCTACTTCTGGACCGGCCGCGGTGCCGGCCACGAACGGCTCTGGGCGCAGGACCCCGACCCCGAACGCCGGGCCCGCTGGCTGCGCGGGGTGTACGTCGACACCCCGCTGGCGACCCGGCTGCGCGACGGCCGGCTGGTCTCCTCCAGCAGCCAGCCCTCCCTGATGGCGAAGATGCTGGCGGCCCTGGACGTACGTGACGGCGACGACGTCCTGGAGGTCGGCGCCGGCACCGGCTACAACGCTGCCCTGCTCTGCCACCGGCTCGGCGAGGAGCACGTCACCACGGTGGACCTGGACGAGGAGATCACCGAGTCCGCCCGGGCGCACCTGGCCGAGCTCGGCTACCACCCCGCGGTGGTCACCGGGGACGGTGCGCGCGGCTGCCCCTCCCGGGCACCCTTCGACCGGATCATGGTGACCTGCACCCTGCCGCTGATCCCGCACGCCTGGCTCGGCCAGTGCCGGCCGGGCGCGCGGATCCTGGCCCCGCTGTCGACCGGGCTGATCGCGCTGACGGTCCGGGACGCCGGCTTCGCCGAGGGCAACTTCCTGCACACCTCGGCGTACTTCGTCCCGCTGCGCGGAGCGGTGGCCGCGCCGCCGCCCGACCCGGGCGGTATGGAGTACGGCCTTCCGTACGAGCTGGTGGAGAACGAGCGCTTCCAGTTCATGCTCGTCCTGACCGCGGGCGTCCTGCACCCCCGTGAGGCCCTGGACCTGTGGCGCCGCGAGGGCCGCCCGGCCCGGGAGCGCTTCGGTGTCTCGGTGAGCGCGGAGGGCCAGTGGGCGTGGCTCGACGATCCCCAGGGGCCGTACGTCTGGCCCCTGGGGGAAGGGTGAGCCGAGGGGCGGATCAGCCGCGGCGGATGGTGATCGTGGTCCAGGCGCCCACGTGGACGCGGTCGCCGTCGGCGAGCGGGACCGGGACGTAGGGCTGGATCGGCTCCTCGCCGCCGTTGATCGTGGTGCCGTTGGTGGAGTTCTGGTCCACCACCGCCCAGCTGAGGTCGGGCTGCTGGACCAGCACCGCGTGCTGGTGGGAGACGCCCGGGTCCTCCGGGGGCACCGACAGGTCGATGTCCGGCGACTCGCCCGTGGAGGCGCGGCGGCGGCCGATGGTGATCTGGCCGCCGGACAGCGGGAGGTGCTGCTCCGGGGAGTAGGCGGGCAGGTTCAGCCCGGCGGCCTCGGGGCCGCTGCGCTGCATCATCGCCATGAAGTACGAGCGGTCGGGGCCGACCGTCGCGCTCCAGGCACCGCCGCCCTGGGGCGGGAAGGGCTGGTGCTGCGGCGGAGGCTGCTGCTGGTACTGCTGCTGCTGAGGCGGCGGTGCCTGCTGCTGGTACTCCTGCTGGTACTCCCGCTGCTGGGGCGGCGGGGGCTGCTGCTGGTACGGGGGCTGCGGCGGGGCCTGCTGGTACTCCAGCGGGGACTCGTGCGCGGGCGGCGGCAGCAGCCAGTCGTCCTCGCGCTGGAGCGGCTCGGCCGGCCGGTTGACCCGGGACGGCCGCGAGCCCTGGTACTCGAAGTGGTCCTGGGAGTAGTTCCCGGGAGCGGGCACGGGCGGTGGAGGCGTACCGCGACCGCCGGCGCCACCGGCACCGCCGGCGCCCGTCGCCTGGGGTCCCGGGTCCGGGGCCGGCGGCGCGTACGAAGTCGCCGTCCGCGTGAGGAAGTTGTAGCGGCACTCCTCGCAGAACGGGGCCATGGCCTCGCGCGGGGTCCGGCACTGCGGGCAGAGCTCGGCCTGGGCGGTCGGTTCACCGGCGGTCGGGGGGAAGCCGTAGCCGTAGGAAGGCACCGGAGGCGGGCCCTCGGAGGCAGCCATGCGGTGGCCGCAGACCTCGCACCAGTCGTCGGACGCGGACTGGTGCCCGTTCGGGCAGGTCGGCATGGCGGCGCTTCCCCCTTCTTCTCCCTGCGTCATCACGTCAGGTCTCAGGTCTTCTTCACTCGGACGGTCTGCGTCGAACGCGTGTCGAGAGTCATCTCGTCGGCATCGGCGACCTTCGCTTTCAGCCGCACAGTACCCGCCACCGCGTCCACCACATCCACCACCTTCGACAGAAGTCGTGCTGTGTCGGCGTTCCCGGAGGAACTCGCCAGTTGTACCGCACGCCCCAGCTTGGCCGTCGCACCACCGACATCACCCATTTTGCGGGCTTCCAGGCCCTGCTGGATAGCCTCCGCCAGCTCCGCCTGCCCGGTGTAGTGGGCGACCTGCGCGTTGATGGCGGTGGACGCGGCCAGATCGTTCGTCCACACCGCGCGCACCAGACCCTGCGCCAGTACCGTGGCCGGCTCGCCCGCCGCACCCGGCAGGACCAGGGTGGTGCGGGCGGCGAGCATCTCCTGGCCCACGGTGGCGGTCGGGACGCGGACGCACACGTGGTACTCGCGGGACTCGTCGCCCCACGAACCGGTCGGATACTCACCGGCGCGCGGACCCGCCTCGGTGCGGCGGTCGGTCAGGTCCTGGACGGCGGGCGCCACCTGCTTGACGTACTGGATCTCCACGCCGACCGGGGTCCACAGGCGCAGCGCGACGTCCGCGACCTCCTTGCCCATGACGTTCTCCATCACGCGCGTGAAGTCCTCGGCGAGATGGGCCGGGTCGGCCACGATGTCGGCGGAGCCGAGCAGCGCGCTCGCGATGCCGGTGACCTCCTTGACGTCCCAGTCGGTGCCCACCCCGCGGGCGTCGCAGGTGAAGCGGCCCGCGCAGGCGTCGAGCGTGGCGCGGAGCACGGCCGGCTCCTCGTGCTCGTTGCGGCCGTCGGTGAGCAGGATCCCGTGCCGGATGGCGGCGGTGGAGCCGCGCAGCAGGCCGTCCGCGAGGCGCAGCCAGGTGCCGATGGCGGTGCCGCCGCCGGAGCTGAGTCCGCGCAGCGCCTCCTTGGCCTGGGCGCGGGTGGCCGGGTCGGCCACGGCGAGGTGGCCCTGTCCCGGGTAGACCTCCTTGGCCACGTGCGTTCCGGCGATCACGGCGAAGGCGGTGCCGTCGCGCAGGGTGTCGATGGCCGCCGCCGTGGCCGCACGGGCGCCGCGCATCTTCTCCGGCGGGTACTCCATGGACCCTGAGCAGTCGACCATGAGCACGACGGCCGCCGTGCCGTCGGCGACCGCCGTGCGGGTGGCGGTGGCGCCGCCGGTGGCGGTGACCGTGACGATGGCGTGGACGTCCCGTCCGCCCTCGGGGAGAAACTCGTTCTGGTACACCTCCACGCTGAAGCGCGGGGCACTCGGCTTGGCGAAATTCGCCATCGGTTGGACTCCTAGGGGGCTCGGGCAGGCGGGTCAGACCTGCGGGCGCGCTTCCACTTCCTATTCCGGTCCTGCCGCCGGGCCCGGCTCCGCATCCGGTCCCGGTTCCTGCTCGGGGTGCGTGGCGAACGGCACGATCGCCACGGTGACGTTGTCGTGGCCGCCGCCGTCGAGGGCGTGTCCCACCAGCACCTGGGCGCTGTGCAGCGGGCGGGTCGCGGCGTCGGCGGGCAGCACCTGGGCCATCTCCCGCGCGGATTCCGCGTAGTTCCACAGTCCGTCGGTGCAGACCACCACCACTCCGGGATGGTCCGGTTTGAAGGTCGCGGTGTGCGGTTCGAGTTCGTACGCGTCGGCCCCCAGCCAGCCGGTGATGGCGTGCGCGCGGACGTCCGCGTAGGCCTCGGCCTCGCCCATCAGACCGGCGGCGACCATCTGGGCGGCCCAGGAGTCGTCCTCGGTGAGGCGGCGGGACAGGGCGGCACGGTCGTCGGGGACCCAGTAGGCACGGCTGTCGCCCACCCAGCCGATGGTCAGCAGGCCGCCGCTGACGACGGCGCCGACCAGGGTGCAGGCGGGGGCGTTCTGCGCGCCGGGGGTCTCCGGGGCCAGGGCGTTCACCGCGGCGGCGGCGGCCAGGATCGCCTCGTGCATGGCCTCCTGGGGGTGCGCGCCCCGGGGGAGTGCTTCGAGCAGTGCCTCGTTGGCGGCGGCGGCCGCGGCGGCCGAGGCCTCGTCGGGGCGGCTGGCGGAGGAGACGCCGTCGCAGACGATGGCCACGGTGGCGGCGGAACCGTCGGGCAGGGCGGTGGCCGCCACGGCGAACGAGTCCTCGTTGCGGTGGTGGCGCAGCCCCCGGTCGCTGACGGCGGCGACGCTCCCGAGCTCTTCCTCGACGTGGTCGCGCTCGCGGGGCTGCGCGTGCCCGCAGTGCTCGCAGTACCCGTCGGTGTCGACGTGTCCGGCCCGGCAGGCGACGCAGGTCTTCCCGCCCTCCGGTGCTGCGGCCGGGGGCTGCGGGGTGCCGTACGGGCCGTCGCCCGCGGAGTGCCCGGTCCCCTCGGGCGGGGTGCCGCCTCCGGGCACGTCGTACCTGGCCTGCGGCGCCGGTTCCTCCGCGGTGTACGGGTGCTCCGCAGCTCCCCACGGGGTGCCCTCCGGCGGCGTGCCGGTGCCGTACGGGTTCCCGTGGCCGGAGGCCGCGTAGGTGGCTCCGGCTGGGGACTGCCCAGGCTCCGGTTCGCGCTCCGGTTCCGCCGGGGCGGCGGCCCAGGCGGCCGGGTCGTCCACCAGCGTCGGCGCGGCCGAGGCGGCGCTGCCCCAGCCCGGGGCGGGCTCGGCGGCTGCGTGCGAAACGCCGGGGGCCGGGGTCCCGTAACCGCCCGCGGCGGCGGCCGACGGGGCCGGCGGAGCGGGCGGAGCCGACGGGGCCGGCGGAGCGGGCGGAGCCGACGGGGCCGGTGGGATGGGGATGGTCGGGTTGTCCACGGACGCCGCCGGGGGAGGAGCGCTCACGGCGTAGCCGCAGACGCCGCAGAAACGGTCACCCTCCTCCAGGGGTTCCGCGCAGCTGGGGCAGCCCGACAGCCGATGCATCGACATCACTCACACCCACGTCCGGGGACGGAAACGGTTTGCCCGCTCCACCAGTTCGATCCTCTCCTCGCCACGCCGCGCCAGCCGTGCGAGTACGCGGTACGAGCGCTCCAGTCCGAAGCGCAGGCCCCGCTCGTCCAGTTGACTGCCGAGCAGCGAGGTCCGACCGGGGTCGGAACCCCGGCTACCCGACAGTACCCAGTCCAGGGCCGAGCCCAGAACTTCCGTCGCGAGCCGCTCCTGCCGCTCCGGGTCCAGACCGAACCGCCGCAGGGCCTCCACCTGGTCCGCGGCGGCCGCCAGGTCGGCCAGCAGAGCCTCCTGCGGGGACCGGTCGCGCAGACGTGCGCGTACGGCCGCCACCCGCGCGGCGGTGTAGTGGATGGACGCCTCCGGCACGGACTCCAGCGTCCGCACGGCCGCGTCCCGGTACCCGGCGGCCAGCTGTACGCGGGCCAGCCCGAAGGCCGCGCTCACGAATCCCGGGTCGGTGATCCACACGAGGCGGTAGTACTCGGCGGCGTTGTCCAGCTGGCCCAGCACCTCCGCGCACAGCCCGAGGGCCAGCTTCGGCGCGGGCTCGCCCGGGAAGGCGTCGTAGATCGCGTCGAAGGACAGCGCCGCTCTCTCGTTGTCACCGGTGGCCAGCGAGGCGATCCCACGGGCCCACACCACCCGCCAGTCGTCCGGATGCCGCGCCTCCAGATCCGCCAGCGTGTGCCCGGCCTCGGGCAGTTCGCCCAGTTCCAGGCGGGCCCGCAGCTCCCGCAGCCGCAGCTCGGCCGAGTCGGCCGGCGCCGCGCTCAGCGCGCCCAGCAGGTCGCCGGGCGCGGAGGCCAGCAGGCCGGTCAGGAAACCGGCGTTCGGGTCGCCCGAGTCCACCAGCGGTACGGGCAGCGCCAGCGCGGTGTCGCGCGCGTCGAGCGTGGTCGCTCCCGCCGTGGCCGCTGCCGCGGCGGGCGGCGGCGACACGGGTGTGAGTACGGCCCCCGCGCCCAGGACCGGTGCGGGCGCCGCGGAGCGCGGTCCCGGCACCGGAGCACTCGTCACGTGCGTGGCGGTGCTGCCGAGCGCGGGCAGCGGCGCCCCGGCCGGGGCGCCCACCGGCAGCGCGGGCCCGCCGGGCGGCGTGCCGTGCGGGTGCCCCCACGGGCCGGCCGCCCGGGCCGGGCCCGTGCCCGGAACCGGGACAGCGGTGGCCGCGGCCCGGGCCGGGCCACGGCCCAGTAGCCCGAACAGCCCGCCACCCCGCCGGGAGGCGAGCGGCCGGTGGCCCAGCCGGGAGACCACGATGCCGGCCGTGTCGGCGAACAGCCGGGTGTCCGGAACCCGCAGCTCCGGACCGAAGAGCGTCGACAGCTGAGGCCGCGGCCGGCCCGTCTGGAGCGCGACCACCTCCCGCAGCACGCCCGTCAGCTGGTCCGCCATCTCCTGCGCGGACGCGAACCGCCGCCCCGGGTCCGGGTCGGTCGCCCGTACCAGCAGCCGGTAGAAGGACTCGTACCGCCGGAACACCTCGATGTGCTCCGGATCCGGCAGCGAATCCACGAACACATTGGTGTAGCCCTGGAAGTCGAAGGTCAGCACGGCCAGCGTGCGCGCCACCGTGTAGAGGTCGGAGGCGACCGAGGGGCCCAGCTCCGCGACCTCCGGAGCCTGGTAGCCCACCGTGCCGTAGATGGCCGACTCCTCGTCGTCCATCCGCCGTACCGCGCCCATGTCGATCAGCTTCAGCTGGTCCTGCTGCTGGATCGCGTTGTCGACCTTGAAGTCGCAGTACAGAAGGTTTCTGCTGTGCAGGTGGCCGAGCGCCTCCAGCGCCTCGATGCCGTACGCGCACGCCTGCTCCACCGGCAGCGGATCACGCCGCCCGTCCGGCCGACGCCGCTCGTTCGCGATCTCCTTCAGCGATTTGCCGCCGACGTACTCCATGACGATGTACCCGTCCAGCGAACCGGTCCGCTGGTCCAGGTGCTCCACGAAGTTGTAGATCCGCACGATGTTGGAGTGCTCGATCTCCGCGAGGAAGCGCCGCTCCGAGATCGCGGCCTCCATCGCGTCCTGGTCCCCGGTGTCCAGCAGGCCCTTGAGCACCACCCACCGGTCCGCGACCGCGCGGTCCACCGCCAGGTACACCCAGCCGAGGCCGCCGTGCGCGAGGCAGCCCAGCACCTCGTACTGGCCGCGCACCACATCACCGGAACGCAGCTTGGGCACGAAGGAGTACGGGTGCCCGCACTTGGTGCAGAACCCCTCCGTCCGGCCCGGCCGGTCGCCCCGGGAGCGGCCCACCGGGGCCCCGCAGTCCGAGCGCGAGCAGAACCGCTTGCGCTCCGGCACCTCCGGATTCTCCAGGACGGCGGTCGAGGGATTCGGGCGCGGCACCTCCGGCACGTTGACCAGACCGGCTCCCAGCCGGCTGCGGCCCGAGGCCGCCGAGCCCGAACTGCGCACCGACACCGACCGGGTGGACGTCGTCCCCGACACCGAGCGCGAGAGCCGCCCCGACACTGAGCGGCGCGAGGAGGAGGACCGGGAGGACCTGGCCGAGGCCGAGGAGCGCGCCGAGCCGTGGGAGCCCTGAGACCCCATCGAGCCCCGGGATCCGCCGGAGCCCAGGGAGCCCCGGGCCGCGCTCGTCATCCCCGTCGGCGGCGACACCAGCTCGTCCGCGCCTGCCGCGATCGAGCCGATCGGCGCCAGCCCGCAGGTGTCGCAGTAGAGCTCGCCGCCGCCCATGTCCTCGTACGTCCCCGGGCAGCCGGGGCGAACGCACGCCGTTCCGGTCAGGCTCATGCGTCCTCCTCCCCCGGCCCCACGGGCCGCTGTTCCTGGTGTCGCAGCTGGTCGGGCCGGTCCTGCGGCGCCACCAGTGCCTCCGCCGTCGCCTGCTGGTAGCGCAGGACGGCCTGTTCGGCGGCCCGCAGGTCGCAGGGCGCGCTCCACAGCATCCGCCGGGCGGCGTCGTACCGCTCGATCAGCAGCGGGTCCTCCGCCATTCCGTGGCGGGCGACCTTCGCCTTGTACGCGTCGAGCCGCCCGCGCAGTTCGGCGCGTACGGCCAGCGGTGCCGTCACCGCGGTCAACGATTCACGGGCCCGCCGCAGTTCCTCCTCGGCCCGCTCCTCCAGCGACTCCAGCAGCGGCGAGAGCCGGTGCCAGCGGGCCCGGCGCCGGTGTTCGGCCGCCGCCGCCAGCTGCTCCTGGAGCACCGTGGGCGGGCCGCTCACCGCGGGCACCTCGGACGCGGCGATCTTCGCCAGCACCTCGCCGCGTGCGGTCCGGGCCTCCGCGAGGGTCCGGTCGGCCCGCGAGAGCACGTCCCGCAGGGCGATCAGCCGCTGCTCGGCGTCCTGCCGTACGCCCAGCACGGCCTCGACTTCGCGGCGCACGTCCTCCAGCGCGAGCGCGGCCCGGTCGTAGCGCCCGGTGTCCGGACGGCCGCCGCCCGGCGCCGAACTGCCCGTCGCGGGCAGCCAGAACGCCAGCGGGTCCGCGATCACCTGCGCGCGCAGCTCCGTCAGCTCGGCGGTGATGTCCTCCAGGTCGTCGCCCGAGGGGTGCTCGCCCGGCCGCACGCCCACCGAGCGGGCCAGCGAGCGCGTGCGGTGCAGCTCGGCCGCGAGCAGGTCGATCCGGGCGGGCAGCGCCGACCACACCGCGTCGGCGGCGACCACCACGTCCAGCGAGCGCGCGTACAGACCGTTCATCCGGGCCACCAGCTCGGCGAGCGAGAGCCGCTCCGCCAGCGCGACGCCCTCGGCCGCGGCCCCGGCGATCAGCACGCCGGGCCCGCGCAGCCGCTCGGTCAGCTCGACGAGGTCGTCGCGGTTCAGCCAGCGGCGCCGCTCCCGTACCTCCCGGGCGGCGGTCAGGGCCCCGCTGTAGGCGTCGAAGTACCTCCACAGCCGGCTGATGTCCGCGTCGGCGGCCGTCCAGCGGTCCTTGGTGACCCCGGTCAGCGCGGCGCCTTCGAGCAGCCGGCGGCCGGCGTGGTCCTGGAGGGCGAGCAGCGAGGTCTCGACGGCCTCGTGCTCCGCCCCCAGCCGGGCGAGGGCGCGGTCGACGTCGTCCCGGTCCATCACTGCAGACCCCGCCTCCACCGACTGTGCCTCCGCTTCCGCTGCCGCCTCCGTGTCCGCCTCCGTGGCCCCTCCCGTGCCCGGTCCCGTGTCCGAAACCGTCACCGGCCTCAGCCGTCCCGGTACTTGGGTGCGGGGGGTCCGGACACACCCGGCAGCACGGGCTGCAGGTGCTTGAGGTACGCCTTCATCCACGCGCTCTGGTCGCCGCCCGCGCGGTAGCCTTCCAGGACCTTGTTGACCCGGCGGACCAGGTCCGGCGCGTCCTTGTTCATCGCCACCCCGTAGAACTCACGGGTGAAGGGCGAGCCCACCAGCTGCACCGACGGGTCCTGGGCGGCCTGGCCGGCCGCGAGGGCGTTGTCGGTGATGATGCCGTCGACCTCGCCCAGCTGGAGCCGGACCAGGCAGTCCAGCTGGTTGGCGACGGTGACCGGCGACGAGCCGTACGGCTGGGCCTTGAGCGCCGCCTCGGCGGTCGAGCCGGCGGCGAAGCAGATCCGCTGGTCCTTCAGCGAGGTGTCGTAACCGGTGATCTTCGAGCCCTTGGGAACGAGCACCTGCTGTCCGGCCTCGAAGTAGGCCGTCGAGAAGGCGACGTCCTCCAGCCGCTTGCAGTTGATGGTCATGGTCCGCACGACGATGTCGACGCGCCCCTCCTGGAGGGCGGGGACGCGCTGGCTGGTGGGGATGGCCCGGTAGATGACCGCGTTCTCGTCGCCCAGGATGTCCTTGGCGATGGCCTTGACCAGGTCGATGTCGAAGCCGTCGAGGCGGCTGCCCTCGGCGGACTGGTTGCGGTAGCCCCAGCGGAAGCTGTTCTGGTCCACGCCGGCGACGAGCTTGCCCGCCGCCTTGATCCGCGCGATGGTCGCCCCGTCCACGTCGGACGGGCGCAGGCTGGCCTCGGGGTCCTGGCAGGTGTCGGTGAGGGCCCACGGGGCGGCCGGGGCCGCCGCCATCGCGGCGGGCCGGCGGACCGCCGGCCGCCCGGTGTCGGGCGTCGCGTGCGCCAGCGGCAGCAGGACGACCGCGGCGGTCACCGCGCAGGCGACGGCCATGGCGCTCACCCCGCCCCAGCCGCGCAGCCGGCCCGCCGCGCGGCGGATCCCGGACCGCGCGACCGCGGTCGTCTCCGGGCCCGCGTGGCCTTCAACGCCCGCGTGGCCCTCGTGGCTCTCGTGACCTTCGGCGGCCCGCCTCGCTCGTATCCGCATCGCGCTCACCTGTACTCCGAAAGCCTGCGCCCGATGCCGAGCAGAGCCGCTGCCGCGCCGATGATCACCAGGGCGGCGGAGCCGGTCACCAGACCGCCCAGCGCGCCCAGCCCGTCGCGGGCCGCCCGGGTGAACTCCCGCTGCTCGTGGGCGACGGCCTGTTCCAGGGAGGCGTCCACCGTGTCGAAGGCGGCGCCGCTGCTCTCCTTGTGCTCCTCGTCTCCGACGACCTGGGGCAGCGCGGAGTCGTAGTCCCCCTTCAAGTCCGCCTCCCGAGCGGCCGTGTGCCGCTCCTTCCACTGCTTCACGCCGTCCATGGCCCGGTCGACGGGCACCTCGCCGGCCTCGTCGTCGGCCAGCCGCAGTGCGGTCGCCAGCCCGGCGTCCAGCTGCTTCATGTTGTTGGTGAAGTCCACGTCGTACTTGTCGGACTTCTTGTCCTCGGCCAGTACGGCGCCCCGCGCGATCAGGGTCAGGTTCTCACCGGCCCGCGCCTGGAGGGAGGCGATCCGCGCGTCGTTGAGCACCTTCATGGACTCCTGCCCGTCCGCCCGGGCCTCGCTCAGCGAGGACCGCGCCACCGTGTGCCCGACGGCCAGCCACAGCAGGACCACCACCGACGCGGCCGTCGCGGCCACCAGTCCGTGGTTGAGCACCCGGTTCGTGTGCCGGTAGTTGCGCCGCTGCGCCCACACGAGGGCGGCGATCACGAGCAGGCCCAGCCCGATCGAGGCCAGCGGCCAGGACCGGGCGTCGTCGTGGTCGGTGTAGAGCCGCTTGGTCTCCGACTCGTACAGCCGCTGCGCGGCGGGCAGGAGTTGGGTGGTCATCTGCTCGTTGGCGTAGCGGAGGTAGGCGCCGCCCAGCGGCAGGCCCTGCCGGTTGGTGGCGCGGGCCTGCTCGATCAGACCGGTGTAGCGGGGGAGCTGCTCGCTCAGCAGGGCGATCTGCTCGCGGGAGTCCTCGTTGCCGCCGGTGTTGGCGGCCGCGCTCACCAGCAGTTTGGAGGCGTTGGCGATGTCCTTCTCGTACCGCTGGCGGACCTCGCGCGGTTCCTTGGCGCCCAGCAGGAACCCGCTGGAGGAGGTGGTGTCGGCGTCCGCCAGGGAGCGGTAGATGCTGGCCGCGTCCGCGCTCAGCGGCTGGCTGCGGCCCACCACGTCGTCGGCTGCGGCGGCCCGGTCGGAGATCTCCCACACGCTCACCGTGCCGAACAGCACGATCAGGGCGGCCAGTACCGCGCCGATGATCCGCAGCCGGCCCGGCTCGGTGGTCGCCGCCTCGCGCAGCCGCTCCACGCCCTCGGCCCAGGCGGTGCCCCGCCCGGGTGGTCCGTCGGGTGGTGGCGCCGACGGCGGCCCGGCGGGTGGCACGGGAACACCGCCCCCCGGCGCGGGCGCGCGTGATGTGATCGCCACCGTGACCTCCCCCTCGGTCCTCTCGTCCCCCAGCCGACGCTGGGAGGTACCCCCTGCGCAGCAGTATGGCCGTAGTGCCGGTCGACCACAGCACCCGGTGCTGGATCCAGGGCGATCTGTCCCCGGGGGTGCCCTTCGTCGCCCCTTCACCGTCAATACGTCCGCACGGGCGCCACGGTTCCAGACCGGAGGGCTTCCGGGGCGGGTTCACCCGAAATGGGCACGGAGTTTTTCGTATGCCGGGGGCGGGGACCCGAGCGCGTCCAGGCCCAGCAGCCCGGCGCCCAGGACCGGCGGCGCCGTGATCACGGAGATCCGGGCGTGCGGGGCCCGTTCGGCGAGGCCCGCCGCGATGCGCTCGTTCAACTGCGGGTGGCCGGCCGCCAGCACGCTTCCGCCCAGCACCACGGGCACCTCCTGCTCCAGCAGACCCAGACGACCCAGCGCCACCGACGCCATGGCCACGACCTCGTCCGCCTGCCGGTGCACCAGGGACAGCGCCACCGGGTCCCCGGCGGCCGCCACCGCGAACAGCACCGGCGTCAGCTCGTGCCGCCGCCCGCGCGGGATCCGGCCCAGGTGCATCGCCTCGATCAGCGAGGCCATCGAGTCGTGGCCGAGGTGCGCGGGCAGCGCCCGGGCGAGCTCCGTCGGCCCGCCCCGCCCGTCCTCGGCCCGGGCCGCGAACCACAGGGCCTCCCCGGCCAGTCCGCCCCCGCCGCCCCAGTCGCCGGAGATCCGCCCGACCGCGGGGAAGCGCGCGGTCCGCCCGTCCGGGGCCATCCCGACGCAGTTGATGCCCGCCCCGCACACCACCGCGACACCGCACGGGCCGGCGCCCGTCGGCAGCCCGGCGCGCAGCAGCGCGAAGGTGTCGTTGTGGACCGTCGTCGTACGGCCCCAGTTGCGGCGCTCGATCTCACGCGCCAGCTTCCGCTCCTCCACCGGAAAGTCCGCGTTGGCCAGGCAGGCCGACACGTGCTCGGCCCACGGCCCGGACCCGTGACCGGCGCGCAGCCCGACGGAGGCCATGGCCTCGGCCACCACGTCGACGGCCGCGGCCACCCCCGTGCGGGACGGCTGGAAACCTCCGGCCTGCCCCTTGGCCAGCACCGCACCGTCCGGACCGAGGAGCGCCACGTCCGTCTTGCTGTTGCCCGCGTCGATCGCCAGCACCGAGTGGAGGGTCACGCCCATGGCAGGTGCTCCTTGTTGTGCGCGAGGAGCCGGTCGGTCAGCCCTTCGGCCAGGTCGAACTGCCCGACCAGCGGGTGCGCCAGCAGCGCCTTGAAGACCCGCTCCCGCCCGCCGCGCAGCGCCGCGTCCAGCGCGAGGTCCTCGTACGCGCTCACGTGCGCGATCAGTCCGGCGTAGAGCGGGTCCAGTCGCGGGACCGCGAGGGGGGCGGCGCCGGATCCGTCGACGCGGGCCTGCACCTCGATCACCGCGTCGTCGGGCAGGAAGGGCAGCGTGCCGCTGTTGTACGTGTTGACCACCTGCACGGCCGGGCCGCCGTCGCCCAGCAGGGAGGCGGCCAGGTCCACGGCCGCCTCGGAGTAGAAGGCGCCGCCCCGCCTGGCCAGCA
Organism: Streptomyces sp. NPDC048257; assembly: GCF_043201855.1. NCBI lineage: Bacteria > Bacillati > Actinomycetota > Actinomycetes > Kitasatosporales > Streptomycetaceae > Streptomyces > Streptomyces sp. NPDC048257. The sequence goes on from NZ_JBICZI010000027.1 coordinate 70,704, forward strand.
GCGCCGGCTTCTCGTCGAGCGCGGGATCCCCGTACAGGGCGAGGAGTTCCCGCTCCATGGCGGCGACCTCGGCGGCCCGCGAGGGCTTGGTCCCCAGCTCCCGTACGACCTCGTCGTGGGCGTAGAAGTAGCGCAGGTAGTACGAGGGCACGACTCCGAGCCGGTCCAGCACCGCCCGCGGCAGCCGCAGGTCCGCGGCGACCGCCTCGCCGTGCGCGGCGAGCAGCCCCGGCAGCAGGTCCTCGCCGTCCGGGCCGCCCCGGCGCACCCCGAGCTCCCAGGTCAGGTGGTTCAGGCCCACGTGGTCCAGGTGGATGTCGGCCGGGGCCAGCTCCAGCAGGGCCGCGAACTTCCGCTGGAGGCCGATGGCGACGTTGCACAGCCCGACGGCTCTGTGGCCGGCCTGCAGCAGGGCCCGGGTGACGATCCCGACCGGGTTGGTGAAGTCGATGATCCACGCGTCCGGGTTGGCCCGCCGGACCCGTTCGGCGATGTCGAGGACCACCGGGACGGTGCGCAGTGCCTTGGCGAGCCCGCCCGCGCCCGTGGTCTCCTGGCCGACGCAACCGCACTCCAGCGGCCAGGTCTCGTCCTGCAGCCGGGCGGCCTGCCCGCCGATGCGCAGCTGGAGCAGGACCGCGTCCGCCCCGGTGATGCCCGTGTCGAGGTCCGAGGTGGTGGTGATGGTGCCCGGGTGGCCCTGCCGGGCGAAGATCCGCCGGGCCAGGGCGCCGATCAGCTCCAGCCTTTCGGTGGCCGGGTCGATCAGGACGAGCTCGCTGACGGGCAGGGTGTCGCGCAGCCGTGCGAAGCCGTCGATCAGTTCGGGGGTGTAGGTGGAACCGCCGCCCACCACTGCGAGTTTCATCGTCGTCAGCCTTTCACGCCGGTCAGGGTGACTCCCTCGACGAACGCCTTCTGAGCGAAGAAGAAGAGGACGATCACCGGTGCCATGACCAGTACGGTCGCGGCCATGGTCAGGTTCCAGTTGGTGTGGTGCGCCCCCTTGAAGGACTCCAGTCCGTAACTGAGGGTCCAGGCGGCGGGGTTGTCGGAGGCGTAGATCTGCGGGCCGAAGTAGTCGTTCCAGGCACTGAAGAACTGGAAGAGCGCGACGGCGGCGATCCCGGGCCGGGCCATCGGCAGGACCACCCGCAGCAGGGTGCGCACCTCGCCGCAGCCGTCGACGCGGGCCGCGTCCAGGTACTCGTCGGGGATGGTCAGCAGGAACTGGCGGAGCAGGAAGATGGAGAAGGCGTCGCCGAAGGCCATCGGGATGATCAGCGGCCACAGGGTGCCCGACAGGTCGAGCTGCTTGGCCCAGAACAGGTACATGGGGATGACCACCACCTGCGGCGGCAGCATCATCATGGCGATCACGAGCAGCAGCGAGAACCGCCGCCCGCGGAAGCGGAACTTGGCGAGCGCGTACGCGACGGGCACGGAGGAGACCACGGTCAACAGGGTGCCGAGTCCGGCGTACAGGAGCGTGTTGCGCCACCAGGTCAAAAAGCCCGGGGTGTGCCACACCTTCGCGTAGTTGCCCCATTCCCAGGGGGCGGGCCACAGATCGCGGGTCAGCGCCTGCCGGTCGCCCATCAGGGAGGTGAGGAGGAGGAAGACGAAGGGGAGGACGAAGAAGAGGGCGGCGGCCACGCCCAGCGAGTGCACCCCGACCCAGTGCAGGATCGGCCGGGAGGACCTCGGACGGCTGTGCGTGCTGCTCATTCGCCTGCTCCGATCAGACCGCCACGGCGCCGCATCAGGAGTGCGGTGAAGGCCATGGAGAGGGCGAACAGGACGAGCGCGACGACACACGCGGCGCCGTAGTCGAAGCGCTGGAACCCGAGGTTGTAGACGAGCTGGGGCAGGGTCAGGGTGGACTTGTCGGGGTAGCCCGGCTCGAACTGCTGGCCCGAGCCGCCGATCACGCCGGCCGCGACCTTTCCGGCCACCAGCGGCTGGGCGTAGTACTGCATGGCCTGGATGACCCCGGTGACCACCGCGAACATGATGATCGGCGAGATGTTGGGCAGCGTGATGTGCCGGAAGCGCCGCCAGGCTCCGGCCCCGTCCAGCTCCGCCGCCTCGTACTGCTCCTTCGGTACGTCGAGCAGCGCGGCCATGAAGATGACCATCAGGTCGCCCACCCCCCACAGGGCGAGGGCGGTCAGGGCCGGCTTGGACCAGTCGGCGTCGGTGAACCAGCCGGGGGTGGGCAGCCCCACCGCGTCCAGCAGGGTGTTGACCGGCCCGGTGCCGGGGTTGAGCAGGAAGACGAAGGCCAGGGTCGCGGCGACCGGCGGGGCCAGGTAGGGCAGGTAGAACAGGGTCCGGAAGATCCCGGCCGCTGTCTTGATCTTCGTGATGAGCAGGCCGACGCCCAGGCCGAAGGCGACCCGGCAGGTCACCATCACCAGGACCAGCCACAGCGTGTTGCGCATCGCCGGCCAGAACAGCGGATAGTCCGTGAGGACGTAGCTCCAGTTGTCCAGGCCGTTGGGGACGGGCTGGCGGAAGCCGTCGTACCGGGTGAACGAGAAGTGCAGGGTGGACAGCAGCGGATAGACGAAGAAGACCGAGAAGCCGATCAGCCAGGGGGACATGAAGGCCGCGGTCCGCAGGGCGGAACGCCGCCGCTTCGACCGCAGGGGGCGCGTGCCGGTCATCGGGCTACTTCGCCTTCGCGATGTCCGTGTCGATCTGCCGGTCGGTCGTGGCGAGACCGGCCGGGATGTCGGTGACATCGCCCTTCTCGACAGCGTACGCGAAGTCCTGGAAGGTCAGCTGGTAGGTGCCGCCGTCGGCCTTGGCCGGGGTGGTGCTGGACTTCGGGTGCCGGGCGATGTCGAGGAAGGTCCTGAACTCCGGTGTCACCCGGAGGTCCGGGGACTCCAGGGCGGCGAGCGTGGACGGCACGTTGTGGATGGCGTTGGCGAAGGCCACCACCGCCTCGGTGTCGGTCGTCATGTACTTGACCAGCTCCCAGGCGGCGTTCTGCTTCGCGCTGCCCGCGGCGATGCCCATGACGGTGCCGGAGAGGTAGCCCTTGCCGTAGTCGGAGGCCTGCTCGTCGGGGACGGGCAGCGGGGCGGTGCCGATCTCGAAGGTGACGCCCGCCTCCTTGGCCATCGGGGCGCGCCACTCGCCGTCGATCTGCATGGCCACCTGGCCGGTGTGGAAGGGGTGTTCGGCGCCCCACTCGTCACCGAAGGTGTTGCGGAACCGCTCCAGCTTCTCGTAGCCGCCGAGCCCCGCCACCAGGTCCTTCTGCGCGGTGAGCATCTTCGCGAAGGCGGGGTCCCGGGCCAGGTTGGAGGCGCCGTCGGCGGCGAAGTAGGTGGGGCTCCACTGCGCGGCGAGCCGCATCGGGGTGGTCTCGTAGCCGTGGAAGGTGGGCATCAGGCCGACCTGTTCGTACGAGTCCCCCTTGGGCTTGGTCAGCTTCTGCGCGACCTCGACGAACCGGCTCCAGGTCTTCGGCGGTTCGGTGATGCCGGCGGCGGCGAAGGCGGTCTTGTTGTAGACGAGGCCGTACGCGTCGTTGAGCAGCGGCAGCGTGCACTGGTTGCCGTCGAACTCCGTGTACTCCAGCAGGGTCTTGGGGAAGACCTTCGTCTTGTCCACCCCGGACTTCTCGAGGAAGGGGTTCAGGTCGGCGAAGGCGCGGGAGTTGCAGAACTTGCCCACGCTGTCGGTGGTGAAGGAGGAGACCACGTCGGGGGCCTTGTCCCCGCCCGCGCGCAGCGCCTGGTTGATCTTGTCGTCGGTCATGTTGCCGGTGACCTTGACCTTGATGTTCGGGTGCGCCTTCTCGAACCGGGCGATGTTGTCCTCGATCGCCTTCGTCTCGCTCGGCGCGGACCAGCCGTGCCAGAAGGTGAGCGTGACGTCCGCCTTCGGATCGTCGGAGGCGGTGTCCGCGCTCTGGCCCGTACAGGCCGTGGCGAGGGCGGATATCACCGCGAGGAGGGCGGTCGCGGTGGTCAGGCTTCGGTTGCGTCCGATTCTGGGCATGGCGGGGCTCGCTCTCTGCGGGAGGAACTTCCGTGGGGGTGCCGGTGAGGGGTGGGGGCGGGCTCGGGCCGGGCGGGAGGGTGGCGGCGCGGGGCGGTTCAGCCCGAGGTGTCGAACACTTCGTCCCGGGTGGCGGCCAGCGCCATCTCCAGCGCGCCGTGCAGGACCGGCCGTTCGCGTACCCCGCCCGGGACCAGCCGGGGCCGGGAGGGGGCCAGTTCGGCGAGCTCGGCCTCCAGGAGCGCGCGCAGCGGCTCACCGCCCGCGCTGATCGCGGCCCCGGACAGGACCACGATCTCCGGGTCCAGCACGGCGACGACCGAGGCCAGACCGGTGGCCAGCGCGGTGGCGTACGACTGGAGGAAGCGCAGCTGCGCCCCCTCGGGCGCGGCGGCGGCCCGCGTGAGCAGGGCGACGGCGGCGGCGACCTCCGGGCCGTGCGGAGCCCCGTTCGCGTCGGACGCGCCGGACGCGCCGGGGGCCCCGGAGGGCGTGGGCGCCGCCGGGGCATCGGGGGCGTCCGAGGGCTCGACGCCCAGTTCCGCGGCGAGCCGGGGCAGCCCCTCCACTCCGGCCAGCTCCTGGTACCCGCCGGAGTTGGCCCGGGTGACCTGCCGGACGAGGGGGCGGCCCGGTACGGGCAGGAAGCCCACCTCGCCCGCGCCGCCGGTCCAGCCGCGGTGCAGCCGGCCGCCGAGCACCAGCGCGGCGCCGAGGCCCTCCTCGTTCCACAGCAGGACGAAGTCCTCGTGTCCGCGGGCCGCGCCGAGCCGCTGTTCGGCGACGGCGGCGAGATTGACGTCGTTCTCGTACTCGACGGGCATCGGCAGGGCTGCCGCCAGCTCCTCCAGGAGGGTGGGGGAGTGCCAGCCGGGGAGGTGGCTGGCGTAGCGCAGCCGGCCGGTCTGCGGGTCGAAGGCGCCCGGCGTGCCGATGACCACCCGGCGCAGGTCGGAGCGGTGCAGTCCGGCGGCCTTGACCGCCTCGCCGAGGGCCCCGGTCACCTGGTCGACCGCGTCCGCGCCCTCGGTGTAGGGGACCTCGTGGGTGGCGACGACGGTGCCGGTGATGTCGGCGACGGCCGCCAGCACGCGCCCCGGGGTGACGTCGAGGCCGCCGACGTACGCGGCCCGCGGGTTGATCGCGTAGAGCTGGGCGCTGGGGCCGGGGCGGCCGCCGTCCGTGCCGGTGGCCACGACGAGCCCGACCGCCTCCAGGCGGGCCAGCAGCTGGGAGGCGGTGGGCTTGGACAGCCCGGTCAGGTGCCCGATGCGGGTCCGGGACAGCGGGCCGTGCGTCAGCAGGAGTTCGAGTGCGGCCCGGTCGTTCATGGCGCGCAACAGGCTGGGCGTTCCGGGCGTGGCGGCGGGCATCGAGCGGCTCTCCCTCACCGAGGTGATCTGTTAGGTAAGTTTCCTATCACTTGTTGAACTGTGTCAATGCCACTGCCCCGCAGGCTGGGTCATTTCGAGAACGACCTGCGGGGCAGTGGGTGCGGCGGGGGCGAGCGGGGCTCGCGTCGCGTGCGGCTACTTGGTGATCCGCGGGCCGGCCGGCGGCGGGATCGGGGTGGTGGCCAGCGACTGCGGGGAGGCCGGGTTCGCCAGCGCGGACGGCGCGGCGACCGAGGCCGACGGGTCCGCCGGGGCCGCCTCGTCCTCGTCGGCGGCCGGCACGCCGCCGATGATCAGGATGCCCGCGGCGTCGAAGGCCTCCTTGATCCGCCAGCGCAGCTCCCGCTCCACCGCGAACTGCTGGCCGGGCATGGTCTTGGCGGACACCTTCACGGTCATCGAGGCGAGCAGCACCTCGTCCAGACCCAGCACCTCCACCGGACCCCACAGGCGCTCGTCCCACGGGGACTCCTTGGCCAGGGTGTCGGCGACCTGGCCCACGACCTCGCGGATCCTGGAGAGGTTCTCCGAGGGCCTGACCTGAACGTCCACCCCCGCGGTCGCCCAGCCCTGGCTGAGGTTGCCGATCCGCTTGATCTCGCCGTTGCGCACGTACCAGATCTCGCCGTTGTCCCCGCGGAGCTTGGTCACCCGCAGGCCGACCTCGATGACCTCGCCCGAGGCCACGCCCGCGTCGATCTTGTCGCCGACGCCGTACTGGTCCTCCATGATCATGAAGACGCCGGACAGGAAGTCCGTCACCAGGTTCCGGGCGCCAAAACCGATCGCCACACCGGCCACACCGGCACTGGCCAGGAGCGGGGCCAGATCGATCTTCAGCGCGGCCAGGACCATCAGCGCGGCCGTGCCCAGGATGAGGAACGAGGCCACCGACCGGAGCACCGAGCCGATCGCCTCCGAACGCTGGCGCCGCCGCTCGGCATTGACCAGCAGGCCGCCCAGCGCGGTGCCCTCCACCGCCTCGGCGCTGGTGTTCATCCGGGTTATGAGCTTGGTCAGCGCCTTGCGGACCGCCGAGCGGATCACCGCAGCTATCACGATGATCAGCAGGATCCGCAGGCCGATGCTCAGCCAGGTGGCCCAGTTCTGCTCGATGAAGCTGGCGGCCTCGTTGACGCTCGTCTGCGCCTCCTTGACCGATGCGGGCGCGTCCGGAACGTCGGCTGCCAGTGGCAGCAGGGCGGCGGGCCAGGGCACGACGGGAACCTCCAGGTGTAGCGGTCTGCCCGCGGAACCGGGGGTACCCCCGGAGGGGAACCGGGGATATGCGGGACAGACCAACCACACTAACGGGGCAATCCCTTCACCTTGGTGCCGTGTTCGAGGGAGAGACCAGATTCACCTGGGGATGACTGACTGTGGTTGAAAACACCTCGGACCCGTTACGGGCGAGTGGTGGCGTTTCGACCAGCCCTAAGGAGAGACTGGAAGGCAGATCGTCCCGGCGCGAGCCACGCGCCGCCGGCGTACAAGGAGGCAGTCCGTGCCGCACGTCCTGGTCCTCAACGCGTCGTACGAGCCCCTCGGTGTCGTACCGCTCCGCCGCGCGCTCGTCCTCGTCCTGGAGAACAAAGCGGTCTCCCTGGAGGAATCCGGCGCCTATCTGCACAGCGCGACAAGGGTCGTCCCCGCGCCCAGCGTGGTACGGCTCAAGCGCTTCGTGCGGGTCCCCTACCGGGGGCCCGTTCCACTCACCCGGCGCGCTCTGTTCGCGCGGGACGGCGGACGCTGCATGTACTGCGGAGCCGTCGCCACCAGCGTGGACCATGTCGTTCCGCGCAGCCGGGGCGGACAGCACGCCTGGGACAACGTCGTCGCCGCCTGCCGCCGCTGCAACCACGTCAAGGCCGACCGGCACCTGCTGGAACTCGGCTGGCGCCTGCGGCACCAGCCGGCTCCGCCGTCCGGGCTGGCGTGGCGGATCATCGGGACGGGGCACCGGGATCCGCGGTGGATGCCGTACCTCCAGCCGTACGGGGCCGAGGACGCACTGGATCGCATCGGGGTCGCGGCCGGCTAGGCCGGGCGATCTTCGTGGGCCGGGGCTACGGCGTGATCGCGTAGGCCTCCGCGGACCAGAGGGAGCAGCCGTAGCGCGTGGCGCGGGTCTCGCACGTGACGCGGAGGAAGCGCGTGTCCGGGGCGTCCATGCGGAGGGACTCCCGGCCGCCGCGGGAGGCCGCCACGGTCGCCGCCGGGCGCCAGGTCACCCCGTCCGTGGAGGTCTCCACCCGGTACGCCGACGGGTACGCGTCCTGCCAGTGGAGTTCCAGCCGCCCGACCCGCGCCCGGGCGGGCAGTTCCGCCTGCCACCACGCGCCGTCCACCGCCGGTGACGACCAGCGGGTGTTCGCCGAGCCGTCCACGGCCGCCGACGCCGGGAAGCCCGGGGTCTCGTCCGCCGAGGACGCGGCCCGCGCACCGCGCAGCAGATCCGGGCCGCCGGTCCGGGGCAGCGCACGCACGGTCAGCGTGCGTGTCTCCCCGTCGAAGGTCACCGGCACCTGGTAGTTGCCCGGCGGGGTGCCCGCGGCGACGCTGACCTCCAGCGGGATCGACACCTGACCGCCCCGCGGGGCCACCGCGGCCTGCGGGAGGCGGACCTCGATGCCCGCCGGCGGATGTGCCGACAGCGGCCCGCGGACCTCGCCGGGGCCCAGGGCGGACAGCTGGGCCGAGACCCGCTGCGCCGCGCCGCCGATCTCGGCGTCGGCCTCGGCCCCGTCCGTCAGCTCGAAGCGGGCCCGCGGGCCGTCCCCGAACCACGGCACCACCTGGTGCACCGTGGGCGCGGCCTCGGCCCCGGCCCAGGACAGGCGTACCGCGTCCGCGCTCAGCCCCGCCGTGTCCACCTGGGTCCAGCCCGAGGCCGTGGCGTCGCCGACCTTGCGCCAGCCCTCGCCGGGCACGTGCGCCTCCACCGTGGTGCCCCGCGCCCCCACCGGGAGCGGGTCGGTCATCACCGTCACCGCCGACACCGGGCGCGCGGCGTCCAGCCGTACCGTCCAGGCCTCGGCCTCCTTGGTCACCGTGCCGGTCTTGCGGGTGGCCCCGGTCCAGGCGTCGGCCTCCGCCGCCGCCTTCGCCAGGAAGGGGTCCAGGACGGCCTTGTCCACCCGGGCCGGGCCCGGCTCCGCCAGCGCTTTGCGGGCCTCGGCCAGGGCCCGGGAGGCCTGCCAGGCGGCCGCCCCGTCCCCGCGGGCCTGGGCTTGGAGGACGTCGACCGCCAGCTCGCCGGCCGTCCCGTAGCGCGCCAGGCGCTCCAGCCAGGGACCCGCCTCGTCCGACAGCTCCGGCAGCCGGTCCGGGGCCTCGCGCAGGACGGTGAAGGCCTTGCGCAGTGCGGTCCCCGCCGCCGGATCGCCCGCGGCGCGCGCCTTCCAGAACTGCTCGACCAGCGGCTTCAGATACGCGGACTCCTCCTGCTTGAGCCCCGACGACGTGGTGTTCCCGGCCAGCGCCGCCACCGCCTCGCGGGTGCGCGGGTCGGCGCCCGCCAGGTCGCGCACCGCCGCCGCCCAGGACTCGCCGGGCCGGTAGCCGCGCGGGTTCCACGCGAAGTCCGCCGCCGTGAAGAGCGGGATCCGCGACAGGGTGCCGTGCGGCATCGCGTTGGCCAGCAGCGCCGCCGAACCGCCCGCCACCGCCGGCTCGCGCCCCGCGTACGGGCCGAGGAAGATCCGGCCCGGATCCCAGTCGTTCACCGGGTAGTTGTCCATGGTGATCAGCGGGTGCGCCAGGGCGGAGCGCGCCCCGGCCAGCTCCTTGCCCGTGATCGTGCGCGGCACCACGCCCACGCCCGTCCAGGCCACCTCCACCCGCGGGTCCAACGCGCCCGCCAGGGCCGTCCGGTAGGTGGTGGGGCCCTCCTGGAAGTACTCCGTCGGCAGCAGGGAGAGCGCGGGCGCCCCGGGATAGCGGGCGGCCAGGTGCGCCGCGAGCCCGCCCGCGACCTCCGCGTGCGCCTTGGCGGCCGCCGCCGGGCCCTTCCCGTACCGCTCCCGGTCGGCCCGGCAGCCCCATTCGGTGTAGCTGACGTCCTGGAACTGCACCTGGAAGGCGCGGAAGCCGAGGTCCCACATCGCGTCCAGCTTGCGGGCGAGCGCCGCCCGGTCGGCCTCCGAGGACAGGCACATCGACTGCCCGGGGGTCACCGCCCAGGCCAGGACCACCCGGTTGGCCCGGGCCCGTTCGGCCAGCGCGCGGAACTCCCCCTGCTGCTGCTGCGGGTAGTCCTGGCGCCAGGCCGTCGTGCGGTACGGGTCGTCGCCGGGCGCGATCAGCAGCCGGTTCTGCTTGGTGCGGCCCATGAAGTCCACCTGCGCGAGGCGCTGTTCCCGGGTCCACGGCTCCCCGTAGAAGCCCTCGGTGATCCCGCGCACCGGCGCGGCCGGCCAGTCCCGCACCAGGACCCCGGGCACCTTCCCGGCGCCCGCCGCGAGCAGCTGGCGCAGGGTCTGCGCGGCGTGGAAGAGCCCTTCCTCCCCTACGCCGGCCAGCGCGATCGTGTCCCGGCCGGCGTGGCGGCCCACGGCCAGCCGGTAGCCCCCGCCGGGTATGTCGCCCGGCGCGGCCGCGCCCAGAGCGCGCAGCGCCTGCTCCGCGCCCGCGTCCTGGAGCCGTACGACGGTGCCCCGCCCGGGCAGCGGCGCCCCGGGGGCCCGCTCGTGGACGGTCCTCACGCCCGCCCCGCGCAGGGCCTCCCGCACCACCTGGACGGCGTACGGATCGGCGTCGGCCGGTGCGACCAGTACGGCCTCGGCGCCCAGCGGCAGCTCGCGCGCCGGATCGGCGGTCATCGACTGCGGCCGGGGCCACACGGCGGGCCCCTCGGAGGCCGCCCGGGGCGTGTCGGCCCCGGGGTCGAGCACGGGCCCCGCAAGGACGGCTCCGGGGGCGGCGGCGCCGGGGGGCGGTGTGCGCACCGGCCCGTCCGGTGCGGAGGGAGCCGTGAGGGCCCCGGGTGGCGCGGCGGACACGGCGCCGCCCAGCAGTGAGCCGATCACCGCCACGGCGGCGGCGGTGGTCCGCCTCCTGCCCCTGAGCTGCACAGAGCCTCCTCGTCGCGAGACGTCCCCCACTCGTACGAATGAGCCCGAGCCCACCATCCGTGCGGCCGGAGTGTCAATGCGGGTGGGCGGTCTGGCCCGGTTGTGCCAGGAATGCGGTGCCTCCGAGTGGGTATGGACGCGGTGTTCCCCGGCGGCGTCCGACCCCCGTGCACCACTCTTCTGACACATCCTCATGCCCTTATGCCCGCACGCACGAAGGAGCGCCCGCAGATGGACGACCTGGCCCGGCTCGCTGCCCAGTACGGCGTCGCCACCGACTACCGGCCCGCCGCGGACGTCACCGTCCCGGTACCGGAGGCCACCGTCAAGGCGGTCCTCGGGCTGCTGGGGGTGGTCACCGACGACGCGGCCAGCATCCGGGTGTGCGCCGAGGACGCGGCACGGGAGGCGGCCCGGCGGCTGCTGCCGCCCACGGTGGTGCTCTGGCAGGGGGAACCCGTGTCACCGGAGCCCCCCGGGCTGCCGCCGGGCACCCGGGTGCGCGTGGTGGAGGAGGAGACGGGGGAGGTGCTCACCTGGGGCCCCGGACTGCCGCTCGGCGTCCACCGGCTCACCGCCGAGGCGACCGACGGGCGCCGGGCCGAGGCCACCCTGGTCGTGGCCCCGGAGCGGGCCCCGGCCGCGCCCGAGCGGGCCCACGGGCTGCTCGTCCAGCTCTACTCCCTGCTCTCCGAGCGCTCCTGGGGCATGGGTGACCTCGGCGACCTCGCGGAACTCGCCCGCTGGGCGGGCCGCACCCACGGCGCCGGGTTCATCCAGGTCAACCCGCTGCACGCGGCCGTGCCCGGGACCCCGACCGACCCCTCCCCGTACCGGCCCTCCTCGCGGCGCTTCCCGGATCCCGTGCACCTGGCGGTCGAGGACGTTCCCGAGTACACCGACTGCCCCGACCGGGAGGCCCTCGAGGGGCTCGCCTCCCGAGGCGGGGAGCTGCGCCGGCAGGTACTGGAGAAGGGCGCGCTGATCGACCGGGACGCCGTCTGGGACCTGAAGCGGGCCGCCCTGGAGTTGCTGTACGCGGTACCGCGCACGCCCGAACGCGAAGCCGCCTACCAGGAGTTCCGCGCGAGCCAGGGCCCCTCGCTGGACACCCACGCCGTCTGGTGCGCGGCCGCGGCGGGGGAGGACCCGCGGGAGCGGGCCGACTTCCACCGCTGGCTGGTGTGGCTGACGGACACCCAGCTCGCGGCCGCCCAGCGGGCCGCGCGGGCGGCCGGCATGGCCGTGGGAATCGTGCACGACCTCGCCGTCGGGGTGCACCCGGACGGCTCGGACGCGGGGACCGGCTCCTTCCACGCGCGGCACATCTCGGTCGGGGCCCCGCCGGACGCCTTCAACGCGCGCGGCCAGGACTGGGGGCTGCCGCCGTGGCGCCCGGACGTGCTGGCCGCCACCGGGTACGCCCCCTTCCGGTCCCTGCTGCGCGGGGTGTTCCGCTACGCGGGCGCCCTGCGGATCGACCACGTGATGGGCTTGTTCCGGCTCTGGTGGATCCCGGAGGGGACCCCGCCCGCGGAGGGTGCGTACGTCAGCTACGACGGCGAGGCCATGCTGGCGATCCTGGTCCTGGAGGCCCACCGCGCGGGCGCGCTGGTCATCGGCGAGGACCTCGGGACGGTGGAGCCGCGGGTCCGTCAGGAGCTGGCCCGGCGCGGGGTGCTCGGCACCTCGGTGCTCTGGTTCGAGCGGGACTGGGACGGCTCGGGGAGCCCGCTGGCCCCGCAGGCCTGGCGGTCCGACTGCCTCGCCACCGTCACCACCCACGATCTGCCGCCCACGGCCGCCAAGCTCGCCGGGGGTCATGTGGAACTGCGCGACCGGCTCGGCCTGCTGACCCGCCCGGCCGAGCTGGAGCGGGCCGAGGACGCCGCCGACACCGCCGAGTGGCTGGAGCTGCTGGACGGGCTGGGGCTGGACACCAAGGGGGAGGAGGCGGCCGTACGGGCCCTCTACACCTTCCTGCTGCGCACCCCGGCGCGGCTGGTCGGCGTATGGCTGCCGGACGCGGTGGGGGACCGGCGGCCGCAGAACCTGCCGGGCACCTGGGACCAGTACCCCAATTGGCGGCTGCCGGTCGCCGATGCCGGGGGGCGGCCGCTGTCGCTGGAGGAGCTGGTCGCCTCGCCCCGGGCGAACGCCCTGCTGAGCGCGGTGGGGGAGGGCGCACGACCTCGTACGGCACCCCCGGGCGCGCGCCCGGTTTAGGTGTTCGCTACGTTTGCACCGTGGACAAGAAGAACGCTCTGCGCGCCGGCGCCGTCACGGCCGGAACCGCGCTGATGATGCTGCTGATGACGTCTCCCGCCCTCGCGCTCACCCGCGACGACGGTGACGACCCGGGCCCGGGCCTGAGCATTGGCGAGACGCTCGGTCTCTACGTGGCCGCGCCCCTCGTGATTTTCCTGGTCATCGTGGGTCTCGTGATGGTCCTCGACAAGTCGCGCAAGGAACCGCAGCAGGGCTGACCGGGCTGACCCCACCAGGGGCAGCACCGCAGGACTTCCCGGGCGCCGGGGGTCCGCACCGCCGAGACGCATCGGCCGTGTGGCGACCCCCGGCGCCTTGTCGTGTCCTCAGACGCCGGCCAGCAGCCGGCGGAGCAGACCGGTGAGCACGGCGACCTCTTCGTCGGACAGCCCGGTGAGCGCGGCGCGCTGTACTTCCAGACCGGCGGCGACGGCCTCGTCGATGAGCGCGAGGCCGCGGTCGGTGATCGTCACCTGGAGCCCCCGCCGGTCGTGCGGATCGGGCTTGCGGCAGAGCAGCCCGGCCTTCTCCAGCTTGTCCAGACGCCCGGTCATGCCGCCCGTGGTGAGCATGAGGGTGGCCGAGAGCTGGCGCGGCGAGAGCGTGTAGGGCTCGCCCGACCGGCGCAGCGTGGCCACGACGTCGAACTCGCCGCGCGAGATGCCGAAGCGCGCGTAGCACTCCTCCATCGCGTCACCCATGGACTTGGTGATCCGGTAGATGCGTCCGAAGACGGCCATGGGGGCCGTGTCCAGGTCGGGGCGCACGGCGAACCACTGGGCCGTGATCGCATCCACTGCGTCCTTGTCGTCACTCATGCGTGCAGTATCCGGCTTCCTGAGGATCGTTCGCAAGAAAGTTGCTTGACGGTAAGTAGCTTAGCGGTAAGCTACTTACCAGCAATCGAGTCCGGGGAGAGGTCATGGGCGTGTTCACGGGGAAGACAGCCGCATCAAGGGAAGCGAAGGTCGCGGGGGAGCGGTCGCTGCTCCTCGGCATCGGTATCAGCTCGGTCGGGATCGGTATGTACATCCCGTTCTCGCTGGTCTTCTTCCACCACGTCACGGGCCTCTCCCTCACCCTCGTCGGCCTGGTCATGACGGTCACCGGGCTGGCCGGGCTGGCGTTCATGCCGCTGGCCGGCACGGCCGTCGACCGGCACGGGGCGAAGAAGGTCAACCTGGTGCTCTACGGGATACGGGCGCTCGGCTTCGCCCTCTACCCCTTCGCGGACTCGCTGCCCGCCTTCGCGGCCGTCGCCCTCGTCACCGCACTCGCCGACCGCTCCTTCGGGGTCGTCCAGCAGTCCCTGATCGGCGAGGTGGCGCTGGGCGCCGCCCGCGACCGGCTCCAGGCGTCCACCCGGGCCCTGCAGAACGCCGGGATGGGCGCGGGCGCCCTGCTCGTCTCCGGAGTGCTGGCGCTGTGGGGCACCGGCGGATTCACGTACACCGCCTGGGGCAACGCCCTCGCCTTCGCCCTCGCCGGACTGCTCGTCAGCCGGGTCCGGGCGGTCCGCACCGTGGCGACCGCAGCGGCCGGACAGCCGTCCGCCGGGTACCGCACGGTCCTGCGCGACCGCCCCTTCCTCGGGCTCACCGCCGCCAACTTCCTCACCGCGCTGGGCTACTCCGCCCTCTCCGTCCTCTTCCCGCTCTACCTCTCCACCTGGCTGACGGCCCCCGACTCCCTCACCGGAGCCGCCTTTACCGTCAACACGGTGCTCTGCGCCGGGATCGGCGTGCTGATCGCGGGCCGGGTCCGCCGCTCCGGCGCCCGCCGCACCCGCTCGGCCGCCCTCGGCGCCCTGCTCTTCGCCGCCGCCTTCACCGGGCAGATCGTGCTGGGCACGCTGCGGCCCGGCCAGAGCGTCACCCTGGTCGCCCTGCTGGCCATCGTGGTCGTCTACACCCTCGGCGAACTCGTGCACAGCCCCTCCGGCGGCGCCCTGTCGGTCTCCGCCGCCCCCGAGGCCGTCCGCGGCCGCTACCTGGCCACCTACCAGCTGTCCTACTCGCTGGCCGGCGCGCTCGCCCCCTCCCTCTTCACCGCCCTGCTCGCCGTCGACGGCCGCCTGCCCTGGGCCGTCCTGGCCGTGGCCGCCCTCGGCGCCGCCCTGGCGCTGCTCCGGCTGGAGCGGCACCTGCCGGCCGAGGCCGTGCACGCCGAGCCGCCGGCGGTCGTCAAGGCCGCCGGGGCACCGGTGACCGCACCGGCCCCCGCGACCGCCGCCGTCTGATCCTTCACCCTCTCCAGGAGCCCGCCATGAAGCGTTTGGCCACCGTCGCCCTGACCGCCCTTGCCCCCATCTCCTGGGGCTCGACCTACGCCGTGGCCACCGAACTGCTGCCGCCGGACCGGCCGCTGTTCACCGGGGTCATGCGGGCCCTTCCCGCCGGTCTGCTGCTGACCGCCCTGGCCCGCACCCTGCCCAGGGGCCAGTGGTGGTGGAAGTCCGCCGTCCTCGGCATCCTCAACATCGGCGCCTTCTTCCCGCTGCTGTTCCTCTCCGCCTACCGGCTCCCCGGCGGGGTCGCGGCCGTCCTGGGCGCCGCCGGCCCGCTGTTCGTCGTAGGACTGGCCGCACTCGTCCTCGGCGAGCGGGCGAGCCTGCGCACCGTACTGGCCGCCGTCGTGGGGGCGTTCGGCGTGAGCATGGTCGTCCTCACCGCCGAGGCGAAACTCGACGCGGTCGGCATCCTCGCCGGTGTGATCTCCTCCGCCTCCATGGGCGCCGGCACCGTGATGACCAAGCGCTGGGGCCGCCCCGAGGGCGTGGGCCCGCTGGCCATGACCGGCTGGCAGCTCACCGCGGGCGGGCTGTTCATCATTCCGGTGGCCGCCCTGGTCGAGGGGGCTCCGCCCGCGCTCGACGGCAAGGCCTTCCTCGGCTACGGCTACATGATGCTGATCAACACCGGCATCGCCTACTGGCTGTGGTTCCGCGGTATCGGAGCCCTCAGCGCCACCTCGGTCACCCTGCTCGGCCCGCTCTCCCCGCTCACCGCCGCCGTCATCGGCTGGGCCGCCCTCGGGCAGGCGCTGTCGCCCGTACAGCTCGTGGGGATGGCGATCGCCTTCGGAGCCACCGTCGCCGGTCAGCTGGCGGCCGCACGCCAGGCGCGATCGTTCAGTTCTGCTGAACAGAAGGATCAGAACATTTCGATAGACCTGATGGATGAGGAGGTGCGACGGTAGGCCACACCGCACCACCCGTCGACACCGAGGAGCAGACACACAGTGGCCGTCATGGACCGCGTCCGTACCGTTTCGCAGGCCGAGCCCGGCAGCACGGGGAAAAAGGGTGCCGCCGGGCTCGGCGTCCTCCTCGCCCTGCTCGCGACGGTCGTCTGGTCCGGCAGCTTCGTCGCCACCCGGGGCATGGCCGAGACCGTCCCGCCCGTCCAGGCGGTCTTCTGGCGCTGGATCATCGCCCTGCTCGCCGTCGCCCCCTTCGCCGCCCGTCAGGCCTGGCAGCAGCGGGCCCTGATCCGGCGGCACTTCGGCTTCATCGCCCTCGCCTCGCTGTTCGGCGTCGCCCTCTACAACACGCTCGTGCACCAGGCCGGACTGACCACCTCCGCCTCCAACATGGGCATGATCATGGCCGCCTCGCCGGTCATCATGGCGCTCTACGCCCGCCTCGGCGGCGAACGGCTCGGCAGGCGGCGGGCCTTCGGCATGCTGCTCGCCGCCTTCGGGGTGCTGCTGCTCGTCGGGGACGGCTCGATCGGCTTCGACTTCGGCGCCGGGGACCTGTGGATGTTCGGCGCAGCCCTCTCCTTCGCCACGTACAGCGCCCTGCTGCGGCGCAAGCCCGCCGAACTCGGCGGACTGGCCTTCCTGATCACCACCTTCGTGCTCGGCGCGCTGATGCTGGCGCCCGCCTACGCGGTCTCCGTCTCCGTCCAGGGCGACTTCGAGATCACCGCCGGGACCGTGGGACCGCTGCTGTACGTCGGCGTGTTCTCCTCCGCCGTCGCCTTCTTCGCGTGGAACAAGGCGATCTCGATCATCGGGGCCGCCCGCGCCGGCATCGTCTACTACCTCCAGCCGGTCTGCGTGGCCGGGCTCGGCTTCCTGCTGCTGGGCGAGCACACCGGACCGGCGCAGCTGCTCTGCATGGCGCTGATCCTCGGCGGAGTCGGGCTGGGGAGTGCCCGGCGGTAGGTTCGGGCCCATGACCGAGTGGGACATCAAGAAGCTGCGGATCCTGCGGACCCTCGCCGAACAGGGGACCGTGACCAGGACGGCCGAGGCGCTGCACATGACGCCCTCGGCCGTTTCGCAGCAACTGACCAACCTCGCCCGGCAACTGGGCGTGGTGCTGCTGGAAGCACAGGGCCGCCGGGTACGGCTCACGGACGCGGCCCACCTCGTCCTGCGGCACACGGAGGCGGTGTTCGCCCAACTGGAGCGCGCCGACGCGGAACTGGCCGGGTACCTCTCGGGGGACACGGGAGAGGTACGGGTGGGCGCCTTCTCCACCGCCGTACCGGCACTCGTGGTCCCGGCGGTGGCCGCGCTGCGCACGACCCACCCCGGGGTGGAGGTCAGGGTCCGGGAGACGGAGGCCGCGGAGTCGTACGAGCTCCTGTCGGCCGGGGGCGTGGACCTGGCGCTGTCCCTGGCGGCCCATGCGCCGACCGCGCGGGATGCCCGGTTCACGCGGGTGACGCTGCTGGAGGACCCGCTGGACGTGGCGCTCCCGCCGGGGCATCCGCTGGCGGACGCGGTCGACCTGCGGCTGGCGGACCTCTCCGGCGACCCGTGGATCTACGGGGGCAGCGGCCCTTGGTCGGAGATCGCCCGGTCCGCGTGCGAGGCGGCGGGCTTCGTCCCGGAACAGGCGCACTCGGCGTCCGGGTGGACCGCCATCCTGGCCATGGTCGAGGCGGGGATGGGGGTGGCGCTGGTGCCGCGGATGGTCTCGCGCCGGGCCCCCAGCGGGACGGTCCGGGTGCTGGCCCACGACCGCCCGACCCGCCACGTGATCGCGGCGGTCCGCCGGGGCGCCGAATCCGCGCCCGCGCTGTCCTACGTCCTCGCGGCCCTGCGCGAAGCGGCCGAGGCCCGGCGGTAGCGAGGATGCCGGGCAGAACCAGCCCCGCCGGCGCTGGAGGCGCGGGGTCCGGGGCGGAGCCCCGGGTACGGAGCCGCACCCGCGGGAGACGGAGCCCCCGCGGGTGCGGGCAGAGCCCGTGAGCCCTTAGACCTGAGCGGCAGCCGCGTCGGCCGCCTGCGCGCGAAGGGCGCGGTCGACACCCGCGCGGGATTCCGAGATCAGGCGGCGCAGGGCCGCGTTCGGCTCGGCCGAGGCCAGCCAGGCGTCCGTCGCGTCCAGCGTCTCCTGCGAGACCTGCAGCGCAGGGTAGAGGCCCACCGCGATCTGCTGGGCGATCTCGTGGCTGCGGGACTCCCAGACACCCTTGACCGCCGAGAAGAACTTCTCGGTGTACGGGGCCAGCAGCTCGCGCTGGTCGGTCTGGACGAAGCCGCCGATCACGGCCTCCTGCACCGCGTTCGGCAGGTCGCCGGACTCCACCACCGAGGCCCACGCCTCGGCCTTGGCCTCCGCCGTCGGCCGCGCCGCCCGGGCGGTCGCCGCATGGCGCTCGCCGGCCGCCGTCGCGTCCCGCTCCAGCTCCGCCGCGATGGCCGGCTCGTCGGCGACACCCGTCGCGGCGAGGCGCTCCAGGAACGTCCACCGCAGCTCGGTGTCGACGGCCAGGCCCTCGATCTCCGCCGAGCCGTCGAGCAGCGCCGACAGGTAGGTCAGCTGTCCCTCGGTGCGGGCCGAGGCCGCGAAGGCCCGCGCCCACGCCAGCTGGTGGTCACCGGCCGGCTCCGCGGCACGCAGGTGCTCCAGGGTGGCCTCGGTCCAGGCCGCCAGACCCTGCTCCCGCCACGCCGGGTCGGCGTACAGGTCGATGGCCAGCTTCACCTGCCGGTGCAGCGACTGGACCACGCCGATGTCGGACTCCTTGCCGATGCCCGAGAGGACCAGCGCGAGGTAGTCGCGGGTGGCGAGCTCGCCGTCACGCGTCATGTCCCAGGCCGAGGCCCAGCACAGTGCGCGCGGCAGGGACTCCGTGAAGTCGCCGATGTGCGCGGTGACCGTGGCGAGGGACTCCTCGTCCAGGCGAACCTTCGCGTACGACAGGTCGTCGTCGTTCAGCAGGAAGACGGCCGGGCGGGTGCGGCCGACCAGCTCCGGCACCGTGGTCAGCGCGCCGTCGATGTCCAGCTCGATCCGGTCGGTGCGCACGAGGGCGCCGTCCTGGAGCTCGTACAGGCCGACCGCGATGCGGTGCGGGCGCAGGGTGGACTCGCCCTTGGCGCCGGCGGGCAGCGCGGGCGCCTCCTGGCGGATGCCGAAGGCGGTGATGACACCGTTCGCGTCGGTGGTGACCTCCGGGCGCAGGATGTTGATGCCGGCCGTCTCCAGCCACGCCTTCGACCAGGCGGTCAGGTCGCGGCCGGAGGTCTCCTCCAGGGCGCCCAGCAGGTCGGACAGGCGCGTGTTCCCGAACGCGTGCGCCTTGAAGTACGCCTGCACGCCCTTGAAGAAGGCGTCCATGCCGACGTAGGCGACGAGCTGCTTGAGCACCGAGGCGCCCTTGGCGTACGTGATGCCGTCGAAGTTGACCATGACGTCGTCGAGGTCACGGATGTCCGCCATGATCGGGTGCGTGGAGGGCAGCTGGTCCTGCCGGTACGCCCACGTCTTCATGGAGTTGGCGAAGGTGGTCCAGGCGTGCGGCCACTTCGAGCCCTCGGCGTAGGCCTGGCAGGCGATCGAGGTGTACGTCGCGAAGGACTCGTTCAGCCACAGGTCGTTCCACCACTCCATGGTGACCAGGTCGCCGAACCACATGTGGGCGAGCTCGTGGAGGATCGTCTCCGCGCGCACCTCGTACGCCGCGTCCGTCACCTTCGAGCGGAAGACGTACTGGTCGCGGATGGTGACCGCGCCCGCGTTCTCCATGGCGCCCGCGTTGAACTCCGGGACGAAGAGCTGGTCGTACTTGGCGAAGGGGTAGTCGTAGGCGAACTTCTCCTGGAACCAGTCGAAGCCCTGCCGGGTCACGTCGAAGATCGCGTCCGCGTCGAGGAACTCGGCGAGCGAGGGCCGGCAGTAGATGCCGAGCGGAACGGACTGGCCGTCCGCGCCCTCGTAGGAGCTGTGCACCGCGTGGTACGGGCCGACGATCAACGCCGTGATGTACGAGGAGATGCGCGGGGTCGGCTCGAAGCGCCAGACGTTGTCCTTGACGTCCGCGGCCTCCGCCCCCTCAGGAATGTCCCGTGGGGAGTTCGAGATGACCGTCCAGCCCTCGGGGGCGGTCACGGTGAACTGGAACGTGGCCTTCAGGTCGGGCTGCTCGAAGCTGGCGAAGACCCGCCGCGCGTCCGGAACCTCGAACTGGGTGTAGAGGTAGGCCTGCTGGTCGACCGGGTCCACGAAGCGGTGCAGACCCTCACCGGTGTTCGTGTACGCGCAGTCCGCGACGACACGGAGCTCGTTGGCCCCGGCCTCCAGGTGGCCGAGGGCGATCCGGGAGTCCCGGAAGACCGCGGCGACGTCCAGCGCCTTGCCGTTGAGGACGACCTCGTGCACGGCCGGGGCGACCAGGTCGATGAACGTCTCGGCCCCGGCCTCGGCCGACTGGAAGCGCACGGTGGTCACGGACGGGTAGGTGCCACCCTCCTGCGCACCGCTGAGATCGAGTTCGATCTCGTAGGAGTCGACGGTGAGCAGCTTTGCCCGCTGCTGAGCCTCTTCACGGGTGAGATTCGTGCCTGGCACGCGGTCATCTCCTTTGATGGTGACGTTGCCCGGCCATCCTGCCATCCGGACAGCGTCACCGTCTCGGAGTAATCCACGGGCGAACGCGACGTCGCATTCCTGCCGGACACCGGCGGGCCACAGCGGCACGCTGGAGGCCATGACCAGCGGAGACCGGGCGAGGCCCATCGAGGAAGCGGTGCTCGCGGAGCTCCGCGTACGCGACGACGCGGGACGCGCGTGCGTCCCCTACACCGACGGGGAAGGCGGGGCGCCGCTGCGGTGCTGCCTGCGGACCGGCGCGGCCGGTGAGCGGATCGCGCTCGTCTCGTACGCGCCGCTGCGCCGCTGGGCGGCGCGGACCGGGGTGGATCCCGGTGCCTACGACGAGCAGGGCCCCGTCTTCATCCACGCCGGGGAGTGCGCGGGGCCGGCGGGTGGCGGCGGGTACCCCTTCGCCCACGCCGGGGCGCAGCGCACCGCCCGGCGGTACGACGCCCGCGGGCACATCCTCGGCGGGCGCGTCCTGGACCTCGGGGACGATCCCGACGGGGTGCTCGAGCGGGCCCTCGCCGAAGCCTTCGCCGATCCCGAGGTGGCCCTCGTCCACGTCCGCGCCGCCGAGTTCGGGTGCTTCCACTTCGAGGTGCACAGGCCCTGACGCGCCGGGAGGGCGGGCGCCGTGCGGCGCCCGCCCTCCTCGTCGTGCTGCCCGCGGGATCAGCCGCGCAGCTCCTCGGCCACGAGCTCGGCGATCTGCACCGCGTTCAGGGCCGCGCCCTTGCGGAGGTTGTCGTTCGAGAGGAAGAGCGCGAGGCCGTTCTCCGCGGTCTCGTCGCTGCGGATGCGGCCCACGTACGAGGCGTCCTTGCCCGCCGCCTGCAGGGGGGTCGGGATCTCCGAGAGCTCGACGCCCGGGGCGTCCTTCAGCAGCTCGTAGGCGCGCTCGACGCTGATCGGGTTCGCGAAGCGGGCGTTGACCTGGAGGGAGTGGCCGGAGAAGACCGGCACGCGCACGCAGGTGCCGGAGACCTTGAGCTCCGGGATCTCCAGGATCTTGCGGGACTCGTTGCGGAGCTTCTGCTCCTCGTCGGTCTCGAAGGAGCCGTCGTCGACCAGGTTGCCCGCGAGCGGGACCACGTTGTAGGCGATCGGGCGCTTGTAGACGGCGGGCTCCGGGAAGTCCACCGCGCCGCCGTCGAAGGTCAGCTGGTCGGCGGCCTCGGAGACCGCGCAGGCCTGGCCCTTGAGCTCGGCCACACCGGCCAGGCCCGAGCCGGAGACGGCCTGGTAGGTGGTGGCGATCAGCGCGGTCAGGCCGGCCTCGTCGTGCAGCGGGCGCAGCACCGGCATCGCGGCCATGGTGGTGCAGTTCGGGTTCGCGATGATGCCCTTGGGGCGGTTCTTGATCGCGTGCGGGTTGACCTCGGAGACCACGAGCGGGACCTCCGGGTCGCCGCGCCAGGCGGAGGAGTTGTCGATCACGACGGCGCCCTGGGCGGCGACCTTCTCGGCCAGCGCCCGGGAGGTGGCGCCGCCCGCGGAGAAGAGCACGATGTCCAGGCCGGAGTAGTCGGCCGTGGACGCGTCCTCGATGGTGATCTCCTGGCCCTCCCAGACGAGGGTCGAGCCCGCGGAACGGGCCGAGGCGAACAGCCGCAGCTCGTCCACCGGGAACTTCCGCTCGGCGAGGATGCCGCGCATGACTCCGCCGACCTGTCCGGTGGCTCCGACGATTCCGACCCTCACGGTGACTCCTTTTGGTACGTACGACGCGGGCGCGCGTAAGCCATCATGCGTACGACCCCACGATCCTTGTCCAATCCATTGTCCGAGGAACGGACGGTGTCCCGAATGTGAACCCCCGTGGCGAGTTCGTGGCAGGAGTGTTGCACGGCGCCTGAACACCCGTTTCGCCTGGTCGGCGCCGGTTAGCGTCCAGTCCGTCGTGTCCGGTTTCCGGACGTGACCGACCGCAGAACGAACCATCCGATTCGGGGAGATCCACCGTGCGCGCCATCCGCCACCGCCGCCGGTCCATACCGGCGCTCGCCGCCCTCGCGGCCGCCGCCGTCGCCGCACCCGTCCTGCTGACCGCCACTCCGGCGGCCGCCCACCCCCGCGAGGGCAGGCTGGCCAAGGAGCTGGTGGAGGAGGTGACCGCCAAGGGCGCCTACCGCCATCTGAAGAAGTTCCAGCAGATCGCCGACGCCAACGGCGGCAACCGCGCCGCCGGCACGCCGGGCCACGCGGCCTCCGCCGCCTACGTGTACGACACGCTGAAGAAGGCCGGGTACCAGGTCTCGTACCAGGACTTCGACATCTACGAGGCGCACACCAAGACGGAGAAGACCACCGTCCTCGGCCAGGGCTCCCGCGAGCTGGCCACCGCCGCCTTCACCTTCACCAAGTCCACCCCCGCCGGCGGCCTGGCCGCGCCGCTCGCCCTGGCCCGGGTCGACGAGACCCCCGGCTGCACGGCCGACGACTACCCGGCCGGTGCCTTCGCCGGGAAGATCGCCCTGGTCAAGCGGGGCGCGTGCACCTTCGTGGAGAAGCAGCGGGCAGCCGCCGAGGCCGGCGCGCTCGGGGTGATCGTCTACAACCACAGCGGGACCACCCCGGTGCGCGGCGGGTTCTCCTCGCCCGCCGAGGGGATCATCCCGAGCGCCGGCATCACGCTGGCCGACGGCGAGGAGCTGACCGCGGCCGCCGCCCAGGGCGAGGTCAAGGTCCGCCTGGACCTCGACCAGGAGCACGTGAAGAAGACGACCCGCAACGTGATCGCCGAGACCAAGGGCGGCCGCTCCGACCGGGTGGTGACCCTCGGCGCCCACCTGGACTCCGTACCCGAGGGCCCGGGCATCAACGACAACGGCTCCGGCTCGGCCGGTCTGCTGGAGGTGGCCCTCAAGCTCGCGGACGAGGGCGCCAACAGGAAGGGCAAGGGGCCCGCCAACAAGGTGCGTTTCGGCTGGTGGTCGGCCGAGGAGCTGGGCCTGCTCGGCTCGGAGCACTACGTCGCGCAGCTGTCCGAGAAGCAGAGGAAGGACATCGCCCTTTACCTGAACTTCGACATGATCGCCTCCCCGAACCCGGTGCAGTTCGTCTACGACGGGGACGACTCCGACAGGACGGGTGCGGGTGCGGGCCCGGCGGGCTCGGCGCAGATCGAGGCGCTGATCAACGGCTTCCTCGACAAGAAGGGCAAGCCGCACGAGGGCAGTGACTTCGACGGCCGCTCCGACTACGGCCCGTTCATCGCGAACGGCATCCCGGCGGGCGGCACCTTCACCGGCGCCGAGGGCATCAAGACCGCCGAGCAGGCGGGGCGCCACGGCGGCACGGCCGGGGCCCCGTACGACCCGAACTACCACGGGGCGGGGGACGACCTGAAGAACCTGGA
This sequence comes from Streptomyces sp. NPDC048257, assembly GCF_043201855.1. NCBI lineage: Bacteria > Bacillati > Actinomycetota > Actinomycetes > Kitasatosporales > Streptomycetaceae > Streptomyces > Streptomyces sp. NPDC048257. The sequence continues at coordinate 94,650 of NZ_JBICZI010000027.1, forward strand.
CCTCAAGGTCTTCGACACCAACCTGGACGTGATCGCACACGCGGTCGGCACGTACGCCGAGTCGCTGCGCTCGCTCGGCGGGAAGTAGGACCGGGGAACGGCCCGAGGGGGAACGGCCCGAGGGGGGGGGGCGCGGGGGGGGGCCGCCCCCGCCGGGTGCCCGCCCCCGGGGGCGACGGGGGGGCCCTCGCGCTGGGCCCGCTGCCGGGGGCGGCGGCGGGGGCGCGGGGGGGGGGGAGCGGGTC
>NZ_JBICZI010000028.1:0-93049 GCF_043201855.1 Streptomyces sp. NPDC048257
TTGGGGGGTGGAGGCGCGTCAGACGGCGGCTATGTCGAGGTGAGCTCGGGTCAGTGAGTGTGTGCGGCCCAGAAGGCTGACCGTTTGCCCCAATTACCCTTGTTTGTGGGTAGGTTTGTGGTGCCGTCCTCGCGTTGACCCGCCCCCACCTCGGCTGAGCCGAGGAACAAGCCGACCGCTCCTCTCAACGACCCCCTGACGGCTGCCGGTCGCAGTCAAAGAGAGAGTGCTGATGCTGCGGGCGGCTTTTGCCCAGCCACAGACGGTCGTCGGTCGCATGTCGCGCGTCGAGCCGAGGTCGTGGGCGGCTTTTGCCCAGCCACAGACGGTCGTCGGACGCATGTCGCGCGTCGAGCCGAGGTTGTGGGCGGCTTATGCCCAACCCAAGGCGGTCGTCGGACGCATGTCGCGCGTCGAGCCGAGGTTGTGGGCGGCTTATGCCCAACCCAAGGCGGTCGTCGGACGCATGTCGCGCGTCGAGCCGAGGTCGTGGGCGGCTTATGCCCAGCCCCAGGAGGGTCGCTGACGCTGAGAGGTGAGGAGCGCGTAGCGATTGGACGCGCTCACCGACCCGGCCGATGGCGGGCATGGGCCCCGCCTGTCGGTCGTGCCTCTTGCGCCCGACCGGGCCGGGCATCTCTGACCGCCCCGTCCCTGAAAGCTTGGACCGGCTCGTTCTTTTGGGGGCTTCCCGACAGTCTTCGACTTTCCGGGGCGGGACGGTCGGTCAAGGGTGGCCGAAGGCCATCGCGTAGCGACGCGAGGAACGAGCGCCCTTGAGGGACCGGCCCGAACCGGAGAGACGATGAGACTGACGGGAAACCCCCATACCCATCCCTGATGCCGATCAACTGGCTCCCGCCCACCCGAAGCCCCCGACCCACGTCATCACCCCGCCCGGCCGGCTCCTGCCCTCCGAAGCCCCGGGCCCCGCCTCTCGATGCCGCCCGGTTGGGACCCCGCCTCCGAAGCCCCGGGCCCTGTCTCCCGACCCCGCCCGGCCGGCTCCTGCCCTCCGAAGCCCCCGGGCCCCGCCCCGACCCCGCCCGCCCCGACCCCGCCCGCCCCGACCCCGCCCGCAGGGGTCCCGGTGAGTGAGTACGGTCACACCGTCGGCGGCTCGGTGGGGTGGAAATGGCGCCCATCGGGGTAATTCGGGCGGGGAGTTGGGAGGTCTGTTCGTTCGGCCATGAGATCCCGGTGAAGCCGAGACGAATGGTGCGTCACATATCCCGACGGGACGGCGAGTCGGGTTCGAATACCTGATAGACAGTGGATATTCACGGCTAGACCGGCCGTATACCTTTGACGGCTCCTTGGGGGGATCGCCGCACTGTGAAGCCGCTTCACCGTCACCTCGTCAACACCTCGCGCAAGGTCCTGTGCACGGCCGCGCTCGCGGCCAGCCTGACCACCGCCGCGGTCGTGACCAGCCCGTCGACCGCCGACGCGGGAGAGTCCGAGCCCACGCCGGACAGTCCGCAGGCCACCGACCGCGGTGACGCCCGGCTGGATCTGCCCGACATCGTCGCCGACCCGCCGCCCAGCGGGACGGGCGCGCAGGAGGGGGCCAGCGGGATACCCGCGACCGCCCTCGACGCCTATCACCGTGCCGAAGTGTCGGTGGCCGCCGCACTCCCCGGCTGCAAGCTGCCCTGGCAGCTGCTCGCGGGCATCGGCCGGGTCGAGTCCGTCCACGCCTCGGGCTACGGCCTCAAGGCCGACGGCTACACCGAGAAGCCCATCCGCGGCCCGCGCCTCGACGGCAACGGCTTCGCCGAGATCCGGGACACGGACAAGGGCGAGTGGGACGCGGACGCCGTGTACGACCGGGCCGTGGGCCCGATGCAGTTCATCCCGTCGACCTGGGCCACCTGGGGCGCCGACGGCAACGGCGACTCCAAGCGCGACCCGAACAACATCTACGACGCGGCGCTGGGCGCGGGTCTCTACCTGTGCGCGGGCGACCGGGACCTGTCGGTCGCGGCCAAGCTCGACGCGGCGATCCTCAGCTACAACAACTCCCGCGAGTACGTGAACACCGTGCTCGGCTACATGCGCCAGTACCAGGCCGGCGGCGCCGCCGAGGTGCCGAACCCGCCCGCCGGGGAGTACCCGGTGCAGCCGTCGGGCCCGCTGCCCACCCCGCGCGTGCCGTCGCACACGCCTCCGGTGACGCCCAAGCCGACGCCGACGCCCACGCCGACGCCCACGCCGACCCCCACGCCCACTCCGACTCCGACGCCGGAGCAGCCCAAGCCGCCCGCCCCGCGCCTGGCGGAGCTGACGGTCCTCGGCGGTCCCGGCCTCACGGCCGAGGCCGGCGGGTCCTTCGCGGAGGTCCCGCGGGTCAAGCTGCTCCTGAGCGACGGCAAGCCCGCCGTCAGCCGGGAGGTCGTCTTCGCGGTCGAGGGGGACACCACCGGAGGTACCCGCTTCGGGACGGCGGACTCCCTGGTGGTCAAGACGGACGCCGAGGGCATCGCCGCCGCGCCCGGGCTGAAGGCGGGCCCCAAGGCCGGCGCCTTCACGCTGCGGGCCGCGGCCTACGACCAGCAGGGCCGGTTCGCCGTGCAGTTCGACGGCAAGGTCACGGTGACGGTCGCGGACCGGCTGGCCCGCGCGGACGACGCGAAGCCGCTGGAGGCGGTCGCCGGTACGAGCGTCAAGGACGTGGAGGTCTTCGCGACCTCCGCCGGGAAGGCCGTCGCCGGTACGGAGACCGTGGCCGACCTGGTCGTGAAGGACTCGAACGGCAAGTGGGTCCCGGTGGACCCGGAGACCGCGAAGGGCCCGTACTTCAAGGACGAGGCCGGGAAGAAGGTCTTCGGCCGGCTGCTGGCCAAGACCGGCGCCGACGGCAAGATCGTCCTGCCGGAGCTCTTCACCACGGACGTGGCCCCGGGTACCTACTTCGTGCGCCTGACCACGAAGGAGAAGGTCACCCTGGTCCTGGAGCTCAAGATCACGGCTCCTCCGGTCACGACCCCGGCCCCGGACCCGGCCCCCGCGAAGACGGCGGCTCGCCCCTGAGGTCGCAAGCCGGTCACACCAGTGGCCCCCGGCGCCGTTCCCACGGCGCCGGGGGCCACTGCCTTTTCCCCGCCGCGGCGGGAAAAGGCAGGAGCCCTGCCGGGTCTGCTCGCGCAGAGGGGACAGGGCTCCTTGGGTACTGCATTTCCAACCCGCGATTTAGGTTGGCCCAGGCGACTAGGCCGGGGTGACGTTCTCCGCCTGCGGGCCCTTCGGACCCTGCGTGACGTCGAAGTTCACCGTCTGGTTCTCCTCAAGGGAGCGGAAGCCAGAGGCGTTGATCGCGGAGTAGTGGACGAAGACATCCGGGCCGCCGCCGTCCTGGGCGATGAAGCCGAAGCCCTTTTCAGCGTTGAACCACTTCACGGTTCCGGTAGCCATGAGCCCTCCTATGGGCCAAAGGGTCGCCCTGCTCCAGAACCTGCTAAGAAGTCTGAAAACTACAAAAGCCTGCGGGTCACATTCTCCGCAGGCCTCGTACTGCAAGGGAAACCAAACTGCAACTTGCGACGAGCCTAGCACGCACCCTGCGGCCGAGACCAGAGGGAAAGATCACGTCACCCGGACGTTTGAGACCCGCTGGAAGGCTGACGCGAACACGGGGGCTAGTGTCACGATGTGGACGTCTATCGCAGCCGGCCCCGCGTCGGCCACATTCAGTTCCTGAACTGCCTGCCCCTCTACTGGGGGCTGGCCAGAACCGGCACGCTGCTGGACCTGGAGCTGACCAAGGACTCCCCCGAGAAGCTCAGTGAGCGCCTCGTCCAGGGGGACCTGGACATCGCCCCGATCACCCTCGTGGAGTTCCTCCGCAACGCCGACCAACTCGTCGCCTTCCCCGACATCGCGGTCGGCTGCGACGGTCCGGTGATGTCCTGCGTGATCGTCTCGCAGGTCCCCCTGGAGCAGCTCGACGGAGCCCGCGTCGCGCTCGGTTCCACCTCTCGTACGTCCGTACGCCTCGCCCAGCTGCTGCTTTCCGAGCAGTACGGGGTGCAGCCCGACTACTACACCTGCCCGCCCGACCTGAGCGTGATGATGCAGGAGGCGGACGCGGCGGTACTGATCGGGGACGCCGCGCTGCGCGCCTCGCTGCACGACGCGCCCCGCCTGGGGCTGACCGTGCACGACCTGGGTCACATGTGGAAGGAGTGGACCGGGCTGCCGTTCGTCTTCGCGGTCTGGGCGGCCCGCAAGGACTACCTCGCCCGCGAGCCCGGCGTCGTGCGGGAGGTCCACGCGGCCTTCCTCTCCTCCCGGGACGTCTCCCTGGAAGAGGTCACCAAGGTGGCCGAGCAGGCGGCCCGCTGGGAGGCCTTCGACGCGGAGCTGCTGGAGCGGTACTTCACGACGCTCGACTTCCGCTTCGGTCCCGACCAGCTGGCCGGCGTACGGGAATTCGCACGCCGTACCGGACCGACGACGGGCTATCCCGCGGATGTCTCCGTGGAGCTGCTGAGCACGGTGGTCCAGGAGTGCTGACCGGGTTTACCCGGCCGTAGTCCGGAGGCCGGACGACCGAATGTGCGGTTTACCGGGAATTCCCCGCCTTTTTGCATTTCTCGCCTTGGGGTGGAAATGCAAAAGGGTGACCGTGCACCCTCCCCGCCACGCCCCGGACAGGGCCTAGGCTGCTGCTGCTCGGCGGGGCGCCACAAGGAGCCCGCGATCACGGGGAATTGGGGGACGCGATGCAGCCGCTCGAAGCCGGTGAGCCGCGGACCATCGGCGCGTACCGGTTGCTGGGCCGGCTCGGCGCGGGTGGCATGGGCCGGGTCTACCTGGGGCGCAGTGCGGGCGGCCGGACCGTCGCCGTCAAGATCGTGCACCCCCACTTCGCCACCGACGAGGAATTCCGGGCCCGGTTCCGCCGCGAGGTCGAGGCGGCCCGCCGGGTGGGCGGCGAGTGGACCGCGCCGGTGCTGGACGCGGACCCCGAGGCCCCGGTGCCGTGGGTGGCCACCGGGTACGTGGCCGGTCCCTCCCTGGACCGCGCGCTGGCCGGGCACGGCCCGCTCCCCGAGACCTCGGTCCGGGCCATCGGCGCGGGGCTGGCCCGCGCCCTGGTGGCGGTGCACGGCCTGGGCCTCGTACACCGGGACGTGAAGCCGTCGAACGTGATGCTCACCCTCGACGGGCCGCGCCTGATCGACTTCGGGATCGCGCGGGCCACGGACGGCACGGCCTCGCTCACCTCCACCGGGGTCTCCGTCGGCTCGCCCGGCTACATGTCGCCCGAGCAGATCCTCGGCAAGGGGATCACGGGGGCGGCCGACGTGTTCTCGCTCGGCGCGGTCATGGCCTTCGCGGCGACCGGGCGGCCGCCCTTCACCGGGGACAACTCGGCCACCCTCCTCTACAAGGTGGTCCACGAGCCGCCGGAGCTCGGCGCGCTCCCGGACGGCGAGCTGCGCGGGCTGATCGAGGCCTGTCTGGCCAAGACGGCGGCGGAGCGGCCGGCCCCCGAGGCGATCGCGGCGGCCCTCGGCGGGGCGCTGGGCGTCCCCGGCTGGCTCCCCGGGCCGCTGGTGGAGGAGGCCAGCCGGGCCGCCGTGGCGCTGCTGGACCTGGACGCGGATTCCTTCGAGGGCGGGTCCGGCGCACCGGCGGGCCGGGGCTTCGGTGCGCCCCACCAGCCGTACGCGGACGGCCCGTCCGGGCCGGTGCCGTTCACGGCTGCCTCGTACGGAGGCGCGGCCGGGGCCGGCTTCGGTCCTCCCGACCCCGCGTACGGGGGGCCGCGACCGGGCGCCGGCTCGCCGTACGGCGCCGCGGAGAGCGGCTCCGGCCCGGCCGGTACGGGCGGCGGGGCGGCCGGTGCCGCGACCGCGGGCTCGCCCGGCGGAGCCGGTCCGTACGCAAGCCCCGGCCGGGGAACCGGCGGTGGGGGGCTACCCGGACAGCGGGCCGGGGCGGAGGACTCGGGGCGGCAGGTCACCGTCAGGGCGGCCGGGCGCCGGTTCAGCTGCACGCTGGTCCTGGCCGCGGCGGCCGCGCTCGCGGTGCTGTCCGGCGGGCTGTTCTGGATGGACCTGCTGCCGGGCCAGGGCGGCAGGCAGCAGGACCTGGCCGACTCCGGGGCGAGGCCCTCCGCCTCCTCGCCCGCCCCCGCGGCCTCCTCGGCCCCGAACCCGGCCGGAACCCCGAGCGGGAGCGCGGCCGCGCCCAAGGGGACCAGGGAGGACGTCCCCAAGGAGTTCGTCGGCACCTGGAAGGGCGCGGTCACCACCGCCCGCCTCGGCCTCTCCTCGGAGTTCGAGATCACGATCAAGGCCGGCAAGGTCGGTGAGGTCGTGGCCCGGGACAAGTCGGTCCTGGCCCTCCTGGGCACCGACTGCAGCGGCGACTGGGAGCTGTCCTCCGCCACCGACCGCTCGCTGGTCCTGGACACCTCGGGCGGCCCCAACCCGGCCCCCGGGGTCTGCTCCAACGGCTCCGCCGACGAGCGCTTCAGCCTGAACGCCGACGGGACGCTGCACTACAAGTCGGGCGACACCCCGGCCGGAAACCCCGAGGGCGACCTCACGCGCAGCCCCTGAAATCCGCCGGTCCGCCCTGGCGTACGCTGGATCGGTCCGGACCTTGACACAGACACACCGCCGAAAGGTGACGCACCGGTGACCGACCAGGCCGATCTCCAGTCTGTCCTCGACCGCGCAGCCGCGGGGGGCCGGATCACCAGGGAAGAGGCGCTCGACCTCTACCGCCACGCGCCGCTGCACGCGCTCGGCCAGGCGGCCGACGCGGTGCGCCGCCGTCGCTACGCCGGTACCGAGCACATCGCGACGTACATCATCGAGCGGAACATCAACTACACCAACGTGTGCGTCACGGCGTGCAAGTTCTGTGCCTTCTACGCGGCTCCCAAGGACGCGAAGAAGGGCTGGTCCCGCGACCTCGACGACATCCTGCGCCGCTGCGCGGAGACCGTCGAACTCGGCGGCACGCAGATCATGTTCCAGGGCGGGCACCACCCGGACTACGGCGTCGAGTACTACGAGCACCACTTCGCCGCCATCAAGAAGGACTTCCCGCAGCTGGTCATCCACTCCCTCGGCGCGTCCGAGGTCGAGCACATGGCCCGCATCTCGGGCGTCTCGGCGGAGGAGGCCATCCAGCGCATCCACGCGGCCGGCCTCGACTCCTTCGCGGGCGCCGGCGCCGAACTGCTGCCGGCCCGCCCGCGCAAGGCGATCGCCCCGCTCAAGGAGTCGGGCGAGCGCTGGCTGGAGATCATGGAGATCGCCCACAAGCTGGGCGTGGAGTCCACCTCCACCATGCTGATGGGCACCGGCGAGACCAATGCCGAGCGCATCGAGCACATCGCGATGATCCGGGACACGCAGGACCGTACGGGCGGCTTCCGCGCCTTCATCCCGTACACCTACCAGCCCGAGAACAACCACCTCAAGGGCCGCACCCAGGCGACGATCTTCGAGTACCTGCGCATGATCGCCATCGCGCGCCTCTTCCTCGACAACATCGCCCACATCCAGGGCTCCTGGCTGACCGTGGGCAAGGAGGCGGGCCAGCTCTCGCTGCACTACGGCGCGGACGACCTCGGCTCGATCATGCTGGAGGAGAACGTCGTCTCCTCGGCCGGGGCCAAGCACCGCTCCAACCGCCAGGAGATCATCGACCTGATCCGCAAGGCGGGCCGGACCCCGGCGCAGCGCGCGACGACGTACGAGCACCTGCTCGTGCACGACGACCCGGCGAACGACCCGGTGGACGAGCGCGTGGTCTCGCACATCTCCTCCACCGCCCTCGAAGGCGGCACGGCGCACCCCGAGCTGAAGCTCATCTCCACGAACTGACGACGCCCGCCGACCGATGCTGACGCTTCACACCGCCGAACTTCTCGTCCCCGGGCGGGGTTCCGCGCCGCTCCCGGGCGGTGCGGTCCTCGTCGACGGCGACCGGATAGCCCGCGTGGGGCCGTACGAGGAGGTCGCCGCGGCCCACCCGCACGCCCGCACCCGCCGCTGGCCCGGGGTGATCACCCCGGGGCTGCTGGTGCGCGGGGCGGACGAGCTGCTGGAGCGCACCTACTATCCGGACGACCCGTACGAGGTCACCGAGCTCGGCGCCGACCCGATCCGGGGCGAGGCCGCGCTGGACGCGCTGAAGATGACCGAGCCGCGGTGGGGCAACAGCGCCCGGCGGGGCACGCAGCGGCTGCTGGCCCGCGGGGTGGTGGCGGTCTGCGGCCGCTTCACGATCCCGGCGGTGCGCACGGCGGTGTCCCGGTCGGGGCTCACCATCCTGCCGCCGGCCGCCTACGAGGGGCTGCCCGCCCTGGATCCGTTCGCGGGGCGGGACGCGGCCGCGGAGGCCTTCCACGGGGTCCTGGAGGCGGGGGTTCCGGCGCGCTTCGCGGCTTTCGCGGTGGCGGACGAGGCCGAGCTGCTGGCCCGGGGCGCGACCACCTGCGTGGCCACGGTCATCGGCGGGCGGCTGCTCCACCGCCGTCGCTGAGCCCGGTCCGTGCGCAGTGCCCGGATCCGGCGGTGCGCAGGGTCTCCTCCCGGGCGAGGGCGGCCAGCAGGCAGGCCTGGAGGCGGCTGATGCCGCCCAGCTTGGCCCGTATGTTGACGACGTGGAACTTGACCGTGCTGACGGAGAGTTGGAGCTCGACGGCCAGTTCCCGGTTGGAGGCGCCGGTGGCCAGGCACAGGAACACCGCCGACTCCTGCTCGGTCAGCTGGGCGTCGGCGGTCCGGTCCGAGGTGGTCCGGTCCGAGGCGGGGCCGTCCGTGGTCGGCCGGTCCGAGGCGGGGCGGTCCGTCGCCGGTCTGTCCCCGCTCGGTGCGTCCTCCGGCGGCGCCTGCTCCTGCACACCCGGCTCCTCGTACGAGGGGAACCACGCGGGGACGCTGAAGCTGACGACGCGCACGGTTTCTCCTAGCCCCCGGGCGCCCGTCCTGTGGCCGCCTCTCGCCCTATAGGACGGACGGACCGGACAGGTAGGTTCCATTCGAGTCGAACGGCCAGGCGTTGGACTTGCAGCCCAGGAGCCCCTTGATCTGCTGCATCATCGCCGGAGCGGGCTTGCCGGGACCCGGGCACGTCTCGTGCTCGCGGCCGAGCTCGTGCCCGACCTCGTGGTTGATGATCAGTGCCCGGTACTCCTCGGGCGTGCCGCTGAACTGCGGCGAACCCTCCTGCCAGCGCTTGAGGTTGACCACGACGGTGTGCCCCGCGCGGCAGTTGGTCTCGCCGATCAGCTCGGGCGTGACCACCTCGCACAGGCGGTCGGTGGTCTTGGGCGTCGCGATCTTGACGGTGAAGTCGACCGGCTGTCCCGCTCCGACGAGCTGGAAGCCGTACTGGGGGTCCTTGGTCCAGCCGCGCGGGTCCCCGAGGATCGACTCGACCGAGCGGGCGGCCGCCTCCGGGTCGACCCCACTGCCCTCCTCGACCTCGATCCGCCAGCGGCGTGCGGGCCCCTTGCCCTGCGCGTTGCCGGAGGCGGCGGAGGCCTTGAAGACACCCGGCCGGGCGGCCGTGGCGGAGGGCTGCGGCGAGGGCGAGTCCTTGGCCTGCACCGAGGGCGAGGCGGAGGGCTGCGGGGAGGGGGACTTCTGGCCGCCCTGCGGGACCGTGTTCCCGGAGCCGTCGGCGGACTCCGCGTCCGTCGGGTCCGGCTGGACGGCGGTCCGGCCCGCGGCGGTGTTCGCGCCGTCGTCCCCGGGCAGCAGCGTGTACGCGGTCGCCGAGACCACGACCAGTGCCGCCGATCCGATGAGGATCGTGCGCCGCAGCCGCTTGCGCCGCTCCGCCCGGCGCTGGGCGCGCGGGCTGCTGCGGCGGGAGCGACCGGTGGAATGGCCTGCCGGCATCGTGAAGCTTTCTGTTCGCGGCGGCCACTGCCGGACCGGCCACGATTCGGGTGCCGGTCCGGTGGGTGACCCTCACCGGGCCGCACCCTGTCAGTCAACGGGTCCGCGGTGCCGCGGCGTAACTGTCCTTCGGACCAGTTTCCGCCATCCACCCGGCGGCGGTCACAGCGGGTAGCCGTGGAGCCCCCGCGGCCCGGAGGGGCCGCGGCCTGAGAAGATGTCTGCGTACCCGCCGATCCGCATCGCACACCGAGGGGCGAACGCCAGTGACAAGGGCTTCCCTGGACAAGCAGCCGCACGAAGTCGCCTCCATGTTCGACGGCATCGCGGCGAAATACGACCTCACCAACGACGTCATCTCACTGGGCCAGGCCCGGCTGTGGCGCAAGGAGGTCGCCAAGGCGGTCGGCGCGCGCCCCGGGCACACGGTCCTGGACCTGGCCGCCGGAACCGCGACCTCCTCGCTGCCCTTCGCCGCCACCGGCGCGTACGTCGTCCCCTGCGACTTCTCCCTGGGCATGCTCATGGAGGGCAAGAAGAGGCACGCCTGGCTGCCGCTGACCGCCGGGGACGCGACGAAGCTGCCGTTCAAGGACGACACCTTCGACACCGTCACGATCTCCTTCGGGCTGCGCAACGTCCAGGACACCGATGCCGCGCTGCGCGAGCTGTACCGGGTCACGAAGCCCGGCGGGCAGGTCGTCATCTGCGAGTTCTCACAGCCCACCTGGGCGCCGTTCCGCAAGGTGTACATGGAGTACCTGATGCGTGCGCTGCCGCCGGTGGCCCGCACGGTGGTGCCCGACCCCGACCCGTACGTCTACCTCGCCGAGTCCATCCGCGAATGGCCCGACCAGCCGGCGCTGGCCGCCCTGCTGCAGAAGGCCGGCTGGTCCAAGGTGGCCTGGCGCAACCTGAGCGGCGGCATCGTCGCGCTGCACCGGGGCATCAAGGACTGACCGCCGTGCCGGACGTCGACCCCACGGACTACGGGCCCCTGCTGGAGCGGATCGCGGCCGACATCGCCCCGCTGATGGGCAGCGGTACCCCGGCCGAGTACATCCCGGCGCTCGCCGCGGTGGACCGGCGGCAGTTCGGGATGGCCGTCGCCGACCTCGACGGCAACGTCTTCGGGGTCGGGGACTGGCAGGTGCCCTTCTCCGCGCAGTCCATCACCAAGGTCTTCGCACTCGCCCTGGCCCTGGCCGAGGGCGGTGACAGCCTGTGGGAGCGGGTCGGCCGGGAGCCCTCCGGCAACCCGTTCAACTCGCTCGTGCAACTGGAGTACGAAAACGGCATTCCGCGCAATCCCTTCATCAACGCGGGCGCCCTCGTGGTCACCGACCGGCTCCAGACCCTGACGGGCGACGCGAGCAGCGAACTGCTGGAGTTCCTGCGGCAGGAGAGTCAGAACCCGGACATCGGCTTCGACGCCGAGGTCGCGGCCTCCGAGCAGGAGCACGGGGACCGCAACGCCGCCGTCGCCCACTTCATGGCCTCGTACGGGAACATCGACAACCCGGTGCCCGCGCTGCTGGAGCACTACTTCTGGCAGTGCTCCATCGAGATGAGCTGCGCCGACCTGGCCCGCGCCGGGCGCTTCCTGGCCCGGCACGGGCTCCGCGCGGACGGGACGCGGCTGCTGACGCGCAGCGAGGCCAAGCAGATCAACGCGGTGATGCTGACCTGTGGGACGTACGACGCGGCGGGCGAGTTCGCCTACCGCGTCGGGCTGCCCGGCAAGAGCGGGGTGGGCGGCGGCATCGTCGCCGTGGTCCCGGGCCAGTGCACGCTCGCGGTGTGGAGCCCGGGCCTGGACGCCCGGGGCAACTCGGTGGCGGGCGTGGCGGCACTGGACCGCTTCACGACGCTGACGGGCCTGTCCGTCTTCTGAGGCACGGGTTCCGGGGCGGAGCCCCGGGACCGGGCGAGCCCGTCACTCGCCCCGCAGGGAAAGCGCGTAGCGGCGTCCCGGGTTGCCGCCCGGTGTGGTGAACTCCTGGGCGAGGGCCATCCCGAGCCGCTCCGCCACCGCCACCGAACGGGTGTTCCGGGCGTCGATCATCGCCACCACGTGCGGAACCCCGGCTTCGCGCACCCGCTCCAGCGTCGCCAGCGCGGCGGCGGACGCGTAACCCTGCCCCCACGCCGTGCGGGCGAGGCGCCAGCCGATCTCGATCTCCCCGACCGGGCCCCACTCCTTCTCCCGGGGCCACGGCTGCGCACCGGTGAAGCCGATCACCGTGCCCTGCGCGTCCAGGAGGGTCCACAGGCAGTAGCCGAGCTGCGCGTCGTGCATGCGCTGGCGCGCGGTGAACTCCTCGTACGCGGACAGTTCCGCGGGACCGCCGAGGAACTCCATCACGTCGGGATCGGCGAAGACCTCGTGCCAGGCGTGGGCGTCCTCGTCGGTGGGCACGCGGAGCTGAACGGCAGGGAGCGGCCGGGTCGGCGAGGTCGACGAGGTCTGCGAGCTAGTCAACGTGGGTGGCCCTTCTGATCGCGATCTCTCTCGCTGCATAGACTGCACATGTCCGGTGCCGCCTGGCACCCTATATCGAGCCTTCGGGAGACCCCGCAGTGACCGAGCTCCTCTCCGAACACTCCGCGGACGTGATCGTCGTCGGGGCCGGGCCCGCCGGCTCGACCACCGCCTACTACCTCGCCAAGGCCGGATTGGACGTCCTGCTGCTGGAGAAGACGGCGTTCCCGCGCGAGAAGGTCTGCGGCGACGGCCTGACTCCGCGCGCCACCAAGCAGCTGGTGGCGATGGGCATCGACATCTCCGAAGAGGCCGGCTGGCTGCGGAACAAGGGTCTGCGGATCATCGGTGGCGGGCAGCGGCTCCAGCTGGACTGGCCGGAACTCGCCTCCTACCCGGACTACGGACTCGTCCGTAAGCGGGACGACTTCGACGAGACCCTGGCCCGCCAGGCGCAGAAGGCCGGCGCCCGGCTGTACGAGCGCTGCACCGTCGGCGAGCCCGTGCGCGACGCGCGCACCGGCCACATCACCGGCGTGCAGGCGAAGCTGGGCGAGGAGAAGACCCCGGTCACCTTCCACGCCCCGCTGGTCGTCGCGGCCGACGGGAACTCCTCCCGGCTGTCCCTGGCGATGGGCCTGCACCGGCGCGAGGACCGCCCGATGGGCGTGGCCGTGCGGACGTACTTCACCTCGCCGCGGCACGACGACGACTACCTGGAGTCCTGGCTGGAGCTGTGGGACCGGCGCGGCCCGCAGGACCGGCTGCTGCCCGGCTACGGCTGGATCTTCGGCATGGGCGACGGCACCTCCAACGTCGGCCTCGGCATCCTCAACTCCTCCTCCGCCTTCAAGGAGCTGGACTGGCGCGAGGTCCTCAAGGCCTGGTGCGCCTCGATGCCGGAGGACTGGGGCTACACCCCGGAGAACATGACGCAGCCGATCCGCGGTGCGGCCCTGCCGATGGCCTTCAACCGGCAGCCGCACTACACCAAGGGCCTGCTGCTGGTCGGTGACGCGGGCGGCCTCGTCAACCCGTTCAACGGCGAGGGCATCGCGTACGCCATGGAGTCGGGCCGGATCGCGGCCGACGTCATCGTGCAGGCGCAGGCCCGGGCCACCCCGGCGCAGCGCGAGCTGGCGCTGCACAACTACCCGAAGGTGCTCAAGGAGACCTACGGCGGCTACTACACGCTGGGCCGCGCCTTCGTGAAGCTGATCGGCAACCCGAAGGTGATGAAGATCGCGGCTCAGCGCGGTCTGACCCACCCGGTGCTGATGCGCTTCACCCTGAAGATGCTGGCCAACCTGACCGACCCGACGGGCGGTGACGCGATGGACCGCATCATCAACGGCCTCTCCAAGGTGGCCCCGAAGGCCTGAGCCGGGGCCGGGCGGTGGTGGCGGCGTCCGCGTGGGCGCCGCCGGGCCGGCCGCTCAGCCGGCCGTGTCCGTGCCGGTGCCGGGGTGCGCTCCGGTGCCGGATTCCGGGCCCGTTCCCGTTTCGGTGTCCGGGCGGCCGTGGACGGTACGTACGCACCTGGCCAGCAGGATCAGCCCGCACACCAGCAGCGCCCCGGAGGCGGTCCAGCCGAGGCCCAGCGTGAGCGGGTGGCCGGGCTTCTGCCAGGGGCGGGCGGTCGTCAGCAGCCAGCCGCCGACGGCGAGCAGGCCGAGGCCGAGCGCGGCCGGGACGGCGGTGGGGTCGCCGGCGCCGTGGGATTCGTACGACTTCGGGTTCACGGGGACCACCACCTCCGGGGGCGGGTCGGGTCGGCTCTGACGGTCAGGGGCGCGCCGCCCGCTATCTTCGCAGGGCTTCGGCCGGTTCCACACGGGCCGCCCGCCAGGCGGGGTAGAGCCCGGCCAGCAGTCCGGTGACCAGGCCGGTGAGCGGGGCCGCGGCGACGGTGACCGGATGGATCACCGGGGTCCAGTCCCGGGCGAGGGAGACGGCGACCACGGTCAGCTCGCCGAGCGAGGTCCCGACCAGGCCGCCGAGGGCCCCGAGGGCCGCGGACTCGGTGAGGAACTGGGCCGAGACGTGCCGGCCCCGGGCACCGAGCGCACGGCGCAGCCCGATCTCGCCGGTCCGTTCCAGTACGGCGACCAGGGTGGTGTTGGCGATCCCCACCGCGCCGATGACCAGGCAGATCCCGGCGAGCAGCAGGAAGAGCGCGCTCAGGTCGGCGGTGACACCGGAGCGCAGCATCCGCGGGTCGGGCGGCGGGACGGCCTTGAGGTACTCGGGGTGGTCGGGGCGCAGGGCGAGCGGGGCGAGGCCGGCGACCTGCCGGGCGGCGCCGAGTTCGGTGGCGATCAGCATGTTCGCGGCCCCGGGTGCCGGTGGCCCCCAGAGCTGTTCGGCGGTGGCGCGCGGGACGAGGACGGACATCAGGTGCTCGGGCCGGCGTTCGAGGTCGGCGACGATGCCCGCCACGGTGAAGGGCTCCTGGCCGATGTAGAGGGCGGGCCGGGTGGCCAGGGTGGTGATGCCGAGGCGGGCGGCGAGCCCGCTGCCGATGACGACGACGCGCTCGTGGCCGCGCTCGGCGAAGTCGTCGTAGAGCCGCCCCTGTTGGAGGGTCGGTACGAGGGCGGCGACGGCCCCGGGAGAGGCGGCGACGACGGCCGCGCCGGTGGTGGGGTCCCCGGCCCCGGAGGGCAGGGAGCCGACCGTGGTCCGCGAGTCGAGCCGCACCGTCCACAGCACCCCGGCGTGCTCGATGCCGGAGACGGCGCGCAGCCGCTGCTCGGCGTCGGCGGGGAAGCCGGGTCCGGAGAACTCGTTCTGCTGGGCGGCGACGTCCTCGATGCTGACCTCGGTGGCGGTCAGGACGTTGAACCTGCCGTCGATCTGCGAGGAGATGGTGGCGGTGAGGCCGAGTACGGCCACGAAGCTGCCGACGCCGAGGACGGTGCCGAGGGCGGTGAGCACGGCCCGGCCGGGGCGGCGCAGCATGCCGGCGACGGCCTCGGCCAGGGCGTCGCGCACGGACAGCCGGGTCGGTGCGACGGCGCTGCGTGCGGCGGTGCTGCGTGCGGGGGCGACCGGGGCGCTCGGGGCGCCGGGGGCGCTCACGGGTGGAGCCGCCCGTCGCGGATGGTGACCGTCCGGTGTCCGCGCCGGGCCACCTCGGGGTCGTGGGTGATCACGAGGACGGTCATTCCGGCTCCGTGCAGTTCGTCCAGCAGCCCGAGGACGGAAGCGGCGTTGGCGGAGTCGAGATTGCCGGTCGGCTCGTCGCACAGCAGCAGCGAGGGCCGCCCGACCAGGGCGCGGGCGATGGCCACGCGCTGGCGCTCGCCGCCCGACAGCCGCCCCGGCACGGCCCCGGCCCGGTGCCCGAGACCGACCTGGTCCAGAGCCTCGCGGGCGCGTACGAGGCGCTCGGCGCGCGGGATTCCGGTGTAGAGCATGGCGAGGGTGACGTTCTCCAGGGCGGACCGGTGGGGCAGCAGGTGGAAGGACTGGAAGACGAAGCCGATCCGGCGGCCGCGCAGAGCGGTGCGCTCCCGGTCGGGGAGGGCGGCGGTGTCGATCCCGTCGAGGAGGTACCGGCCGCTGGTGGGGGAGTCGAGCAGTCCGGCGACGTTGAGGAAGGTGGACTTCCCGGAGCCGGAGGGGCCGACGACGGTGATGAACTCGCCGCGCCGGACGGTCAGGTCGCAGGGCTGCAGGGCCTCGACGGGCGGCGGCCCGGGGTAGGTGAGGCCGACCCCGCGGAGCTCGATCACGGGGCTGTCGCCGTCGCCCGGAGACCGGGGGCTCTGCCGAGGCTGCGGCCGCAGGAGCCTCACCCGGACTTCCCCGGGGTCTGCCGGGGCGCGGCGCCGATCACCACTCTGGTCCCGGCGGCCAGTGCGCCCGCCCGGGCCGGGGTGACGGCCACGAAGCCGTCGCCGCTGGTGCCGGTACGCACCTCGATGCGCCGCTGGGTGCCGTCGGCGGAGACGGCGGTGACGACCGTACGTCCGTCCGCGCCCGCCGAGACGGCGGTGACCGGGACGACGAGGGCCTCGCCGTCGGTGGCGGCGGACTCGATGGTCAGCCGGACGTCCTGCCCGGCGAAGCCTGCGGGCAGCGGCTGGTCGGGGCGCACCACCATCCGGTAGCCGAGGTCGGCGCCGCCGCCCCCGGCGGAGCTGCCGCCGCCCTTGGGGTCCTGGCCCTGCTGCGGTTGCTCTCCGGAGGGCTGTGCGGCGGACCGCTCGGTGGCGACCAAAGCCACCTTGCCGCGGGCATCGGTGCCGGAGACCTCGGAGGAGATCACCACGGCCATGCCGGCGCGCAGCAGCTGCCGCTTGTCGTCCTTGAGGTAGGCCTCGACGACGAGTTCCCCGGCGGAGAGCGTGAGCACCGGCCCGGACACGGGGGATCCCGCGCGGGCACCGAGGGAGCTGACCCGGGCCGGGAGGGAGCCCAGGAAGACGGTCTCGGCGGCGGGCAGCATCGGCCCGTCGGCGGCCTCGGCGGCCGCGAGTGCTGCCTGGGCCTCGCCGAGCGCCTGCCGCGCCCGCGCAAGCTCCCGGCCGGACCCGGACCCGGAGCCTGTCCCGGGGCTCGGCGTGGCCGTCGCCCCGCCTTTGCCGGAGCCGGGCTCCGCGGGTGTGCCGACCGGGGCGCTCGCGTCCTCCACGGCCCACGTGGCGGACCGTACGGCCTCCCGCGCCGACTTGAGCGCCGCGCCCCCGTCGGCGACCGCGGGCAGCGGCTCGTACCCGATGGCCCGGTAGCGGGCGGCGAGCGCGGCCTTGGTACCGGCCCCGAAGACCCCCTTCGCGTCGGCCCCGACGCCGTGCCCGAGCTCGCGCAGCGCCTGCTGCAGCTGCGTGACGTCGTCGCCGGTGGCCCCCGGCTTCAGGTCCCGGTACATCGGCTGCGCGCCGTGCAGGGTGAACACCGGGCGCCCGGACACCTCGGCGATCAGCTGCCCCGCCGTGACCGGGTCCCCGGCCTTCAGCGGCAGTTTGGTCACCACCGCGGCCCCGGCGCCCTCGCCGGAGCGCATGCCCTGCGGGGACACGGCGACGCTCTGGTCGGCGGCCACGGTCCCGCGCATCACCACGGTCTGCGCGAGCACCCGCCGCTCGACCTCGGCGGTCAGGGCCCCCTGTGCGGGCGGTCCGGTCTCCGCGGCCACCTGCGCCGGGGACTTCACCAGCGTGGTGGCCAGCAGTCCGCCGACCGCCATCAGCGCGGCCCCGCCGACGACTCCGAGGACCACGCGCCGCCCCCGCGCCAGCCCGCTCCGGTCGTCCCGGTCGTCGCCGGGGGCGGCGCGGTCCCCGGGTTCCGCCGGGGACTCGGTGTGCCGCACGACGTGTTCCAGTTCGGTCATTTGTGCGTCCGGCACTT
Organism: Streptomyces sp. NPDC048257; assembly: GCF_043201855.1. NCBI lineage: Bacteria > Bacillati > Actinomycetota > Actinomycetes > Kitasatosporales > Streptomycetaceae > Streptomyces > Streptomyces sp. NPDC048257. The sequence goes on from NZ_JBICZI010000028.1 coordinate 17,716, forward strand.
CTTCAACGCCTCGACGTGGTCGCGCTTGAGCGCGCTCCACTGCTCGGGAGTGCCCTTGGTCTGGTCGATCTCGGCGGTGACCGGGTCCGGGTCCGGGTACCAGGAGACACCTTCGGCCCGCAGGCACGCGGCTTCCTTCTGCGCTGCGGCGAGTTGTTCGGGGGCGACCGGATCCGGCTTCGGCCGCGGCGGCAGCATCGACTCGCAGGCCTTGTGCGCCGCTTCGTTCCAGGGCTTCGTCTTGTCCACGCGAGGCGCGCCGTAATCGGTGTAGACGATGGCGACGCCCTGCTTCTTCAGGCAGTCGTGGTAAGCGATTTCCTCGGCGGTGGGGGGCGGACTATCGCTTGCCTTGGGCTCCTTTTCCCCGCCGCCGCACGCCGTGAGTGAAATGCATATGAGGAGCAGTGGAGCGAAATGGCGTGCGCGCACGACGGGAGTTCCCTTGCGGCCGGAGAAGTGGGATCGGCGCGCCCGTACGAGAAGTGCGAGGAGAGCGCGCCGGGCGATAGTAGATAGCCGCCCGTGCGGACACAAGTTCCTGGACAGTAACTACATGTGACTGTCCATCAGGTGAGAAAGGGGTTGGTTTCAGGGCGCCCGGACCTGTTGAATCCGGCCGGACGGGGAGTCGTGACCGCAACTCGGCTCGGCGTCGCTCATTCACCTGCAGAGGAGCAGATCATGAACAAGGTATTCCGTTCGCTGACCACGGGCGGCGTCGCCGCCGTATCGGTGGCCGCGATTCTCCTGGGTGCGGCCGGACCTGCGGCGGCCTACGGTAAGGACGGAAATCTGGAAGTCGACGAGTTCGGTCTTTTCTACAACCAGTACCAGGCCGGTTGTGTCTTCGACCTGTACGGCGAGGACCTGAACTTCAACGACAACTACTTCAAGAGCGGGTGCACGGGCGGCACGTCCCTCGTGAACGACAACACGGAGTCCTACAAGAACCGTGACGTCTACGCCTGGAAGGTCGCCACCGACGCGAACATCGACGGCAATGTCGGTGAGATCCCGTCCGGCTACTCCGGAAACGCCTCGACCAACTTCAAGAACAAGATCAGCTCGGCCACCTTCACCCTCCACCCCTGATCCGGATGAAGGAGTTCCACGCGATGCGTCCCGCCAGGCGTCTCCGCTCGGCCGCCCCGGCCGTCCTGCTGACCGCAGTGCTCGCCGGGTGCTCCGGCGCCACCGGCGAGGAGGGTGGTGAGCCGGACCTCGGTCCCGTCGGGGTCAGTCCGCCGACGGCCACGCTGACCTTCCCCATGGACGCGTACACGGACTCCGAAGCGGAGCGGAGCCGCATGGGCCAGGCCCAGCAGATGCTGGTGTCCCGGTGCATGGCCCGGTACGGATTCACGTACGAGGGGGTGAAGGCGGCCGCACCCTCCGGCGGAGGGGCGGCCGAGGACCGGCACCGGTACTTGTTCGGCCTGGCCGATCCCGTGTACGCGGCGGCCCACGGGTACGACAAGTCCGCGGGGGAGGGGGCGCCGGCCAAGCCCCCGGCCCCGCAGCTGAGCGACAGCGCGCACGTCGTGATGTACGGCGAGCAGCGGGGAGCGTCGGGGGCCCCGGCCCCCGACGCGAACACCGAGGAGGAGGCCGCGACGGTCGACAGCGGTCTGACGGCGGCCGGGCAGAAGGTGCCGGCCGGCGGGTGCGGGCGGGAGGGGTACCGCAAGCTGTACGCACCGACCAAGGACAGCGTGGACCTGCTCTTCACGTTCGGGCTGGCCTCGGAGGCGCACGAGCGGTCCCGGCAGGACTCCCGGGTCGTCGACGTGCTGAAGAAATGGTCGACTTGCATGGACAAGTCGGGATACGGCGGGGTCGGCACGCCGTACGAGGTCATCGAGAAGCTGGGCCTGGAGAACGACAAGGGTGGGCCGAAGGCCGTCACGGCGGCCAAGGCCGATGTCGCGTGCAAGCGCGAGGTGAACCTCGTCGGGATCTGGGCCGCCGTCGAGAAGGCCTACCAGGAGCGCCTCGTCGAGGAGCACGCCGAGACCCTCGCGCTCTACGAGCGGCAGCGGGAGGCCCGCTTCAAGCTGGCGGCCTCCCTGGGCTGAGCGCAGGGCCCGGCGCCGCGGGAAGCGCGAAGAACGGCCCAGGGGCCGGCACTCCACCCCCGAGCGGGGGAGTACCGGCCCCTGGCCGTGTCAGGTGCCGGGAACCGAGCGGGGCTCAGAGGACGCGGACGGCGCCCGTCGGCTTGTCGTAGCTGAGGTTGCGCTCGACGATGCCGGTGCTGGGGTTCTGCGCGCCGACGAACTTGCCGCCGCCGACGTAGATGGCGACGTGGTAGGCGCTGCCCTTGGAGCCCCAGTACAGGATGTCACCCGGCTGCAGGGCGTTCAGCGACACGGAGGTGCCGGCCGAGGACTGGGCCTGGGACATGCGCGGCAGGGAGATGCCGGCCTGGCGGTAGGCGGCCTGGACGAGACCGGAGCAGTCGAACGAGGACGGGCCGGTGCCGCCCATCACGTACGCCTTGCCGACCTGCGCGCGGGCGAAGTTGACGATGGCCGCGGCCGAGCCGGTGGCCGGAGCGGAGACGGTGCCGGAACCCTGCGGAGCGGAAGCGCTCTTCAGCGAGGTGCGGTCGGAGTCGCGGCTGGAACGCTCGGCCTCGGCCTTGCGGTCGGCCTCGTCCTTCGCCTTCTTCTCGGCGTCAGCCTTCTTCTGGGCCTCTTCCTTGGCCTGCTTGGCCTCGGCGGCGGCGCCGGTACGGGCGCTCTCCTCCAGGGCCGTCAGTTCGCCCTCGACGGCCGCGAGGCGGGTGTTCTCGGCGGCCTTGGTGACGGCGGAGGAGACCTCGGCGCCCAGATCCAGGTTGAGGACCGGCATTTCGAGCGTCGTCTCGGCCACGGGCTCGGCGGACGGGGACGCGCTCGCGGTGCCGGCCATGGCGAGGGTGCTGAGGACGCCACCGGCAACTCCGGCGCGGACCGCGAGCTTCGAGGCGCTGCGGCGGGGCTTCCGGTGGCTGGGTATGTGAGCGGTGTGGGACATGAGGACAACCGCTATCAGGGCGTGCGGGTTCCCTTCAAGAAACGTGGGTTGCGCCACAGTTGCGCGCGAAGGCCGCTAACCGGGCGCGTCTCGCTTCTTATTGACGCCGTAACGGGCGAAACGGACAGGCCCTCACAGGGCTGTGATCATGGGGTTTCGGTATTAAGTCCGAAATGATCTGTGACCTACCATCCCGTCACACAGATGGCCAAGCCCTCTTTCGGAACGCCTGATTCGGAGTGGCGCAGGTCACAGCAACGTCACGCCATGCGGACGCTGTGCCCCTCCCGTGACCTTCCTGTGAAGAGGTCCGGGGGTTCGTGAACGGATGCACGCACTCGGCCGGTCCCCGCGCGATCCCGCGTGCAGTCCCACTCGCGGCCGCCGGAGCTCCCGTGCGCCCCGCATTCGATCCGCTTATGCCCCATGTCCATCTCCGTACGCATGGGGTCCCCCGACCGGGCGACGCGGATCCCTTTATCATCCGTGCGCCCCGCTTGCCAATTTGCCTGCACGGGGCATCGTTGATAGGGCGATCGGCCTTCTACCTGCGGTAACGAGCACGGATGTCACCTTTGGTGATCATGTGGATGCTTCGCGTATGAAGATCACCACTCATCGGGCTTCATGATCGTTCGTCAGGTGGTGGAGATCACAAACTCGGTGTTGCAACCCGTGTCGCAGATCACAGACGAGCGGGCATAGGATGCGCAGCAGTCCGGCTTGTGAACTGCCTCACATGCAAGCGCTTGATCGAAAGCGTGATCTTCGCGAGGCGGGGCACGCGGCGCCGGCAGCGGTCCAACGGTCAAGGACGACTGGAAGGAGCGAGGAGCGTGAATGCGTACGCGCCCATCCTCGTGCTCGGCGCCCTCGGCGCAGGGTTTGCGATCTTCTCCGTGGTCATGGCCACGCTGATCGGCCCAAAACGGTACAACCGGGCAAAGCTTGAAGCCTACGAGTGCGGCATCGAGCCGACGCCGATGCCGGCCGGCGGTGGCCGCTTCCCCATCAAGTACTACCTGACGGCGATGCTCTTCATCGTCTTCGACATCGAGGTTGTCTTCCTCTACCCCTGGGCCGTCACCTTCGACTCCCTGGGGATCTTCGGGCTCGTCGAGATGCTGCTCTTCGTGCTCACCGTCTTCGTCGCCTACGCCTACGTGTGGCGCCGCGGCGGCCTGGAATGGGACTGAGGGGCTGAATTTTCCATGGGACTGGAAGAGAAGCTGCCGAGCGGCTTTCTGCTGACCACCGTCGAACAGGCCGCGGGATGGGTGCGCAAGTCGTCCGTCTTCCCGGCGACCTTCGGCCTGGCCTGCTGCGCCATCGAGATGATGACCACCGGAGCGGGCCGGTACGACCTGGCCCGCTTCGGCATGGAGGTCTTCCGCGGCTCCCCGCGCCAGGCCGATCTGATGATCGTGGCCGGTCGCGTCAGCCAGAAGATGGCGCCGGTGCTGCGGCAGGTGTACGACCAGATGCCCGCTCCCAAATGGGTCATCTCCATGGGTGTTTGTGCATCTTCGGGCGGAATGTTCAACAACTACGCGATCGTCCAGGGCGTCGACCACATCGTCCCGGTGGACATCTATCTGCCCGGCTGCCCGCCGCGCCCCGAGATGCTGTTGGACGCGATCCTCAAGCTCCACCAGAAGATCCAGGGATCCAAGCTCGGCGTGAACCGGGAAGAGGCGGCCCGTGAGGCGGAGGAGGCGGCCCTCAAGGCCCTCCCCACCATCGAGATGAAGGGGCTGCTCCGGTGAGCGAGACCCAAGAGCCGGAGAACGGCAGCAACGTCCCTGCGCCGCGCGGGCAGGGCCCCGAGGTCATCGGCGTCCGCAAGGGCATGTTCGGTGCCGCGAACGGCGGCGACACCAGCGGCTACGGCGGCCTGGTGCGGACCGTGGTCATGCCCGGCGCGACGAGCCGGCCCTACGGTTCCTGGTTCGACGAGGTGGCCGACGAGCTCGAAGGCGCCCTGGAGGAGCAGGACCTGGTCCCCGAGAACGCCATCGAGAAGACGGTGGTCGACCGGGGCGAGCTCACCTTCCACATCGCCCGCGAGCACCTCGTGCGGGTTGCGCGCACCCTGCGCGACGACCCGGCCCTGCGCTTCGAGCTCTGCACCGGCGTCTCCGGGGTGCACTTCCCGGACGAGAAGGGCCGCGAGCTGCACGCCGTCTACCACCTGCGCTCGCTCACGCACGGCCGGATCCTGCGGCTGGAGGTGTCCGTCCCGGACAGCGACCCGCACGTCCCCTCGCTCGTCGCCGTTTACCCGACCAACGACTGGCACGAGCGCGAGACGTACGACTTCTTCGGCCTGATCTTCGACGGGCACCCGGCCCTCACCCGGATCATGATGCCGGACGACTGGCAGGGCTTCCCGCAGCGCAAGGACTACCCGCTCGGCGGCATCCCCGTCGAGTACAAGGGCGCCCAGATCCCGGCTCCCGACCAGCGGAGGTCGTACAGCTGATGTCCACGTCAAACAACGCCTCCGCCGATCACGCCTCCGCGCGCGAGACGACCGAGGGCACCGTCTACACCGTCACCGGCGGCGACTGGGACGAGATCGTCCAGTCCGCGGCCAAGGCCGACGACGAGCGGATCGTCGTCAACATGGGTCCGCAGCACCCGTCCACCCACGGCGTGCTGCGCCTGATCCTGGAGATCGACGGCGAGACGGTCACCGAGGCCCGCTGCGGCATCGGCTACCTGCACACCGGCATCGAGAAGAACCTCGAATTCCGGAACTGGACGCAGGGCACCACGTTCGTGACGCGCATGGACTACCTGACGCCGTTCTTCAACGAGACGGCGTACTGCCTCGGCGTCGAGAGGCTGCTCGGCATCACCGACCAGATCCCGGACCGCGCCACCGTCATCCGCGTCCTGCTGATGGAGCTCAACCGGCTCTCCTCCCACCTGGTGTGCATCGCCACCGGCGGCATGGAGCTGGGCGCGACCACGATCATGATCTACGGCTTCCGCGACCGCGAGCTGATCCTCGACGTCTTCGAGCTGATCACCGGGCTGCGCATGAACCACGCGTTCGTCCGCCCCGGCGGCCTCGCGCAGGACCTGCCCCCGGGCGCCGTCGACCAGCTGCGCGAGTTCGTCAAGACCATGAAGAAGAACCTGCCGGAGTACGACAAGCTCGCCACCGGCAACCCCATCTTCAAGGCCCGCATGCAGGACGTCGGCTACCTCGACCTCACCGGCTGCATGGCGCTCGGCGCCACCGGCCCGATCCTGCGCTCCGCCGGCCTGCCGCACGACCTGCGCAAGTCGGACCCGTACTGCGGCTACGAGAACTACGAGTTCGACGTGCCGACCACCGACACCTGCGACTCCTACGGGCGGTTCCTGATCCGCCTGGAGGAGATGCGCCAGTCGCTGCGGATCGTCGAGCAGTGCCTGGAGCGCCTGGAGCCGGGACCGGTGATGGTCGCCGACAAGAAGATCGCCTGGCCGGCGCAGCTGGCGATGGGCCCCGACGGCCTCGGCAACTCGCTCGACCACATCAGGAACATCATGGGCACCTCCATGGAGGCCCTCATCCACCACTTCAAGCTGGTGACCGAGGGCTTCCGGGTCCCGGCCGGCCAGGCGTACGCGGCCGTCGAGTCGCCCAAGGGAGAGCTCGGCGTCCACGTGGTCTCCGACGGCGGAACCCGCCCCTACCGGGTCCACTTCCGCGACCCGTCCTTCACCAACCTGCAGGCCATGGCCGCGATGTGCGAGGGCGGCCAGGTCGCCGACGTCATCGTCGCCGTCGCCTCCATCGACCCCGTGATGGGAGGCGTCGACCGATGACCGCCAGTCCTTCGAACCAAGGGGTCTCACTGGGCATGCCCCAGCTGCCGGCCCCCGACTTTCCGGCGGAGGTACGCGAGCGCCTCGAAGCCGACGCCAGGGAAGTCATCGCCCGCTACCCCGACAGCCGCTCCGCGCTGCTGCCGCTGCTGCACCTGACCCAGTCGCAGGAGGGCTACGTCTCGCGCACGGGCATCCGCTTCTGCGCCGAGGTGCTGGGCCTGACCACCGCCGAGGTCACGGCCGTGGCGACCTTCTACACGATGTACCGGCGGCGGCCCTCCGGCGACTACCAGGTCGGAGTCTGTACGAACACCCTGTGCGCGGTCATGGGCGGCGACGCCATCTTCGAGGAGCTCCAGGAGCACCTCGGGGTCGGCAACAACGAGACCACCCCCGACGGCAAGGTCACCCTCGAACACATCGAGTGCAACGCGGCCTGCGACTTCGCCCCCGTGGTGATGGTCAACTGGGAGTTCTTCGACAACCAGACCCCCGCATCCGCCAAGGCCATGGTCGACGACCTGCTGGCCGGGCGCGAGGTCTCGCCGACCCGGGGCGCGCCGCTGTGCACCTACAAGGAGACCGCCCGGATCCTCGCCGGCTTCCCGGACGAGCGGGAGGGCGCCGTCGAGGCGACCGGCGGCGCCGGGCCCGCCTCCCTGATCGGGCTGCGCATCGCGCGCGGCGAGTCCGCGCACACCTCGATCGTCCACCCGCGTGGCGAGGCCGCCGCCGAGGGAGGGGAGTGATGTCCGTGTCTTCCGAGCTGAGCAACGGGGGTGCCTCCCGGCCGGAGGCCGGGGGCGGGACGAGCCCGGAGAAGCTCCTCGCGCCCGTGCTGTCCTCCTTCTGGGACGAGCCGCGGTCGTGGACGCTGGAGACCTACCGGCGGCACGAGGGGTACGAGGGCCTGCGCAAGGCGCTCGCGATGACCCCGGACGACCTCATCGCGTACGTGAAGGACTCGGGTCTGCGCGGCCGCGGCGGCGCGGGCTTCCCCACCGGGATGAAGTGGCAGTTCATCCCGCAGGGCGACGGCAAGCCGCACTACCTCGTGGTGAACGCGGACGAGTCGGAGCCGGGAACCTGCAAGGACATCCCCCTCCTCTTCGCCAACCCGCACTCCCTCATCGAGGGAATGATCATCGCCTGCTACGCGATCCGCTCGGAGCACGCCTTCATCTACCTGCGCGGGGAGACGGTGCCCGTACTGCGGCGCCTGCACGAGGCCGTGCGCGAGGCGTACGCGGCCGGATACCTCGGCAAGGACATCGACGGCACCGGGCGCAACCTCGACATCACGGTGCACGCGGGCGCGGGCGCGTACATCTGCGGCGAGGAGACGGCGCTGCTCGACTCCCTCGAAGGCCGACGCGGTCAGCCGCGGCTGCGTCCCCCCTTCCCTGCCGTCGAGGGGCTCTACGCGTGCCCCACTGTCGTCAACAACGTGGAGTCCATCGCCTCGGTTCCCGCGATCCTGAACAAGGGCAAGGACTGGTTCAAGTCGATGGGGACCGAGAAGTCCCCCGGCTTCACGCTGTACTCGCTCTCCGGGCACGTCGTCGGACCCGGCCAGTACGAGGCCCCGCTCGGCATCACCCTGCGCCAGCTGCTCGACATGAGCGGCGGGATGCGGCCCGGGCACCGGCTGAAGTTCTGGACCCCCGGCGGCTCCTCCACCCCGATGTTCACCGACGAGCACCTCGACGTGCCGCTCGACTACGAGGGCGTCGGCGCCGCCGGCTCGATGCTCGGCACCAAGGCCCTCCAGTGCTTCGACGAGACGACCTGCGTGGTGCGGGCCGTCACCCGCTGGACCGAGTTCTACGCCCACGAGTCCTGCGGCAAGTGCACCCCCTGCCGCGAAGGCACCTACTGGCTGGTCCAGTTGCTGCGCGACATCGAGGCCGGCAAGGGCGTCATGTCCGACCTCGACAAGCTGAACGACATCGCCGACAACATCAACGGCAAGTCCTTCTGCGCGCTCGGTGACGGCGCGGCCAGCCCGATCTTCTCCTCGCTCAAGTACTTCCGTGAGGAGTACGAGCAGCACATCACGGGCAAGGGCTGCCCCTTCGACCCCAGGAAGTCGACCCTCTGGGCCGACACGGAGGTGAACGCATGACCGTCACCACTACGGCGGCCTCCGGGGGCGGAGCGGCGGTTCCGCCGGAGAACACCGTCTCCCTCACCATCGACGGCGTCGAGCTGTCCGTGCCCAAGGGCACGCTCGTGATCCGGGCCGCCGAACAGCTCGGCATCGAGATCCCCCGGTTCTGCGACCACCCGCTCCTCTCCCCGGCCGGCGCCTGCCGCCAGTGCATCGTCGAGGTCGAGGGCCAGCGCAAGCCGATGGCCTCCTGCACCATCACCTGCACCGACGGCATGGTCGTCAAGACCCAGCTGACCTCCGAGGTCGCCGACAAGGCCCAGCGCGGGGTGATGGAGCTGCTGCTCATCAACCACCCGCTGGACTGCCCGGTCTGCGACAAGGGCGGCGAGTGCCCGCTGCAGAACCAGGCGATGTCGCACGGCAACGCCGAATCGCGGTTCGAGGGCAAGAAGCGCACCTACGAGAAGCCGGTCCCGATCTCCACCCAGGTACTGCTGGACCGCGAGCGGTGCGTGCTGTGCGCGCGCTGCACCCGCTTCTCCAACGAGATCGCCGGCGACCCGATGATCGAGCTGCTGGAGCGGGGCGCGCTCCAGCAGGTCGGCACCGGCGAGGGCGACCCCTTCGAGTCGTACTTCTCCGGCAACACCATCCAGATCTGCCCCGTCGGCGCCCTCACCTCGGCCGCCTACCGGTTCCGCTCCCGCCCCTTCGACCTCGTCTCCTCCCCGAGCGTGTGCGAGCACTGCGCGGGCGGCTGCGCGACCCGTACCGACCACCGGCGCGGCAAGGTGCTGCGCCGCCTCGCCGCCGAGGACCCCGAGGTCAACGAGGAATGGCTCTGCGACAAGGGCCGCTTCGGGTTCCGCTACGCGCAGCGCCCGGACCGGCTGACCACCCCGCTGGTGCGCAACGCCGCCGGGGTGCTGGAGCCGGCGAGCTGGCCCGAGGCCCTGGAGGCCGCGGCGAACGGCCTCGCCGCCGCGCGCGGCCGGGCCGGGGTACTGACCGGCGGCCGCCTCCCCGTCGAGGACGCCTACGCGTACGCCAAGTTCGCGCGGGTGGTGCTCGACACCAACGACATCGACTTCCGGGCCCGCGTGCACAGCGCCGAGGAGGCCGAGTTCCTGGCCTCGGAGGTCGCCGGATACGGGGTCGACCTCGGCGGACGGTGGCTCTCGTACACCGCCCTGGAAGCCGCCCCGGCGGTGCTGCTCGTCGGCATCGAGGCGGAGGAAGAGGCCCCGGGCGTCTTCCTGCGGCTGCGCAAGGCCCACCGCAAGCACAAGCAGCGGACCTTCTCCGTCGCCCCCTTCGCCACCCGCGGCCTGGACAAGGCGGGCGGCACCCTGCTGGCCGCCGCCCCCGGCACCGAGCCCGAGTGGCTCGACGCGCTGGCCTCCCGGACCGGCCTGGAGACCGGAGGCACCGAAGCCGCCGACGCGCTGCGCCTGCCCGGCGCGGTCATCCTCGTCGGGGAGCGCCTCGCCGGCGTGCCGGGCGCGCTGACCGCAGCCGTACGAGCCGCCGGCGTCACCGGGGCCGCCCTGGTGTGGATCCCGCGCCGGGCCGGTGAGCGGGCGGCCGTCGAGGCGGGCGCGCTGCCGTCGCTGCTGCCGGGTGGCCGTCCGGCCACCGACCCGCGGGCGCGCGCCGAGGTCGCCGCCGCCTGGGGGCTGGACGAACTGCCGCACCGCTACGGCCGCGACACCGGCCAGATCATCGAGGCCGCGGCGACCCGGGAGCTCTCGGCCCTGCTCGTCGCGGGCGTCGAGGTCACCGACCTGCCGGACCCGGCCCGCGCGCGCACCGCCCTCCAGGAGGCCTTCGTGGTCTCCCTGGAACTGCGGCCCAGCGAGGTCACCGCCCACGCGGACGTGGTCCTGCCGGTCGCCGCGGTCGCCGAGAAGGCGGGCGCCTTCATCAACTGGGAGGGCAGGGTCCGGCCGTTCGAGGCCGCGCTCAAGCCCGACCAGATGACCCGCCGGCTCGCCCCGGCCGACGCCCGCGTGCTGCACATGCTGGCCGACGCCGCCGACCGGCCGATCGCCCTGCCCGACGTGCACGCCGTACGCCGGGAGATCGACCGGCTCGGCCCGTGGGGCGGGGAGCGAGCCGCCGAACAGAGCGCGGACACCGCGCGGCTGCCCCGCCCGGGCAGCGGCGAGGCGGTCCTCGCCGGCCACCGGCTCCTGCTCGACCTGGGCCGGCTGCAGGACGGCGACGACGCCCTGGCCGGCACCCGGCACGAGGCGAGCGCCCGGCTGTCGGCCGCCACGGCCGCCGAGACCGGCGTCAAGAACGGCGACCTCCTCGCGGTCACCGGTCCGGCCGGCACCGTGGAACTCCCGCTCCGGATCACCGAGATGCCCGACCGCGTGGTCTGGCTCCCGCTGAACTCCACCGGCTCCGGCGTCCTCGCCGACGCCGGAGCCCGCCCGGGCACCCTCGTACGCATCGGCCCGGCGACCCCGGCCGGCGCAGGCGGCACCACTGCGGAGGTGGACGCGTGAACGCGGTACACGGTGACTTCGTGCAAGTGGCCGCCGAGGACCTGTCCCTGTTCGGCCAGGACGTCTGGTGGCTCGTCCTCCTCAAGGCGGTCTTCTGCTTCGCCTTCCTGATGGTGACCGTGCTCTTCTCCATCGTGTGGGAGCGCAAGGTCGTCGCCTGGATGCAGCTGCGCATCGGCCCGAACCGGCACGGCCCCTGGGGCATGCTCCAGTCGCTCGCCGACGGCGTGAAGCTGATGCTCAAGGAAGACCTGATCGTCAAGCGGGCCGACAAGGTCATCTACGTCCTGGCCCCGATCATCGCGGCGATCCCGGCCTTCATGGCCATCGCGGTGATCCCCTTCGGGCCGCCGGGCGACGAGGTCTCCATCTTCGGCCAGCGCACCACGATGCAGCTGACCGACCTGCCCATCGCGATGCTCTACATCCTCGCGGTGGCCTCGGTCGGCATCTACGGCATCGTGCTGGCCGGCTGGTCCTCCGGCTCGACCTACCCGCTCCTCGGCGGCCTGCGCTCCTGCGCGCAGATGATCTCCTACGAGATCGCGATGGGCGCGGCCTTCGCCTCGGTCTTCCTCTACTCCGGGTCGATGTCGACCTCGGCGATCGTGGAGGCCCAGGAGGGCCGCTGGTTCATCGTGCTGCTGCCGGTGTCCTTCATCATCTACGTCATCACGATGGTCGGCGAGACGAACCGCGCCCCCTTCGACATGCCCGAGTCCGAGGGCGACCTGGTCGGCGGCTTCAACACCGAGTACTCGTCCATCAAGTTCGCGCTGTTCATGCTGGCGGAGTACGTCAACATGGTCACCGTCTCGGCGGTCTCGGTCACCCTCTTCCTGGGCGGCTGGCGGGCCCCGTACCCGATCAGCTCCTTCTGGGAGGGCGCGAACCACGGCTGGTGGCCGATGCTCTGGTTCGTCATCAAGGTGCAGCTGCTGCTGTTCTTCTTCATCTGGCTGCGCGGCACGCTGCCCCGCGTGCGCTACGACCAGTTGATGAAGCTCGGCTGGAAGGTCCTGATCCCGGTCTCGGTGGTCTGGCTGATGCTGGTGGCCACCGTCCGGGCGCTGCGCAACGAGGCGTACGACTTCAGCGAGATCGTCCTCTACGTCGGCGGCGCCGTCGTGGCGATCCTGCTGCTCTCCTTCGTCGCGGACCTCTTCCGCGACAAGCGGGAGAAGGCGGCGGCCGCGGAGGCCGTGAACGACGCCGAGCCCTTCGACCCGCTGGCGGGCGGATTCCCCGTACCGCCGAAGCCCGGCCAGCACCTGGCACCCGTACCCCGCAGGCGGCCCCGCAACGAGCGGGAGCTGATTGTCAGTGGCGGGACGAATACTGACAGTGACCGAGAGGAGGCTTGAGAGATGTCCGACGAGAAGTGGCAGAACCCGGTGGCGGGCTTCGGCGTGACCTTCAAGGCCATGTTCAAGAAGCGCCTCACCGAGCAGTACCCGGAGCAGCAGAAGACGACCGCCCCCCGCTTCCACGGACGGCATCAGCTCAACCGGCACCCCGACGGTCTGGAGAAGTGCATCGGGTGCGAGCTGTGTGCCTGGGCCTGTCCCGCCGACGCCATCTACGTGGAGGGCGCGGACAACACCGAGGAGGAGCGCTACTCCCCGGGTGAGCGGTACGGCCGCGTCTACCAGATCAACTACGCCCGCTGCATCCTGTGCGGGCTGTGCGTGGAGGCGTGCCCGACGAGGGCGCTGACCATGACGAACGAGTTCGAACTGGCCGACTCCAGCCGCGAATCGCTCATCTACACCAAGGAGCAGCTGCTCTCCGGTCTCACCGAGGGCATGGTCGAGGCACCGCACTCGATCTTCCCCGGTACGGACGACACGGACTACTACCGCGGACTGGTGACCGGGGCCGCCCCGGGCACGGTCCGCCAGGTCGCCGTCTCCAAGGGCGAAGTCGCCCCGGAGAACGGGCAGTCCGAGGAGGTGGGCGCATGAGCACCGTCGCCGCCTCCATGACCTCCACGGGCGAGGCGATCCAGTTCTGGATCCTCGGCACGGTCGCCGTCATCGGCGCCCTGGCCACGATCCTGATGAAGAAGGCCGTGCACAGCGCCCTCAGCCTGGCCGGGACGATGATCATCCTGGCCGTCTTCTACCTCGCCAACGGGGCGTACTTCCTGGGCGTCGTCCAGGTCATCGTCTACACCGGCGCCATCATGATGCTCTTCCTCTTCGTGGTCATGCTCGTCGGCGTCACCGCCGCCGACTCCCTGAAGGAGACCATCAAGGGCCAGCGCTGGTGGGCCGTGCTGTGCGGTCTCGGCTTCGGCGCCCTGCTGATCGCCGGCATCGCCAACGCCGGGCTCACCCACTTCACCGGGCTCGGCCGGGTCAACTCCGGCGGGCACATCGAAGGCCTGGCCCAGCTGATCTTCACCAAGTACGTCTTCGCCTTCGAGATCACCGGCGCACTGCTGATCACGGCGGCCGTCGGCGCGATGGTGCTCACCCACCGCGAGCGCACCGAACGGGCCGCCACCCAGCGCGAGCTCGCCGAGAAGCGCGTCCGCGAGGGCGTCCAGCTCCCGCCGCTCCCCGCGCCCGGCGTCTACGCCCGGCACAACGCGGTGGACGTCGCCGGTCTGCTGCCGGACGGCACCCCGTCCGAGCTGACCGTCAACCGGACGCTGCGTGCCCGGGGCCAGATCCGGGACGTCTCCAGCGAGGCGCTCGACGACCTCAAGGCGCTGGAGCAGGCCTCCTCGGAGCGCCTCGGCCGTGAGGAGGCCTCGAAGTGAATCCGGTCAACTACCTGTACCTGGCGGCCCTGCTGTTCACCATCGGTGCCGCAGGGGTCCTGATCCGCAAGAACGCGATCGTGCTGTTCATGTGCGTCGAGCTGATGCTCAACGCCTGCAACCTCGCCTTCGTCGCGTTCTCCCGGATGCACGGCAACCTCGACGGCCAGATCATCGCGTTCTTCACGATGGTCGTCGCCGCCGCGGAGGTCGTGGTCGGCCTGGCGATCATCGTGTCGCTGTTCCGTACCCGCCACTCGGCCTCGGTCGACGACGCCAGCCTGATGAAGCTGTAAGGGGTCGCTGTGGAGAACCTGATTGCGCTGCTGGTGGCAGCGCCCCTGCTCGGAGCGGTGGTGCTGCTGTGCGGCGGCCGGCGCCTCGACAAGGTCGGTCACTGGATCGGCACCCTGTTCGCGGCCGTCTCCTTCGGGATCGGCGCCGCGCTGTTCGCCGACATGCTGGGGCGCACGGCCGAGGACCGGACCCTGACCCAGAACCTGTACACCTGGATCCCCGTCGAGGGCTTCCAGGCGGACATGGCCTTCCAGCTGGACCAGCTGTCGATGACCTTCGTCCTGCTGATCTCCGGGGTGGGCACGCTCATCCACGTGTACTCGATCGGGTACATGGAGCACGACGAGCGCCGCCGCCGCTTCTTCGGCTACCTGAACCTGTTCGTCGCGGCGATGCTCCTGCTGGTCCTCGCCGACAACTACCTGCTGCTGTACTTCGGCTGGGAGGGCGTGGGCCTCGCCTCGTACCTCCTGATCGGTTTCTGGCAGCACAAGCCCAGCGCGGCCACCGCGGCGAAGAAGGCCTTCCTGGTCAACCGCGTCGGCGACATCGGCCTGTCGATCGCCATCATGCTGATGTTCACCACCTTCGGGACCTTCGCCTTCGAGCCGGTGTTCGCGTCGGTGGGCGAGACCTCCGAGGGCACGCTGACGGCGATCGGCCTGATGCTGCTGCTGGCCGCCTGCGGCAAGTCGGCGCAGGTCCCGCTGCAGTCCTGGCTCGGGGACGCGATGGAAGGCCCGACCCCGGTCTCGGCCCTGATCCACGCGGCCACCATGGTGACGGCGGGCGTGTACCTGATCGTCCGCTCCGCCGCCGTCTTCAACGGGGCGCCGGACGCACAGCTGGTGGTCACCGTCGTGGGCGCGGTCACGCTGCTCTTCGGTGCGATCGTCGGTTGCGCGAAGGACGACATCAAGAAGGCCCTGGCGGGCTCGACGATGTCGCAGATCGGCTACATGATCCTCGCCGCGGGCCTCGGCCCGATCGGCTACGTCTTCGCGATCATGCACCTGGTGACGCACGGCTTCTTCAAGGCGGGTCTCTTCCTCGGCGCCGGTTCCGTGATGCACGGGATGAACGACGAGGTCGACATGCGCAAGTACGGCGCCCTGCGCACGTACATGCCGGTCACCTTCGTGACCTTCGGACTCGGGTACCTGGCCATCATCGGCTTCCCGGGCCTGTCGGGCTTCTTCTCCAAGGACATGATCATCGAGGCGGCCTTCGCGAAGGGCGGCACCGAGGGCTGGATCCTGGGCGGGGTGACCCTGCTGGGCGCCGGCATCACCGCCTTCTACATGACCCGCGTCATGCTCCTCACCTTCTTCGGTGAGAAGCGCTGGCAGCCCACCGTGTCCGACAGCGGCTCCGCCGAGGGCGACCTGCCGCAGCCGCACGAGTCCCCGAAGTCGATGACCATCCCGATGGTCATCCTGGCCTTCGGCTCGGTCTTCGCCGGTGGCTTCTTCGAGATCGGGGAGCGCTTCCTCAAGTGGCTGGAGCCCGTCACCGGTTACGAGCACGGCAACCCGCCGGTCAGCGCCATGACGGTCACCGCGGCCACCATGGTGGTCCTCGTCATCGGCGTCGCCATCGCCTGGACCATGTACGGCCGTAAGCCCGTCCCGGTCGTCGCCCCGCGCGGCTCGCTCCTCACCCGGGCGGCCCGCAAGGACCTCTACCAGGACGACTTCAACCACGTCGTGCTGGTGCGCGGCGGGGAGCACCTGACCCGTTCGCTCGTGTACCTCGACCACAGCGTGGTCGACGGGGTGGTCAACGGGACGGCCGCCTCGGTCGGCGGGCTCTCGGGCCGCCTGCGCAAGCTGCAGAACGGCTACGCCCGCAGCTACGCGGTCTCGATGTTCGGGGGCACGGCGATCCTGATCGCCGCGACCCTGCTGATGAGGGCGGTGTGAGATGAATTTCCCGCTTCTGACGGTGACGGCCGCGGTCCCCGCGGTCGGCGCGATCCTGACGGCGGCCGTCCCGGCCGCCCGCCGGACCGCCGCCAAGTGGCTCGCGCTGCTCTTCTCGCTGGCGACCCTGGCCCTGGCCGTGCTCGTCGCGGTCCGCTTCGACCCCGGTGGCGACCGCTACCAGCTCACCGAATCCCGCTCCTGGATCGCCGACTTCGGCGTCCGCTACGAGCTGGGCGTGGACGGGATCGGGGTGGTGCTCATCGGGCTCACCGCGCTGCTGATCCCCTTCGTGATCGCGGCCGGCTGGCACGACGCCGACCCGCTGGAGACCAAGAGCTCCCGGTGGCGGCCGACCCAGGGCTTCTTCGCCCTGATCCTGCTGGTCGAGGCGATGGTGATCATCTCCTTCGAGGCCACCGACGTCTTCCTCTTCTACATCTTCTTCGAAGCCATGCTCATCCCGATGTACTTCCTCATCGGCGGCTTCGGGGACCGGGCCCACAGTGGCTCCGACGAGAACGCGGCCGCGCAGCGCTCGTACGCGGCGGTCAAGTTCCTCCTCTACAACCTGGTCGGCGGCCTGATCATGCTGGCGGCCGTCATCGGCCTCTACGTGGTCGCCGGGAACTTCTCGCTCCAGGAGATCACCGCCGCCCGCGCCGCGGGCACGCTCGACATGGCGACCAACACCGAGCGGCTGCTGTTCCTCGGCTTCTTCTTCGCCTTCGCGGTGAAGGCCCCGCTGTGGCCGCTGCACACCTGGCTGCCGAACGCGATGGGGGAGTCCACCGCTCCGGTCGCCGTACTGATCACCGCGGTCGTCGACAAGGTCGGCACCTTCGCGATGCTCCGTTTCTGCCTCGGGCTCTTCCCCGACGCCAGCAAGTGGGCCACGCCGGTGATCCTCGTCCTGGCCCTGATCAGCATCGTCTACGGCGCGCTGGTCGCGGTCGGCCAGCGGGACATCAAGCGGCTGGTCGCCTACGCCTCGATCTCGCACTTCGGCTTCATCATCCTGGGCATCTTCGCGATGACCTCCCAGGGCCAGTCCGGCGCCACCCTCTACATGGTCAACCACGGCCTGTCGACGGCGGCGCTGATGCTGGTGGCCGGCTTCCTGATCTCGCGGCGCGGCTCGCGGCTCATCGCCGACTACGGCGGCGTCCAGAAGGTGGCCCCGGTCCTCGCCGGCACCTTCCTGATCGGCGGCCTCGCCACCCTCTCGCTGCCGGGCCTCGCGCCCTTCGTCAGTGAGTTCCTCGTCCTGGTCGGCACGTTCGCCCGGTACCCGGTCGTCGGCATCATCGCGACCACCGGCATCGTGCTGGCCGCGCTCTACACGCTGGTGCTCTACCAGCGCACGATGACCGGCCCCGTGAAGGAGGAGGTCCGCACCATGCCGGACCTGCGCCTGCGCGAGGTGCTGGTGGTCGCCCCGCTGATCGCCCTGCTGATCGGGCTGGGCGTCTACCCGAAGGTGCTCACCGACATCGTCAACCCGGCGGTGGAGCACACCATGTCGGACGTGAAGCAGACGGACCCGAAGCCCGAGGTCGACGTCGAAGCCAAGAACGGGGAGGCGGCGAAGTGAGCACACTGACTTCCGCCCACAGCCTGTGGACACTGGCGGCCGAGGGGCCGGTCGACCGGATCCCCGCGCCGACCATCGAGTACGCGCAGCTCGCGCCCACGCTGATCGTGGTGGGCGCGGCGGTGCTCGGGATCCTCGTCGAGGCCTTCGTGCCCCGCAAGTCCCGTTACTACGTACAGGTGTTCCTCACCGTCGCCGCGCTGGCCTCGGCCTTCGCCGCGGTCGTCGGCCTCGCCGCCGGCGGGTACGGCTCGGGCAAGGCCCACATCGCCGCGATGGGCGCCATCGCCGTGGACGGCCCGGCGCTCTTCCTCCAGGGCACCATCCTGCTGGCCTCGGTCGTCGCGGTCTTCACCTTCGCCGAGCGGCGGCTGGACCCCGCGGCGCACGGCAACCGGGTGGACTCCTTCGCCGCCCAGGCGGCGTCCGTACCGGGCAGCGACAGCGAGAAGGCCGCCGTCAAGGCGGGCTTCACCACCACCGAGGTCTTCCCGCTGGCCCTGTTCGCGATCGCCGGCATGCTGATCTTCCCGGCGGCCAACGACCTGCTGACGCTGTTCATCGCCCTTGAGGTGTTCTCCCTCCCGCTCTACCTGCTCTGCGCCCTGGCCCGCCGCCAGCGGCTGATGTCGCAGGAGGCCGCGGTGAAGTACTTCCTGCTGGGCGCCTTCTCCTCCGCCTTCCTCCTCTTCGGCATCGCGCTGCTCTACGGGTACGCGGGCTCGGTTTCGTACGCGGTGATCGCGGACGTGGTCGACGGCACGGTCGGGAAGATCGACCCGGCGCTGGCCTCCACCATGGGCAACGACGCGCTGCTGCTGATCGGCGGCGCGCTGATCCTGACCGGCCTGCTCTTCAAGGTCGGCGCGGTCCCCTTCCACATGTGGACCCCGGACGTCTACCAGGGCGCCCCGACCCCGATCACCGGCTTCATGGCGGCGGCGACGAAGGTGGCCGCCTTCGGCGCCCTCCTGCGGCTGCTCTACGTGGTCCTGCCGGGGCTGCGGTGGGACTGGCGTCCGGTGATGTGGGCGGTGGCCATCGTCACGATGCTGGCGGGTGCGGTGATCGCCGTGACCCAGACGGACGTCAAGCGACTGCTGGCGTACTCCTCGATCGCGCACGCCGGCTTCATCCTGGCCGGTGTGATCGCGACCTCGGCGGAGGGCGTCCAGTCCGTCCTCTTCTACCTGGGCGCGTACTCCTTCGTGACGATCGGCGCCTTCGCGGTGGTCACGCTGGTGCGCGACGCGGGCGGCGAGGCCACGCACCTGTCCAAGTGGGCTGGTCTGGGACGGCGTTCGCCGCTGACGGCGGCCGTCTTCGCGGTGTTCCTGCTGGCCTTCGCGGGCATCCCGCTGACCTCGGGCTTCACCGGCAAGTTCGCCGTGTTCAAGGCGGCGGCGGAGAGCGGCGCCGGGGTGCTGGTCGTGGTCGGTGTCATCTCGTCCGCGATCGCCGCGTTCTTCTACATCCGGGTGATCGTCCTGATGTTCTTCAGCGAGCCGAAGGCCGACGGCCCGACGGTGGCGGTCCCCTCGCCGCTGACGATGACCACCATCGCGGTGGGCGTCGCGGTCACGCTGATCCTGGGTCTGGCCCCGCAGTACTTCCTGGACCTGGCGGGGCAGGCGAGCACCTTCGTCCGCTGACCGGTTCGCGCAATGGCCGAGGGCCCGGTCCCCTTCAGGGGGAGCCGGGCCCTTGGTTGTGTGCGGGTCTACTCCGGTAGCCCCTTCGGTTTGATGGTGGTGAGGTCCAGGTCGATGGGGAAGGGGACCGCGACCTTCAGCCGGTCGTGGAAGATGCCCGTTGCGACGTAGACATGCGTGGCCGGTTCGAGTTCGAACACGTAGACGACTGCCCGGTCGTTCTTGTTCTCGACCCGCCAGTAGTGGGGGATTCCTGCCCGGGCGTATTTGGCCGGCTTGGTCTCGCGGTCCCGGCCGATCGAATCAGGAGAGACGACCTCGATGGCCAGCCGGACGGACGCGGCGGGGATCCGTGTCTGTTGCTCGGGGCCCCGGGCCAGTTCCTCATCGACGACGAGGACGTCCGGCTCGGGCCGGTTCAGTCGGTCGATGTCGATGGTGAACTCTCTCATCACTTCGAGTCCGTCCGGAACCAGTGATTCGAGTTGCCATTCGAAGAATCGCAGGGCTCGCATGTGGAAACGGGTTTGCGGACTCACGAAAATCAGGCTCCCGTCGATCAGCTCCGTGTGCGGAGGCAGGTTGGGAAGCCGGTCAAGGTCGTCGGCCGTCCACCCGCCCGCGGGTGGGACGGGCCAGCGCGGGGCGGGCTCCTGCTCGGGGGTCTCGGGATCGACGCTCATCGGTAGTGCTCCCATGCCACGGAGTCTCGCGAGTTCGACCAGCGTATCGCCCGGGATTCCCGGAGAAGCCGCCCTTATGGGTGAGTCATATGCGCATGGCACTTGACTCCACAGCACAGGCCGGGCGGACTAGCGGTCGTGCCCGTGCGCGGGGTTCGCCGGGGTGGGCGCCTTCTTCGGGCAGGTCAGCGCCGGGTTCCAGTTGTGGAAGCGGCCCGCCGGGTTCTCCTTGTACGCCCACATGTGCAGGTCGTAGTGCCTGGGCATGCCCGCCCAGTGGCCCGGCATCGGCCCGTCGAAGGGCAGCCCGAACATGCTCGGACGGTCGTCGGTGGTCTTCAGGTCCTGGTCCCGGTCGGTCGACATCCATTCCACGGTCTGGAGCTTGCGACGGCCGTTGCGGTCCTTCTCCTTGCTGTAGAGGAGCGCGGTCGGCCTGGCGGGGTCCTTCGAACCCCAGTTGGCCTGCTTCACATAGTGGTAGCCCATGGCGCCCACCCCGAACGGGTTGGTCATGCACTCCTCGCCGTGGGGGACGTACCCGTCCTTGAGCGCCTCCCGCTCGTCCGCGTACTTGGCCGTCACCGCGATCGCCGTCGCCATGTCCCGCATGGCCTTCGCGTCGCGGGGATCGGGAGCCGGCCCCTCGACCCCGTGGGCCGGGGCCACGGCGGCCAGACCCAGCGACACGGCGGCTGCACAGGCCAGGACGGTCTTCAGACTGCGGACGGACATGGCGGCGGCTCCTCGCGGTGGGGGTACGGGGTACGGGTTCCCGCTTCCATTCGTCCGTCCACCATCCCGGCCCCGCCCGCCGGGCGCACGCGGCGCGCCTCCGAACGGGGGCCGTGGCTCCCTCAGCCGCGGGCGGCGTACGCGCGGACGTCCGCGTCCGGGTCCGTGACCGCCGTGGCGAGGGCCGCCCGGGCCTCCGCGGTGTCCCGGTGGGCCAGCAGGGCCAGTACCGCGGCCTTGCGGACGTCCGCGTTGGCGTCGGCCAGGGCCTTGGCCAGAGCCGGTACGGCCGCCTCCGCGGCCGCGGCCGACAGCCCGGCCGCCGCGCCCGCCCGGACCTGCCAGGCGGCGTCGGCCAGGGCCGCCACCGCGGTACGGGCGTACCCGTCCGGGCAGCCGGCCGAGGCCAGTGCGCCGAGCGCGGCGCCCCGCACCAGCGGGTCCGGGTCGGCCAGCAGCGGGTCCAGCGGGGCCGGGGCCGGGGCGTGCACCGAGGCCAGGCCCTTGGCCACCGCCACCCGGACCTCGCGGGCCGGGTCCGCGGCGGCCGCGGCCAGCTCCGGGACCGCGTCCACCGAGACCAGCCCCCGCACCGCGTGGATCCGGACCTCCGGGTCGGCGTCGGCCAGCGAGGCGGCGTACAGCCCCGCCTCGCCCAGCCGCAGCGCCCGCAGGGCTTCGAGCGCGGCGGAGCGCACCGCCGCGTCGGGCACCGCGAGGGCGGCGCGCAGGCCCGCCCCCAGCTCCGGCCCGCCCGGCAGGACCTCCACGAGCTCGCGCAGCGCGGCCGCGGCGGCCGCCCGTACGGCCGGATCCGCGTCCGCGAGGCGCGCGGCCAGCGCGGGCCCGGCGCCGGCCGGGACGGTCTCGCCGAGCGCGGCCACGGCGGCGGCCCGTACCGCCGGATCGGGGTCGGTCAGGTAGGGCGACAGGGCGGCCAGATCGGGTGACTCCTCGGCCAGGGCGAGCAGTTCGAGGATCCGGGGCGAGGCTCCGCCGGCGCGGAGGGGGGTCGCCGCCGGATGTGCCGCGTCCGGGACCGGCCCGGCCTGCGCGCGGGCCGCCGGAGCCGCCTCACGGGGGCCCGCCGTGGCCACCGGCACCAGGTCGACCTCGCCCAGGTGCCGCGAGGGACCGCCGGCCGGGGCGAAACCGTCGACCGGCACCAGGTACGGCTCCACCGGCCGGGCGGTGAACTCCATCGCCCCGGAGGCCGACTTGCGCAGGTCCAGGTGGTGCAGCCAGCCGGTGTCGTCGCGCTCCGGGTGGTCGAGCCGCTCGTGGTAGAGGCCCCAGCGGGACTCCGTGCGGGCCAGCGAGGACCGGGCCGCCATCTCCGCGCAGTCCCGGATGAAGGACACCTCCGCGCACCGCATCAGCTCGTGCGCGGTGGTCGCGCCCATTTCCGCGATCTCGCCGGTCATCCGGTCGAAGGCCGCCACGGCGAGCGAGAGCTTCGCGCCCGTCTTCGGCGGGGCCACGTAGTCGTTCACGAACCGCCGCAGCTTGTACTCCACCTGCGGCTGTGGCGGCCCGTCCGGGTTGCGCAGGGGGCGGTAGATCAGCTCGTGGGCCGCCGCCAGCTGGTCGGCCGGCAGCGTGCCCTCGTACGCCGTGTACCGCGACGCGTCCCCGCCCGCCAGATCGCCGAAGACGAACGCCCCGATCATGTAGTTGTGCGGTACGGACGCCAGGTCCCCGGCCGCGTAGAGCCGCGGCACCGTGGTGCGCGCGTGGTCGTCCACCCGGACCCCCGACGCCGAGTGGCCGCCGCACAGCCCGATCTCCGAGATGTGCATCTCGATGTCGTGCGTGCGGTAGTCGTGGCCGCGGCCCGCGTGGAAGGTCCCGCGCGTCGGCCGTTCGGTGGTGTGCAGGATCGATTCCAGGGAGGCCACCGACTCCTCCGGGAGGTGGCTGAGCTTGAGGTACACCGGACCCCGGTCGGAGGCGAGTTCGGCCGCGAACTCCGCCATCATCTGCCCCGACCAGTAGTCGGAGTCCACGAAGCGCTCGCCGTGCCGGTTGACCTGGTAGCCGCCGAAGGGGTTCGCGACGTACGCGCACGCCGGCCCGTTGTAGTCCTTGATCAGCGGGTTGATCTGGAAGCACTCGATCCCGGTCAGGGCGGCGCCCGCGTGGTAGGCCATGGCGTAGCCGTCGCCCGCGTTCGTCGGGTTCTCGTACGTGCCGTACAGGTATCCGGACGCCGGCAGTCCGAGCCGCCCGCACGGGCCGGTCGCCAGGATCACCGCCCCGGCGCGCACGGTCACGAAAGCGCCGGTGCGGGTGTTGAAGGCGGCCGCGCCGATCGCCCGGCCGTCCTCGGGCGAGGTGAGGACGCGTACCGGCATCACCCGGTTCTCGATCCGGATCCGCTCGCGCATCTCACGGCGCCGCAGCTGCCGGTAGAGGACCTTCTTGACGTCCTTGCCCTCGGGCATGGGCAGCACGTAGGCGCCCGAGCGGTGGACCTGGCGCACCGCGTACTCGCCGTGCTCGTCCTTCTCGAACTTCACCCCGTACGACTCCAGGCGCTGCACCATCGCGAAGCCGCGGGTCGCGGTCTGGCGGACCGTGGACTGGTCGACGATGCCGTCGTTGGCCCGGGTGATCTCGGCGACGTAGTCGTCGGGCTCGGCGCGGCCGGGGACGACGGCGTTGTTGACCCCGTCCATGCCCATGGCGAGCGCCCCGGAGTGGCGGACGTGCGCCTTCTCCAGGAGCAGGACCCGCGCGCCCCGCTCGGCGGCGGTCAGGGCCGCCATCGTGCCGGCGGTGCCGCCGCCGATGACGAGGACGTCGCAGGAGAGTTCCTCGGTGTCGCCGATCGCGGGGATGTCCATGGTGCGGCCCTTCAGAGTGAGTTGATGATCTGCTGCCGGAGCCCGGCGTACGAGGCCCCGCGGTCGCGCGGCTGCGGTACGGGGACCACTTGCGCGGTGCCGAGCAGTGCGACGCGGTCGCCGAGGAACAGCGCCTCGTCCACGTCGTGGGTGACGAAGACGACGGTCGCGCCGGTGCCCGCGAGGACGTCCACGAGGAGGTCCTGCATCTCGGCGCGGGTCTGGGCGTCGAGCGCCCCGAAGGGTTCGTCCATCAGGACGGCGCGGGGGCGTGCGGCGAGGGCGCGGGCCAGCTGCACGCGCTGGCGCTGCCCGCCCGAGAGCTGGTGCGGGAACTTGTCCGCGTGCCCGGCCAGGCCCACCCGCTCCAGCCACTCACCGGCGGTCCGCCGCCGCGCGGCGCGGGCGGTGCCTCGGATGGCGAGGGGGAGTTCCACATTGGCCCGGACGGTGCGCCAGGGGAGCAGGGCGTCGTCCTGGAAGACCAGCGTCCGGGCGGCGTCCGGGCCCGAGACCGGGACGCCGTCCTGTTCCACCGTGCCGCCGAGCGGCGCCAGCAGGCCGGCCAGGGTGCGCAGGAGAGTGGACTTCCCGCAGCCGGACGGGCCGACGACGGTCAGCACCTCGCCCTCCTCGACGGTCAGGTCGACCCCGTCGAGCACCACGTTCCCGCGGTGGCCCAGCCGTACCTCCTTCAGCGCGAGCCGGGCCCCGCGGGACGCGGTACCGGTCGGTGTCGTCGCGACGTCGGTCGCGCTCATGAACTCACCTCTTCCGTGCGGGCCGGACGAGCCGTGCGGGCCGGGCGGGACGTACGGGCCGCCGGGGCGGCCGTCCGCGCGGGGAGCCAGCGGGTCAGGCGGCGGCCCGCGCGTTCCACGGCCGTGGAGGTCAGCCAGCCCAGCGCGCCGATGGTGACCATGCCGACGAAGACGCCGGGGTAGTCGATCACCGTGTAGTCCTGCCAGGTCCGGTAGCCGACCCCGTACTCGCCGGAGATCATCTCGGCCGAGATCACGCAGATCCAGGCCACCCCGATGCCGACCGACAGGCCGCCGAAGATGCCCGGCAGGGCTCCCGGCAGGACCACGGAGAACAGGATCCGCGCCCGCCCGCCGCCCATGGTCAGCACCGCTTCCTCCCACACCGGGGTCAGCGCCCCCACCGCGTGCCGCGTCGAGACCACCACCGGGAAGAAGGCGGCCGTGCAGGTGATGAAGACGATCCCCTGCTCGTTGGAGGGGAACAGCAGGATCGCCACCGGGACCAGGGCGATGGCCGGGATGGGCCGCAGGACCTCCAGCAGCGGGCCCAGCACGTCGGCCGCGATCCGCGACCGGGCGATCGCCGTGCCCACCGCCACGCCCAGGACGGCGGCGAGCGCGAAGCCCGTCACGATCCGGCGCAGGCTGGAGACCAGGTCCTGCCAGTAGGGCCCGGTCCCGGCCCGCTCCGTGAAGGTCGAGGCGACCTCGCCCACCGTCGGGAACTGCTCGAAGCGCAGCCACACGTTCACGTCCAGCGAGGTCAGCCCCTGCCACACGAGCAGGGCCACGCCGAGCGAAGCCGCCCTCAGCAGCCGGCGCCCGCCCGTCATGACGCCAGGGCCCCGGCTTCGGCGAAGCTCACGATCCGCGCCCCGGATCCCTGGTGCTGGGCGACGTACGACTTCGCGCCCGCGGGCGTGACGAAGGCGCGCAGCTCCGGCCCCTCGGCGACCCACACCGCCTTGTCCGCGAACCAGAGCGTCCCGGTCACCGCGTCGGGCACGTACGCCGCCCGGACGTCCGCGCCGCGCGCCGCCTTCAGCAGCTCGCGCGGGGAGTCGAAGGACCGGGTCCGGGTCTGGCCCTTCAGCCACAGCTCGGGGCGGGCGCCGACGGCCGCGGGGTAGGGGGCGGTCCCGGCCGCCACCCGCTGCAGGGGCTCGGGGTCCACGAAGGCGTCCACGTCCACGTCGCCGACCAGCTTGGCGTCCTTCAGCACCGGCACGTCCTGCTTCAGCGCATCGATCAGCTCCGGTCGCAGGGCCGGGTCGAAGGTCGCGATGCCGTTCGCCCCGTTGTAGAGGTACACCACCTCGGCGGGCAGCCCGGTCTCCTTCGCCACCGACTCGGCGGCCGCGACCGGCTCCGTGCGCAGGTGGTCGGTGGCCCGGCGCTGCGCCCGCAGGAAGTCGTCCAGTACGCCGGCCCGCTCGCGGGCGA
Source organism: Streptomyces sp. NPDC048257 (assembly GCF_043201855.1). Lineage (NCBI taxonomy): Bacteria > Bacillati > Actinomycetota > Actinomycetes > Kitasatosporales > Streptomycetaceae > Streptomyces > Streptomyces sp. NPDC048257. The sequence continues at coordinate 43,891 of NZ_JBICZI010000028.1, forward strand.
ACTTCTCGCGCACGGTGACCCCGTGGAAGGTCGGCAGGTTCAACTCGGCGCCGTCGTACAGGGCCTTGGCCCGGCCCTCGAAGGCCAGCTGCCCCGGCCACGCCACGAACTGCGACAGCGCGTCGATGCTGCCCGCCTGGAGCGCCGAAGCGCCCACACTGGGCTGCTGGTTGAGCTTCTCGATGCCGCCCGACGGGTCGATCCCGGCGCGCTGCAGAGCCCGTACGAGCGTCCCGTCGGCGGCGGAGCCGACGCTGGTCGACACCTTCTTGCCGCGCAGGTCGGCCAGGGACTCCAGCTTCGAGTCCGGGGCGGTGACCACGGTGTTGAGGCCGCCGCGCAGGTTGTAGCCGGTCACGGAGACCAGGTGGGTGGGCTGCTTGAGCTCCTTGCCGCGCACGGCGTTGATGAGGAGCGGGAAGTCGCCCATCGAGCCGATGTCGATCTTCCCGGCGGTCATCTGGGCGGTGATGGGGGCGCCGGTCGCGTAGTCCTGCCAGTCGACCTTGTAGGTGATGCCGTCCTGCTTGCCGCGCGCGGCGAGCTCCTGCTCGAAGTAGCCGAGGGAGCGCAGCAGGGTGCCGGCGGTGACCGTGTTGATGGTCTTGGACTGGTAGCCGACGGTCACGGTGACCGTCTTGGAGTCCGCCGCCCCGGCGGAGCCCGAGCAGGCCGTGGCCAGTGGCGCGAGCACCAGGGCGAGCGCGGCGGGCGCGAGTGCCTTCGTACGCATGGAGGTGGGACCTTTCACCGGAGCAGGTAGGGCATGTTGACGGTGACCGCGCCGGTGGGACAGCGGGCGGCGCACGGGCCGCAGTACCAGCACTCGTCGACGTGCATGTGGGCCTTGCCGTTGTCCTCGCGGATCGCGAGCGAGTCGAGCGGACACATGTCGACGCAGAGGGTGCAGCCGTCGATGCACAGGGACTCGTCGATGGTCACGGGCACGTCGCCGCGCTGGGGGACCACAGGCATGGCTGTCTCCAGAAAGGTGGGAACGCAAGGGGACGGAGGGAGCGGTCAGAGGGAGCGGCGCAGCAGGCCGCTCATGGTGATCCGGTCGCCGCGGAAGCGGATGAACTCCAGGTCCACGGGCCGGCCGTCGGCCAGATGGGTGAGCCGCTCCAGCATCAGGACGGCGGCCCCGCGCGGGGCCTGGAGGACGGCGGCGGAGTGCGCGTCGGCGTTGACGGCCTCGAGGGTGATCTCGGCGTGGCCGAGCGGCTGCCCGGTCAGCTCTTCCAGGAGCCGGAAGACGTCGGTGTTCTCCAGGTCGCAGCCCAGCAGTCCGGCGCCGATGTCCATGGGGATGTAGGTGAGGTCGAGGGAGAGCGGCAGCCCGTTCAGGCGCCGCAGCCGTTCGACGTAGAGCACGTCCGTGTGCTCGGGCAGGCCGAGCCGCCCGGCGACCGGGGCGGGAGCGCGGACGGGGCCGACGGTGCGGACCTCGTTGGTCACCCGGCCGTGCTCGTTCAGGGTCTCGGCCAGGCCCTGCAGGCGGTCCAGGCCGTGCGGGTACTTCTCGCAGACCACGACGGTGCCCACACCGGGGCGGCGTTCCACGAGCTGCTCGCCGCGCAGCAGGTCGAGGGCCTGTCGGACGGTGTTGCGGCCGGCGCCGTAGTCGTCGGCGAGCCGGCTCTCCAAGGGGAGGACCCCGTCGGGGTAGCCGCCGGCCAGGATCTGGTGGCGCAGCAGGTCGGCGAGTTGCCGTGCCTGGTCCGCGCGCAGTCGCCGCCGGCGCGCGGCGGCGACCGGGACGGTGTGCGTGGCGGTTCGTTCGGCTGGCATGGCAGGGAACGTACCGGCGGCCCGGCGTCGATGGTGTTGCCGCAGTGTTGCGCCACCTGGCGGCGCTTGTGCAGGGCTCTGACCTGCGGTTCCGGCGGGGTGGCGGAAAGATCCGCCACCCCGCCGACCGAGGGGTGGACTAGCGCGATCCCACGATGCGGCCGGTGACCTCGCCGAGGCCGACGCGCGTGCCGTCCGGGCCGGGGGCCCAGGCGGTGAGGGTGACGGTGTCCCCGTCCTCCAGGAAGGTGCGCTTGCCGTCGGTGAGCTCGATGGCGTCGCGGCCGTTCCAGGTCAGCTCCAGCAGCGAGCCGCGCTGGCCGACCTCGGGACCGCTGACGGTGCCGGAGCCGTAGACGTCGCCGGTGCGCAGGGAGGCGCCGTTGACGGTCATGTGGGCGAGCTGCTGGGCGGCCGTCCAGTACATGGAGGCGAAGGGCGGCTGCGCCACTTCCTGACCGTTGATGGAGACGGTGATGCGCAGGTCGAAGCCGCCGGGGCGGTCGAGGGCGGCGTCGTCCAGGTAGGGCAGGAGCGGGAAGTCCCGGGCGGGCGGGGTGACGCGGGCGGAGTCCAGGGCCTCCAGCGGGGTGACCCAGGCGGAGACGGAGGTGGCGAAGGACTTGCCGAGGAAGGGGCCGAGCGGTACGTACTCCCAGGCCTGGATGTCCCGCGCCGACCAGTCGTTGAGCAGGAACAGCCCGAAGACGTGGTCCTCGAACGCGCCCAGCGGCACCGGGGTGCCCAGCTCGGAGGGGGCGCCGACGACGAAGCCGACCTCGGCCTCGATGTCGAGCTTGACGGACGGGCCGAAGACCGGTGCCGGGTCGGTGGGCGCCTTGCGCTGGCCGGAGGGGCGTACGACATCGGTGCCGGAGACCACGATCGTGCCGGAGCGGCCGTGGTAACCGATGGGGAGGTGCTTCCAGTTGGGCGTCAGCGCGTCGCCGTCCGGGCGGAACATCCTGCCGACGTTGGTGGCGTGGTGCTCGCTGGCGTAGAAGTCGACGTAGTCGGCGACCTCGTACGGCAGGTGCAGGGTGACCTCGTCGAGCGGCAGCAGGTGCGGCTCGACGGTGGGGCGGTGGCCGGGGTCGGTCACCCAGGCGGTCAGTGCGCGGCGGACGTCGCGCCAGGCGGTGCGCCCGGCGGCCAGCAGCGGGTTGAGGGAGGCCTGCCCGAGCAGCCCGGCGTACGGGGAACCGAGCGCGGCCGCGGCCGCCCCCGCGTCGAGCACGTGCCCGCCGATGCGCACGCCGATCCGGCGGCGGCCTTCCGCGGCGGTCGAGAAGACGCCGTAGGGGAGGTTGTGCGGCCCGAACGGGTCGCCCTCGGGGACATCGAGGGGGCTCTGCTGGGGCATGGGGTGCTGCCTCGCTTTCGACGCGGTCCGGGGGTGTCCCGGTAGACACGGTGCGGGACACGCTACTCAGGATCCGGCGCGAAAGCGCGGGTACCCCGGCGGAGAAGGAACACACCCCGGAACGACGCCTGTGGTCAGGTATCCACAGTTCCGGTCATATCTGATCTTTTGGTACGTGCTGTCGATCGAGGCCTCTACGGTCGGAGTTGTGCACTTCCCTGCCCCGTCCCTGCCCCCGCCCGTCGCAGGAGCGGGTCAAGTGACGGATGGGGCGTGCGGGAGGCCGGATTCGGGCTCTATTTGTAGGACTTGTCCAAAGGGGTCCGTATCCTTGGCGCCGTGACTTCCGCCCCGCCTCCGGCCCTTCCCTATGCCTTGATCGCCACTGACCTGGACGGGACTCTGCTGCAAGCCGGGGACACCGTCTCCACCCGTTCGTACGAGGCGCTGGCGACCGCGCGCGCGGCCGGCGCCGAGCACATCATCGTCACCGGACGCCCCGTCCCCCAGGTCCGACACGTCCTGGACGGGCTCGGCTACACGGGGCTCGCGGTGTGCGGACAGGGCGCGCAGGTGTACGACGCGGCGCGCGGGCGCCTGCTGCACTCCGTTTCCATGGACCGGGAGCTCGCCGACGTGGCCCTCGGCAAGATCGAGGCGGAGATCGGCGAGGTCTACGCGGCGGTCAACCAGGAGGGGCTGGACGCGGAGATGCTGATAGGGCCGGGCTACCGGATGTGGCACCCCCACCTGCCGACGGTCCGCGTCCCGCGGCGCGCGGACCTGTGGTCGGCGCCGATCAACAAGGTGCTGCTCCAGCACCCGGAGCTGGACGACGACGAACTGACGCGGGTGGCGCGGTCGGTGGTCGGGCACCTGGTGAACGTCACGATGGCGGGCGAGCACACGGTGGAACTCCAGCCACCGGGCATCGACAAGGCCAGTGGGCTCGCGCGGGCGGCGGAGGTCCTGGGCGTCTCCCCGGCCGGGACGATCGCCTTCGGAGACATGCCGAACGACATCCCGATGTTCGCGTGGTCGGCCCACGGAGTGGCCATGGCCAACGCCCACCGCGAGCTGGTGGCCGTCGCCGACGAGCTGACGCTGTCCAACGAGGACGACGGCATCGCGGTGGTCCTGGAGCGGCTGTTCGGCTGACCGCCGGCCCCGGGGGCCCCGCCCCCGCACCCCGCACCCCGCACCCCCGCGCCTCAAGCGCCGGCGGGGCTGGGAGTTCAGCCCCGTCGGCGTTGAGCCCCGGGGCCGCCCGCCAGGGTGGTCCGGCCCGCTCAGCCCGCGACCCGCTCAGCCCGCGGCCCGCTCAGCCCGCGGCCCGCTCAGCCCGCGGCCCGCTCAGCCCGCGGCCCGCTCAGCCCGCGGCCCGCGGAAGGCGGCGTTCCCACGTGCGGTGGAAGACCACCTCGTCCCCGTCCCGGCACACCACCTCGTTCGACGTCAGGAAGCCGCCCTCGTCGCACGAGATCTCCGACCGGGTCTCCACCCGTGCGTCCCAGCCCAGTTCCGGCCGGTGGAGCCGGATCCGCCACCGCGACACCGTCCGCGCCGACAGCGCGTCCGCGTCCTGGATCTCGTACACCTCCTCCGCGTCCTCGCTGAACTCCAGGCCGTCCGGGTACACCCGGGTGCCCCCGTACCGCGGGTCCACCTCCAGCCGCCACGTCCCGCGCGCGACGTCCCGTACGACCAGCCGCTCCGGCCGGGGTTCGTCCAGCGTGGCCGGGACGACGACACCCAGCGGCTGCGACTGCTCCGGGGCCTCGAAGACGATCCCCCCGTCCGCCGCCGACCCCGCCCGCACCGGCAGGGTCAGCGCGCTGCCCGCCGGATCCAGCGTCCAGCCGGCCTCCGACCCGGCCCGCGGCCAGATCCACGGCCAGTACGCGGAGGACACCGCGAGCCGGATCCGGTGCCCCGGCGCGAAGGCGTGGCCGATGCCGTTCAGCTCGAAGGTGACGTCCTCGTACGCGCCCACCGGCCAGGGCAGCGCCCGGTCCCGGCCCCGGCGGGCGGAGAGGTTCAGCGCGCCCCGCGTGACCAGCGTCGAGGAGCCGTCCGGGGCGACGTCGCACAGCCGGGCCACGACCTGCCCGTACGGCACGTCGAGCCGCAGCCGCAGGGTCACCGACGGCCGCCCCAGGATCTCCACCGGCTCCTCGCGCCCCACCGGGAACTCGAAGCAGGCGGACTTCGCGTCCTCCTCCCGCTGGTCCGGCGGCAGGTCGGCGTCGTTGCCGAAGGGGAAGAACCGGCCCGCGTCCAGCCCCGTGTGCTGCGGGGAGGCGACCGTCACCGGCGCGCCCTGGAAGACGTAGGGGACGGGGATGACGGACGCCGAGGGCCAGGCCTTCTCGCCGACCCAGCGGCCCGGGAGCTCCTCGTACACCGTCGCGGGCGGGTGCGAGTCGCTGATCCAGGTGCGCAGCAGCGGCTCCTCCATCACCCCGTTGTCCACTCCCTTCAGCCAGTGGTCCCACCAGCGCAGGGTCTCCTGCAGGAAGCCGATGGCCGGTCCGGGCGGCAGCCCGCGGTCCGGGTACTGGTGCGACCAGGGCCCGATCAGGCCGCGGACCCGCGCGGACGGCAGGTGTTCGACCAGCCGCAGCACCGTGTCCCGGTACGGGTCGTGCCAGCCGCCGACCGCCAGGACCGCGGCGCCGATGGCCGAGTAGTCCTCACAGACGCTGCCGTGGCGCCAGTAGTCGTCGCGCGTCTGGTGCGAGAGCCAGGTGTGGACGAGCGGTTCCACGGCCTCCAGCCGCTCCAGCCACTGCCCGCGCCAGCCGTCGCCGACGAACTGCGGGTCCGGCGGCCGGGAGGCGAAGGCCAGCATGGTCGCCGCCCACGCGTGCATGTCCACGGCGAGCACCGAGCCGCCCATGTAGTGGACGTCGTTGTCGAACCGGTCGTCCGTCGAGCAGACGGTGACGACCGCCTTCAGCGGCTCGGGGGCCAGCGCCGCGATCTGGAGGGAGTTGAACCCGCCCCACGAGATCCCGAACATCCCCACCGACCCCGTGCACCACGGCTGCGCCGCCAGCCACTCCACCACCGCGGTCCCGTCGGCCAGCTCGCGGGCGTCGTACTCGTCGCCGGGCAGGCCGCCGCTGCAGCCGTGGCCGCGCACGTCCACCCGTACCGAGGCGTAGCCGTGGCCCGCGTACCAGGGGTGGCGCTGCCAGTCGCGCGGCGCGGTCCAGTCGGTGAGCCGGTACGGGAGGTACTCCAGCAGGGCCGGAACCGGCTCGTCCGTCACCGGCCGCCAGATCCGCGCGTACAGCTCGACGCCGTCGGGCAGCGGGATCCGGACATCTTCGTGGGTGGTGCCGTAGGGGAAGTCGGTACGGATGATCATCTGGTCTCAGCCGCCAATCGCCTCGGACAAATCTCCTCGACCCGGCCTCAGTGGACGGGGTGCATCGTGCGCCGCAGCCACGGCGCCATCGCCATCACGACCAGGCCCGCCGCCACCGCGACGGCGCCGTTGAGGCCGAAGTACACGGGATTCGACACCTGGCCGTAGACCTTGACCACCTGGGCCTGGATGCCGTTGGCCAGCGCGAGGGAGAGGAACCAGAGCGCCATCGTCTGGCTGCTGAAGGCCTTCGGCGCGAGCTTGCTGGTGGCCGACATGCCCGAGGTCTCCAGCAGGACGTCGCCGAGGCCGAGCAGCAGGTACGAGCCGACGATCCACCAGGCGGCCATCTTGTACGTGTCGTCGGCGTGCCCCGAGGTCGGGATCACCATCAGCAGGAAGGACAGGCCGCCCAGGATCACGCCGATGGCGATCTTGTTGGAGGCGTGCGGCTGGCGGGGGCCCATCCTGACCCACAGTGCGGCGACGACCGGGGCCAGCGCCACCTCGAAGGCGCCCAGCGCGGAGGCGTACCAGCTCGCCGGGAAGTCGAAGCCCAGGATCGTGGTCCGGGCGTTGGTCGAGGCCAGCAGCATCATCGTCGAGTAGGCCTGGAAGAGGATGAAGTTGAAGGCGACCGAGGCCAGGAAGAGGACCACGTACGGGCGCAGCCGCCCGCGCTCCTCGCCCGTCACCCTCGGGCTGCGGAACATCACCGCGAAGTAGACGACCGGGGCGATCACGGAGACGAGGGTGAGCAGGTCGACGAAGCGGCCCATGGTCAGCCGGCCGATGCCCGCCAGAAGGGTGGCGAGCGCGGCGAAGGCGAGGCAGCCGCCGATGATCCTCCACACGGCGCGGCGCATCGCGGCGGGCGCGAGGGCGTACTCGGCCGAGTGCTTGCGTCCGGCCAGATGGCGGCGGCCCAGGACGTACTGGACCAGGCCCGCGGTCATACCGATCGCGGCGGCCGAGAAGCCCCAGTGCCATCCCTCGTGCTCGCCGAGCCAGCCGGTGATCAGCGGTCCGGCGAAGGCGCCGATGTTGATGGCCATGTAGTAGAGGGCGAAGCCCGCGTCGCGCCGGTCGTCGTCCGTCCGGTAGAGCTTGCCGACCATGGTGGCCACGTTCGGCTTGAGCAGGCCGGTGCCCGCGCTGATCAGGCCGAGGCCGACCCAGGTCATGGCGGCGGTCGGCACGGCCATGGCGTAGTGGCCGCAGGCGATCAGGATGCCGCCCCACAGCACGGCCCGGTACGAACCGAGGATCCGGTCGGCGAGCCATCCGCCGGCGACGGACACGAGGTAGACCATGGTCCCGTAGGCCGCCGAGACGGAGGCCGCGGTGCCCGGGTCCATCCCCAGGCCGCCGTTGGCCACCGTGTCCGCGAAATAGAGGACGAGGATGGCCTGCATCCCCAGGAACGAGAAGCGCTCCCAGACCTCCAGCCCGGAGAGCGTGGCCAGTCCCCGGGGGTGGCCGAGGAAGGCGTGGTCGTCGCCGGGCGGCGGCTGGTCGGCCTCCGGGTCCGCAGGCTCGTCCATATCGGTCGAAGATCTGGGCAAAACGTATTCTCCGGTTGATTCGGCTTATCCAGAACATACCGGTGTGGATCGGGCAGTGCGCGGGAGGTGGCCGGGAAGGCGCTCTCGGTGATCGAAAACAGACCCGATACGCTGGCTTGAGTGATGGCAGCGACACATCGACAATCCATGTGATCGTCAGCGTGATCGTCAGCAGACAGGAGTACCCCTCGTGACCGTCGTCGGGCCGTTCGGACTGAGCGTGCGGGACCAGGCTCTTGAGACCGATGTCCAGGCCGGACTGGCCGCCGTCGAGGCGGGTCTGCTGGAAGCCACCAAGAGCGAAGTCCCCTTCATCACCGAGGCCGCACAGCATCTGGTCCGGGCCGGAGGCAAGCGGTTCCGGCCGCTGCTGGTGATGCTCGCGTCGCGGTTCGGTGATCCGTACGCGCCCGGCATCGTGCCGTCCGCCGTCGTGGTCGAGCTGACGCACCTCGCCACCCTCTACCACGACGACGTCATGGACGAGGCGGACGTACGCCGCGGGGTGGACAGCGCCAACGCCCGCTGGGGCAACTCGGTGGCCGTCCTCACGGGTGACTTCCTGTTCGCCCGTGCCTCGCACATCCTGGCCGACCTCGGGCCGGAGGCCGTACGCGTCCAGGCCGAGGCCTTCGAGCGGCTGGTGACGGGCCAGATCCTGGAGACGGCCGGTCCGCGCGACGGCCGCGACCCCGTCGCCCACTACCTCGACGTCATCGCCGGCAAGACCGGCTCGCTGATCGCGGTCTCCGGCCGCTTCGGCGCGCTCATGTCCGGCGCCGACGAGTCGGTCGTCGACATCCTGACCCAGTACGGCGAGCGGCTCGGCACCGCCTTCCAGCTCGCCGACGACGTCCTCGACATCGCCTCCGACGCGCACGAGTCCGGCAAGACCCCGGGCACCGACCTGCGCGAGGGCATCCCGACACTGCCCGTCCTGCGGCTGCGCGAGATGGCGGCCCAGGGCGGCGACCCGGCCGACCTGGAGCTCGTACGGCTCCTGGACGGCGACCTGACGGACGACGCCCGCCACGCCGAGGTGCTCACCCGGCTGCGGGCGCACCCCGCCCTGGAGCGGGCCCGCCGCGACACCATCCAGTACGCCGAGGACGCGCGGGCCACGCTCGCTCCGCTGCCCGAGTGCTTCGCCAAGTCGGCGCTCGAGGAGCTCTGCGACGCGGTGGTGCACCGCGCCGGCTGACGGCCGTGACTCCGGAACGGGCCCTTCCGCCCCGAGCGACCCCTACGGGTCGGGGGGAGGAGGGCCCGTTGCGTGTCATCCCACGGGCGTACGCCGAGTTGCGTCCGGGGACTGACGCCCTCGCGCCGCGGATTTGGTCAGATGGAGTCATCAAACCCCACCAGATCGGGTGAGCGCGGCGACACGGTGGTCACCGCAGTCGACACAGAGGGCAGGGCACTGACATGGCACCGAACACCAAGACTTCTCGCAAGGCCGCCCGGTACGCCGTACCGGTAGCGGTGGCGGGTGTGGCCGCGGCGACCGTTGCGATGGTCCCGGCCTTCGCGAACGCCGGCGGGCCGGACCTTCCGAAGGTGACGGCGCAGCAGCTCATCGAGAAGGTCGCGGCCTCGGACGTACAGCAGCTGTCCGGCACCGCCCGGATCACCACCGACCTGGGCCTGCCGAAGATCGCGACCGGGCTGCTCGGCGGCGGCGGCGTCGCGGGCGGCTCCGCCAACCCGGAGGACAAGGTCGCGCAGCTGGCGAACGGCAGCCACACCCTGCGCGTCGCCACCGACGGCCCGGACCGCCAGCGGCTGACCTTCCTCGACGGCAAGGACGAGTACAGCCTCATCCACAGCGGCGGCGAGGTGTGGGGCTACGACTCCAAGTCGAACGAGGTCTTCCACGAGAAGAACGCCGACGCCGGCAAGGGCAAGGACGGCGGCAAGGAGCACAAGACCGGCGACCGGCTCGCCGCCTCGCCGCAGAAGCTGGCCGAGGAGATCCTGGCGGCCGCCGGCCCCACCACGGACGTCAGCGTGGGCGGGACCGCCCAGGTCGCCGGGCGGGACGCCTACCAGCTGGTGCTCAAGCCCAAGCAGAGCGGCTCCACGGTCGGCTCGGTCCAGATCGCGGTGGACGCGAAGAACGGCGTGCCGCTGCGCGTGCAGCTGCTCTCCGCCCAGGGCGGCAAGCCGATCGTGGACGCCGGGTTCACCAAGGTGGACTTCGCCCGGCCCGCCGCGGACACCTTCGCCTTCACCCCGCCCAAGGGCGCCAAGGTGACCGAGGGCGCGGACGAGGCGGGCAAGGGCGGCAAGGACGAGCAGTGGAAGGCCCTGGAGTCCTTCCCGGGCCTCGGCGGTCTGGCCGGCGGCGCGGACGGCAAGGGCGACGTGAAGGTGCTCGGCGAGGGCTGGTCGACCATCGCCCGGATCGACTCGGGCTCGGAGCGGAGCCTGAAGAACCTGGAGAACGACAAGAACGCTCCGAAGGAGGCCAAGCAGTTCCTCGACTCCCTCGGGGACAAGGTCAACGGGAAGTTCGGTGAGGGCCGCGTCCTGTCGACCCGCCTGGTCAACGCCCTGATCACGGACGACGGCAAGGTGTACGTCGGTGCGGTCACCAAGGACGCGCTGGTGAAGGCGGCCGACGCCAACAAGTAGTCGCACGAGCTCCCGCACGGGCAGCCGCACAAGCGGGAGCGGCCGCCCGACGGGCGGGCGCCGCAAGGGTGGGCCGGGACTGTGTCCCTGCCCACCCTTGCGGCATTCCCGCTGTCCGTACAGCACGCCCGCTGTACGGTGTGGGACATGTCGAGACACGTCACCATCCGCCTGGACGAAGAGTTCCACGAACGCCTCAAGGCGCGTGCGGCGGCGCTGGGCACGACGGTCACCGCACTGATCACCGAGGTCACGGAGCGCGAACTCGACGAGGACCGGAAGAACTTCCTCTCCGGCATAGAGGAGTTCGCCGATCACTGGAGCTACTTCCAGGAGCGGTTCGGCAATTGAAGATCACCATGGAGTGGGCCTGGACCGCTCTGGCCCACCATCTCCCCTCCGATCCCGCCGTGTGGGATCCCTCCGGGGTGGCCGCCGCGGTCGCCCGGCACCAGAACGACCTCGTTTTGGTACCCGAACAGCCCGCCCCGGACACCGCGTGGCGGGCCGCCGCGTTTCTGCACACCCTCGCGGTGTGCCCCGCGCTGGAATCCCCGATGAACGAGTTCTACGCCGCCGCCGCGACCCGCTCGTACCTGCGGGTGGCCGGGGCGCGGCAGCTGCCCTCGCCGGAGGAACTCGGCGACCTGGTGGAGGCGGCGAAACTGGGCCGCGCGGACATCGCGGCGGTGGCCTCGCAGCTGCGCGCCCGGATCGAGGAGCCCCTTCGGGCGTCGTCGCGGGGCCGCTCCGAGGACGCCTGAGCTCCGGCACGATCCGATCGGATCATGCCGGAGCCCCTGGAGATCCGGACCCCTCGGGGACGAGGGCCTAGAAGGTGATCTTCCAGCTGTTGATGTAGCCGACGTCCTGCGCCGCCGCGTCCTTGGCCCGGAGCTTCCAGACGCCGTTGGCGACCTCGCTGGAGACGTTGACGGTGTACGTCTGGACGAGGTTGTCGGCGCTGCCGCCGCTGCGGTTGTGCAGGTTGTAGACGGTGCCGTCGGGGGCGAGCAGGTCGACCACCAGGTCACCGCGGTAGGTGTGGACGATGTTCACGTCGACCTTGGTGGTGGCGGGCGCGTTGCCCGTTACGCCGGAGACCGTGATCGACGAGGTCACCGCCGCCGCGGGGGAGTCCGGGATGTTCACGTCCGCCGTGTTCTCGAAGGACTGGCCGGGCGGGACCGGGGTGGCCGCCCCGAGCGTCCAGATCGCGTAGGCGACGGCGTCGGAGTTGCGGTCCAGGGCGGTGTCGTTGATGTTCGTCAGGCTGTCGCACGAGGAGTGGTAGCAGCGGTCGAAGGCCTGACCGGAGGTGCCGCCCCACTTCTGGGCCTGCGCGGCCGTCTTGGTGTAGTCGGCGCCGGAGAACAGGCCGCCGACGGGGATGCCCGCGCTCTTGAACGGGGCGTGGTCGGAGCGCCCGTCACCCTCGGTCTCGATCTCGGTCGGGACGCCGAGGCCCGCGTAGTAGTTCTTGAAGGTCTGCTCGATCGTCGGGTCGTCGTCGTAGACGAAGTAGCCCGGGTTCGGCGAGCCGATCATGTCGAAGTTCAGGTAGCCGGAGAGCTTCGCCTTCTCGGCCGCCGGCAGGTTGTTGACGTAGTACTTCGAGCCGATCAGGCCCAGCTCCTCCGCGCCCCACCAGCCGAAGCGCAGGTGCTTGGTGGGCTGCAGACCGGCCCTGGAGACGGCGAGGGCCGTCTCCAGGACGGCCGCGCTGCCGGAGCCGTTGTCGTTCATGCCCGCACCCGAGGTCACCGAGTCCAGGTGCGAGCCGGCCATCAGGACCGAGTTCGGGTCGCCGCCCGGCCAGTCGGCGATCAGGTTGTAGCCGGTGGCGCCGCTGGAGGTGAAGGTCTGCAGGGTGGTGGTGAAACCGGCCGCGTCGAGCTTGGCCTTCACGTAGTCGATCGAGGCCTTGTAGCCGGCCCTGCCGTGGGCACGGTTGCCGCCGTTGTTGGCGGCGATGGTCGAGAGCTGCGACAGGTGGGCCTTGACGTTGGCCAGCGGTATGTCGGGCGGTGTCGGCGCCGCGGTGGCCGCCGTGGGGGCGGCGAGGGCAGCGGGGGCGGTGGAGGCGAACAGGCCGGCGACCGCGAACGCGGTCACGGCAGCAAGGCGCCGGGAGACGGACAGGCTCATGTGGGGGCTCCGGGATTCCGCGGGGACATGACGGAACGAGTGGGGATAGAGCAGGTGAGCGTTAGTGCGTCAGTGCGAGCCTGATGTTCAGCGAGAGTATGACTGTCCGTCAAGACCACAATTCGGTCAGGGCAGTTCGGAAAACGGACGATCCCCGGTACGGGTGGCCCGTACCGGGGATCGAGGGTGCGATGGGTTTGCTGCTGCGTGCCTGCTACGCGGGCTCGCGGGCCGGCGCCGCGACGACGGCCGGCCCCGCCTCCTGCAGCCTGACCCGAGACCGCCGCGCCGTACGCAGCGCCTCCCAGGTGAGGATCACGAGCGCGGCCCACACCAGGGAGAAGCCCGCCCAGCGCTCGGGCGGCATGGCCTCGTGGAAGTACAGGACGCCGAGCCCGAACTGGAACACCGGGGCCATGTACTGGAGCAGCCCGAGGGTGGACAGCGGCACCCGGATCGCGGCCATTCCGAAGAACACCAGGGGGATCGCCGTGACCAGCCCGGTCGCGGCCAGCAGGAGCGCGTGGGCGACGCCGTGCGAGGCGAAGGTGGACTGGCCCTGCGCGCCGAGCCACAGGACGTAGCCGAGGGCGGGCAGGAACAGTACGGCCGTCTCGGCGGTCAGCGACTCCAGGCCGCCCATGTTGAGCTTCTTCTTGATCAGTCCGTACGTGGCGAAGGAGAAGGCCAGGATCAGCGAGATCCACGGCGGCCGCCCGTAGCCGATGGCGAGCACCAGCACGGCGGCGAAGCTGAGGCCGACCGCCACCCACTGTGCGCGGCGCAGCCGCTCACCGAGCACCAGCACTCCGATGGCGATGCTGACCAGGGGATTGATGAAGTAGCCGAGGCTGGCCTCGACGACGTGGCCGTTGTTGACGGCCCAGATGTAGAGGCCCCAGTTCACGCTGATCACCAGGGCGGCCAGCGTGGTCAGGCCGAGCTTGCGGGGCTGCCGGAGCAGCTCCCGTATCCAGCCCCAGCGGCGCAGCGCGAGCAGCGCCAGGCCGACCACGGCCAGGGACCACACCATGCGGTGGGCGAGGATCTCGATGGCTCCGGAAGGCTTCAGGAGCGGCCAGAAGAGGGGCACCAGCCCCCACATCCCGTATGCGCCGAATCCGTAGAGCAAACCCGTGCGCTGCTCGTTCTCTGCCTTCACGGGGCCTCCTGTACGACTTCCAGCCAACTTCACGACGGTATCGCCGTACGGCCCAGATGTCATGCCCGTTATTGGGAGATACTCATGACATCTTTCGGGACGCGCGAGGCCGCGCCCCGCCCGCGGACCCGCCCGCGCCCCTCCTTCCGGCCCCGCCCGCACACGACGGAGCCCGGATCCTGGGGCAGGATCCGGGCTCCGTCACGTGCTGCGGGGAAGGTACGCGCTACCCGACGACGGTCCAGGTGTCGTTGCCGGTCAGCAGCGCCCCGAGGTCGCCCTTGCCGTTGCGGTCGATGGCCGCGTCGAGCTGCTCGGCCATGAGGGTGTCGTAGACGGGCCGTTCGGCACTGCGGAAGATCCCGATCGGCGTGTGGTGCAGCGTGTCGGGGTCCGCGAGGCGGGAGAGGGCGAACGCGGTGGTGGCGCTGGCGTTCTTCACGTCGTGGACCAGGATCTGCGCCTCGTTGGCCGCGGTCACCTCGACGACCTCCAGGTCACCGGTGGCCGGGTTGCGTACGACACCCTTCGCGTCGTCCGTGCCGAAGCGGATCGGCCGTCCGTGCTCCAGGCGGATCACGGCCTCCCGGGCCTGGTCCTGGTCCTTGAGGACGTCGAAGGCGCCGTCGTTGAAGATGTTGCAGTTCTGGTAGATCTCCACGAGCGCCGTGCCCTGGTGGTCGGCCGCCTGGCGCAGGACCTCGGTGAGGTGCCTGCGGTCGGAGTCGACGGTGCGGGCGACGAAGGAGGCCTCGGCGCCGATCGCCAGCGACACCGGGTTGAAGGGCGCGTCCAGCGAGCCCATCGGCGTCGACTTGGTGATCTTGCCGACCTCGGACGTGGGGGAGTACTGGCCCTTGGTCAGCCCGTAGATCCGGTTGTTGAACAGCAGGATCTTCAGGTTGACGTTGCGGCGCAGGGCGTGGATGAGGTGGTTGCCGCCGATGGACAGCGCGTCGCCGTCACCCGTGACGACCCAGACGGACAGGTCGCGGCGGGAGGTCGCCAGGCCGGTGGCGATGGCGGGGGCGCGGCCGTGGATGGAGTGCATCCCGTACGTGTTCATGTAGTACGGGAAGCGGGAGGAGCAGCCGATGCCCGAGACGAAGACGATGTTCTCCTTCGCGAGCCCCAGCTCGGGCATGAAGCCCTGGACCGCGGCCAGCACGGCGTAGTCGCCGCAACCGGGGCACCAGCGGACCTCCTGGTCCGACTTGAAGTCCTTCATCGACTGCTTGCTCTCGGCCTTCGGTACCAGCGAGAGCAGCGTCCGCTCCCCTTCGGTCACCTCAGTCATCGATGGCCTCCTTGAGAACCGTGGCGAGCTGCTCCGCCTTGAACGGCATTCCGTTGACCTGGTTGTACGACTGGGCGTCGACCAGGTATTTCGCCCGGATCAGGGTGGCGAGCTGCCCGAGGTTCATCTCCGGCACCACTACCTTCTCGTAACGCTCCAGGACCTCGCCGAGATTCCTGGGGAAGGGGTTGAGGTGGCGCAGATGTGCCTGGGCGATGGGGAGTCCGGCGTTCCGCAGCCGGCGGACGGCCGCGGTGATCGGGCCGTAGGTGGACCCCCAGCCCAGGACGAGGGTGGTGGCCCCGTCCGGATCGTCGACGTCGACGTCGGGGACCCGGATGCCGTCGACCTTGGCCTGGCGGGTGCGGACCATGAGGTCGTGGTTGGCGGGGTCGTACGAGATGTTGCCGCTGCCGTCCTGCTTCTCGATGCCGCCGATGCGGTGTTCGAGGCCGGGGGTGCCCGGGATCGCCCAGGGCCGCGCGAGGGTTTCCGGGTCCCGCTTGAAGGGCCAGAACACCTCGGTGCCGTCGGCGAGGGTGTGGTTCGCGCCGGTGGCGAACTTGACCTTCAGGTCGGGCAGGTCGGCGAGCTCCGGGATCCGCCAGGGCTCCGATCCGTTGGCGAGGTAGCCGTCGGAGAGCAGGAAGACCGGGGTCCGGTAGGTCAGCGCGATCCGGGCCGCGTCGAGGGCGGCGTCGAAGCAGTCCGCGGGCGTGCGCGGGGCCACGATCGGAACGGGCGCCTCACCGTTGCGGCCGAACATGGCCTGGAGGAGGTCCGCCTGCTCCGTCTTGGTCGGCAGGCCGGTGGAGGGGCCGCCGCGCTGGATGTCCACGATCAGCAGCGGAAGCTCCAGCGACACCGCGAGGCCGATCGCCTCCGACTTGAGCGCCACCCCGGGCCCGGAGGTGGTGGTCACCCCGAGCGCGCCGCCGAAGGCCGCGCCGAGCGCCGCGCCGATGCCGGCGATCTCGTCCTCGGCCTGGAAGGTCCGCACGCCGAAGTTCTTGTGCTTCGACAGCTCGTGCAGGATGTCCGAGGCCGGGGTGATCGGGTAGGAGCCCAGGTAGAGGGGCAGATCGGCCTGCTGGCTCGCGGCGACGAGACCGTAGGACAGCGCCAGGTTCCCCGAGATGTTGCGGTAGGTGCCGGTGGGGAAAGCCCGGGTGGCGGGGGCGACCTCGTAGGAGACCGCGAAGTCTTCGGTCGTCTCCCCGAAGTTCCAGCCGGCCCGGAAGGCGACGATGTTCGCCTCGGCGATCTCGGGCTTCTTCGCGAACTTCTGCCGCAGGAACTTCTCGGTGCCCTCGGTGGGCCGGTGGTACATCCACGACAGCAGGCCCAGCGCGAACATGTTCTTGCTGCGCTCGGCCTCCTTGCGGGAGAGGCCGAAGTCCTTCAGCGCCTCGACCGTCAGGGAGGTCAGCGGCACCGGGTGCAGGTTGTAGGCGTCGAGGGAGCCGTCCTCCAGCGGCGAGGTCGCGTAGCCGACCTTGGCCATCGGGCGCTTGGTGAACTCATCCGTGTTGATGATGATCTCCGCGCCGCGCGGCACGTCCGCGATGTTCGCCCTGAGGGCCGCCGGATTCATCGCCACCAGTACGTTCGGCGCATCGCCCGGCGTGAGGATGTCGTGGTCGGCGAAGTGGAGCTGGAAGGAGGAGACGCCCGGCAGGGTCCCGGCAGGGGCGCGGATCTCGGCGGGGAAGTTCGGCAGCGTCGACAGGTCGTTCCCGAAGGACGCCGTCTCCGAGGTGAACCGGTCACCGGTGAGCTGCATACCGTCACCGGAGTCACCCGCGAAGCGGATGATCACACGATCGAGGCGGCGTACTTCCTTGCCGCCCGGACCCTCCGGGGCGCGCTGTCCACCGACGACCGCGCCCCCGGCCCCGTCGGCCTGCTCGGCTGGGCTGCTGACCTGGCTGGTCACTGAACTGGACCTCCTTCGAGGTGTGAGCACCCCCGGGACCAACCCTACGTCCGTAGGAAATCAGTTCCCCGGGAGCGACCACATTCTGGACCGTAGGACCGCCCTTCGAGACGGCCCTGCCGGTATGCCATATCTGACAGAGTGTCAGTCGATCAAGATTTCAGGTAGGTGAGAACGGCCAGTACTCGCCGGTGATCCCCGTCACTCGGCGAGAGGCCCAATTTCATGAAGATGTTGCTGACGTGCTTTTCCACCGCTCCATCACTCACGACCAGCTGTTTCGCCACGGCGGAATTCGTCCGGCCCTCGGCCATCAGCCCGAGCACCTCGCGCTCGCGCGGGGTCAGGTTCGCCAGGACGTCCTGCTTCCGGCTGCGGCCGAGCAGCTGGGCGACGACCTCGGGGTCCAGGGCCGTACCGCCCCGGGCCACCCGCACCACCGCGTCCAGGAACTCCCGCACCTCGGCCACCCGGTCCTTGAGCAGATACCCCACCCCGGTGCTGGAACCGGCCAGCAGTTCCGTGGCGTACTGCTCCTCCACGTACTGCGACAGCACGAGCACACCTATACCGGGATGGTCGCGGCGCAGCCGTACGGCGGCCCGAACGCCCTCGTCGGTGTGGGTCGGCGGCATCCGCACGTCCGCCACCACCACATCCGGCAGCGCGTCCTCGGCCGCCAGGTCCGCCACCGTCTTGATCAGGGCTTCCGCGTCCCCGACGCCCGCCACGACGTCATGCCCCCGGTCGGTCAGCAACCGGGTCAGGCCCTCACGCAGCAGCACTGAATCCTCGGCGATGACCACCCGCACCCTGTCTTCCACGACTCAGCAGCTCCCGCATCACTCGTTCCCGCACGACCCGACTCAGCCAAGCATCCCAGCCTCAAGTCCCGGTGAAGGCAGAGCCGGGACAACACGTCGTCGTACGGGGGGAGTTTTCGACTACCGGAGGGTCGCCTACCGCACCGGCGCGCCACGTGCGCCGCGCACCGCGAAGGGCCGGGCCACCCGGCCCGGCCCTGTCGCCGCCTGCTCCGCGAGGCCCTACGGGCGCCAGGGCAGCTCGGCGGTGACCGTCGTCCCGCCCCCGGCGGGGGAGTCGACGACCAGCACGCCGTCCACGGCGTCCAGCCGCTCGGTCAGCCCCGCGAGCCCCGTCCCCTCCCGCGGCCCGGCCCCGCCCCGGCCGTCGTCGGCGACCTGGATCAGCAGCCGCTCCCCGGACTTCCACACGTCCACCGAGGCCGAGCGGGCCAGCGCGTGCTTGCTGACGTTCTGCAGCAGCTCCGACACCGTGAAGTACGCGATCCCCTCGATCGCCGGCGCGGGCCGGGCCGGCAGGTCCACGGCCACCCGTACCGGCACCGCGCACCGCGAGGCCACCGACGACAGCGCCGCGTCCAGCCCGCGGTCGGTCAGCACCGCCGGGTGGATCCCGCGGGCCAGGTCACGCAGCTCCTGGAGGGCGATCTTCACCTCTCCGTGCGCCTCGTCCACCATCCGGGCGGCGGCCTGCGGATTCTCGGTCAGCTTCTCCTTCGCCAGCCCCAGATCCATCGCCAGCGCCACCAGCCGGGCCTGCGCCCCGTCGTGCAGGTCCCGCTCGATGCGCCGAAGGTCGGCGGCGGCGGTGTCCACGACCACCCCGCGGTCGGACTCCAGCTCGCTGACGCGGGTGGCCAGGCCGGACGGCCCGAGCAGTCCGCCGACCATGACCCGGTCGACGGTGGTCAGGGCCCGGACCACCCACGGGGTGGCGAGGGTGAGCGCCAGCCCGACGAGGCTCGCGAGGGCGATCTCGGCGGGCGAGTCGAGGTAGAAGGAGTAGTCGTCGTTCTGGAAGAGCTGCAGACCCGGCTGGTCGGTGTAGGCCGGGAAGACCCAGAACCAGAGCGGGTACAGCAGGTACGCCCAGCCGCACGCCCAGAGCACCAGGGACAGGCAGAACGAGAACACCGCCCACGGGAAGTGGATCACCGAGTACAGCACGTGCCGCCAGGCGCTCCCGCTCTTGAGCAGCGCACCCATCGCGGCGAGCGGTCCGGCCTTCTTCGCCCGGATCGGCGCGGGGGCGGCGATGTCCGTCCCGAGCAGCGCGCGCACCCGGGCCCGCTCCAGGTGACCGAACCCGCGGCACATGGCGAGCATGCCGGCGAGGACCGGAACGCCGAGGAAGGTGACGAGCAGTCCGGCACCGAGGCTCACACCGGTGATGGCGAGCGAGAAGTACAGCGTGCTCAGCGGCAGCCCGATCAGCAGGAACCCGAACTCCCGCCAGGTCCGCCCCTCGACGGGAGCCCGCAACACCGCGCCGACCCCGCCCTTGCCGTTGCCGTTGCCCATGATCCCGACCCGCCCTTCCGCTCCTCCGCTACACCCCCACCCTGCCGCCCCCCGATCCCCGAAACCATGCGGCGGGTAGGCCTCCCCACACGGGGGATAACCCCACCCCCACCGCCGCCCACCCCAGCCCTGAGACCCCCAGCGTTCGAGACGGCCACCGCCCGTTCCAGCCCCGCCGGCGTTTGAGGCGCGGGGTCCGGGGCGGAGCCCTGGGAAACGGCCCGCGCCGGAGCCCGTACGGGATCCGGCCCATCCCTGCGGCCCCGCCGGCGAGGCGCACGGCGGAGCTCTGGGAAACGGCGCCGCAGCGGAGCCCGTACGGGATCCGGCCCATCCCTGCGGCCCCGTCGGCGAGGCGCACGGCGTCGAGCCCTGGGAAGCCCGTACGGGATCCGGCCCATCCCTGCGGCCCCGCCGGCGAGACGCACGGCGTCGAGCCGGACACACGAACGGGACCCCCGCCCACCCCGGACGGGAGTCCCGCTCACCACCACACCGGCAGGGGGCCCGGGGGCCTACCCCCGATCCCGCCACGGCAGCTCCGCCGTGACCACGGTCCCCGCCCCCACGGGCGAGTCCACCACCAGCACCCCGTCCACCGCGCCCAGCCGCTCCGCCAGCCCCGCCAGCCCACTCCCCCCGGAGGCACTCGCCCCGCCGCACCCGTCGTCCGACACCCGGATCATCAGCCTGGCCCCGGCCCGCCACACCTCCACCGCCGCGCCCCGCGCCCCCGGCCCCGCGTGCTTGCTCACGTTCTGCAGCAGCTCGGACACCACGAAGTACGCGATCCCCTCGATCGCCTCCGCCGGCCGCGCCCCCGGCCGCGCCCCCGTCCCGTCCCCCGGCCGATCCGCCGGCAGATCCACCGCCACCTTCACCGGCACCACGCACCGCGCCGCCACCGACGACAGCGCCGCGTCCAGCCCCCGGTCCGTCAGCACGGCCGGGTGGATCCCCCGCGCGAGGTCCCGCAGCTCCTGGAGCGCTAGCTTCACCTCCCCGTGCGCCTCGTCGACCATCGCCGCCGCGCCCTCCGGGTCCTCCAGCAGCTTCTCCTTCGCGAGGCCGAGCCCCATCGCCAGCGCCACGAGCCGGGCCTGCGCCCCGTCGTGCAGGTCCCGTTCGATGCGCCGCAGGTCGGCCGCCGCGGTGTCGACCACCACGCCCCGGTCCGACTCCAGCTCCGCGATCCGCCGCTCCAGGTCGTCGGAGGGCGAGAGCAGGCCCCGGACCATCGCCCGGTCCACGTTCGCCATCAGCCGCACCAGGTACGGCAGCACCGGCCACAGCACGAACAGGCCGGTCAGCGCTACCGTAAAGGTGAGTACTCCCCACGGCAGCCGGATCAGCTGGTAGAGCACCGTCCGCCATCCGACGGGGTCCTTGATGCTCGTCCACAGCCAGGGGAAGAATCCGCCGGACCGCTTCGGTCCGGGGATCGGGGTCGGCTCGTCCACCCGTACGCCCAGCAGCCCGCGGGCGCGTGCCCGGTCCAGTCGTCCCCATTGCCGAGACAGATACAGACCGCACGCGAGCAGGGGAATTCCGACCGCGGTCACGGAAAGACCGCCGGCGGTGGAAACCATGACAACCGCGTAAACAAAACCGACGATCGCCAGCGGCAGGTTGCTCACCAGATAGGCGATCTCCTTCCACGTCACGGCGCTGAAGACGGCGCGTACGGGGGGAGGACGATCGTTGTCGGGAATGGCATGGCTCATGGTCATGCGCCACAGCCTGTCAAGTACGACCCGCTCATGCCATGGGGTGGCCGGGGTGCTGTGAACGGGGGATAACCCCACCCCGTGTGAGGCAGGCCCTAGACTCCCGTCCGTACCAGATCGTCGACAGTGACCGAGGAGCGAGGAACGGACGTGCCCGAACCAACGGTATCGACCGTAACCGTGCTCGCGGCGGACTACTTCCGGAGTTATTCGGTCGTCGGTCTGCTGGCCGTCCTCGGTGTGCTCTTCGTGGCCGTCGCCTTCGGCGCGGGCCGCCTGCTGCGGCCCGTCGTCCCGACCCCCGAGAAGCTGCTGACCTACGAATGCGGAGTGGACCCGGTCGGCGAGGGCTGGGCGCACACCCAGGTCCGCTACTACGTCTACGCGTTCCTCTACGTCATCTTCGCCGTCGACTCGATCTTCCTGTTCCCGTGGGCGACGGTGTTCGCCGCCGCCGGTTACGGCGCCACGACGCTGGTGGAGATGTTCATCTTCCTGGGCTTCCTGGCCGTCGGCCTGCTCTATGCGTACAAGAAGGGCGTCCTCGAATGGACGTGACACCGGCTGTGACGCCGACCGAGGGCGTGCTGCTCCCGGAGCCCAAGCGCCTCGGAGTCCTCTCCCGCCTGGCCCCGGAACCGATGAAGGTGGTCCTGAACTGGGGCCGCCGGTACAGCCTGTGGGTCTTCAACTTCGGCCTCGCCTGCTGCGCGATCGAGTTCATCGCCGCGTCCATGGCCCGGCACGACTTCATCCGGCTCGGCGTGATCCCCTTCGCGCCCGGCCCCCGCCAGGCAGACCTCATGATCGTCTCGGGCACCGTCACGGACAAGATGGCCCCGGCGGTGAAGCGGCTCTACGAGCAGATGCCGGAGCCGAAGTACGTCATCTCCTTCGGCGCCTGCTCCAACTGCGGCGGCCCCTACTGGGACTCGTACTCGGTGACGAAGGGCGTCGACCAGATCATCCCGGTCGACGTCTACGTGCCGGGCTGCCCGCCGCGTCCGGAAGCCCTCCTCCAGGGCATCCTCAAGCTCCAGGAGAAGATCGCCCGCGAGTCGCTGGCCGAGCGCTACGCGACCGGGCCGTCGGTGTCCCAGCTGACGAGCGGCCTGGTCACGCCCCCGCCGGCGCCCGCGCAGGAGGCAGGCGCGTGAACCTCTACGACTCCCTCCCCGACGCGGCGCCGACGGTCTTCGGAGCCGAGGCCGTCGCCGAGTTCTCGTACGACGTCCTCACGGTGGACGTGCCCGTCGGCAGCTGGATCTCCGCCCTCGAGATCGCCCGGGACAAGCTGGGCTGTACGTACTTCGACTGGCTGAGCGCGGTGGACGAGCCCGGCACCGGCTTCCGGATCTGCGCGCACGTCGCGTCCCTGGAGAACCACCGGGTGCGCCGGCTGCTGCTGCGCACGACCGTCCCGCACGCCGCCGCCTCCCTGCCGTCCGCGGTCGCCGTCTACGCGGGGGCGGAATGGCACGAGCGCGAGACCTTCGAGATGTTCGGGGTGACCTTCACCGACCACCCGAACCTCGTCCCCCTCCTCCTTCCGGAGAACTTCGAGGGACACCCGCTGCGCAAGGACTTCGTCCTGGCCGCACGCGTCGCCAAGGCCTGGCCCGGAGCCAAGGAGCCGGGCGAGGCGCACGACCCGGATGCGCCCAAGCGCCGTCAGATGCTTCCGCCGGGCGTCCCGGACCCCAACGATTGGGGCCCGATGAAGGGTCAGCTCCCGCCGGCCCCCGCCCGCCCGGCCCGCACCCCGCGTGCAGCCGGCGCGGCGGGCGCCGCCGCGCGCACGCCGCGCGAGGGCGCCCCGGTCCGCCGCACCCGCTCGGTCACCGAGGACTCGGCCACCCAGCCCCCGGCCGACGCGGCCACCTCGGAGGCCGCACCCCGCCCGCCGCGCCGCACCCGTTCGGTGTCGGAGGGCTCGGCGAGCCAGGCCGCCCCGACCGATCCGTCGACCGAGGTGACTCCGGAGGCCGCACCCCGCCCGCCGCGCCGCACCCGTTCGGTGTCGGACGGCTCGGCGAGCCAGTCGGCCCCGGCGGCCGCGGAGACCCCGGCGGCCGCGCCGAGGTCGGCGCCGCGCAGCTCGGACGCCCCCTGGCACGACCCGAAGCCTGCCTTCGAGAAGCCGCAGGCCCCGCCGAAGCCGAAGCCACAGGCGGAGCCGGAGCCGCAGTCGGAGCCGGAGACCCCGCCGGAGGCGGATTCCGACCCGAAGTCCACCGCCGAGACCACCCCCGAGACCACTCCCACGCCCGACAACGGAGGCGACGCGTGAACGATGTCCTCGACGTCGCCCTGCGGCTGATCGTCGTCTTCGCCGTCTTCCTCGTGCTCCCGCTCGTCGTCGGGCAGACCGAGCACAAGGTGATGGCCCACATGCAGGGCCGCCTCGGCCCCATGTACGCCGGCGGCTTCCACGGCTGGGCCCAGCTCGTCGCCGACGGCGTGAAGTTCGCGCAGAAGGAGGACATCGTCCCGGCGAACGCCGACCGCCGGATCTTCCAGCTCGCCCCCGCCGTCGCCCTGCTGCCGTACCTCCTCGTCCTCCTGGCCATCCCGATCGGCCCGGGCGAGGGCGCCGTCGGCCAGGTCATCGACGCGGGCCTGTTCTTCGTGCTCGCCGTCATGGGCGTCGGAGTCCTCGGCTCGCTGATGGCCGGATGGGCCTCCGCGAACAAGTTCTCCCTGCTGGGCGGCCTGCGCACCGCCGCCCAGCTGCTCGCCTACGAGCTCCCCATGCTGCTCGCCGCCGCCTCCGTCGCGATGGCCGCCGGGACGGTCTCCCTCCCCGGCATCGTCGAGGCCTTCGAGTGGTGGTGGCTGCCCTGGCAGATCGTCGGCGCGCTCGTCTTCTTCACCGCCGGCCTCGCCGAACTGCAGCGGCCCCCCTTCGACATGCCCGTCGCCGACTCCGAGATCATCTTCGGCGCGTACACCGAGTACACCGGCCTGCGCTTCGCGCTGTTCCTGCTCGCCGAGTACGCCGGCATCGTCGTCCTCTGCTTCCTCACCACCGTCCTCTTCCTCGGCGGCTGGCAGGGCCCCTTCGGCGGCGACGGCCTCGGCTGGGTCTGGACCCTGCTCAAGGCCGCGATCCTCGCCTTCGTCGTGATCTGGCTCCGCGTGAGCTACCCGCGCCTTCGCGAGGACCAGCTCCAGAAGCTCGCCTGGACCACGCTCATCCCGCTCGCGCTCGCCCAGATCGCGCTCACCGGCATCGTGAAGGTGGCGATCCAGTAATGCCCATCCCCGGATCCGGCCTGGCCAAGGGCCTGGCCGTCACCCTGCGCACGATGACGAAGCGCTCGCACACGGCCCAGTACCCCGAGGTCCAGCCCGAACTCCCGCCCCGCTCCCGCGGGGTCATCGGTCTGTTCGAGGAGAACTGCACGGTCTGCATGCTCTGCGCCCGTGAGTGCCCCGACTGGTGCATCTACATCGACTCCCACAAGGAGACGGTCCCGGCGTCCGCCCCCGGTGGCCGCGAGCGCAGCCGCAACGTCCTCGACCGCTTCGCCATCGACTTCTCCCTCTGCATGTACTGCGGTATCTGCATCGAGGTGTGCCCCTTCGACGCCCTCTTCTGGTCGCCGGAGTTCGAGTACGCGGAGACCGACATCCACGAGCTGACCCACGAGCGCGACAAGCTCCGCGAGTGGATGTGGACCGTCCCGGCGCCGCCCGCGCTGGACCCGGCCGCCGAGGAGCCCAAGGAGATCTCCGCCGCCCGCAAGGCGGTGGAGAAGGCCGAAGCCGCAGCCGCGGCGGCAGCCGCCGCCGAAGCCGCCGCCCGGGCGGCCGAGACCGAACCGCCGACCGACCCGACCCCGGAGGGAGACGCGTGAGCCCCGCCACCACCCTGGCCGCAGCCGCCGCGACCACCGGGCCCGGCTTCCTCTCCCCTACCGGTGTCGAGATCGCCTTCGTCCTCGTCGGACTCGCCACCCTCGGCGCCGCCCTCGTCACGGTCACCACCAAGCAGCTGGTGCACGCCGCCCTGTGGCTGGTCGTCGCGCTCGGCGGCATCGCCGTCGAGTACCTGCTGCTGACCGCCGAGTTCATCGCCTGGGTCCAGGTCCTCATCTACCTCGGTTCCGTGGTCGTCCTCCTCCTCTTCGGGCTGATGCTCACCAAGGCCCCCATCGGCCGCTCCCCGGACGCCGACTCCGGCAACCGCTGGATCGCGCTCGGCGTCGCCGTCGTCGCGGCCGTGTCGCTGGTCTGGGTGGTCGTCGACGCCTTCCGCACCACCTGGATCGACCTCGACGGACCGGTCCAGGGCTCCACGAAGGTCTCCGGCGAGATCCTCTTCCAGCACTGGGTGCTGCCCTTCGAGGCGCTCTCCGTCCTCCTCCTCGCCGCCCTGATCGGGGCCATCGTGCTGTCCCGCAGGAACGACCCCGCCGAAGACGCCGACGCCGCCCCCGCGGCCGGTTCCGGCGAGAAGAAGGGCCGGCGCTGATGCACCTCGCCTACCCCGCCGTGCTCGCGGCGCTCCTCTTCTGCACGGGCCTGTACGGAGTACTCGCCCGCCGCAACGCCATCCTGGTCCTGATGTCCGTCGAGCTGATGCTCAACGCCGTCAACCTCAACCTGGTGGCCTTCGACGTCTGGCTGCGCGACGCCCTGCACGCCGGCCAGGCCCTCACCCTCTTCACCATCGCGATCGCCGCCGCCGAGATCGGCATCGGCCTCGCGATCGTGCTGATGGTGTACCGCAACCGGGGCACCTCCGACGTCGACCGGCTGCGCGACACCGCCGAGGGCCACGAGCCCGCCGCGAACAACCAGAGCGAGGTCACCGCGTGAGCACCACGACCCTCGCCGTCCTCGTCCCGCTCCTGCCCTTCCTGGGCGCGGTCGCGGGACTGCTGCTCGGCCGCAGCGCCCCCGGGTTCGTCCGGCCGCTCGCGATCCTGCCGACCCTGGCCTCCGCCGTACTGGCCGTCCTCGTCGCCGTCCGCCAGGGCGGCGGCGAGCCGATCAACACCGCGACCGAGCTGACCCCGACCGGCTCGGTGCCGATCGATCTCTCGCTCTACCTGGACGGCTTCGCCGTGCTGGTCGCCGTCCTGGTCGGGGTCGTCGCCACCTGCGTACAGGTCTACTCGACCGCGTACCTCCGTGAGGACCCGCGCTACCCGTCGTACGCCGCTCTCGTCTCACTGTTCACCTCCGCCATGCTGCTCGTCGTCTACTCCGGCGACCTGATGGTGCTGCTGGTCGGCTGGGAGGTCATGGGCATCTGCTCGTACTTCCTGGTCGGTCACTACTGGGAGACCGAAGCGGCCCGCTCCGCCTCCCTGAAGGCCTTCCTCGTCACCAAGCTCGGCGACGTCCCCTTCCTGATCGGCCTGTTCGCGCTCGCCGCCGACGCAGGCTCCTTCCAGATCACGAAGATCCTCGGCACCGTCGCCGCGGGCGGACTCGACAACCCGACCCTGATCGCGCTGCTCCTGCTCGCCGGAGTCGCGGGCAAGTCCGCCCAGTTCCCCCTGCACACCTGGCTCCCCGACGCCATGGCGGGCCCCACCCCGGTCTCGGCACTGATCCACGCCGCGACGATGGTCGCCGCCGGTATCTACTTCATCGCCCGTCTCCTGCCCGTCTTCGCAGCCTCCCGCGCCGCGCTGGTGGTCATGGCCGTGATGGCGGCCGTCACGATGGTCGGCTCCGGCCTCGCCGCCCTCGCCCAGGACGACATCAAGCGGGTGCTCGCCTACTCCACGATCGGCCAGCTCGGCTACATGACCGGCGCCCTGGCCGTAGGCGACCGCGGCGCCGCCGTCTTCCACCTCCTGTCCCACGGCGCCTTCAAGGCGCTCCTCTTCCTCGGCGCCGGCGTGATCATCCACGCCGCCGGTACGAACTCCCTGGGCGCCATGTCCCGGATGGACGGCCTGGCCAAGCGCATCCCCGACGCCTTCTGGACGATGACGATCGCGCTGCTCGCGCTCGCCGCGATCCCGCCCTTCGCCGGCTTCTTCTCCAAGGAAGCCGTCCTCGTCGCCGCCGAGCACACCGCGACCGGTCACTCGGAATTCGCCCCCAGCGCCGCCGGCTGGCTGGTGCTGGTCGCCGGTGTGCTGACCGCCCTGCTCACCGCCGCCTACGCCACCCGGCTGTGGCTGATGGCCTTCCGCGGCCGGGGCGCAGCCGCCCCCGACCACGGCAAGGAGCCCCTCGCCATGACCGGCGTGCTGTGGCTGCTGGCGATCCCGTCCGTCGGCTTCGGCCTCGCGGCGGGCACCATCGCCGAGTGGTTCGACGGCGGGGAGCTCACCCCGACCCTGGTCACCTCGGTCCTCGGCACGGGCGCCGCGGCCATCGGCGCGATGCTCACCTACGCCCTCTGGCAGCGGGCCTCCGCGAAGGCCGCCCTCGCGACCGCCGCCGGCACCCGAGCCGCAGCCGCAGCCGGAGTGCCCGCCGCCGTCGTCGCCGCCGAATCCGCCGCGGAAGCCCCCGAGGTGGCCGAGGTGACCCACGACCACCCCGCCGTCCCGGCCGGCCCCGCCGCCGACCCCGGCAAGGCGCTCCTCGGCCCCCTGCACCGCCACGCCGCCGACGGCTTCCACCTCGACGCCGTCTACGACCGGCTCTTCGTCCGACCCGTCCTGGCCGCGGCGAGCCTCGTCCGCTTCCTCGACCGCGAGGTCGTGGACACGTACGTCCGTGGCGCGGGCACCGGCACCCGGATGCTCGGCAGCCTCGTACGCCGTGCCCAGACCGGCAACGTGCAGAGCTACCTGAGCGCCCTGCTCGCCGGCGCCGTGGTCCTGGCGATCGCCACCGCCGTCCTCGCCAACGTCAACGCCGGATCGTGAGCCGTGAGTCAGCCGTGATTGATATCAGCCCGTCCGTGATGCAGTTCCTTCTGGCGTTCATCGTGGTCGCACCGCTCCTCGGCTCCGCCGCGGCGCTCCTGCCGGCCCCGCCCGGCCTCAAGGGCAAGAGCCCCGAACAGGCCGTGCTCCGCCACGGCGTGACCGTGACCGGCGTGATCCTCGCCGCGGCCATCGCCCTCACCCTGGGCTTCGACCACGACGCCCCGTCCCGCTTCCAGGCGACGACGGACATCAGCTGGATCCAGGCGCTGAACGTCCGGATCCACCTCGGCATCGACGGCATCTCGCTCCCCCTCCTCCTGATGACCGCGCTGCTGTTCTTCCTCTGCGCGCTCTACAGCTACTTCAAGCTCCCCGAAGGCCCCTCCCCGAAGGCCTTCGTCGCGCTGCTCCTCGTCCTCGAGTCCGGCACCCTCGCCACCTTCGCCGTCCTCGACCTGCTGCTCTTCTTCCTCGCCTTCGAGATGGTCCTCATCCCGATGTACTTCCTCATCGCCCGCTGGGGCGGTGCTCAGCGGCAGGCCGCCGCCTGGAAGTTCATCCTCTACACCCTGCTCGGCTCGGTCGTCATGCTGCTCGGTCTGCTGCTGATCGGACTGAACAGCGGCACTTTCGACATGGTGACACTGGCCTCTGACAACGGCCGCGAACTGTCCCACACCACCCAGCTCCTGGCCGTCCTCTCCATCGGTCTCGGCCTCGCCGTGAAGACCCCGATGTGGCCCCTGCACAGCTGGCTGCCGGACGCCCACACCGCCGCGCCCACCGTCGGATCCGTCCTGCTGGCCGGCGTCCTGCTGAAGATGGGCACCTACGGGTTCGTCCGCATCCTGCTCCCCGCCACCCCCGACGGCATGGCCACCTTCGCCCCGTACCTGGGCGCGTTCGCCGCCGTCGGGATCGTCTACGGATCGCTCGCCTGCCTCGCGCTGGCCCGCAAGGGCAACAAGGGCGACCTCAAGCGCCTCATCGCCTACTCCTCCGTCGGCCACATGGGCTTCGTGCTCCTCGGCATCGCGAGCATGACCCCCACCGGCGTCAACGGCGCGCTCTTCGCCAACATCGCCCACGGCCTGATCACCGGCCTCCTCTTCTTCCTGGTCGGCGCCCTCAAGGACCGCTACGGCACCGCCGACCTCGACACCCTCGCCGGGGCCACCGGCGCCGCCCTCTACGGCCGCGCCCCCCGCTTCGGCGCGCTCCTCGCCTTCGCCGCCGTCGCCTCCCTGGGCCTGCCGGGCCTGGCCGGCTTCTGGGGCGAGATGCTGGCCCTCTTCGGCGCCTTCGACCCCGCCGAGGGCCTCTCCCGCCCCGCGTTCCTCACGTACATGGCCGTCGGCGCGTTCGGCACCCTGCTCACCGCCGCCTACCTCCTGATCGTCGTACGGCGCGTCTGCATGGGAGACCCCAAGGCCGGTCCCGAGCTCGCCGTCGCGGACATCCAGCGCTACGAGTTCGCCGCCTGGACCCCGCTCGTCGCCCTCACCGTCCTCGCCGGCCTGTGGCCCGCGGTCCTCCTCGGCCTCACCGACCCGGCCGTCCAGAAGCTCCTCGCAGGAGGCAACTCATGACGGCCCTGACGGTCCTCTCCGCCGAGACCCCGAGCCTGGTCCAGTCCGTCGACTGGCTCGCCATCGCCCCCGTGGTGATCACCGCCGCCGTCGGCCTGGTCGTCCTCGTCGCCGACCTGTTCCTCGCCGAGCGCCACAAGCCGCTGCTCGGCTGGATCTCCGTGGCCGGCCTGGCCGCCGCGACCGCCACCCTGTTGCCCCTGCGCTCCGGTGACCGCACCACCTTCTGCCTGACCGGCGACCCGGCGGCCTGCAGCTACGTCGCCGATCACTTCGCGCTCGTCATCCAGTTCCTGGTGCTGGCCGGCGCCCTGGTCACCGCCCTGCTGTCGGTCACCGCCGTCCGCGACACCCGGCTGGCGGCCGGCGAGTACTGGTTCCTGCTGCTCTCCTCCGCCGCCGGCGCGGCCCTGCTGCCCGCCTCCCGCGACCTCGCCACCCTGATCGTCGCGCTCGAAGTCGCCTCGCTGCCCGCCTTCGCCCTCGTCGGCATGCGCC
This sequence comes from Streptomyces sp. NPDC048257, assembly GCF_043201855.1. Taxonomy (NCBI): domain Bacteria; kingdom Bacillati; phylum Actinomycetota; class Actinomycetes; order Kitasatosporales; family Streptomycetaceae; genus Streptomyces; species Streptomyces sp. NPDC048257. Next base: position 74,164 of record NZ_JBICZI010000028.1, read on the forward strand.
GCGGCGACCGGCTCTCCTCCGAAGCCGCCCTGAAGTTCTTCCTGTCCTCCGTCACCGCCACTGCCGTGTCGCTGATGGGCGTCAGCTTCGTCTACGCCGCCACCGGCTCCCTGCACCTCACCCAGGTGGCCGACGGTCTCGAAGACGTCCCCGGGCAGCTCGGCACCCTCGCCATGGCCGGTGTCGCGCTCACCCTCGTCGGCTTCGCCTTCAAGACCGCGGCCGTCCCCTTCCACTTCTGGGTCCCCGACACCTACGTCGGTGCCCCGCTGCCCATCGCCGGCTACCTCTCGGTGATCGGCAAGGCCGTCGGCTTCACCGGCCTCATCCTCGTCACGGTGATCGCCTTCCCGGCGTACTCCGACATCTGGGGCCCGGCCCTCGCCGTCCTCGCCGCCCTCACCATGACCCTGGGCAACGCCGCCGCGCTGCGCCAGTCCGCGGACCGCCCGAACAGCGCCGTACGGCTGCTCGCCTGGTCCTCGGTCGGCCAGGCCGGCTACCTGCTGGTCCCGATCGCCGCGTCCGCCTACTCCGGGCGCGACCAGATCGGCTCCACCGTCGCCTACGCCCTCATGTACGCCGCCGTGAACCTCGGCGCCTTCGCCGTGGCCGCCCTCGTCGCCCGTACGAAGCCGCTCCACCGGATCAGCGACTACCGCGGCCTGTACGCCGAGCGCCCGCTGGCCGCCCTGTCGCTGGCCTTCTTCCTGCTCTGCCTGGCGGGCCTGCCCCCGGGCATCATCGGGCTCTTCGCCAAGGTCACCGTCTTCCGGTCCGCGGTCGACGCGGGTCTGGGCTGGCTGGCCGTGGTCATGGCGATCAACGTCGTCATCGCCCTGTACTACTACCTGCGCTGGACGGCACTGCTCTTCCGCACCCCCGAGGGCGCGCAGACCCGTACGCGCGCCCCCTGGCCCGTGACGGCGGCCATCGTCCTCACCGCGATCACCGCGATCGTCCTCTCGGGCGCCCCGCAGCTCATCCTGCGCGTCACGTCGGGCAGTCTCTTCGCGCAGTGAGCCGGTACCCGTAACCCGTACGGAGCAACGCCCGCCGCCGCCCCGCCACCCCCGGCCGGGGGCGGCGGCGGGCGGCCGCCCCGTCGCGCCCTGGGAACCTGACGCCCCCACCTCGCGTTGACCAGGAAGGGAGGGTCCACTGGACCGTAGACCCTCACACCCATGACGGGCTCCCCTGCCGCACCACTTGGAGGGCGTACCGTGCACCGCCGGCACAACGGGCTCAAGACCGCCGTACTCCTCGGCGGCCTGTCCGCACTCATCATCCTCATCGGCAGCTTCTTCGGACGGGGCGGCCTGATCATCGCCGTCCTCGTCGCCCTCGGGACGAACGCCTACGCGTACTGGAAAAGCGACAAGCTGGCTCTACGCGCGATGCGCGCCCGCCCCGTGAGCGAGTTCGAGGCGCCACAGCTCTACCGGATCGTGCGCGAGCTCTCCACGTCCGCGCGCCAGCCCATGCCACGCCTGTACATCTCGCCCACCGAGGCCCCCAACGCCTTCGCCACCGGCCGCAACCCGCGCAACGCCGCGGTCTGCTGCACCGAGGGCATCCTGCGGATCCTCGACGAGCGCGAGCTGCGCGGGGTCATCGGCCACGAGCTCAGCCACGTCTACAACCGCGACATCCTGATCTCCTCGGTCGCCGGAGCGCTCGCCTCGGTGATCATGTTCCTGGTCAACTTCGCCTGGCTGATCCCGATCGGCCGGTCGAACGACGACGAGGGCCCGGGCCTCCTCGGCATGCTGCTGATCATGATCCTGGGCCCGCTGGCCGCCTCCGTGATCCAGCTGGCCATCAGCCGCTCGCGCGAGTACGAGGCCGACGCCTCCGGCGCCCAGCTCACCGGGGACCCGCTCGCCCTCGCCAGCGCCCTGCGCAAGCTCGACGCGGGCACCAAGCAGCTCCCGCTGCCCCCGGAGCCGCGGCTGGAGACGGCGAGCCACATGATGATCGCCAACCCGTTCCGTCCGGGCGTGGGCCTTTCTAAGATGTTCTCCACACACCCTCCGATGGCCGAGCGCATCGCCCGGCTCGAACAGATGGCAGGCCGCCGCCAATGAAGACAATCCTCAACATCATTTGGCTCATCCTCAGCGGCATCTGGCTGTTCCTGGGATACCTCCTCGCGGGTGCGATCCTCTGCATCACGATCATCGGAATCCCCTTCGGCATCGCCGCCTTCCGCATCGCCGTCTACGCCCTCTGGCCGTTCGGCTACACCACGGTCGAGCGCCGCGACGCCGGCGCCGGCTCCGCCGTCGGCAACGTCCTGTGGCTGGTCCTGGCGGGCTGGTGGCTGGCTCTGGGCCACATCTTCACGGGCATCGCGCTGTGCGTGACGCTCATCGGCATCCCCTTCGGCATCGCCAACTTCAAGATGGTCCCGCTCGCCCTGCTCCCGCTGGGGCGCGAGATCGTCCCGACGGACGCACCGTTCGCCTCGCGCTGACGCAGACGTACACGCAAACCCCGCCCGCAGGCCGTCCGGATCGGCCTGCGGGCGGAGTTGTCCACAGGCTCGGCGGGCTGTCAGTGGTGTGCGTCACCATGAACGCATGAACGAGACCGAGCAGTTGCTGGAGCAAGTCGCAGAGCGCGTGCGCAACTCCGCTCAGGGGCACGGGCAGCCCGTGCCCGCCGCCCTGGGCGCGGAGGAGATCGCCGGGGCCGAAGGCATACTCGGCTTCGCCCTGCCGCCCCTGCTCGCCGCGCTCTACACCCGCGTCGGCGACGGCGGATTCGGCCCGGAGTGCGGACTGCTGCCGTTGCGCCACGCCGTCAGTGCCTACGGCGCAGGCCGCTCGTCGGTCTGGCGATGGCCCGAGGGCGTGCTGCCGATAGCCGACTTCGGCTGCGGCATGTACGTCTGCGTCGACTGCCGTTCCGACACTGCCCAGGTCCTGCTCTTCGACCCCGGTCTCGGGGAGCCGGAGCTCGCCTGGTCCATCGACACCCCCAGCCTGGCGGCCTGGCTGCACGGCTGGCTCGACGGCACCGCCTGGTTCTGCGAGGAGTCCGCCCTGGGGGAGGAGTTCGACCTGGAGCCGGCGCCCTGGGCCGAGCTCAGATCCCGGATCTGAGCCGCGCCCGCACCACGTAGGACAGTGCGCCCACGGCCAGTACCGCCGCCCCCGCGACCGCCGACGCGAGGGGCAGCGCACAGGCCAGCACCACACAGCCGGACAGCCCGACCACTGCCACGGCCCGACCCTTGACAGCTGAATCGAGAGTCCACGCGGAGGCGTTCGCGATCGCGTAGTAGACCAGCACTCCGAAGGAGGAGAAACCGATCGCGCCCCGCAGATCGGCGGTGGCCGCCAGCACCGCCACCACCGCACCCACGGCCAACTCCGCACGGCGCGGCACCTGATACCGGGGATGTACGGCCGCCAGCACGCGCGGAAGATGCCCGTCCCGCGCCATCGCCAGAACGGTCCGCGAAACCCCGAGCACGAGCGCCAGCAGCGAGCCCAGCGCGGCCAGGGCGGCGCCCACCCGGACCACCGGCACCAGTTCGGGCCGCCCGGCCGCCCGCACCGCGTCGGCGAGCGGGGCCGCCGACCGCGCCAGCCCCTCCGCGCCGAGCACCGACAGCGCCGCCACCGCCACCGCGGCGTACACCAGCAGTGCGATCCCCAGCGCGAGCGGCACCGCCCGCGGGATCGTCCGTTCCGGGTCGCGCACCTCCTCGCCCAGGGTGGTGATCCGGGCGTAGCCCGCGAAGGCGAAGAACAGCAGCCCGGCGCCCTGCAACAGCCCGAGAGCGCCCCGGTCGGATCCGCCCAGGCGCCCCGGATCGGCCGCCCCGGAGGACAGACACACCACGACCACGGCGGCCAGCACCGCCAGTACCGCCGCCACGATCAGCCGGGCGATGCGCGCCGACTTCTGCACACCGCGGTAGCTCGCGGCGGTCAACGCCACCACCGCAGCGACGGCCACGGCGTGCTGCCGCCCCGGCCAGACGTAGGCTCCCACCGTGAGGGCCATCGCCGCGCAGGACGCGGTCTTGCCGATCACGAAGCCCCAGCCGGCCAGATACCCCCAGAAGGGCCCGAGCCGCTCGCGCCCGTAGACGTACGTGCCGCCGGAGGCCGGGTACCGGGCGGCCAGCCGCGCCGAGGAGTGCGCATTGCAGTAGGCCACGAGAGCCGCCAGGCCCAGAGCGGCCAGGAGGGCGCCACCCGCCGCCCGCGCCGCGGGAGCGAGCGCGGCGAAGATACCGGCGCCGACCATCGCGCCGAGTCCGACGACGACGGCGTCGGACACCCCCAGGGTGCGCCTCAACTCGTGTTCCACCGGCGGAGGGTAACCCCGCTGAGCCTTGTCGCCCGGACACCCCCTAGATGACGCCCTCCCGGCCGGGGATCGGAGCCCGGGTGCGCTCCCACCCCTCCAGCGCGGTCAGACAGGCGTGGTCCAGGTGGCGTAGCCCGCTCAGGTCCAGCCGCACCGGCTGCCCGTGCGGCAGCGCCTCCAGGGCGTCGAGCAGCTTCGGCAGCCGCAGGAAGCTGGCGTTCCCCACGACCCGCACGCACAGCTCCTCGTCCTCCCGTACCTCCTCGATGTGCACGTGCGAGGTCTCCCAGGCCGCCTTGGCGACGGCGAGCCCCAGCCCGATCAGCACCCCCTCGAAGAGATTGGTGACCACGATCGCCGAGGCCGTGACCAGCAGCACCACCGCCTCGCCCCGGTGCGTCCGCCACAGCGCGGCCACCGCCCTGGCCGGCAGCAGCTTCCAGCCCGCGTGCAGCAGCACCCCGGCCAGCGCGGCCAGCGGCACGCTCTCCAGAAGCTGCGGGAACGCCACGGCGAAGAGCAGCAGCCAGCCCCCGTGCATCACCCTGGACGCCCGGGTGCGCGCCCCGGCCTCCACATTGGCGGCGCTGCGCACGATGACCGCGGTCATCGGCAGCGCGCCGAGCAGCCCGCACACACTGTTGCCCACGCCCTGGGCGATCAGTTCCCTGTCGTACTCCGTCCGCGGCCCGTCGTGCATACGGTCCACGGCGGCGGCGCTGAACAGCGTCTCGGCGGAGGCGATCAGCGCCAGCGCGACCACGGTCCCGGCCGCGCCGACCGAGGCCAGCACCGCGAAGTCGCCCCAGCCGGGCGGGGACACGGCCGCCGGCACACCCGTCACCCGCACCTTCTCGACGGGCAGCCGCAGCAAGGCCGCCACGGCGGTGGCGGCGGCCACCCCGACGAGCGCCCCGGGCACGATCCGGATCCTGGCCGGCACCCGGCGCCAGGCGACGATGACGGCGATCGTCCCCACCCCGAGCAGTACGGCCGCCAAGTCGGCCTGCGCCCCGAGCTCGTGCACCCCGCGCAGCTTCGCCAGGGTCTGCCCCGGAGCCTCCACACCGCCCAGGGCGTAGAGCTGCCCGGAGATCAGTACCAGCCCGATCCCGGCCAGCATCCCGTGCACGACGGCGACGGAGATCGCCCGGAACCACCGCCCGAGCCGCAGCACCCCCATGCCCAGCTGCACCACGCCGGCGGCCAGCACCAGCACCCCGAGCGCGGGAAGACCGTAGGCCTGCACCGCCTCGTAGACGAGAACGGTGAGCCCGGCCGCGGGCCCGCTCACCTGGAGGGAGCTCCCGCGGAACCAGCCGGTGATCAGCCCGCCGACCACCCCGGTGACGATCCCCAGCTCGGCCGGCACCCCGGAGGCGACCGCCACCCCCACGCACAGGGGTAGAGCGACCAGCGCGACGACGACGGACGCACCGAAGTCATCACGAAACGTGCCGGCCCCAGGCATGCGAGAACCCCCTGCCATACGGTGGATGTGAGGCCCCCAGCGTGCTGGGCGCACTCATCGCCGCCCAAGTGCCCACAGGAGTCCGCGGTGGCGCGTGCGCCGCACACGCCCCGCACACACCCCCTCACAACCGCCGCGGCCCGGCGGTCGGTGAGACCGCCGGGCCGGCGTGAGGCAGATCGCGGATGGGTGTCAGCGGTAGTTCACGTACTGGATCGCGAAGTCCAGGTCCTTGCCCTTGAGCAGTGCCTGGACCTCCTGCAGGTCGTCACGGCTCTTCGAGCTGACCCGCAGCTCCTCGCCCTGGACCTGGGCCTTGACGCCCTTGGGACCCTCGTCCCGGATGATTTTCGCGACCTTCTTGGCGTTCTCCTGGGAGATGCCCTCCTCGATCGTGGCGAAGATCTTGTACTCCTTGCCGGACAGCTGCGGCTCCCCGGCGTCCAGCGCCTTCAGCGAGATCCCGCGCTTGACCAGCTTGGTCTCGAAGACGTCGAGGACGGCCTTCACGCGCTCCTCGGAGTTCGCCTCCATCAGGATCTTCTCGCCGGACCAGGCGATCGTGGCGCCGGTGCCCTTGAAGTCGTAACGCTGCGAGAGTTCCTTGGCGGCCTGGTTGAGGGCGTTGTCGACCTCCTGCCGCTCGACCTTCGAGACGATGTCGAAACTGGAGTCGGCCATGTGCTGTGGCTCCTTGAAGTCGGTTGTGATCACCCCGGAGGGCGCGGCCGGACATCCCCGGCCCGCTCGGCAAAGCCTAGCCACCGCGCCCACCCCCAGCGCTGATCAATCCGGTGGTGAAGCACCCCCGGTCATCAGGTATCGTTTACGTCGTTGCCGGGGAGCGCCGCCGCAAGGCGGAAAAAACGGCAGCATCTCTTGGCGGTGTGCCCGAGTGGCCAAAGGGAGCAGACTGTAAATCTGCCGGCTCAGCCTACCCAGGTTCGAACCCTGGCGCCGCCACGCGAGTGGAACCCCCGTTCATCTGTGGAATCACAGTGAGCGGGGGTTCTTCCGTTACCGGCCCCTCGAACACTGCCCACGCGGCGCCGTGCGGGAAAAGCGTTGGGCATGGCTGCCGGGGCTGCGGCATGCTGGCCACGTGATCAGCATCAGCAGCCGAAAGGCCCATGCCGCGTAAGGCACCTTCGCAGGTCAGGATCGGCCTGCCCACCCCAACACCCCGGCCGCACGAGCGCGGTGTCGTCCCCCGGGTCTCCTCCGGCACACTCGCCGCGATCGCCCGCATCGAGCACCGCCGGTTCTCACGCGGTGACACCTACCGGTCCCTGCGGCACTGGCACCGGACCGTCTACCAGCGGGGACCGTGGATCATCTACCCGGCGAGGGACGACGACCTCTCCTGCTGCGACTGGGTGGGCTTCTGCCGCGGGTCGCTGGAGACGGTCTGCCTCCTCCTCCCGCCCCGGGCCCGGCGCGAGTTGCGTGCCGTGATCACGCCACTCGACGAGCGCTTCCTGGCCCGCACCCTCCATGATCCGTACGCCGCCCGGGACCTTCCCTGGTGGCTGCAGCGCCTGACGTACTGACCAGGGCCGCAACGTCGGCGGCTCCCGTTCGTTCACCGGGGGTGAAATGGACATCTGACATGCGCGGCAAGGTCGGCGGCGGGGTGCTCATGGCCCTGCTCGGGGCAGGGATTCCGGCACTGGTGGGAGCGGCCCTCCACACGGACGTGGGGGAGCCCTACCAGGAGACCCGGCTGTACTTCGGCACCCAACGGGCCGACGGCCGAGGCGAGGTCGAGGAGCGCGAGTTCATGCGGTTCCTGGACCTGGAGATCACCCCCGCCTTCCCCGAGGGACTGACCCTCCACGACGGGTACGGCCAGTGGCGGGGCTCGGACGGCAAGACCGTCCGCGAGACCTCGTACGAAGTCGTCCTGCTCTACCCGGAGAAGGAGGCCGGCGAGCGCAGCACGCGCATCGAGCGGATCCGGCAGGCCTACGAGGACCGGTACCAGCAGGACTCGGTCGGCCGCTCCGACGACAAGGTCAGCGCCGGGTTCTGAACCGCCGGAGCAGCGGGCCGCCCGGACCCGGCCTCAGTTGCCGGCCACGTCCTTCACGGCCACCTGGACCGGCGTCGAACCGGAGATCAGCTCCAGGGTCAGGCCCGCCGTCGCAGGGGTCTCGACCAGCTCGGCCAGGACCGCCGCCACATCGTCGCGCGGGACGGCCCCGCGGCCCGTCTGCGCCTCCAGACGGACCAGGCCCGTCCCCGCGTCGTCGATCAGCGAACCGGGGCGCACAACGGTCCACTCCAGGCCCAGCCGGGTCCGCACGTGGTCATCGGCCTCGCCCTTGGCACGCAGATACGCGTCGAACACCTCATCGCCCCCGTGGTGTGCGTCCGCGCCCATCGAAGAGACCATCAGGAAGCGCCGTACGCGGGCCCGTTCGGCGGCGTCGGAGAACAGCACGGCCGCGCCCCGGTCCACGGTGTCCTTCCGCCCGATCCCGCTGCCGGCGCCCGCACCGGCCGCGAACACGGCCACGTCCGCGCCCTGCAGGATCCCCGCCACGTGTTCCACCGAGGCCGACTCGAGATCGCAGAGCACCGGCTCGGCGCCCGCCTGCCTCAGGTCGTCGCCCTGTGCCGGGTCGCGGATGATGCCCGCGACCTCGTACCCGCGCGCGGCGAGCAGGCGCTCCAGCCGCAGCGCGATCTGACCGTGTCCACCCGCGATGACGATGCGCATGACCCGACCGTACGACGACCCGGGCGCCCACGCCCGCGAACGCACGGCGAAGCTCAGGTCCCGGGCTCCGTACGGCCCTGCCGGGGCAGGTCCAGGGCCACCGCGACGGCGGAGTCGCAGTACTCCCGTACGGCACTCGTACGGGCTACCACGCGCCCGCGGTGGATCACGATCCGGCTGTAGGCCAGGGACAGCACCCCCGCGATCCGGTCCCCGCGTACGGCGAGCAGCTCCGCCGGGAAGCCGGCCTCCAGCCGGACCTCCGGCAGCCCCATGGCTTCGCGGGCGCAGGCGCTGACCGAGTCGTAGGCCTCGCCCGCGCGGAGCCCGCCCTGGGAGGCCAGCAGGTACGCGGCCTCCAGCGGGTCACCGCGGCCCACGGGGTTCCCGGCGTCCCGAAGCGCCCCGCTGCCGGCCGCGACGCGCACACCGGCGGCCCGCAGCAGCCGTACGGGGGCGGTGCGAAGGCCGCGGCGCTCCAGGGCCGCGCAGTCGCCCTGGGGCAGGCAGGTCACCCGTACGCCGGCCGCGGCCAGCTGGTCGGCGGCGCGGGTCGCCGCGTCGAGCGGGAGCCGGGCCAGCCCGCCGCAGGGGCCGATGGTCACCCCGGGCCGGAGTCCGCCGGCCATCGCCGCGAGCCGGGAGAGGCGGGCCGGGTCGTCACCGTCCGTGTGCAGATCGACGGGGCAGCCGTGCTCGGCGGCGAGTTCCAGAACGGCTTCGAGGAAGCCCGTCGGGTCCGGGTCCAGGTCCGGGCAGCCGCCGATCACGGAGGCACCCATCTTGACCGCGTCCCGCAGCATGGCGAGGCCGTCCGCGCCGGCCACCCCGGTCAGCAGCCGGGGGACGGCCACGGCGGTGAGGTCGGCGAGCCCGCGCAGCGAGCGGCGGGCCTGGAGCACGGCCTCCATCGGGCCGAGGCCGTGCATGTCGCCGATGCGGACGTGGGAGCGGACGGCGGTGGCGCCGTGGCCGAGCTGGAGCAGGGCGGCTTCGGTGGCCCGGCGCTGGACCTCGTCGGGCGTGTAGGAGACGGGCCCCTCGCCGTCGGCGGTCAGCGCGGTGTCCCCGTGCGCGTGCGGCTCGGCGGGGGCGGGGAGCAGCAGATAGCCGGTCAGGTCCACCCGGGACAGCGCGGGGGAGGGAAGGCTGCCCGCGGTGCCGACGGCCTGGATCCGGCCACCGCCGAGGCGGACGTCTACGGTACGGCCGTCGGTGAGGCGGGCACCGGTGAGCAACAGGGTGGTGGCCTCGGCGGCGGCCGCATCGCCGTTGCCATTGCCGTTACCGCTGCGGGGCGACTGGAACGGCTGCTGCGGCTGGCTGTCGGACATCGCGCTCCTGCGGTGGCTCGGGCGGTTCCTGGAGCCGTGGCCGTGGCCGTGGCCCGCAGCCCAAGATCACGCAGCGTGCTCAGAGCCTAGGGCGCGGCGCACCCCGCTTCGCGGAAGAGCGCAATAGTCGTACCGGTGTGGTGCCCACGCGCCGGAGCGCACGCGCGTGCGCCCCGACGGCCTCCAGGGACCCGATCGGCATGTGCCGGAGTGTGAGCCCGCCCACAATCCGGCCGAAAAGTGGGTCGGGAGTGATCCGTGGGTTGATCGAGAAGGGTCGGCGGAGGACCTCGGAGCCCTGTTCCCGCAAAGGATTTGGGCGATCGGCAGGCAACCGTGTAATGTCTTCATCGCTCGCCCCAATAGCTCAGTCGGTAGAGCGTCTCCATGGTAAGGAGAAGGTCTGCGGTTCGATTCCGCATTGGGGCTCTGGTGAGAGAGGTTCCCCACCCTCGGGTGGGGAGTCGATCACATCAAAGCGGCGTAGCTCAGTCGGTAGAGCAAGCGGCTCATAATCGCTGTGTCACCGGTTCAAGTCCGGTCGCCGCTACACACAGTAGCCGATTGCGGGGTCGGTCTCCCGGTCGGCTACTCTTGTATGCGTTCATCCGTCCCAATTTCCGTCAAGGAGCACTCACGTGGCTGCCACCGACGTCCGCCCGAAGATCACGCTGGCCTGCGTGGAGTGCAAGGAGCGGAACTACATCACCAAGAAGAACCGGCGTAACAACCCGGACCGACTTGAGATGAAGAAGCACTGCCCGCGCTGCAACTCGCACACCGCGCACCGCGAGACCCGCTGACCCCAGCGAAGTCTCGAATAACAGGCACCGTCATGAGGTCGTCCCCTTCATTGGGGGGCGGCCTTGTGTCGTTTCCGTGCTCGTTCCCCTTCCTGCTTCTTTGTTCTTGCGTCATTTGTGTCCCTTCATCAGGAGGTAGTGAGTCATGGCTCTCGACCAGTCCTTCGTGGGGCGGAGCTACCCGCCCACCGATCCGTACGAGGTCGGCCGGGAGAAGATCCGCGAATTCGCGGCTGCGGTGGGCGACACCAATCCCGTCTACACCGATCCCGAAGCCGCGAAGTCGTACGGCTACCCCGATGTGATCGCTCCGCCGACTTTTGTGTTTGCGATCACTTTCAAGGCGGCCGACCAGGTCGTCGAGGACCCGCAGCTGGGACTGGACTACAGCCGCGTCGTGCACGGTGACCAGAGGTTCGCGTACTCCCGTCCGGTGCGCGCGGGTGACCGCCTCTCGGTGGTCTCCACCATCGAGTCCGTGAAGTCGCTCGCGGGCAACGACGTCATCGACATCCGCGGCGAGGTCCACGACGAGACCGGCGAGCACGTGGTGACGGCGTGGACGAAGCTCGTCTCCCGCGCCCCCGAGGAGGCCTGACATGGCAGCGCAGATCCAGTACGCCGACGTCGAGGTCGGCACCGAGCTGCCGGCGGCGTCCTTCCCCGTGACGCGCGCCACGCTCGTCCGGTACGCGGGCGCCTCGGGCGACTTCAACCCGATCCACTGGAACGAGAAGTTCGCCAAGGAGGTCGGACTGCCGGACGTGATCGCGCACGGCATGTTCACGATGGCCGAGGCGATCCGCGTGGTCACCGACTGGGTCGGCGACCCGGGCGCGGTGGTCGAGTACGGAGTGCGCTTCACCAGGCCGGTCGTGGTCCCGAACGACGACCGGGGCGGCCTGATCGAGGTCACCGCAAAGGTCGCCGTGAAACTGGACGACAACCGCGTCCGGGTCGACCTGACGGCGATGAGCGAGGGCCAGAAGGTCCTGGGCATGTCCCGCGCGGTGGTCGAACTGGCCTGAGGTGCCGCTGACCAGGCGCGGCGGGGGCGGGGGCGAGGGCGGCCGAGTGGGCGCCTCCGCCCCTTCTTTGTGCCCCGCTTGGGCGGGGCGAGCCGGCCGGCCGGCCGGCCGGGGTCGGTGGCGGCTGGCGGGGGCTTCGGGTGGCAGGAGCTGCTGGGCGGGGTCGGGAGGTGTGGGGGTGGCTTCGGGTGGGCGGGAGCCAGTTGATCGGCATCAGGGATGTGTATGGGGGTTTCCCGTCAGTCTCATCGTCTCTCCGTGTCGGGCCGGTCCCTCAAGGGCGCTCGTTCCTCGCGTCGCTTCGCGATGGCCTTCGGCCACCCTTGACCGACCGTCCCGCCCCGGAAAGTCGAAGACTGTCGGGAAGCCCCCAAAAGAACGAGCCAGGTGCTTCTTTTCAGGGACGGGGCGGTCGGAGACGCCCGGCCCGGTCGGGCGCAAAGGGGCACGTCCGGCAGGCGGGGCCCATGGCCGCCATCGGCTGGGTCGGTGGGGCGCGCCACATATCTACGCGCTCCTCACCTCTCAGCGTCCGACGACCGTCTTGGGCTGGGCATAGGCCGCCCACGACCTCGGCCCGGCCCTCGACATGCGTCCGACGACCGCCTTGGGTTGGGCATAAGCCGCCCACAGCCTCAGCACTCTCTCTTTGACTGCGACCGGCCGCCGTCAGGGGCCGTTGAGAGGGACGGTCGGCTGATTCCTCGCCTCAGCCGAGGTGGGGGCGGGGCAGCGCGAGGGCGGCACTACAAACCCACCCACAAACAAGGGCAATTGGGGCAAACGGTCAGCCTTCCGAGCCGCACACACTCACTGACCCGAGCCCACCTCGACATAGCCGCCGTATGACGCCCCCCACCCTCCGACAGCCATCAGACGCATCGCATGAGGGGCGCCCAAGAGGTGTGGGTGGCCTATGCCCAGCCCCGGACGGTCGCCGGACGCATGTCGAGCGTCGAACCGAGGCTGTGGGCGGCCTTATGTCCACCCCCGACAGCCGGCAGACGCCATCGAGGAGAGCGCCCAGGGGTCGCGGGCGGTCTATGCCCAGCCACAGACGGTCGCCGGACGCATGTCGAGCGTCGAACCGAGGTCTTGGGCGGCCTTATGTCCACCCCCGACAGCCGTCAGACGCCATCGAAGAGAGCGCCCAGGAGGCGTGGGCGGTCTATGCCCAGCCCCGGACGGTCGCCGGACGCATGTCGAGCGTCGAACCGAGGTCTTGGGCGGCCTTATGTCCACCCCCGACAGCCGTCAGACGCCATCGAAGAGAGCGCCCAGGAGGCGTGGGCGGTCTATGCCCAGCCCCGGACGGTCGTCGGACGCATGTCGAGGGCCGGGCCGGGCCGGGCCGAGGTCGTGGGCGCCTTATGCCCAGCCCAAGACGGTCGTCGGACGCATGTCGAGGGCCGGGCCGAGGTCGTGGGGCGGCCTATGTCCAGCCCAAGACGGTCGTCGGACGCTGAGAGGTGAGGAGCGCGTAGCGATGTGGCGCGCCTCATCGACCCGGCCGGTGCATGGCATGGGCCCCGCCTGTCGGCTCTCGCGCCCGACCGGGCTGGGCATCTCCGACGAGGCCGTCCCTTTGTCCTTGGCCCGGCTCGTTCTTTTGGGGGCTTCCCGACAGTCTTCGACTTTCCGGGGCGGGACGGTCGGTCAAGGGTGGCCGAAGGCCATCGCGTAGCGACGCGAGGAACGAGCGCCCTTGAGGGACCGGCCCGAACCGGAGAGACGATGAGACTGACGGGAAACCCCCATACACATCCCTGATGCCGCCCGGGCCGCGCCCCGGCCGCACCCCGCCCCGCCCCTTGACGTAGTTAGTGATTAAGCACTAACTTAGCCTCATGGTCAGGATGAGCGCAGACGAGCGGCGTGAGAGCGTTATTCGGGCAGCGATGCACGAGTTCGCGCGGGGTGGCTACTACGGCACCTCCACCGAGGCGATCGCCAAGCGGGTGGGTGTCTCGCAGCCGTATCTGTTCCGGCTCTTCCCGAACAAGCAGGCGATCTTCCTGGCCGCCTCCGTGCGCTGCCTGAGCGAGACGCGGGACGTCTTCGCCGCCGCCTCCGAAGGGCTCAGCGGTCAAGAGGCCCTGCATGCCATGGCCAACGCGTACACCCGGCTGATCGCAGAGGACCCGGACAAGCTGCAGATGCAGCTCCAGGTCTACGTCACGGTGGCCGCGGCCGAGGCGGCCGGGGACCACGAGTTCGGTGACGTGGTCCGGGCCGGGTGGCTGGAGCTCTGGGACACCGTTCATCTGCCGCTGGGCGGGGACGAGAACGAGACCGCGACCTTCATGGCGTACGGAATGCTGATCAACACCCTCGCCGCCATGGGCTTCCCGCCCGAGCACCGCGTCTGGGAGGGGCTCTACCCGTCGGCGCGCGCCACGGGTCGTCTGGAGGCGTGAGAGCGCGCGATCTGCCGGCCGCGTTCTCACGCCCAAGAAAGTTAGTCAGCAATAACTAACAACCTGCAGGGGGAAATCGTGCACACGCAAGAGACGGACACCAAGCTCCGCGGGCCCGCTATCTGGGCCCTGATCCTCACCGGCGTGGCCAGCTTCATGGCCGCACTCGACAACCTGGTCGTCACCACCGCCCTCCCCGCCATCCGCGAGGACCTCGGCGGCAAGCTCGAGGATCTGGAATGGACGGTGAACGCGTACACGCTCACCTTCGCCGTCCTCCTCATGTTCGGTGCCGCGCTCGGGGACCGCTTCGGCCGCCGCCGGCTGTTCATCGCCGGCCTCGCGATCTTCACCGGAGCCTCCGCCGCGGCCGCCCTCTCGCCCGGCATCGACGCGCTCATCGCCGCCCGCGCCGTACAGGGCGTCGGCGCCGCGATCATGATGCCGCTCACCCTCACCCTGCTCACCGCCGCCGTTCCGGCCGCCCGCCGCGGCATGGCCCTCGGCATCTACGGCGCCGTCACCGGCCTCGCCGTCGCCAGCGGTCCCCTCATCGGCGGCAGCCTCACCGAGCACATCTCCTGGCAGTGGATCTTCTGGCTCAACGTGCCGATAGGCCTCGCCCTGATCCCGCTCGCCCGGCTGCGCCTCGCCGAGTCCACCGCCCCCGGCGCCCGCCTCGACATCCCCGGCACCCTGCTCATCAGCGGCGGCCTCTTCGGCATCGTCTACGCCCTGGTCAACGCCAACGCCGAGGGCTGGACCAGCGCCCCCGTCCTGACCGGCCTGATCGTCGGTACCGCCCTCATCGGCGGCTTCGTCCACCACGGCTTCACCAACGCCAACCCCATGCTCCCCATGCGGCTCTTCCGTGACCGCGGCTTCCTCGGGATCAACCTGGCCAGCCTGCTGATGTTCCTCGGCATGTTCGGCTCGATCTTCCTGCTCAGCCAGTTCCTCCAGGGCGTCGCCGGCTACTCGCCCACCGAAGCCGGCCTCCGCATGCTCCCCTGGACCGGTATGCCGATGATCGTCGCCCCGCTGGCCGGGATCCTCTCCGACCGCATCGGCGGCCGCCCCGTCGTCGCCGCCGGGCTCGCGTTCCAGGCCCTCGGCCTCGGCTGGTTCGCCGCGATCCTGAGCGCGGACGTCTCGTACGCCGCCCAGCTCCCGCCGCTGATCCTCAGCGGTATCGGTATGGCCCTCTACTTCGCCCCCGCCGCCAACGTCCTGATGTCCACCGTCGCCCCGGCCGACCAGGGCAAGGCCTCCGGCACCAACAGCGCCCTGCGCGAGGTCGGCGGAGCCCTCGGTGTCGCGGTCCTGGCCTCGGTCTTCTCCGCCCAGGGCGGCTACGAGTCCCCGCAGGCCTTCACCGACGGCACCATCCCCGCCCTGTGGATCGGCGCCGGCGCGGTCGCCCTCGGCGCCGCACTGGCCCTGCTGGTACCCCGCAAGCCCAAGGCCACCCCGGTGCTCGCGGGCCGGACCACCGCCGTCCCGGACAAGGTCCCCGCCGCCGGCTGACCCCCCACACACGACCCCGACGGCAAAGGAGCGCCCGTCATGCCCGACATCCCTTGGTCCACGCCGACCCAGGCAGCCCCCGACGCCGAGGTCTACGTCATGGCCTCCCGCTTCGAGACCGCCACGCTCGCCGGCGCCGTCAGGTTCCTCCTCAAGGCGCCCGGCATCATCGGCCAGATCCGCAGGGCCCCCGGCGCCCACGGCTCCGCCCTGCGCGCCCGGGTCCTCAGCCGTACCTTCCTCACCCTCTCCGCATGGGAGGACCGGGACGCCCTGTACCGCTTCGCCCGCAGCGAGCCCCACCGCTCCAGCTCCCGCGCCGCCAGCGCGTACATGAAGGAATCGGCCTTCACCTTCTGGACCGTACGGGCCCACGAGCTCCCCCTCACCTGGGACGAAGCCGAGCGCCGCCTCGCCGAGCAGAAGACGGGCCACTGACCCCGCCGGTACGGGGGACGAGCGAGTACGGTCCGTGGCCCCGCAGGGATGCGAGGGGCACGGACCGTACTCTTGTCCACGTGCAGGAACTCCACGACGCCCCCCTCGCCCCCCTGACCACCTTCCGTCTCGGTGGCCCCGCCGCCCGGCTGGTCACCGCGACCACCGACGCCGAGGTCGTCGCCACCGTGCGCGCCGCGGACGAGAGCGGCACCCCGCTCCTGGTCATCGGCGGCGGCAGCAACCTGGTCATCGGCGACCGGGGCTTCGGCGGCACCGCCCTGCGCATCGCGACCACCGGCTTCCACCTCGACGGCACCACCCTCGAACTCGCCGCCGGCGAGAACTGGAGCGACGCCGTCGCCCGCACCGTCGAAGCCGGCCTCGCCGGTGTCGAGTGCCTCGCCGGAATCCCCGGCTCGGCCGGCGCCACCCCGATCCAGAACGTCGGTGCGTACGGCCAGGAGGTCTGCGACACCATCACCGAGGTCGTCGCCTACGACCGCACCACCGGCGAAACGGTCACCCTGAGCGCCGCCGAGTGCGCCTTCCGGTACCGCAACAGCACCTTCAAGGACCAGCCCGACCGCTACGTCGTCCTGCGCGTGCGCTTCGCCCTGGAGGACGCGGGCGGGCTCTCCGCGCCGGTCAAGTACCCCGAGACCGCCCGCGCCCTCGGCGTCGAGGCCGGCGACCGGGTCCCGGCCGCCGCGGCGCGCGAGACCGTGCTGCGCCTGCGCGCCGGGAAGGGCATGGTCCTCGACCCCGCCGACCACGACACCTGGTCGGCCGGCTCCTTCTTCCACAACCCGATCCTGACCGACGAGGCCTACGCCGCCTTCCTCGCCCGCGCCCAGGACCGCCTCGGCCCCGGCACCGCCCCGCCCGCGTATCCCGCCGGTGAGGGCCGTACGAAGACCAGCGCGGCCTGGCTGATCGACAAGGCCGGCTTCACCAAGGGCTACGGCACCGGCCCCGCGCGCATCTCCACCAAGCACACCCTCGCCCTCACCAACCGCGGCGAGGCCACCACCGAGGACCTCCTCACCCTGGCCCGCGAAGTCGTCGCGGGCGTCCACGCGGCCTTCGGCGTCACCCTGGTCAACGAGCCGGTGACGGTCGGCGTCAGCATCTGAGGAGCCCCGGCCGCCCATGCTCTGTCCGCTGCACGGGGCCGGTACGGACCCCACCCGTCTCGTGGGGCGCACGCTCAGCAGAGTCGTCGCGTCCTGGCACATCAGCGACGGCGAACGCTCCGAGGCGCCCCTCGACGTCTGGCTGATCGACAGCATCGGCGACACCATCCGGATCACCACCGGATCCGACCAGTGCCTCATCGTCGAGTCCGCCGCGCCGCACGAGCCGTACGACATGGGGGAGTGGGGCCGCATCGAGGTCGGCGAGGACCTCGGCGACCACCCCTTCCTGCGGCACCTCGGCGAGACCGTCGCCTCGGTCGCCGAGTTCGCGCTGCCCGCCCAGGGCCGCACCCACCTGGAGATCGGCTTCCTGGACGGCGGACGGGTGCGCGCCGACTGCTACGAGGGGGACCTGCGGCTCACCCGGTGAGCCAGTGGTCGATCCCCGCCAGCAGCTTGGCCTGTACGTCGTCGGGCGCCGCGCTGCCGCGCACCGACTGGCGGGCCAGCTCGGCGAGCTCCGCATCCGTGAACGCGTGGTGGCGGCGGGCGATCTCGTACTGGGCCGCGAGCCGGGAGCCGAAGAGCAGCGGGTCGTCGGCGCCCAGCGCCATCGGGACGCCGGCCTCGAAGAGGGTGCGCAGCGGGACGTCCTCGGGCCGCTCGTACACCCCGAGGGCGACGTTGGAGGCAGGGCAGACCTCGCAGGTGATCTGCCGGTCGGCGAGCCGCTTGAGCAGCCGGGGGTCCTCGGCGGCCCGGACCCCGTGCCCGATGCGGGAGGCGTGCAGGTCGTCGAGGCAGTCGCGGACGGAGGCCGGGCCGGTGAGCTCGCCGCCGTGGGGGGCGGCCAGGAGGCCGCCCTCGCGGGCGATCGCGAAGGCCCGGTCGAAGTCGCGGGCCATGCCGCGGCGCTCGTCGTTGGAGAGGCCGAAGCCGACGATGCCGCGGTCGGCGTAGCGGACGGCGAGGCGGGCGAGGGTGCGGGCGTCGAGGGGGTGCTTCATGCGGTTGGCGGCGATGAGGACGCGCATGCCGAGGCCGGTCTCGCGGGAGGCGGCGTCGACGGCGTCGAGGATGATCTCGACGGCCGGGATCATCCCGCCGAGCAGGGGGGCGTAGGAGGTGGGATCCACCTGGATCTCCAGCCAGCCGCTGCCGTCCCGTACGTCCTCCTCCGCGGCCTCGCGGACCAGGCGCCGGATGTCGTCGGGCTCGCGCAGGCAGGAGCGGGCGGCGTCGTAGAGCCGCTGGAAGCGGAACCAGCCGCGCTCGTCGGTGGCGCGGAGTTTGGGCGGTTCCTCGGCGGTCAGGGCGTCGGGGAGGCGGACTCCGTACTTGTCGGCCAGCTCCAGGAGGGTCGATGGGCGCATCGATCCGGTGAAGTGCAGGTGGAGGTGGGCCTTCGGCAGAAGCGTGAGATCGCGTGCGTGCTCCATCTGGTGATCCTGCCGTACCGGTGCGCTCGGCGGGAGGGGGTTTTACCGATCGGGGTCTTGCGCGAACGTGTGATCGGGCCGTCGGGGGCGCCGGCGGCTGCCCGGACATGCCTGAGCGGCGGGGGCCCCCCCCGGGGGGGGGGGCCCCCCCCAGATGGCCCCCGGGGCGCCGCCCGCGGGCCCACGCGCCCCGGCGCAAGGGTAGGGGGACGCCCCCCCCCCCCAGCACAGCGCCCCCCCGC
>NZ_JBICZI010000029.1:0-89912 GCF_043201855.1 Streptomyces sp. NPDC048257
CCCTGCTCCGTCTGAACGTGGAGGCCCGTGACGAGGCCACCCTGGCCAAGATCCGCGACGAGGCCCTCGCTCTCATCCGCGCCTGACGCAGTCCCGCCAGGGCGGCCTTGGAGGCGCGGGGCCGGGTTGTCCGGCCGGCAGTCCGCTCAGGCGGACTGCCGGCCATCGAGCCGCCCGCCGCTCCCGCCGCTCCCGCAGGCCGCGCAGGCCGCGCAGGCCGCGCAGGCCCTGGTACGCGTACGCCGCGGACATCAGCGTCAAGTGATGGTGCCATCCGGGGAAAGACCGCCCCGCCCCGCGCACCAGGTGCAGCAGGTCGTCCATCCGGTGCCGGTTCATATGGGTGAGCCAGACCGGCCCGCCCACCCTCCGCCCCGGCCGTCGTTCGCCGAACAGCCGGTAGCGGTAGATCTGGTGCGCCGCACCGAATGGATGCGCGGAGTCGTGTACGGGTGGCTGGTGTTGCCCAGGCGGGCGAAGTCCGCCGCTGTGGCATCGCCGCCCTGCGCCAGGCCTGCCGCGCGGACCGCGAGGGTCGGCGGTACGAAGACCAGGAAGTCGTGGCGGCGGCGGCCGAGTACGTCGATCAGCGCGGCGGCGGCGCCGAGGCGGCTGAGGTCGGCGACCACCGGCGGATACGCCGACGAGGTGCGGGCCACGATCGAGGGAGCAGGACCGGCCGGCCGGCGCCCCCCGTCCTGGCCGTCGGCGGGGACAGCGCCGGCGGCACCCTCGCCGCCTCGGCCGCCCTCGTCTGCCGCGACCGCGGGATTCCGCTGGCCGCGCAGGTACTGGCGTACCCGCCGCTCGACCCCGGGTGCGCGGCGGCCTCCCTCCTACCTGATGGCGGCCTGGCAGGACTACCGGGACCCGGGGCTGCCGGTCGCCGCCGACGGCACACGGCTCCACAGCACCCCCTGCGAAGCCGCCGACCTGCGCGGCCTCGCACCGGCCGTCCTCCCCACCGGCGACCTCGATCCCGTCGCGGACGACGCGCACCGCTACGGGCGCCAGCTGCGGGCGGCGGCCGGAGTGGAGGTCGCCCTGCGGGAGTTCCGGCAGACGGGCCACGGGGCGTTCCCGGCGACCCCTCCGACCGCCAACGCTCGTACGCCCTCCTGGCCGGGGCCTCCGCCTTCCCCGCGCCCCACCCGCTGCCCGCGGTGGGGGGAAGCGCGTGACCATCCGCCGCCTTCCGCTCGGACTCCCGCCGGACGGTGTGGAGTTCGGGGGCGGGGGTGCGGCATGATCGCGGACTGAGTAGGAAACGAGGGGGAGATCCGATGGACCGGCACGTCGAGTTCGAGCGCCTGCACAACTTCCGGGACCTGGGCGGCTATCGCTCGGCCGACGGCCGGACCGTCCGGTGGGGGAACCTGTACCGGGCCGACTCGCTCGGCAAGCTGCGGGACGCCGACTGGGAGCGGTTCCTGGAACTGGGGATCGGCACCGTCATCGACCTGCGCTATCCGTGGGAGATCGAGGCCAAGGGGCGGGTACCCGAGGCGGGACGGTTCCAGTACCTCAACCTGAGCATCGAGCACCGGCCCTACGACCAGGCCGAGATCGACCCGGACGTCGACCCCTGGCGCTACCTCGCCGACCGGTTCGCCGAGGTGACCGAGGACGGGGTCGAGGAGATCCGGCAGGCCCTGGAGGCGATGGCGCAGGCGCCCGGCCCCGTCGTCTTCCACTGCACCTCGGGCAAGGACCGGACCGGGCTGATCGGGGCGTTCGTACTGACCCTGCTCGGGGTGGAACGGGCCGACGTCCTGGCCGACTTCGCACTCACCGAGCTGGCCACCGGGCGCCTCCTCGCCGACTGGCGGGCCGCCCACCCCGGCCGGGTCATGAAGTGGCCCGGCTACGGCCGCGCCCCCGCCGTGATCATGGAGCTGGTGCTGGCGGACCTGGAGACCCGGTACGGATCCGTACAGGGCTACCTACGGGACCGGGTCGGGCTGTCGGAGCGGACGGCGGAGCGGTTGCGCGCCCGTCTGCTGACCGGCGACGGGGCCCGCGCGGGCGCAGGCGGGGACGACCGCGCGACGTGAAGTCGCTCTGGTGGGGCCACCGGCGCATCTCCTACCATCGGGGCACGGGCGGGGGAGGGGGGTGCGCTCATGGCAGCGCACGTAGGGCGGCTGGAACGCTTCGTTGCCTGGGTGTTGCGGAACGCCGACGTCGTGGTCGCACTCGGCATCGCGATGGCGGTCGGACTCCTGGACGTCTCCGGTGACGTCATCAGTGACGACGTGGCCTCCGGCGCCACCCTCATCGTCCTCGGCCTCCTTGCGACGGGCTCCCTCGTGGAACGGGTGCGCCGCCCCGCGAGCATCCAGGAGGCGATGAGCGGGACCCGTCGGGCCCTAAAAGCATGGCCGGGGGCTGGGCGGCGCTGACACCGGCCGGCGGCTACAAGTACGAGGGCGATGTGGCCGGCGAGTTCTGGCACGTCGTCGGCATGACCCGGTTCACCCCGGGGGAGCTCGACGCGTACCTGCCGGGCATCCAGCGGCTGCCCCTCGGCGAGGAACTGTGACGGCGCACGCCACCGAACCGCTGACCGGACAACCGGACGGCTTCGGCGCTCAGGCCAGGGGGCTGGTGGCCATGTGGCCCGGCACGATGATCGAGGCCGCGGTGTCGAAATCGAGCACCTGCACGTCCACCTGCCCCGCGTGCTCAGGACCACCAACTTCGTCCGGTCCGACACCCCCTAGGGTTGATCCGCATGACCCACACCGAGATCGAGATGACCGCGGAGCTGGTCCGGGACCTGCTGCGCGACCAGCACCCCGACCTGGCGGACCGCCCCGTGCGGCTCGGCGCGCGAGGCTGGGACAACCAGCTGTGGAGGCTCGGCGACGACCTGGCCGTCCGGTTGCCCTGGGCGACGCGGTCCGCGGACGCCCTGCTGCGCAAGGAATACGCCTGGCTGCCCGCCCTCGCCCCAGGCCTTCCGCTGCCGGTTCCCGTACCGCAGCGCCTCGGTGAGCCCTCCGAACGGTTTCCGCGCCCCTGGACCGTCACCACCTGGGTGCCGGGTGCGCCCGCCGACCGAGCCCCCGCCACGAGCGCCACGGAGGCGGCCGACGCCCTGGCCGGATTCCTGACGGCCCTTCACGGCCCGGCGCCCGACGGGGCGCCCGTCGGCGGCCGCGGCCGCGGGGGACCGCTGGCGGAGTGCGCCGAACAGTTCGCCGAGGGACTTGCCGCGGCCACCGGGGCGGGACTGGTCCGTGACCCCGACGCCGTCCGCGCGGTGTGGGAGGACGCCGTCGCCGCGCCCGTCTGGTCCGGCCCGGCGCTGTGGCTCCACGGCGACCTGCATCCGGCCAACGTCCTCACCGAGGGCGGCACCTTCTGCGGTGTGATCGACTTCGGCGATCTCTGCGCGGGCGATCCGGCCTGTGACCTCGCGGCCCCGTGGGTGCTGCTGCCGGACGGTGCCGTCGACCGTTTCCACGCCGCGTACCGGCCGGCCGCGGACGCCGCGACCCTGCGGCGCGCCCGCGGCTGGGCGGTGCTCAGGGCCCTCGGCGGCATCCTCATCGGGGAGGCCGGCGTGCGCGGCCGTCCCGGTGGCAAGCCGACCTGGGGCCCGCCCGCCCACGCCGCACTGCGCCGCCTGGTGGCGACGGCTCGCTGAACGGGCGGCCCGAGCGGCCGGGTCGAACGGGCCGCGGCTCAGCCGAGGGAGGAGACGGACGGGACGACGACCCCGTAGAGGTCGGCGATCGTCGCGAGCGCGGCGTGGTGGAGCTGCTCGGCGGACACCTCGGCGACCGCCGTGCGCAGCGGGCGGGTCGCGCAGGCGTCGGCGACGACCGTGGGCCGGTTGCCCCGCAGGAACGCGCCTTCGGCGGTGAAGGTCACGCACATGTGGGTCATGAACCCGGCGACGATGACGTCCTTGTGGCCGGCCGCGTCGACGTGCTCGCCGAGGCCGGTGTCGACGAACGCGTTGGGGACCGTCTTGACGACCACCGTTTCGCCTTCGACGGGAGCGACCCGGGGGTGGATCCGGCCGATCTCGGCCCGGACGTCGTACGGGCTGCCCTCGCCGCCGTCGTTCACCACGTGGATGACCCTCGCCCCGGCCGCGCGGGCCGCGGTCAGCAGTGCCGCGGCGGCGTCGAGGGCGGGCTCCCACCCCGTCAGCTCCATCACGCCCCGGGTGTAGGTGTTCTGGTAGTCGATCAGGATCAGCGTCGCGTCGGCGGGCGAGGCCGGGGTGCGGTCGAGACCGCTCAGATCGCGCAGGGTCGTCTTGGACATGGAAATACCCTCCTGGGGTGGCGTGGTGGCGTGTGTCGAGAGGCTCCGGTCGCAGAGCGGCGGGCCGTGTTCTCCACGCTATGAGCCACCTCTGATGTCGGCAATGTCATCCAACCTGCAGAAACCGACATACGGTGGGCGGGACAGGGCCGGCCGCCGCCCACGCGCCGCCGCCCCCGCCCGCGCGAACGGAGACCCCTTGAGCACCGTCGAACGGTTCATCGTCGTCGTCCTCTTCGACGGCGTCGACCTGCTGGACGTCACCGGACCGCCCGAGGTGTTCGCCCTGCTCAGGCGCGAGGTGGGCGACGCGGCGGGCTACCGGGTCGCCCTGGCCGCCGAGACCACGGAGCCCGTCACCACCTCCGCCGGAGTCCGGATCCTGCCCGAAGTCACCTTCCGGGAGGTGATGGGGAGGAGCATCGACACCCTCCTGGTACCCGGCTCCGTCGAGGTCGACGGCCGGGGCCGCGTCCGCGCCCTCGCCGACCCCGCCGTGGTCGACCGCGTGCGCACCCTCGCCGCCACGAGCCGGCGCGTCGCATCCGTGTGCGTGGGCGCGCACATCCTCGCGGATGCCGGGCTGCTCGACGGCAAGCGGGCCACGACCCACTGGTCGACCGCGCGGCAACTCGCCGAAGAGCACCCCTCGATCGAGGTCGACGCGGATCCGATCTTCATCCGGGACCAGGGGGTGTGGACCGGCGCCGGGATCAGCGCCTGCCTCGACCTCTCGCTCGCCCTCGTCGCCGAGGACTTCGGCGAGGCCGTCGCCCTGCGCGTGGCCCGGCAACTGGTGATGTACCTGAAACGGCCCGGTGGGCAGAGCCAGTTCAGCGTCCCGCTCGAACCCCTCTCGACCACGCGGCGCATCGAGGACCTGCGCCACTACATCACGCGGAACATCGCCGGGCAGCTGACCGTCGCCGACCTGGCCGAGCAGGCTCATGTCGGCGAACGGCAGCTCACCCGGATCTTCAAGACGGAACTGGGGATGACCCCCGCCGCCTACATCGAATCGGCCCGCGTCGAAGTGGCGCGCAACCGCCTGGAGTCCACGGACGACACCCTCGAACGCGTCGCGACCGTCTGCGGGTTCCACACGACCGACACCCTCGTCCGCGCCTTCCGCCGCAAGCTCGACACGACACCGACGGAGTACCGCAACCGCTTCCGGTCCTCCGTCTGACGGCCCCCGGTCGGGCTGACGGCTCAGGCCGCGGGGAAGGCCAGCAGGGCCACCGGCGCCGAGGTCGGCCGTGGCGAGCCCCCCGCCGGTTCGACGGTGATGCCCATCCCCGACGCCGCGTCGACCGGGCCGGCGAGCAGGGTCGCCGCCGCCGGGGTGCCGGTGTCCAGCAGGCCCGCCGAGCGCATCCTCCCGCCGTCGTTGTACCAGAGCTGGTACACCTTCCCGCTGGGCGGCGCAGGCATACCGGAGGCCGCGAAGACCGCCTGGTTGCGGGAGGCCGAGACGACCACCGTGCCCACGGCGCCGCCCCGCAGCGGCGCGGTGTTCACCCGGGCGTCGGCCGACGCGAGGACCGCGCCGACGGCGTCGTTCGCGATGCGGGCCTGCAGTGCCTGCTGCCGGGCCTCCTCGGCGCGCTCGTACTGCGATACCGCCACACCGCCGAGCGCGACGGCCCCCGCGAGGCAGGCCGCCAGGGCCCAGTTCGACACCGGCCGCCAGCGGGGCCGTACGTGGCCTCCGCGCGCGGCCCTCACCGTCGCGGGCGGTTCCTGGCGGACCGTCGCGATCCGGCGCATCACCTCGTCCCGCAGCGCGGCGCTCGGCGGCGCGGCGACGGCGAGCCCGAGGCGCGTCACGGTCTCGGAGAGCTCCAGGACCTCCTGCGCGCAGGACGGGCAGTCGGCGAGGTGCCGCTCTACGGCGGCCCGTTCGCCCGGCTCCAGGGCGTCGAGCACGTACGCGCCCGTCAAGGTGTGCAGATCCACGGTGTTCACACGCCCACCCCCAGGCAGTCACGGAGCCGGATGAGGCCGTCGCGCAGCCGTGTCTTGACGGTACCCAACGGCAGGGCCAGCAACTCCGCGACCTCCCGGTAGGTCAGGCCGCGGTAGTACGCCAGAGTGACCGACTGGCGCTGCAGTTCGGTGAGGCCGCGCAGACAGCGCCGCACCTGCTCGCGCTCCAGCCGGGTCTCCACCTGCTCCACCACCTCGTCGTAGGCCGCGGTGTGCTCCAGCAGTGCCGCCCGCTTCTCCCGGTTGGACGCCGCCTGCTCGGAACGCACCCGGTCGACGGCCCGGCGGTGGGCCAGCGTCAGGACCCAGTTCATCACCGAGCCCCGCGCGGGCTGGTAGCGGGCGGCGGTCCGCCAGAGCTCGACCAGGACTTCCTGGGCGACCTCCTCCGACTGGGCCGGGTCCCGCAGCACGGTGCGGACGAGACCCAGCACGGGGCCGGAGACGGCCTCGAAGACGGCCGTGAACGCCTGCTGGTCGCCGCGGGCCACCCGGCCCATCAGCTCCGGCAGGTCGGGAGCGGCCGACGGGGGCCGGCCTATGCGCACGTTCTCTCTCACCGGGGAGGTCCTCCAGGAGTTCTCGGTTCCACAGCTCATTCGGAGCCGCGGCTCGGCCGGATGGGTCTCGGCGGACCGTGAGGTCCGGCAGGGGTCGGCAGTTGTCCGGTTGGCCGTACGGGGTGCCACTCCTTCCGGTGGCAGAGCCCTCCGGACGACGGCCCGCGGCGAAGAGGCGGCCCAGGCCGTGTCCACGGACCCAGGAGAGACCATGAGCATGCAGACCTTCCCTTCGCCGCGCCGCCCTCGCCGTGACCGCCGCGGTGCTGCTTCCGCTGGCGCTGTCCGCCTGTTCGGAGGAGAGTACGAGCAAGGAGGGCTCCGCCGCGCCCGGCGCCGTGTCCTCCCCGCGGCCCGTCGGCGACGCCGACGCGGTCGCGGGCGGTCCGTTCGGTCCGTCGTGCGCCTCGGTGCCCCAGGACGACGCGGGCTCCTGTCGACCCTGGTCGCGGCCGGGAAGAAGGCCGGACCGGTGGACACGCTGGACAACGGCCCGGGACATCACGGTGAAGGCGGACCCGGACGAGGTCC
This sequence comes from Streptomyces sp. NPDC048257, assembly GCF_043201855.1. Classification (NCBI taxonomy): domain Bacteria; kingdom Bacillati; phylum Actinomycetota; class Actinomycetes; order Kitasatosporales; family Streptomycetaceae; genus Streptomyces; species Streptomyces sp. NPDC048257. The sequence continues at coordinate 7,362 of NZ_JBICZI010000029.1, forward strand.
TGGCCAGCAGGGAGGCCCTGACCAAGATCCTCACGACCACCTGGCCCGGGCACGGAATACCGGGTGAACAGACTCCGCCGAGGTCGTCTGCGGCCACGTTCCCACGCCACCGTCCACATCGTCGACACGGTCCTCATGCCGCAGTATGCGCACCCCGCACGATCATCTCGTGGGCGGCGGTCCGTGCATCCGGCCGGACCGCGTCCCCGGAAGAACTCCGGGGGACACACCCCGACGGCGGATCGGAGCACTCCATGACGGACGCACAAGGACTCCCGGACCCGGGTGCCGACCAGGCCCCGGCCCCGGATCAGGCCCCGGCCCCGGGTTCGCGGTGCCTGGTCACCGGAGCCACCGGCTACATCGGCGGCCGGCTCGTCCCCGAGCTCCTCACCGCGGGCCACACGGTGCGCTGCCTCGCCCGCACCCCGGCGAAGCTGCGCGACCACCCCTGGGCCGGCCAGGCGGAGATCGTCCGCGGCGACGTCACCGACGCCGACTCGCTCGCCCCCGCCCTGCGCGACGTCGACGTCGCCTACTACCTCGTGCACGCCCTCGGCAGCGGACGCGACTTCGAGCGCACCGACCGCCGGGCTGCACGGAACTTCGCCGAGCAGGCCCGCGCCGCCGGCGTCCGCCGCATCGTCTACCTCGGCGGACTCACCCCGCGCGGCGTGCCCGACCGGGAGCTCTCGCCGCATCTGCGCTCCCGCGCCGAGGTCGGGCGCATTCTCCTGGACTCCGGGGTCCCCACCACCGTGCTCCGGGCCGCCGTCATCATCGGCTCCGGCTCGGCCTCCTTCGAGATGCTCCGCTACCTGACCGAGCGGCTGCCCGTGATGGTCACCCCGAGCTGGGTTCGCACCCGTATCCAGCCCATCGCCGTCCGCGACGTGCTGCGCTACCTGGTCGGCAGCGCCCGTATGCCCGCCGACGTCAGCCGCGCCTTCGACATCGGCGGCCCGGACGTCCTCACGTACCTCGAGATGATGCGCCGCTACGCCCGCGTGGACGGGCTGCCCCAGCGGCTCATCCTCCCGGTGCCGGTCCTCACCCCGCGGCTGTCCAGCCACTGGGTCGGCCTGGTCACCCCGGTGCCCCGGTCCATCGCCCGCCCCCTCGCGGAGTCGCTCAAGTACGAGGTCGTCTGCGACGAGCACGACATCGCCACCTGGGTGCCCGATCCGCCCGGCGCCCCCCTCGACTTCGACACGGCCCTGACCTACGCCCTCCAGAAGGTCCGCGACGCCCAGGTCCTCACCCGCTGGTCCTCCGCCTCCGTCCCCGGAGCACCGAGCGACCCGCTGCCCACCGACCCCGACTGGGCCGGCGGCAGCCTCTACTCCGACGTCCGCGAGTGCACCGTGGACGCCTCACCGCAGGCCCTGTGGCGGGTCGTGGAGGGGATCGGCGGGGAGAACGGCTGGTACTCCTTCCCGCTCGCCTGGGCCGTCCGCGGCTGGTTCGACCGCCTCGTCGGGGGCGTCGGTCTGCGCCGGGGCCGCCGGGACGCCGCACATCTGCGGGTCGGGGACTCGCTGGACTTCTGGCGGGTCGAGGAGATCGAACGCGGCCGGCTGCTCAGGCTCCGCGCCGAGATGCGGCTGCCCGGCCTCGCCTGGCTGGAGATGTCCGCCGACCACGACGAGGAGGGGCGGACGCGCTACCGCCAGCGGGCCATGTTCCACCCGCACGGCCTGGCCGGCCACCTCTACTGGTGGAGCGTCTCGCCGTTCCACGCCGTGGTCTTCGGCGGCATGGCCCGCAACATCGCCCGCACGGCCGAGGCGGACGCGGAAAGCCGCCGCCCCGCTGCATCCGCCGAGGCCGCACGCGCCGAATGACAGGGCAAGGCAAGACAAGGCCAGCCCAGCGACCGCCGCGCGGCACGCCCAGAGTCCGTCCGGTGGCCCGATGCCAGGAGCAGCACCATGAACGTCTCGGTCGTCCTGTTCACCTCGGACCTCCGTGTCCACGACCACCCGCCGCTGCGCGCCGCGCTGGGCCAGGGGAACGAGACCGTCCCGCTCTTCGTCCGGGACCCGGCGGTGGACCGCGCGGGCTTCGCTGCACCCAACCGGCTCGCCTTCCTGGCGGACTGCCTGGCCGGTCTCGACTCCGGACTGCGCGAACGCGGCGGCCGGCTCGTGCTGCGCTCGGGGGACCCCGTCGCCGAAGTGTGCGCCGTCGTACGGGAGACCGACGCCGACGAGGTGCACATGGCGGCCGGGTGCAGCGCCTTCGCCCTGCGCCGCGAGCAGCGGCTGCGCAGCGCCCTCGAGGCCGACGGGCGTCGCCTCTACGTCCACGACGGCGTCGTCACCGCCCTGCCCGCCGGGGCCGTGACACCGAGCGGATCCGATCACTTCGCCGTCTTCACCCCGTACTTCCGGCGCTGGTCGGGGGAGCGGCTGCGCGAACCGCTGGCGGCGCCCCGGGCGGTCCCGGTGCCCGGCGCGATCCGCTCCGAGGAGATCCCGTCGCGCGCGGCGGTTCCCTCCGTCTCCGCGGGCCTGGCCACCGGGGGTGAGCCAGAGGGCCGGCAGCGGCTGACGGACTGGCTGGGGAGGTACGCCGACCAGTACGAGGAGGGCCACGACGACCTTCCCGGCGACGTCACCTCCCGCCTCTCCCCGTACATCCACTTCGGCGCGGTCTCGGCGGCCGAGGCCGTGCACCGGGCGCGGTCCCGGGGCGGAGCGGGCGCCGAGGCCTTCGTACGGCAGCTGTGCTGGCGCGACTTCCAGTACCAGCTCCTCGCCGCCCGCCCCGGCGCGGCCACCCGGGACTACCGCACCCGGGCCGACCGCTGGCGCCGCGGCAAGGCCGCCGAGGCGGACCTGCTGGCCTGGAAGGAGGGCCGCACCGGCTATCCCGTGGTGGACGCGGCCATGCGCCAACTCGCCCACGAGGGCTGGATGCCGGGCCGGGGCCGGCTCCTCGCCGCGTCCTTCCTGACCAAGACCCTCTACATCGACTGGCGCGCCGGAGCCCACCACTTCCTCGACCTGCTGGTCGACGGCGATGTCGCCAACAACCAGCTCAACTGGCAGTGGGTGGCCGGGACCGGCACCGACAGCCGCCCCAACCGGGTGCTCAACCCGGTGATCCAGGGCAGGCGGTACGACCCCGACGGAGCGTACGTGCGGCGCTGGATCCCGGAGCTCGCCGGACTGCCGGGCCCCTCGGTCCACGAGCCGTGGCAGCTGCCCGGGCTGGAGCGGGCCCGGTACGACTACCCGGACCCGGTGATCGGCCTCCCGGAGGGGCTGGCCCGCTTCCGGCAGGCCCGCGGCAAGGACGGCCCGTGACACCACCGGCTGTCGGTGGTCACCGCCCGGTGCCAGACTGGACGGGTGTGCGCAAGCGGTCCGGTCCGGGCCCGGCGCGTGTCCGCCGCCGTTGCCGCCCTCGCCGTGTCGTGTGCGCTGGCCGCCGTGCTCACCTCCGACCACCCGTGGGACCTCGGCGTCGGTGGCGGATCGACCTGGCCGGCCTGGCTGGCCGCCCAGCGGCGCCTGGCCGAAGACCTGCACGCCCGGCACGTCGCCGACACCGACAGCGGCCACGGCATCGCCGTCGAGCGGCCGCAACCGGTCGCCCAGGCGATACGCGACGTGGTCGAACGGGCCCGCGCCGGTCAGGAGCGCTGAGGGGGCGCTGCCGCTCCCGCCGTCGCGGTCCCGGACAGTCCGCGCAGCAGGGCCAGGGCCTCCCGCAGCCCGCCGGGCCGCAGCATGCCCGGGGCGGGCGCGGGGCCCGCCCAGCCGGGGCCCGCGAGGAGGACCGTGGTCCGCGCCCGTGCCCCCTTGACCCCCCACGCGGTGTCCGCGACGTGCCGGGCCAGGGCGTGTTGCGCGGTGGAGCGGGCCTGCGCCCACAGCACGACCGCGGACGGGCCGATCCGGCGTACGGCCTGGACCAGCGCCTCGGGCGGCACGGCCGCCCCGAACATCCGGGCGGGCAGGCCCAGTTCGGCGAGACCCGCGGCGAGGGCCTCCAGGGGGAGCGTGTGCTGCTCGCCCGGAACGCACGCGAGCAGGATCGGGGGAGCGCTTGCCCGGGGCCCGGACAGCGCGCCGATGCTCACGCGGCGCAGTGCCGTCGAGACGTGCCAGGACAGCAGGTGCTCGACCTCGACGTACTGGTCGCCCGAGGTCTCCCACTTGCGCCCCACGGCGTGCAGGGTCGGCACCATCACCTCCTCCCAGGTGGTCACCAGGCCGTACTCGGTGATCAGCGAGCCCAGCATCTCGTCCATGGTCGGTGAATCGAGGCGGACGGCCGCCCGGCCCAGCCCCCGGCACTCCTGGCGCACGTCGCCGAGCGGCAGGCCGTTCCCCGATCCCGGCTGACGGACCGGCGCGGTGGGCGTGCCCGGCGCGGTGGCTCCCGACCCGGTCCGGGAGGCGCGCGCCGCCTCCGCGGGCGGCACCCCCGACGCGGTCAGCCGGCACATCTCCTGCAGGACGGCGACGTCCCCGGGGGTCCACCGCCGGTGCCTGCCGTCCTCGCGGGCGGCCGGCCCGATCCCGTACCGCCGGTCCCAGGAGCGCAGTGTCGTGGGGGCGACCCCCAGCCGACGTGCCACGGCCCCGGTGGTGACACCGTGCACGGCCTCGGCGGGCTGCTCTGCGGACTCGCTCATACCTCCATCATGCGACGCACAACCGATGCGAGTGGAATCGATGCGCGGGCGGGCCGGAATCTGGACGGGCACCGGTCCCCACCGAGGAGCAGTCGCCATGACCGCACAGAGCGTCACCGTCCGGCCGTCGCCCGCAGCCGTGGAGCGGCTGCTCGACCACGAGCTCGCCGAGGGTTTCGTACACGGCGACGAGCGGTGCCTGAGCGCCGCGTACCGCCGGTGGGGCGGGCTCGTCCACGCCCTGGCGGCCCGCACCCTCGGCGACTCCAAGGAGGCCGAGGACGTCCGCCAGCAGGTCTTCCTGGCCGCCTGGCAGGGCCGCGCCGGATACCGGCCGGAGCGCGGGCCGTTTCCCGGCTGGCTGGTCGGGATCACCCGGCGGAAGATCGCCGACGCCCTCACGGCCCGTACCCGGCGGCTCGACCTGGTCGCGGCCGCCGGCGCCGCCCTGCCGCCCCCGGACGAGCCCGTGGCGGGCCCCGAAACCGGCCTGGACCGGCTGCTCGTCACGGGCGAGCTGGCGAAACTGCCCCGCGCGCAGCGGGAGGTGCTGGCCATGGCCTTCTACGCGGACCTCACGCAGGCCCAGATCGCCGAGCGCACCGGCATGCCGCTCGGCACCGTCAAGAGCCACGCCCGGCGGGGTCTGCACCGGATGCGCCACCACCTCGGTGGCGAGGCGGGCGGCGTCGGCGGCGGAAGCGGTGGCGGCGGCCGGCCGGCGGCGCCCGCCGGAAACAAGATTCCCATCCGCGGGCCGTCCGGCACCGAAGTACCCGTGGAACACCCGGCACCGGGCCGTGCGGGGCAGGCGAGCGCGAGGGGTTGAGTGACGTGGACCGACGGAGGATCGCAGTGGTGGGCGGGGGCGTGGCCGGACTGACGGCCGCGCACGTGCTGCAACGCGCGTACGACGTGGTGCTGTACGAGGCGGACGACCGACTCGGGGGCCACGCCCACACCCATGAACTGCCCACCCGGGACGTGGGCACCGTCCACGTGGACAGCGGGTTCATCGTGCACAACGAGCGCACCTACCCGCATCTGCTCCGTCTGTTCCGCGAACTCGGCGTCACCACCCAGGAATCCGAGATGAGCATGTCCGTCCGCTGCGGCGGCTGCGGCCTGGAGTACGCGGGCGCCCGGGGCGCCGCCGGACTGCTCGGCGGAGGCAACCTGCTGCGCGGCCGCCACCTGCGCATGCTCGCCGAGATCCCGCGCTTCCACCGCGCCGCCCGCCGGCTGCTCGACTCCGAGGACGACGGCCGGACCCTGGGGGAGTTCCTCGGCCGGCACCGCTTCTCCCCTTATTTCGTCGGCCACTTCGCCATCCCGCTCGTCGCGGCCGTCTGGTCCTGCGCCGCGGACACGGCCCTCCAGTACCCGGCCCGTTACCTCTTCCGTTTCCTGGACCACCACGGACTGCTGTCCGTCAAAGGGTCCCCGAAGTGGCGTACGGTCACGGGCGGTTCGGCCGCCTACGTGGCCAGAGCGGCCAAGAACCTCACTTCCGTCCGCACCGGGACCCCGGTCCGGGCCGTCGTGCGCGCCGCCGACCACGCGCGCGTGCTGACCCCCGACGGCGACTCGACCCCGTACGCGGCCGTGGTCATCGCCGTCCACCCCGACCAGGCGCTGCGACTGCTGGCCGACCCGACCGAGGACGAGGTCCGGACCCTCGGAGCGTTCACCTACTCCCGCAACCCGACCGTGCTGCACGGCGACACCTCGCTCCTGCCCCGCTCCCCGCACGCGCGCGCCTCGTGGAACTACTGGCTCCCCTCCTGCGACGCCCGGCCCGAGACCGTCCAGGTCAGCTACGACATGAACCGGCTCCAGCGGCTGCCGACCGCCGAGCCGCACATCGTCACCCTCAACGCCCGCGGCCGGGTCGACCCCTTCGACGTGATCGCCCGCATGGTGTACGAACACCCGGTCTACACACCGCGGTCCGTCGCCGCGCAGCGGGAACTGCCCCGGCTGAACACGTCCGTGACCGCCTTCGCCGGCGCCTACCACGGCTGGGGCTTCCACGAGGACGGCTGCCGCTCCGGCGTCGCCGCCGCCGAGGCGCTGGGGGTGCGGTGGTGAACGGCACCCCCGGGCGACCGGCCCTGCCCCCGGCCCTGCCGCGCGTACCGGCCCTGTACGAGTGCACGGTGGCCCATGCGCGCACCTCGCCGGTCCACCACGCCTTCCGTCAGCGCACCTACCTGTGGCTCATCGACATCGACGACCCGCCCCGCATCCCCCGGGCGCTGCGCCCGCTGGCCCGGTTCGACCCCCGCGACCACTTCGGCGGCCGGGCACCCACCCTGCGCGCGGGCCTGGAGGCCCAGCTGTCCGCCCACGGGGTGGAGAACGCGGACGGCCGCGTCCTGATGCTCGCCCACGCCCGCGTCCTCGGACACGTCTTCAACCCGCTCACCCTCTACTGGTGCCACGACCGCGCCGGTACCCCGGTCTGCGTCGTCGCCGAGGTCCACAACACCTACGGCGAGCGCCACTGCTACCTGCTGCGCCCCGGCGCCGACGGACTGGCCGACGTCCCCAAGGACTTCTACGTCTCGCCGTTCTTCGCGGTCGAGGGCTTCTACCGGATGCGGCTGCCCGTCCCCGGCGACCGCCTCGACCTGACCGTGCAGCTGCGCCACGAGGACGGGACCTGCCCCTTCACCGCGACCGTGCGGGGCCGCCACCGCCCGGCGGCCGCCCGCGCCCTGCTCGGCGCCGCCCTGCGGCACCCCTGGTCCACCGCCCGGGTCTCCGCCGGCATCCGCCTCCAGGGCATCCGCCTCTTCCTCCGCGGACTCCCGGTCCGCCCCCGTCCCGTCCATCCCCCGCAGGAAGGCACCGCCCTGTGAGCGTCTCGTACTCCCCGGCCGTCGAGGGCGCGCCCGCGCCCGCACCCGCACCCGCGCCCGTCGACCCGGACCGCTGGCCCGACGTGGCCCGGCCGCCCCGTGCCTCGGCCCTGCGGAGCGCCGTCGCCGAGCGGATCATCGGCCGCGCGCTCGGCCGGCTCCCGCTGCGGGTACGGATCGGGGGCGGGGACCGGCTCGGGGGCGGGGACCGGCTCGGGGGCGGGGAGCTGCCCGGGCACCGTGTTCCCCGGCAGGCCGGAGCGCCGCCCACCCTCACCCTCCACGACCCCGGGGCCTTCCACCGCCGGATCGGCTCGGACGGCCTGATCGGCTTCGGCGAGTCGTACATGGCCGGGGAATGGGACAGCGACGACCTGGTCGGCGCGCTGACCGTGCTCGCCGCCCACGTCGACGACCTGGTGCCGGCGCCGCTGCGCCGGCTGCGCGAGGCCTGGGTGCGCAGGCGGCCGGAGCACCAGCGCAACACCCCCGAGGGCGCGCGGGAGAACATCCACCGCCACTACGACCTGTCCAACGAGCTGTTCACGCTGTTCCTCGACCGCAGCATGACCTACTCCTCGGCGGTGTTCGCCGCGTTCCCCGCCTCGGCCGCGACCTTCACCGCCGCCCAGCACCGCAAGATCGACCGGCTCCTCGACCTCGCGGACGTCGGACCGGGCACCCGTCTGCTGGAGGTCGGCACCGGCTGGGGCGAGCTGGCGGTGCGGGCCGCCTCCCGGGGCGCCCAGGTGCTGACCGTGACCCTCTCCGCCGAACAGCGCGACCTGGCCCGCGAGCGCATCGCCGCGGCCGGTCTCGGCGACCGGATCACCGTCGAACTGCGCGACTACCGGGATGTCGAGGGCTCCTTCGACGCCGTCGTCAGCGTGGAGATGATCGAAGCGGTCGGCGCCGAGTACTGGTCCACCTACTTCGCCGCCCTGCGCCGGCTCCTGGCACCCGGCGGCCGCGTCGCCCTCCAGGCCATCACCATGCCCCACGAGCGCATGCTCCTCACCGCCCGCACGCACACCTGGATCAGCAAGTACGTCTTCCCCGGCGGGCTCATCCCCTCCCGCGAGGCCATCGCCCAGGAGAGCGCGGCGGCCGGGCTGCACACACGGGCGGACGACGGCTTCGGCGCCCACTACGCGGAGACGCTGCGGCTGTGGCGCGAGGAGTTCGACCGCCGGGCCGACTCCGTCGCCGCCCTCGGCTTCGACCACACCTTCCGCCGCATGTGGGAGCTCTACCTCGCCTACTCGGAGGCCGGATTCCGCTCGCGCTACCTGGACGTACGCCAACTGCTGCTCACCGCCGACCCGGTGCCGCCGGAGACCCCATGACCCTCGACCCGTACGCGCTGTTGCCGGGCCTGGCCGTCGCGGCCGGCGCCGCGCTCGCCGTCATGCTGGTCACCTTCGCCGTCGCCACGGTCAGGGGCCTGCACCGGATCGTCGACGTCGCCTGGGGCCTCGCCTTCGCCGCGGTGGCGCTCACCAGCTGGCTGCTGTCGGCGGGGTACGGCGACGACGGCCGGCGTCTCGCTGTCGCCGCGGCGACCGTCGTGTGGGGTCTGCGCCTGGCCCTGCACATCGCCCGGCGCGGCCGCGGACACGGCGAGGACCCGCGCTACGCCCGCATGCTCGCCCGGGCGCCGGGCAGCCCCCGGCTGTACGCCCTGCGCAAGGTCTACCTCCTCCAGGGCGCGCTGGTCTGGCTCGTCTCGCTGCCGGTGCAGGCCGCGTCGTACGTGCCCGTGCCCCTCGGGCCGCTCGCCGCGCTCGGCCTGCTGCTGTGGGCGACCGGACTGCTCTTCGAGGCGGCCGGCGACTTCCAGCTCGCCCGCTTCAGGCAGCGCCCCGAGAACCGAGGAAGGATCATGGACCGCGGTCTGTGGAGCTGGACGCGGCACCCCAACTACTTCGGCGACTTCCTCGTCTGGTGGGGTCTGTACCTGCTGGCCTGCGCGACCTGGCAGACTGCGGCACTCACGCTGGTCTCACCGCTGGTGATGAGCGCGTTGCTGATCTGGGGCAGCGGCAAGAGACTGTTGGAGGCGCACATGGCAGACCGGCCCGGGTACGCCGCCTATGCTGCCCGCACCAGCGGGTTCTTCCCGCGCCCGCCGCGCCGCACGCCCGGGGAGGCGGGATGACGGCCGGAACGGAGCCGGGCACGGCGTCGACCGGCGAGGGCCGGGCGCTCGTGATCCGTAGGTCCCCGGCGATACCGGCGGCGGCGGTCCTGCTGCTGCACGGAGGGCGCGAGGACGGGCCGGAACCGCCGCCCCTTCTCAACCTGCCCGCGCTGCGGATGCGGCCCTTCGCGAGCGCCGTCGCCCGCGCGACGCGGGGGCGCGACGTCCTGGTGGCGGAGGTCCGCTACCGGCACCGGGGATGGAACGGCTCCCGCTGCGACGCGGCCCGGGACGCCGAGGCGGCCCTCGCACGGCTGCGCGGGCTCGCCGGGGACGTGCCCGTGGTCCTCGTCGGCCACTCGATGGGCGGCCGGGCGGCCCTGCGCGCGGCCGGTGCACCCCAGGTCCGCGGCGTGGTGGCCCTCGCCCCCTGGTGCCCGGCCGGCGAGCCGGTGGAGCACCTCGCGGGCCGCGGGCTCCGCCTGCTGCACGACGAGGCGGACCGGGTCACCTCGGCCGCCGAATCCTGGGACTTCGTACGCCGGGCCCGCCTCGCGGGCGCGGACGCCACCGGCATCCCGATGCCCACGGGCGGCCACGCGATGCTCCGCGACGCGAGCACCTGGCACCGCCGCACCGCCGAGCTCGTCACCACCCTGCTCGCCACCCCCTAGGGGGGGGGGGGGGGGGTCCTGCCGGCGATTCGCCGACGCTCCGCGACACAGGGCGCCGGGGCGGGGCCCGGCCGGGCCAGTGGCCGGCATTCCGTCGTCGGCATGGCCGGATAGGGCGGCGGGGCGACACCGGGAAACACCTTTCCGGCCGACCTGTGGTGGCCCCTCGGCCAAGCCCGTGAGCAGGCCGGTACGCGCCTATTTGACGTGCACCTGCTAGGGCAAAATGGCAGATGTCACGGGCAAATCGGTACGGGAAGGTGTGGTCTTGGCGTTGCTGTCCTTACCGGTACGGCGCATACGAGCACTACGGGGGACGAGCGGACTGGGATCGGGCCTGCACCGCGCCCAGTCCTTCATGATCGTGGCCACCCTGCTGTACCGGGCGAGCCATCTGACGGTCGGCGCCCTCGCCGTCACCCAGCGCCGGTCCGAACTCCCCCTGCAGTACGTGGGGTTCGCCGTGGCCCTGGGACTGAGCGCGCTGACCTACGGCGCCGCCCTGCGACGCGGCTGGTTCGACCGCCGGCACATCTGGGCGGACGTCCTGGTGACCGGCTGCGTGCTGCCGCTGGCCCTCTGCGCCTGGGGCGGTGTGCGCGAACCCCCCGCCATCGCCTGGGCCATGCTGCTCGGCGGATCCGCGAGCGCCGTCGCCGCCATCTCCCTCGAGCGGCTCCACGCCCTCACCGTCATCGCCCTCCTCGTGGTCACCCACTTCATCGGCTACCAGGCGGTGGGCGCGAGCCCGGCCGTGATTCTCGGCCATCTCAACTCGATCGTCTCCTCGGCCGTGATGACCTGGCTCTTCCGCTGGTACCTGCTCCGCCAGGGACGCCTCCTCGACGAGGCCAACGCCCGCGCGGTCGCCGCGGAGGCCCACAAGGCGCGCTACGCCGAGCGGCTGGAACACCACCGGGCGCTGCACGACACCGTCCTCGCCACCCTGACCACCCTGGCCTCCGGCTCGGTCGACGCCAACGCCCCCGAGGTGCGCGAACGGTGCGCGCGCGAGGCCGCGTACCTGCGCCGGCTGATCCAGCAGACCGCCGACGAGGTCCACCACCGGGAGATCGGCACGGCCCTGGAGGAGGCCGTCGGATCCGTCGAGAGCCTCCAGCTGCGGGTCACCGCCCAGTACCACGACCTGCCGCAGGTGCCGCCCGAGGTCGCCGCCGCACTCGGCGACGCCGTCCGCGAGGCCCTGAACAACGTACGGCGCCACGCGGGCACCGGACACGCCTATCTGACCGCCACCCGGAACCCGGACGCCCGCGGGGGAGCCGTCGTCACCGTCGTCGACCGGGGCCCCGGATTCGACCCCGACCGGTGCGAGCCCGGCCTCGGCCTGCGCGGCTCGGTCCACGGCCGGATGGCCGAGGTGGGGGGCCGGGCGACGGTGGACACCGCCCCGGGCGAGGGCGTACGGGTGGAGCTGCGATGGCCCGGGTGATCACCGTCTCGGTGGTCGACGACGACCGGATGCTCCTCGACGGCCTGCGGGCCTGGCTGGGCGGCGTACCGGAGCTGCGGCTCGTGGCCACCGCGGCCACCGTCGGGGAGCTCCTCGGCGCACCGGACGCGCAGCTCCCGTACGGCTTCGGCCGGGTGGGGTACGCCCCGCCCGACATCGTCCTGCTCGACCTCGTCCTGCGCGACGGGTCCGCCCCCGCCGACAACATCCGGCGCCTGCTGCGCACCGGGAGCCGGGTCCTGATGATCAGCACGGTGCCGGACCGTTCCCGGATCCTCGACGCCATCCGGGCGGGCGCCGACGGCTACCTGACCAAGGACCACGACCTGCCGACCCTGGTCGCCGCCATCAAGGACCTCGCCTCGGGCAGGGGAGCCCTCTCGGCGGAGCTCGCCTTCGCCTGCGCCTACGACGACAGCCCCGCCCGCCCCCGCCTCTCGCCCCGGGAACGGCAGATCCTGCTCGACTACGCCTCCGGACTCACCCTGAAGTCCGCGGCCCGGCGCGCCGGCATCACCGTCCACACCGCCAAGGACTACCTCGACCGGGTCAAGGCCAAGTACCAGCAGGCGGGCCGCCCCACCTACACCAAGCTCGACCTGGCCCAGCGGGTACGGGAGGACAGTCTCGACGCGGGCTGACCCCCCGCACAAGCCCCCCAAACGGACGGCTACAGGGGGCACCCGCGCCGTCCCTATCGTCATCCCCGGCGGCGCCTCGGAGAGCCCGCCGGAAAGGGGACGAGCCGGTGTCCATCTTCTGGCCGGCGCTGCCGGAGGACTGTACCGTCGCGGTCCGACCCGGCGGCCCGCACCCGAGACGAGGGGAACTCATCGGCCGCGGAACCGAGACGGGGCAGATCATGCTCGCGCTGGCCGCCGCCCGGTCCGGGCGCGGCGGGGCGCTCTTCGTCACCGGCGAGCCCGGCGTCGGCAAGACCCGGCTCGCCACCGAAGCCCTCGCCCTGGCCGCCGAGACCGACATGGTCACCGTACGGGGGCGGGCCAGCGTGGTGGGCCCGACCGTCCCGTACCGGCCCCTGATCGAGGCGCTGCTCCTGCTGGCCCGCGCCGGCCTGCTGCCGGACCCCGGCGAACTCGGCCGCTACGGGCCGGTGCTGGCCCGGCTGCTGACCGGAGCCCGGGACGCGGACGCCGACGCCGCCTCGCACCTCGTGGTCGCCGAGACGATGCTGCGCCTGCTCACCGTCGTCGGCGAACGGCGGGGCTGCCTCCTGGTCCTGGACGATCTGCACGACGCCGATCCCGGCACACTCGCGGTCGTCGAGTACCTCCTCGACCACCTCGGACAGCAACCGGCCGTACTCCTCCTCGTCACCGGATGCGCACCCTGTGCGGCCACCGAACTGACCACGCGGGCCCGCCAGCGCGGAGCCGCCGCGGTCCTCGGCCTCAGCCCCCTGAGCCGTCCCGACGTGCACCTGCTCATCGCGGCCGAGCTGCGCATCTCCCCGTCCGAGGTCTGCCCCGACCTCGTCCACCGCACCGTGGACGGCAGCGCCGGAATCCCCTTCGTCGTCAAGGAACTCGTCCACGACCTCGCCGGCCGCCCAGCCCTGCACGGCCACGACCCGCGGACACCCTCCGTACCGCCCACCGTCGCGGACAACGTCAGACGCCAGGCCGAGCGGCTCGGCCCGCTCGGCGTGGAACTCCTGGGCATGGCGGCCCTGTTCGGCCGGCGCTTCGCGCTGCCCGTCCTGGAGCGCGCGATCGGCCGCGACCACGCCGAGTTCTCCGCGGTCCTGCGTGCCGCCGTCGCCTCGTACCTGATCACCCCGGAGGGGCCGGGCACGCAGTGGTACACCTTCCGCTACCGGCTGGCGGCCGAGGCGCTGCTGGACGACCTCGGGCCGGGCGAGCGGGCCGGGTACCTGCGGCGAGCGGCGCGGGCGCTGACCGACCTCCACCCCGGGCTGCCCGCAGCGTGGTGCGAGCACGCCGCCCGGCTCCACGAGCACGCCGGCGACACCCCGCAGGCCATCCGCCTGTACTGCGAGGCGGCCGGGCGGGCCACGGGCGAGGGCGCCGTGCACCGGGCCGTGGAACTGCTCACCCGGGCCCACCGGCTCGTCGAACCCGGCACCGCACCCGAACTGCACGCCACGGTGCTGGAGCGGCTGCTGGACGCCGTCGCCTGCTCGGCGCGGTTCGACCGCCTGCCCGCGCCCGCCGCCATCCTCGACACGCTCGGCGGAGACGGCGGCGAGCACGACATCCCCGCGCAACGACGTGCCGGACTCCACGCCCGGCTGAGCGACATCGCCACCCTGACGGGCCGTCCCGCCGAGGCCCTGTGGCACCTCGACATCGCCCGCGCACTGCTCGGCAGCCGCCCGGCCGACGAGTACGCCGCCCTCGTGGACCTCTCCGCCGTGCACGTGGAACTGAGCCGGCTCGCCCCCGACCGGCTGCGCACCGCCACCCGGTACGCCCACGGGGCCCTGGAGGCCGCCCAGCGCGTCGACCTGCCGGACGTGGCGTGCAGGGCCCTGCTGCTGCTCGGCCAGCTGGCCCGGGAACAGGACGAGCCCACGGCCGCCGCCCACTTCAGGCGGGCCCGCGCCATCGCCCTCGCACGCCGGCTCCCCGTACCCCGCACGGCCGCCGACGTCCACCTGGCCACCGTCGCCGCGAGCCACGACGGCCTGCCGACCCGCATCGAGGAGGCCCGGCAGGAGGCCCTGCACCTGGGCCTGCTGCCGCTGGCCCACGAGACCGGATTCGTCCTCGCACTGGACCGGATCCAGCACGGCCGGTTCGACGAGGCCCGGGACCGGATCCGCGAGGCCGCGGCCGACGCGTCCCGTCTGGGACTGGGCCGCCCCCTGGCCATGCTGCGCCTCGCCGAGGCCGTACGGTACGCGCACCAGGGCCGCCGGGCCGAGATGCGCGGGGCGCTCGAGCGACTGGCCCCGCTGCTGGACGCGGCGCCCGGCGTGCGCGCGATGTCGTACGGGCTGGCGCGGGCCTTCTGCTCCCTGCTGGAGGAGCAGCACGAGGCAGCAGGGCAGGAGTTCGCGCAGGCCCTCGCCTACGACGCGGAGAACCCCGCCATCGGCGGATTCGGCAAGCACGGCATCATCCTGCTGCTCGGCGTGCTCGCCGGCCGCATGGGCCGGCGCCACCACGCCGAGGTCGCGCGGGCGAGCGCCGCCGGCACCCGCTGGAACCACCAGTTCACCGGCCTGGCGCACGCCGTGCTGCTCGGCCGCGAGGGCCGCCCCGACGAGGCGACGGCCGCCGCGGGCAAGGCACTGGAGGCGGCCGAGCCGTTCCCCATGGCACGCAGGCTCTGTCTGCGCCTGGTCGCGCAGTCGGCGTACGAGGACGGCTGGGGCACGCCGGTCGAGTGGCTGCGCGAGGCTGAGGAGTACTTCCACGGCGCCGGGCTCCACGCGGTCGCCGGAGCGAGCCGCGCCCTGCTGCGCGGAATGGGCGCGTCGGTCCGGCAACGGCGCACGGGCACCGAGCGGGTGCCGCCGGACCTGCGCCGGTGCGGGATCACCGTCCGCGAGTTCGAGGTGGCCCGGCTGGTCGCCGAACGGATCAGCAACAAGGACATCGCCGGGCGGCTGCACATCTCGCTGCGCACGGTCGAGAAACACGTGGCGAGCCTCCTGCAGAAGACCGGCCACCCGAACCGGACGGCCTTCGCCACCGCCGCCCGCGACCTGGTGGCCTAAGGGCTGTCCTGCCGGTCAGGCCGGGCTCGCGGTGCGGCCCGATCGACAAGACGCCCCCTGGGAGAGCCGGGCCAGGGGGTGTCCGGCCGTCAGGGTCACCACCCGGTCGAAGCGGCCGTCGAGATCGGCGTCCCCGTGGTGCACGACGAGCAGGGCGCGCCCCTCGGTCCGCTCGCGGAGCATCCGGAACACCAGCTCCCGGCCGCGGTCGTCGAGGTTCGCGAAGGGCTCGTCGGCGAGGTAGGCGTCCGCGTCCTCGCACAGCAGCGCCGCGACCCCGACGCGCTGGCGCTGGCCGGAGGACAGCTCCGAGGGCAGCCGGCCGGACGCCGCGGCCAGGTCCAGCGCGGCGCGCAGCCGCTCGTCGGGAACGAGGTCGCGCACCGGCAGCGGGGGCAGGTTCACCGGACTGGTCAGGCTCGCCACCCGGCGCGGCAGGGTGACCGACCCGGCGTCGGGGGCGAGCGTTCCGGCGATGATGTGCAGCAGGGTGGTCTTCCCGCAGCCGTTGGGGCCGCGCAGCAGCACGTGCTCGCCGGAACGCAGCTCGAACGCGTCGATCGCCACCCCGGACCCGTCCCCGTACACGACCCGGGCCCCGTGGACCCGTACCAGGGTTCCCTCCTCGTGGTACGGGATCTCCGTCGACTCCCGCAGGGACTCGATCCGTTCGAGGACGGCGGTGCTCCGGCGGGCCTGCGGGATCATGTTGATGAGGTCGAACATCCCGGTCACCGCCCGCCACAGCGAGTTGACGAAGGCGAGGAAGCTGCCGAAGGACATCCGGCCGGAGAAGACGAAGAAGGCACCGACGATCATCGACGCGGTGTCGGAGAGGTTCATCACCAGGTCGCTGAGGGTCCGCTGCCGTTGCCCCAGACGGAAGTTGACGAAGGTGATGCCGAGGAACCCGCGCAGCGCGTCCTGGTTCGCGGCCCGGGTGCCCGGCAGCAGCGACGGCAGTCCGCGCAGGGCCGCGTAGGCCTCCAGCGTCCGGGTCAGCGTGTTGACGTACCGGGCCTCCGCCTCGCGCTCGGGGCCGGTGTTCTCCTCGATCCGCCTGCCGAGCCGGTTGCTCACGAACACCAGCGGCGGCACGATCACCAGCAGGATGAGGCTGGCCTGCCAGGACAGGTACAGCAGCACACCGAGGAAGACGACCGAGGTGACCGCCTGCCGCGCGATGCGCAAGGACACGTCGACGGCCGGCAGGACACCTTGGGAGACGTCGTTGTGGATGCGGCTGACGTACGAGGCGTTCCCCGCCCGCGACACCTTCCGGCCGTCCAGGCCCAGCGTGCGGGCCAGCAGCTCGGTCTCCAGGACCAGCGTGAACGCGTTCTCGAACCGCTTGCGCCGGCAGGCGATCCAGTACCCCGTGGTGTTGAGGGTCAGCCCCAGCGCGAGGTAGGTCAGGCCGAGGACCAGGAAGCGCCGGAGGTCGGCGGTCAGGATCGCCTCGTCGAACAGGGCCTTCAGCAGCAGCGGGTGCAGCAGGGCCTCCAGCCCGCTCGTGGTGACCTCGGCGGCGAGGATCACCACGAACGGCGTCCGGTGGCCCCGCAGGGTGAGCCAGAGCTGCCTCACCGCCCGGCCTCGTCCAGCAGGAAGTCGGCGGAGCCCCCCGTGTTCACCCGGTGGAGCACCCGCAGCACGCCCGCCGAGCCGGTCAGGTAGTCGGTCGAGCAGCGCAGCAGCCCGTCACCCGGGAGACCCAGCAGCGGCGGCCGGCCGTCGGGGTGCGGCAGTCCGAAGCGTGCGGCGGGCTCGAAGAGGAAGACCTTCCGTACGAAGTCCAGCTGGCGCAGCGCCGTGTCCCGGTACGACCGGTCGCCGGTGAACCCGGCCGCGTCCAGCAGCGCGTCGGCGACCCCGGTCATCCCGAAGGCGTACCCCGGCATCACCGAGTACCGGACGTCCAGCCCGCGCAGGACGGTGCGGGCCGCGTCCGTGTCCCCGTAGCGCAGCAGCACCTTCAGCACGCCCGCGGAACCGACCTCGACGTACGGCTCCATCGTCCCCTCGTGCTCGAACATGACCGGGCCGCCGTCGTCGTCGATGGGCCGGGCGTGGGCCATCTCCCAGGCGAGCGCCTCCCGTCCGAGCCGCAGGTGGCGTGCCTCGCCCGTCACCTGGTGCATGCGCAGCAGGAACATCGCCACACCGGCCTGCCCGAAGCCCAGGCCGGTCAACGGCCCCTTCGCGGTGAACTCGTTCAGCCAGTGGGTCCGCCCGCCATCGCGCTGCGCCGTTTCGTGCAGCGCCTGCGCGCACTCCTGCGCCGCGGCGAGGTCGCGGGGGTCGTGGCTGCGCAGGAAGAAGCGCAGGTTCGTCATCCCGACCCCGGAGAGGCCGTAGTAGAAGGTGTGGTCGCCCTTCTCCACCGCGCGACGGTTGGCCTGCGTCAGCAGCTCCCTCGCCTGGATGCCGAGGCCGAGGGAGTCGGCCGCCCAGGCGATGCCCGACAGGCCGTTCATGAGGCCGTCCGGGTACCGGGCCGGATCGATACCGGCCAGCCTGCGGCTCAGCCAGGCGCGCCATTCGGGCCGGACCGGGACGCCGCTGGCGTGCAGCGCCCACAGGACGCCGCTCGCGCCGAAGCCCAGGCTCAGCGGGTTGGTGACGTGGGCGAAGGGGTCCACGGGGAAGAGCGTGTCCCGGGCGGTGTCGGCGGTGGCCAGGACGAAGGAGGCCACCCCCGCCTCCGCGTCCGCCAGCCCCAGCTCCTCCTCGACGACCGGGGGCTCCGGTGCGGCCTCGACCCGGTCGAGCAGGTCGTCGGCCTCGTCCTCCAGGGCCGTCAGCAGGTCCGTGAGGCCGATCCGGTCCCGGGCCAGGTCGGTGATCAGCCCGTGGACGCGCTCCGGCCAGCCCAGTCCCTCGGTGATGAAGATCCGGTACAGGTCGAGGACGTCCTCGCGCAGGTACGACATGGCGGCGATCGGGAAGACGAAGTAGGCCATGGTGGAGGCGAGGGCGTACCGGTCGCCCTCCGGCCCGTACGCCTTGAAGCGGTTGCGGGAGAGGCTGAACCCCGGGGTGTAGAGCTCGACCGGCTTCTCCAGCGCCGCATCGCCGCTCACACCGCTCACACCGTTGTGCTCGACGGTCCCGGCCAGCCGGCAGGCCTCCAGGTCGACGATGGTCACCTCGTGGGTGTCCGGGTCGATGAGCAGGTTCGCGGCGGTGAAGTCGGCGAGGATCACACCGCGCTCGTGCGCGGCCCCGATCGCGCGCGCCAGCCCGCGGAAGACGGCGAGGAAGATCCGCAGGTACTCCCGGGACTGCTCGACGTCGAACCCCGGGCGTGCGAGCGGGTTGCGTTCGAGCAGCACGGAGCGGATGTCGGAGCTGTCGACGAACTCCTCGGCGATGTAGTGGTGTTCCCAGTGCCGGAACTTCGCGATCGGCGCCGGGTACGAGCCGATGCCGTCCAGCCGATTCAGGAACATCCACTCGCGGCCGAGGATGTCCACGGCGTCGTGGTCCTGGCGGGGGTTGATGTTGGTGTGCGGGCGGGCCTCCTTGAGGAGCACCGGGCGGTCGTCGCTCTCGGTGTCCTCGGCCGTGTACACGCCGCCGCTGTTGGAGAACTGGATCGCGCCGGTCACCCGGAAGCGCCCCCCGAGCAGCTCGTTCTCCCCCTCGTCCTCGTCCCCGTCGGGCTTCCAGTCGTCGAACGGCCAGGGCACCCAGTCGGGCTGTGCGTGCCCCGGGCGCCGGTCGTCGGGGACGGGACCGTCGGGTCCGAGGATCCGCGGCCGCCTGCGCCCGAGGACGTCGACGCTGTGGGTGTCGAGGAACTGGCCGTAGCGGAAGTAGAGCGCCTTGCTGTCCCGGTACCGCAGGTCCGACAGGACGTAGGCGCCCTCGACGCCCTCCAGGAGGCGGGCCAGGTCGGCCAGGCACGTCCTGAACTCGTCGTCGTCGCGCGGGTAGACGGTGACGAGCTTGCCGCCGCTGCCCCGGGAGATGGACTTGGAGTTGAGCATCTCGAAGATGTTGAGATCGAGCGCGATCTTGAAGTCGATCTCGCGTTCCGTCAGGTGCCCGATCACCGAGGCGGCGACCTCGCGCACGTGGCGGTGGCTCGACGACACGTGGATCTTCCAGCCCTGCGCAGGAAGGGCCCGGTTGTGCCGGTGGCTCCACCAGATGCCGCTGCGGACGAACCGTGCCCGCGTCCCCTCGTCGAACGCGGCGAGGAAGTGGTCCGCGTTCGGCTCGTAGAAGACGTCGAGCGGGTCGAAGAAGAGGGTGTCGTTCCACGCGAAGAGGAAGCGGTAGACCCAGCGTTCGTTGCGCATGTCAGCTGTCAGCCTCTGTGATCGTCCGCGGGACCGCCGGCGGCGGCCGTGGGGAACGGCGGGTCCGTGCGGGGGCGTGCCGAGCCCCCGCACGGACCCGACGGGTCAGTTCGGGTTCTCCGGCTCGTGCGGAGACTTGCAGCAGTTGCTGTTGCTGCTCGTCAGGCTGACGGTGGCGGCAGCACTCTGCGTGGTGCGGGCCTCCATGTTCTGAAGCTTGAGGACGCTCATCCGGATCACCTCCTCGAAGGTCGAGTGCGCGGGTCGCGCGGCTGATGTCGATTCCTTGCCGGCCGATCGGCAGGACCGACTCAACGCCATCCGCCCCGGCGGCACATGGGCACCCGCCCCGCATAATCTCCGCCCGCGCCCCCCACCGCGGTGCCCGCCCGCACGGCCGGGAATGGTGGTGGTCCGCACGCTCCGGCCGGCGGTGTGCGGTGTGATAGGGATGACGGGACAGCCCTTGGCCTCGGCGGCATGGCCGAGACTTCCACGGGTGCGCTCGACGACGTGCATGCCCTGCTGCCCCCTCCGCGGTGGTCCGTGCAGTGGTCCGACGGGCCCGTGCAGGACCACCGGCGGCTGCGTACCCTCGTCGGCCACAGCCGCACCGCTGCGCGGGACGGGGCGGAGCAGCGGGTGTGGGACCTCGCCACCGGCGAGCCGGTCGAGGTCCCCCCGGCCGCCGCGGCCCTGGCAGACGGTGAGCACCTGCCCGGCGTATCCACCGTGACGGTGGTGCGCGGACGCGTCGTCGCCGTCGGCCTGGGGGAGAGGAGCCCCGGTTCATCGGCCCCCTGGCCCTCGCCCGCCAGAACGGAGCCCTGGTGCGGGGCCGGGCGCGGGAGACCGCGGTGCCGGACGGGCGTACCGTCGCCCTCACCGCCGCGGCGGACGGCACCCTGCGCATCTGGGACCTGGCGGACGACGGGCAGCGCGTAGATGGCATGCGCGTGATCCGGAGCATCGGCGCCACCGGGGCGGCGCCGGCCCTCGCGCCCGGCCCGGAACGGTACGCCGACCTGTGGCACTGCCTCTCCGACCGCGGGAGCAGCCCTTCCTCCGGCGGCGATCCGGTCGCCCTCACCGTGGAGCAGGACGGCACGGTGGTGGTACGGGACCGCACTACCGGGAAGCCGGCCGGCCCGCCGCTGACCGGCCACAGCGGCAAGGTCCTGGACGTGGCCACGACGGCCTTGGACGGGCGGCCGGTGGCCGTGACCGCCGGCGCCGACCGCGCGCTGCGGACCTGGGACCTCACCCACGCCCACGGGGACGGCCCGCCCCGCACCGGCCACACGGAACGGTTTCGGCGATCACCACGGCCCTTCTCGACGGGCGCCCGGTCGCCGTCACGGCAGGGCCGACCGCACCGTGGCCGCCTGTGGGACCTGGCGACCATGCGGCAGATCGGTGGCGTCCGGACCGGAGACACGGACCCGAACGGGCCGATGGCCGTCACCGCCGGAGGCGAGGGTGACGGCGGGAGGCCGGTGGTCGCCATGGGGCAGGGGCAGAGCGCGCGGTTCTGGGACCTCGCCACGGGACGGGAGGCCGGGAACGAGCACGTGATCCCGCTCGCGGTGGGCGCGCTCGGGGCCGCGCCGGGCGGGCGGCTGGTGGTCGGCTTCGGCCCGGAGGTCGCGGTGCTGCGCCCGGCGGCGGGTTGACTCAATCGGACCGTACCCCTCCGGTCGGTCGGGAGAATCTCAGGAGCAACAGGCGGTGATCGAACGTGCGGGCGGCTGCGGGTGAATTCGCCTCCGCCGTACGGCGGTTCACCGATCCCCCCAGCACCGTGAGAGGTACCACGATGACCACACACCGCGTCAGGCGCTCCATAGCCCGCGCGTTGACCATGGCGGTGGCGGCCTGCGCCGTCGCGGCGGCGCAGGCCATCCCTGCATCGGCTGCCGACCAGCCGACACGGCAGCAGCTCCTGGCGGACTGCGCCTCGGGCGAAGGCAAGTGCACGTTCAACTCGCCCCGGCTCGGGGAGGCGTACCTGGGTGAGCTCCGGCAGGTGTCGAACTCGCTGTTCAACTGCAGCACGTCCGACTCCACCCAGTCGATGACGTGGGACGACACGGTGGGCTCCACCGACTCGCTGGGCGTCTCCGTCACGGCGGGAGGCAACATAGCGGGCATCGTCGACCTGAGCGTAACGGCGAGTTACAGCCACAGTTGGTCGAGTAGCCATTCCGAGAGCAGCTCGCTCAATATGACGGTGAAGCCGGGCGAGGTGGGGTGGATCTCACGCGCCCAGGTGATGCAGAAGGTCTCCGGCACCTGGCAGACCCACTACGACAGCCCCAGGTGGAGCCACTACTACTGGTTCTTCCAGGACACGATCACCAGCCCGGCCAAGAACGGTACGGACGGCAAGAGCAACGCGGTGGTGGTGAAGACCCGCAAGATGACGGCCGCCGAGAAGCGCACCTGCACGGCCGAGGGCCACCAGGGCCGCACCTTCGTCCAGACCCGCTGAGCCCTCCCCGGCCCCGGCCCCGGCCCGCACCCCGGGCCGGGGCCGGTTCGGGGCACGGCGCGCGCGGGCGTACTGACGCCGCGAGGCTGTCGCGGTAGCGGACCGGCGGGCCCGGGGGGTGGCCTCCCTGCTCGCCTGCGTCCTGGTGCTCCGCTGCGAGGCGCTTGCGAAGCCGGGGCGGCGGGAGATGTGCCTGCGCTGGCGCCCGTAGCCGCAGCCGTGGCCCTGAGCCGCGGAGAGCAGGCCGACCCGCCCTACGCCGCCCCGTCCTACGCCGCCCCGCTGTGCGCCATCCTGCTCGGCCTCGGCACCGTCCTGTAGGACCCGGCCGTCGGCAGCAGGCCCGTGCCGGACCGCGGGTCTGTGGCCCTGGCCCGCAGCCTCGCCCGCGTGAACCCCACCTACCGCCCGCCGCTCGGCAGGGCCCTCAGACCTGCTCGGCGTCGCCCCGTACCGCCCGCCCACCGGCGCCGCCGGTCGCTTTTAGCCGGTGTTTATGAGGGTGTCAAGTCCCGAGATTCCGGAACATGACCCGGATGTGCCCCCCGGGGCTTACTTGTGGTGCGGGCCTCACCGGAAACAAAACGAGGCAGACGGAAGAGACGGAAATCCTTTCCGAGGATCACTTCTCCCCTATATCCGCACCGCCCCGGAAATCCGGGGAGGTCACATATCCCTCTTCATCAGTAGGAGAAATCATGAACCGCAAGATGCACACCAGCAACGTTGTCCGTCCGACCCGTCGCGGTTTCCGCATTGCGACCCTGGCCGCTGCGGCAGCTGTCGTTACCGGTGGTGTCCTGCTCCCGGCGTCCATGGCCTCGGCGGCCCCCGTGACCTCCCACGTTGCAACGGCTCTCCCGAACGCCGGAGGCGCCGGAGGTGACGGTGGCAAGGGCGGCACCGGCGGGCTCGTCGGTGGCGGTGGCGGCTCCGGCGGCGCCGGTGGCGGCAGCGTCCTGGGCACCGGTGGCAAGGGTGGTAACGGTGGTACCGGTGGAGACGGTCTCCTGCTCGGCGGCGCCGGTGGCGGCGGCGGCGGTGGCGGCGAGGGCCGCATCGGTGGCGCCGGTGGTAACGGTGGCGACGGTGGCTTCGGCATCCTCCAGGGCGGCAACGCCGGTAACGGCGGCGGGGGCGGCGACGGCTTCTTCAAGGGAGGCAAGGGCGGCAACGGCGGTAACGGAGGCTTCGGCGTCTTCAACGGTGGCAATGGCGGCAAGGCCGGAGACGGCGGCCTCGGTGGCCTGATCGGTGGCCTCGGTGGCAACGG
Organism: Streptomyces sp. NPDC048257; assembly: GCF_043201855.1. Classification (NCBI taxonomy): domain Bacteria; kingdom Bacillati; phylum Actinomycetota; class Actinomycetes; order Kitasatosporales; family Streptomycetaceae; genus Streptomyces; species Streptomyces sp. NPDC048257. Next base: position 30,939 of record NZ_JBICZI010000029.1, read on the forward strand.
TGGCGCCGGTGGCGGCAGCATCTTCTAAACCGCACACCGCACACCGCACACCGCAGTACCCGGCTCAACGGGTGGGGGCCTCCGGGCCCCCGCCCTCCCCACCCCGTCACCACCCCCCATCCCCCCTTTCTCATCCCCCCACCTCGGTATTTGCGGAAACGGAGAACCCCGTCATGTTCACGAAGTCCTGGCAGCGTCCGATCATCCTGGTCACGGCCTCTCTGGCCCTCGTCACCGGTACGGCGTGCGCCGCGCAGGCGTCGCAGCAGTCCCACACCCCCACCGGCGTCAGCGCCTCGGCCCCGGCCGACAAGCCCGAGCACTGCATCGGCTTCGGCGCCGGCGGCAAGGGTGGCGAGGGCGGCAAGGGCGGCCGGGGCGGCGAGCCCGGTCAGCCGGGCGAGCCCGGCCAGCCCGGCGGAGTGGGCTGCCTGAAGTTCGAGGACCTGCCCGACAAGTCGAAGGCCGACCTGTCGGTGGTGGACAAGGTGCGCATCGCACTCATCGTGCTGGCGGCCGACGAGCCGGGCGAGATGACGAAGAAGATCGCCGACAAGTACAAGATCTCGGAAAAGCAGATCGACACCTGGAAGCGGTACTACGTCGACGGTGACTGGTTCGCCCTGATGGGAGACAACCTCCGCCCCTGAGGCCCCCATTTCCGGCGCCCCGGCCTGCAGCAGGCCGGGGCGCCGCGCACCTTCCGGACACACATTCCTAGGCAACGGAGAACCTCATGCGCATCCGATCCACGAAATTTCGTCTCGGTCTCGTCATTTCGGCCACCCTGATCGGTGCCGGTGCGATGGCACCGGTCGCCACGGCGGCTCCCGCCCCGTCGAGTCAGACGGCCCCCGCGTTCGACGCCGGTGACGCACGGCCGGGCGGGGGCCGCTTGGAAGGCAGGAAGCTGCTGAAGAGCGTCAAGGTGGGCAACGGAAGCGTCCGCGTCGGTGATCGGGTCTGTGCGGGCAAGTGCAACGGAGCGGTGAACGGCACCAACGGCGGCAAGGGCGGCATCTGTGCGGGGCTGTGCAACGGAAGCGCCAACGGTGGAACCGGCACCACCGGCGTACCGGGCGGCACCGGCGGCACCGGTGGCAGGGGCGGCATCTGCGCCGGCTCCTGCAGCGGAAGTGCCAACGGAGGCACCGGCGGCACCGGCGGGAACAACCTGCCCGGCGGCGACGGCGGCAAGGGCGGCACGGGTGGCGAGGCCGGCCTCTGCTTCGGCTTCGGCTGTGGCCCCACCGGCGGGGCGGGCGGGGCCGGCGGCTTCGACTTCGACTGACCGCCGTCGGCAGCAGTCGACCGCATCGCCTGTTCGCGACACCGTGACCGGTCCCCTCGGGGCCGGTCACGGTGTGCGTTCGACCGGGCATCCGCGGGGGCCGGTCGATAGACTTCCAGGTATGGAACAGCGGCCTGCCGCGTCCGGCGGCGTCACACGGCCGGGTGAGGGCGGCAGCGGATGAGCGAGGTATCCAACCTCAGCGTCTACGCGGGCCGTGCCTCGGGCCTCATCGGGAAGCGGATCGCCGGCTACCGGGTGGAGCGCATGATCGGCCGCGGTGGCATGGCAGTCGTCTACTGCGCCAAGGACCTGCGCCTGGACCGTACGGTCGCCCTCAAGCTGATCGCCCCGGAGCGCGCCCGCGACGAGACCTTCCGACGCCGCTTCACGCACGAATCGCGGGTGGCCGCGTCGATCGACCACCCGCACATCGTGCCCATCTTCGAAGCCGGTGAGACCGACGGCGTCCTGTACATCGCCATGCGCTACGTCTCCGGCCTGGACCTGCGCGCGCTGCTGGACCGTGACGGTCCGCTGCCCGTCGCGACGGCCCTGCGCATCGCCGCCCAGGTGGCGTCGGCGCTCGACGCGGCCCACGACCACGACCTCGTGCACCGGGACGTCAAGCCCGCCAACATCCTGGTCGCCGCGGGCACCGACAGCGACCACCCCGAGCACATCTACCTCACGGACTTCGGGCTGACGAAGAAGTCGCTGGCGCTGAGCGGGTTCACCACGGACGGGGAGTTCGTCGGAACGCTCGACTACATGGCGCCGGAACAGATCTCCGGCAGGCCCGTGGACGGCAGGTGCGATCTCTACAGCCTGGCGTGCGTCGTCTACGAAACCCTCGCCGGCGGACCGCCGTTCGAGCGCGAGGAGGACGCGGCGCTGCTCTGGGCGCACCAGTACGACCCCCCGCCGCCAGTGACGGAAAGGCGGCCGGGAATCGCTCCCGCCGCCGCAGACGTGCTGACCAAGGCTCTGTCGAAACTCCCCGAGGACCGCTACGGGTCCTGCATCGAATTCGTGGCCGCGCTTCGCGTCGCGACTGAAGGCGGCATCGGCACGAACGCCGATCCGCCTGCGCGGGAGGACTCGCGTCCTCCCGGTGTCCCGGAGGTCTCCGCGCCCCCGCGAGAGCCCCCGGTCTGGGCCCGGCCGGTCTTCTACGGCCTGCCCGGCGGCCCGTAGACCGCCTCGCCCCCTACGTGAGTTTCAGTTCCTACCTGCGTCACAGCCCCATGGAGATGGCCAGTCGGGTCATCTCGGCCGTGGTGTTGATGTTCAGCTTGGCGCGGATGCGGCGCAGGTAGGCGTCGACCGTGTGCTTGGAAAGCCCCATCTGGCGGGCCGTCTGCAGGTAGGTGCAGCCTGCGGCGATGTGTCCCAGCGCCTCCTGCTCGCGCGGGGCGAGCGTGGGAACGGTGGATTCGGTCTGCGCTTCGGTCTGCGGGGCGACGAGGGTGAGGCTCATGATTCCTCCGACGGATCGGGTTGGACATCACTGCTGCTCACGTCCTCGGAAGCAGGGGACGTATACCTGAATGTCGGTGTTTGTCCCTGTTAAAGAGCTTGTCGCCGGGACTTCATGGACGTGTCCGTCGACTGTCACAGGCGCGTCACAGGGGACATTTCCTCGCATACAGCCCAGGCTTGGAGGCGCCCTCAGTACTCGGTCAGGGACTGCTCGGCCCAGATGGTCTTGCCAATGGCCGCATGCCGGGTGCCCCAGCGCTGGGCGAGCTGGGCGACCAGCAGCAGACCCCGGCCGCCCTCGTCGAAGGTCCGGGCCCGCCGCATGTGCGGGGCGGTACTGCTCGCGTCGGAGACTTCGCAGATCAGGGTGCTGTTCTTCTCGTGGATCAGCCGCAGCTGGATGGGCGGCTGGCCGTACCGGATGGCATTGGTGACCAGTTCACTGACCAGCAGCTCGGTGACGAAGGCGGCTTCGTCCAGTCCCCAGGCCGTCAGCTGGTCGGTGGTCTGCCGCCGGGCCGTGGCGACGACGGCGGGGTCGGAGGGCAGGTCCCATACGACGACCTGGTCGGCGTGCAGGCCCCGGGTCCGGGCCACGAGCAGGGCCACGTCGTCGTCCGGGCGGTGCGTCAGCATGGTCGTCAGCACGCGGTCGCAGACCGCTTCCAGCGTGTCCGCCGGTCGCACGAGCGCCGCGAACATGCTGTCCAGCGCCTCGTCGATGTCGTGGTCGCGGGGCTGTAGCAGACCGTCCGTGTAGAGGGCGAGGATGCTGCCCTCGGGCAGTTCGACCTCGATGGTCTCGAACGGCAGGCCCCCCAGGCCCAGCGGCGGACCGGCCGGGACGTCGAGGAGGTACACGGAGCCCTCCGGGGAGACCACCGCGGGCGGCGGGTGGCCCGCCCGGGCGACCGTGCAGCGCCGGATGACCGGGTCGTAGACCACGTAGAGGCAGGTGGTGCCGATGCCCCCGGCGGTCTCCCCGCCGGACTCCGGGTCGGCCTCGTCGGCGGACAGGTGGATGACGAGGTCGTCGAGGTGGGTGAGCAGCTCGTCGGGTCCCAGGTCGACGTCGGCCAGGGTGCGTACCGCGGTGCGCAGGCGGCCCATGGTGGCGGTGGCACGGATGCCGTGGCCGACGACGTCGCCCACGACCAGGGCTACCCGGGCGCCGGACAGCGGGATCACGTCGAACCAGTCGCCACCCACGCCCGCCTCGCCCGCGGCGGGCAGGTAACGGGACGCGATCTCCAGCGCCGCCTGATCGGGCATCGTGTGCGGGAGCAGACTGCGCTGCAGCGTCATGGTGGTGGTGTGCTCGCGGCCGGACCGGTACGCATTGCGGATGCCGGCGGCCGCCCGGGCCGTGAGCTCCCCGGCCAGCCGCAGGTCCTCGGGCTGGAAGGGCTCCTGCCGCCGGTGTCGGCTGAAGACGGCCACGCCGAGCGTGCCACCGCCGGCACGCATCGGCACCACCATGATCGAGTGGGCCCCGTACTCGCCGATCCAGGCGGCCTCCGGGTCCTCGGCCGCCCACCGGGCGAGGGCCGGATCCGCGGGCCCGTACAGGGCGCCACGGCCCGCGACCAGCGCTTCGACCGGCGGCGACAGCGGCGGGTAGCTGGTGGTGTCCCCTACGGCGACCCGGGACTCAGGGGTTCCGTCGAGGACCGACCGGGCCGCGGCACGGCACACGGTGACCGGCCCGCCCTCCGGGACGGAGGACGGCTCGTCGCCCCGCGGGAGCGGCTCCAGCAGGTCGACGACCGCGAAGTCGGCGAGCCGGGGGACCGCGGCGTCGGCCAGCTCGTGCGCGGTGCGGACACTGTCCAGGGTGGTCCCGATGGGTGCGGTGTCCACCTCGTCCGTCAGGAGCATCTGGTGCTGGACGCTCTCCACGCCGGTCCGGTCGTGCGCGGCCAGACAGACGGCGTGCACCCGGCCGTCCGGGTCCCGCAAGGGGGCCAGCGAGGTGGCCCAGCTGTTCTCCGGGCTGCCGCCGGTCGGGTGGACGAAGGCCTCCATGTACTGGGGCTCCCCGGTGTCCAGCGCCAGGCGCATCCTGCGTTCGGTCTCGTCGCTCACGGGATCCGGCGCGATCTCCGGCAGCCGCAGCCCGCGCATCTCGGCCTCCGTGAGGGAGAGCGTCCGCTCCATGCCGGAATTCGCGCGCACCAGCCGCAGGTCCGCGTCGAAGATCGCGAGGAAGCAGGGGGACTGGGTGAACGCCCATTCCTTCAGCGGTTCGTCCCAGGGCGGCCGGGACGCGTTCCCGACGGCGGACACCACGAACCACTTGGTGGTCCCTGCGGTGGAGGTCCAGCGGTGCGCGAGCAGGGGCACTTCCATGCGGTGACCGTCCCGGTGCCGCAGAGCCACCGTGCCGCTCCACCGCTCCTGCCCGGACGGCACCTGCCGCGCCGAGTCGTTGAGGACGTCGGCGAGCCGGTGGGCGGCGGGCAGTCCCACTACCTCGGACGGCACGTAGCCGAGCAGCCGAGTGGCACCCTCGCTCCACTCGGTGACGATGCCCTGCTCGTTGATCGTGGCCGAGGCCGTGTACGTCGACTCGAGGGGGGCGCCCGTCTCCTCGGGCCGCTCACCAGGAGAGGTGGGAAGTTGCTCCATCGCCACTCATCTCGCCCTCGCTCGTTCCGCTGCCGCCGTCCCACGGGACCCGCACGGCCAGGCGCTCCTCTGACCAGGATCATCCAGCCGGGCAAGGAGCACCAACGCAGTGCCCGCACGCGGGGTACTCAATCGGCCGGGCGCGCGAGGACGAGGGCCAAGGCCGCGTCCTGCGCCCGCCACACCATCGCGCGGCGCCGTCCGCCGAGGACGGGCGGCCGCAGGCCCAGGATCGGGATCCCGCGCGGAGCCGCGCCGAAGACACCGCTGCGGTCGGCCTTGACCGCGGCTTCCTTCAGCGCCCAGGCCCCGGCCAGGGCGGCGGGCCGGTCCGTACCGATGAGGGAGAGCTCCCGGGGCGACAGGAAGTGCTCCGCGACCCGGCGTACGGCGTCGGCCGAAGCCTCCTCGCACAGGTCCACCCCGACCGGTTGCGGCGCGAGGGCAGCGGCGACGTGGCGGGAGGTGTGGCTGATGGACACGTTCAGCGCGGTCACCGGGCTGCCGCCGACCAGGACACAGGGGCTGCCGTCGTCTCGCGGGAGGATCTCCACCTCGTCCGCGGGGGCGGAGAGCGCCTCGCCGACCAGGCACTTCGCGAGCAGCCGGCCGGCCGTCCACTCCGCCCGCCGCCAGGCCGGCAGCGCGCCGGCCACGCGCTGCTCGGCCGGTGAGAGCGGCGGTGCCCGCCGGAGGTCGCCGGACAGCGCCACGATGAGGCGAGCCCCGCCCCATCGGTGGATACGGCCCTGAGCGATCGGCCGGAAGAAGGTGCCGGAGTCCATGGCGGCGGTGTCCGTGGCGGCGGTGTCCGTGGCGCCGATGGCCGTGGCGCCGATGGCCGTGGCGGCGGCGTCCGTGGGGTCCGTGGCGTCCGGGGTCACGACTGCGGCGCTCACGCTGCATGGGCCGTGTCGAGGAGCAGCAGCTCACGCGCCAGCGCGGTCACGGCCTGCCGGATCTGGCCGGGCGTGTGGTCGTACGTGACGAAGAAGCGCAGCCGGGCCAGCTCCTCGGGTACGGCCGGATGGAGGATGGGGTTCACGCTGATGCCCGCCCGGAACAGGGCCTCCGCGAGGCGCAGGGTCTTCAGCGAGTCCCCGACGATGCACGGGACGACCGGCGTGTCGTGGCTGTCCCCGGTGTTGACGCCCGCCTCGCGCGCGAGGTGGACGAACAGCGCCGCGTTCTCCGCGAGACGGGTCACGCGCTCCGGCTCGGTCCGCAGCATGCGCAGGGCGGTCAGCGACGCCGCGGTGTCCGCCGGGGTCATCCCGGCGCTGTAGACGAAGCCCGGAACGGTGTAGCGCAGGTACTCCACGACCGCGCGGCTCCCCGCGACGTAACCGCCGCAGCTCGCCAGAGCCTTGGACAGGGTGCCCGACCACAGGTCGACGTCCGGGCGGTCGACGTCGAAGTACTCGCCGATGCCGCGTCCCGTCCTGCCGATGGTCCCGATGCTGTGCGCCTCGTCGATCATCAGCAGCGCGCCGTGCCGGCGCTTGACCTCGACGAGGGCGGGCAGGTCGGCGATGTCCCCGTCCATGCTGTAGACGCCTTCGACGACGACGAGAACCCGCCGGTACTGGTCCCGGACCTGCGTCAGCAGGGCCTCGAGGGCGGCCGCGTCGTTGTGCGGGAAGGGCCGCCGGGTCGCGCCGGAGAGCTTGCACCCCTGCAGGATGCTGTCGTGGGCGAGGGAGTCGTGGACGATGAGGTCCCCGGGTCCGACGAGGTGCCCGATCACGGTGACGTTGGTGGCGTGGCCGTTGGCCAGGGTGATCGCCGCCTCGCACCCGAGCAGGTCGGCGATCTCGCTCTCGAGTTCCAGGTGGAGCGGCCGGCTGCCGGACAGCAGGCGGCTGGCGGACACCGAGGTACCACAGCGTTCGATCGCCTCCTGGGCCGCCCGGTTCACCTGCCGGTGGGTCGCCATGCCCAGATAGTTGTAGCTGGAGAAGGAGAGGAGCTTGCGGCCGTCGACGACGGTCGTGTCCGTCATGCCGCCCTCGTGGACGAGGAAGTACGGATTGGGCAGCCCCAGCTCGGAGAGCACAGCGAAGCGCTCGCTGTGGGCGGTGACCTCCGGGAAGCACTCGATCCGCGTGTGCTCCTCGGGCAGCTCGGTGGCGGCCGTAGCCGGGGCCGGGGCCGGGGCCGGGTCGGCGGGCGGCGCCGCCGGGGTTTCCGGGGCTTCCGGGACTGCGGGGACGTCGTCGCCTCCGGAGCGCTGCCCGGGGACGGCCGCCGGTACGGCGTCCGGGCAGCCGCCGGCGATCATCGCGGCGATCCCTCCGACGGTGGGCCGCTCGGCGGCCGTCTCGTCGAACGTCCACCGCGGCCACTCCCGCTGGAGGGCGGTGAACAGGTCGGTGAGCATCAGCGAGTCGAAACCGAGGTCGTCGACCAGCAGCTGGTCACGATGCAGGTGAGCCTCCGGGAACGCGCTGACCCGGGCCACGTGCGCGAGCACGGACTCGGTGACCCCGGTGATGTCCCCGGTCGGCGGCGGCTCCTCGTCGGCGGGGGCGTCCGCCCCGGCCGGGGCGGACGGGGCCTGCGCGGCGGGGGCCTGCTTCGGGAGCGCCTCGGTGAGGTGGGCGATCAGCGCGCTCTGCTGCTGCATCAGCCGGAACAGTTCCTTCATCGGGTCGTGGAGCGAGTCGTTCATCGCGTTCTCCTCGGGCGGTACGGGCCGGGGCCCGGCATGGGCGTGGGGCTGCTGGAAGGCGGCGGAGGCGTCCGTCATCCCCGGGCGCCGCCGGGGCACCCAGTAGGACCGGGTGGCGAGCCGCGCCACCGGCAGGTCGAGCACACGGCGCTCCTCCCGGGGCACCAGGGCCCGCGGGTCGAGCGGCGCGCCCAGGACCGCGAGCCGGGCGAGGGCCCGTACGAAGCTCCGGGCGCCGTCCGGCCCGGCCCCGGTGACGGGGACGACGTGCACGTCGTCGTGGTCGGTGAGGCTGCGCCGGACCGAGGTCAGGAGCGAGTTGCCGCCGGTCACCTGGAGGAACACGCGGGCCCCCTGGTCGTAGGCGGTGCGGACGGCGTCGGCGAACCGGACCGGGGCGGACGCGTGCCGTGCCCACAGCTCGCGCAGCCGCTCGGGGTCGGTGCACGGGGCCGCGTCCACGGACGAGACGAACGACAGGACGGGGCTCCTGACGGGGCGCTCGGCGAGGTCCGCGCGCATCCTCTTGTCGGCGGCCGCGAGCCGGGGCGAGTGGAAGGCGTTCGACACGTCGAGGTCCACCGTGACGACCCCCGCCTCGGCACAGGCCCGCCGCATGGCCACGAGCCCGTGCGGGGTACCGCTGACCACGACCTGGCGCGGCTGGTTGAAGCAGGCGAGCCACACGTCGTCGATGCCGGTCATCAGCCGGCGGCAGGTTTCCTTGTCGGTCTGTACGGCGAGCATTCCGCCGCGCAGGCCGGACTCGACCTCCCGGATCGTCGCGCCCCGGTGGACCAGCAGGCGCACGGTGTCCTCGTCGGTGAGGGCGCCGGCCGCCGCGGCCGCGGCGAACTCCCCGACGCTGTGGCCGAGGACGAGGCCGGGAGCGATGCCGAAGCCGGTGAGCAGCCGGGTGGCGGCGATCTGGACGGTACCGAGCAGCGGCTGGCACACCTCGGTCGAGGCGAGCCGGCGACCGGTCTCCCCGTCGTCGCCGGCCGTCGCCGCCTCGCCGTACAGCAGGTCGCCGGGGTCGAAGCCGGTCTCCTGGCGGACCGTGGCGCCGAGGCCGTCGACGGCCGCCCGGAAGACGGGGAACCTCTCGTACAGGTCCCGCATCATGCCCGGCCGCTGGCTGCCCTGGCCGGGGAAGAGGAAAGCGAGACGGCGCCGTTCGGCCGGCAGCGGGGCGTCGGCGGCGTAGGCGCCGTTGCCGAGTTCGCCCCGGTCGCCGTCGGCGAGCTGCCGTCGGGCGTGGCGCAGGCGCTGCACGAAGCCCTCGGTGTCGTCGGCCACGACGGCCAGCCGGGCCGTCAGCGGCCGACGGGAGCCGAGGGTGTGGGCCACGGCGGCCAGCGGGGCGGGGTCCGCCGTGTCGAGTGCGTCGAGAACGTCGCCGATGTGCTGGTCCAGCAGTTCGGTGTCGCCGGCCGAGAGCAGGACGAGCTGCGGTCCGGCGGCCCCGGCGCGGTCCGGGAGGTGCCCGGGTACGGGGCCGGGGGAGGGCCGCTCTTCCAGAACCACGTGGACGTTCGTCCCGCCGAATCCGAACGAGCTGACGGCGGCCCGGCGCGGAGCGCCGGAGTCCGGAAAGGGCCGCGGGGTGTCCGCGAGCCTCAGGCCCGCCGCGTCGATGCCCAGCTCCGCGCGCGGGGCGGTCTGCGGCTGCGGAACGATCGTGCGGTGGTGGACGACCAGGGCCGTCTTGATCAGTCCGGCGATGCCCGCGGCGGACAGGGAGTGCCCGATGAGCGCCTTGCCGGCGCCGAGGTAGCACAGCGAGGGGTCGTCGTCGGGGTACTCGGTGCGCAGCCGGCGCAACGCCTCCACCTCGACGCGGTCGCCGGTGGTGGTGCCGGTGCCGTGGGCCTCCAGGAAACTCACCGTGGACGGGGAGACCCCCGCGTCGTCGTAGGCCCGGCGCAAGGCGCGCAGCTGGCCTTCGGGGGCCGGCGCCAGCGGCCCGGGGGACGCGCCGTCGTTGGCGGAGCCGATGCCCCTGATCACCGCGTAGACGCGGTCGCCGTCCGCGAGCGCGTCGGCGAGCGGCCGTACGACGACGGCGCCGGCGCCCTCGCCGAGGACGAAGCCGTCCGCGCCCTCGTCGAAGGGGCGGCACACCCCGGTGGCGGACAGCGCCCGGAGCGTGGAGAAGCCGATCAGGCTGTCGGGCGTGAGGCTGAGGTACACGCCGCCGACGACGGCGATCCGGCAGCTGCCCTGGCGCAGGTGCGCCACGGCCTGGTCCAGGGCGACCAGCGAACCGGAGCAGGCGGCGTCGACGGCGAAGCTGGGCCCGCCGAGGTCGAAGTGCCGGCTGACGGTGCCGGGCGCCATGTTGAGCAGGCTCCCGGGCAGGCTGAAGGCCTGGACGGTGCCGAGCGCGCCCGCGTGGTCCTTGAGGGCGTCGAGGAGTCCGCCGTGATCGGCCGAGGCCTGCCGCGCGTCGTCGGCCAGGGCGATGGCCCGGATGGGGGCCGTCATGAGGTCCTTGTAGTCGGACACCGACAGGGCGCAGAAGACCCCGGTGTTCTCCCGGTCGAAGTTCCCCCGGCCCAGCCCGGCGTCGTCGAGGGCCTCGCGCGTGACGTCCAGCAGCAGCCGGTGCTGCGGGTCCATGGCCCGGGCGCGGGCGGGCGGTACGCCGTAGTGCACGGCGTCGAAGCGGTCCACGCCGTCCAGGAAGGCGACCTGGTCGGTGTAGGCGGCATGGGGGGCGGACGGATTGCCGGGTTCGTGGAAGGTCTCGTGGTTCCAGCGCTCCTTCGGGACGGCGGAGAACTGCCGTTCCCCGCTCAGCAGGAGCTTCCAGTAGGCGCTGATGTCGGGAGCGCCGGGGAAGCGGCAGCCGAGTCCGGTGATGGCGATGTCGGTCATGAGAGGTCTTCCTTGTCGTGAGCGGGACGGGCGACGGAGGGGGTGGGGGTGTGCGCGCCCGTGGTCAGTGGCGTGCGCGGGCCGGGGTGCGCGGGGCGGGCCGGGCCGCGGGACACCTCCTGACGGGGGCCGGGGGAGGCCGGGAGGCCGGACTCGGCTCCTTGGGCCGCAGCAGGGGCGGCGCCCACCAGTTCAGGCCGCCCGCCAGGCGCATGAGCGCGGGTACGAGGACACCCCGTACGAGCGTGGCGTCGAGGAGCACGCCGAGGCCCGCGCCGATCCCGAAGAACTGGAGGAGGGAGACCTGCGAAGTGCCGAAGCTCAGGAGGGTGAAGGCCAGCAGGGCGCCGGCGGTGGTGACGATGCCGCCCGTGCGGGCCATGCCGGAGACGATCGAGGTGGCGTTGTCCTGCCCGGTGTCGTGCGCCTCCTTGATACGGGCGAGGACGAACACCTCGTAGTCCACCGAGAGCCCGAAGACGATGCAGAACAGCAGGACCGGCATGGTCGTGCTCAGCGGTCCCGGCGTGAAGCCGAGCAGCTGGTGCAGATGACCCGACTGGAAGACCCACACCATCGCGCCGAGGACGGCCGCCAGGCTCAGCGCGTTCAGTGCGATGGCCTTCAGCGGCAGGAGCAGGCTGCGCGTGAAGCCCAGCAGCAGCACGAAGGTGGTGGCGCTGATCAGGGCGAGCGCCAGCGGGATCCGGTCTCCCACCGTGGCTTTGGCGTCGACCAGGACCGCGCTCGGTCCGCCGACGAGCACCTCGGTGCCCGCCGGGGCGGGGGTCGCGCGGATCTCACGGACGAGCTGCTGGGCGGCGTGCGACTGAGGGTCGGCCAGCGGCACCACGGAGAGCCGGACCGGTCCGTCGGCGGCGGCCCGGGCCGTGGATCCGGCCGCGGCCGGCTCGCCGTTCCGGAAGCCTCCGTCGGGCCCCGTGACCTGGGCGACCTGCGCGAACGCCGACAGGCGACGGGCGTACTCGGCCCGCTCCTGCGGGGCGGCACTGCCCGTGCCGACGATGGTCAGCGCGCTGGAACCCTTGCTGTCGAACCGGTCGCGCACCAGGTCACCGGCCTGGCGGCTGGACGCGCTCACCGGCAGCGCCCGGTCGTCGGGGGTGGCGAAGTCGGCGTGCGCGAAGGGTGCGGCGAGCAGGACCAGCAGACCGATCACCGGCAGCGCCGCGATCAGCGGGCGGCGCACGACGATCCGCGCCAGCTTCTCCCAGAAGCCGGAGCGGGACCCGGACCGGGCCCGGCGGCGCCACGGCACGGCCCAGGCGTTCACCCGCTGTCCGAGCAGCGCGAGCAGGGCGGGCAGTACGGTCACGGCGCTCACGGCGGCGATCACCACGACCGCGATGCCCGCGTAGGCGAAGGAGCGCAGGAAGTACGGCGGGAAGACCAGCAGGGTGGCGAGCGCGGCGGAGACCGTCGCGGCGCTGAAGGCGATGGTGTGGCCCGCGGTGCGCACGGTCCGTACGGCGGCCGTGCGCGGGAGGAATCCGGCGGCGAGCTCCTCCCGGAACCGCGAGACGATCAGCAGCCCGTAGTCGATGCCCAGCCCGAGGCCGAGGGCCGTGGTGAGGTTCAGCGCGAACACGGACACGTCGGTGACACTGCCGAGAACGCTCAGGACCAGCAGCGTCCCGGCGATGGCCAGGACCCCGATCAGCAGGGGCAGGGCTGCGGCGACCACGCTGCCGAACACCAGGACCAGCAGGATCAGCGTGCCCGGCAGGACGACGGCCTCGGCCCGCTTCAGATCGGACTCGGAGAGGTCCTGGAGCTCGGCGTCCACGAGCGCCCTGCCCCCGACGTGCACCGTCAGGGCCGCCTCGGCGGCGGTCGCAGTGCCGGTCGCAGTGCCGGTCGCGGTCGCGGCCGGGGTGGCCAGCTCCTCGCGCAGCCGCTCGGCCCGTTCCCCGAGCTCCTCCCCCTCGCCCGCCACGTGCGCGACCAGCATCGCCGCGTGGCCGTCCCGGCCGCGCAGCTCCGCCGCGCCCCCGGTCCAGTACGAGCTCACGGCGCTCACGTGCGGCTGCGCGGTGAGCCTTTCGGTCAGCTCCCCGCCCGCGTCGCGGGCCGCCGGATCGTCCACGGAACCGCTGCGGGGCTGTGCGACGACGACCAGGTTGGGGGAGGCGCCCGTGCGCTCGGTGGACAGGTGCGCGGCGCGGCTGGAATCGGACCGCGGGTCGTCGTACCCCTGCGACTTCAGCCGGCCGGCCGCATCCGAACCGAACAGGACGGACAGGACGAGGAACGCGAGGGCGGCGACGAGGACGAGTCGGGGACGACGGGTCACGAAGGCCCCTGCGCGGCGGAACATGGATGCCTCCGGTGCGGATGGCGTTCCCCTCCTGCTTGGGCGCAGGAAGGTCGATGTCCACCGTGCCCGGGGGCGGGACGGGGCCGTAGTCCCGGCCATTCGTACCTTGACAGGGGCGGCAGGGGCGTTCCCGGGCCCCGCACACGCAGGGTGACATCGCGTGGCCGCGGGTCACTCGATCCGGTGGGGTCCGGGGTGGGAGTGGCGGCGCCGGGGTGCGGCCGGTGCGTCCGCCGCCGACTATGGGCGGCGTACCACCCCCACTGCCCCTGTCAGGAGCTCACCATGCTGGAGCGCAAACTGCGCAAGGACCGCACCGAGGTCACCTTCATCCTGCCCGTCGACACCCCGCCCGGACCGGTCAGCGTGGTGGGCGACTTCAACGACTGGCAGCCCGGCGTCCACACCCTGGCCCGGCGCAAGGACGGCAAGCGCGCCGTGACCGTCGAGCTGCCCAGCAAGAGCACCCACTCGTTCCGGTACCTGGCGGCGGGGGACTACTGGTTCAACGACGAGAGCGCCGGTGACCAGGACGGGCCGAACAGCCGTCTGCACACCTGACGGCGCGGACTCCCCGCGGACTGGAGCGCGCCCCGGCCGTCGCCGGGGCGCGTTTTGCACAGCGTGGGCAAATTGAGTAAGGTTAGGCTTCCCTAATCGCTCAACAGTACATATTTACGGGCGAGTTGGCGGTCTCTCGCTCTCGACCGCCCGATTTGTCTATCGACAGTGCGCCATGGAATCAGCTTAGCTTTGCCTAAGTTACGCCCTGCCGGCCCTCCTTCCCCCGGCTGATCGAAGGGACGACGTAGAGCGACATGGGCACGATCGCAGTGGAACGCCCCGTGCCCAGGGGCGTATCGGAGGTCCGTCGGCGGCGGGTCGTGGGCTCGGTCACCCTGGTGCTGGTCCTGCTGGCCGTCATGGTGGTGTCGCTGGCCGTCGGCGCGCGTGCGCTGACACCCGCCGAGGTCTGGCGGGGCTTGTCGGCGGCTCCGGACCCCGACCAGCGGCTCACCGAGATACGGCTCATCGTGCGGACCGTACGGGTGCCCCGCACGGTCCTCGGGCTGGTGGCGGGCGTGGCCCTCGGGGTGGGCGGGGCACTGATCCAGGGGTACACGCGCAATCCGATCGCCGACACGGGCCTGCTGGGGGTGAACTCCGGCGCCTCGTTCGCCGTGGTGCTGGTGATCGCACTGTTCGGCTTCGCCAACCCCTTCCAGTACGTCTGGTTCGCCTTCCTGGGCGCCGCGGTCGCCGGTGTCATCGTCTTCGGGCTGGCGAGCATCGGCCGGGGGGCCGGTAACCCCTTGACCCTCGCACTGGCCGGACAGGGGATCACGGTGTTCCTGGCCGCGATGACCACGGCGGTCGCACTGTCGGACAAGGCCTCGCTGAACGCCCTGCGGTTCTGGAACGCGGGCTCGGTGGCCGGGGTCGGCTTCGACACCATCTGGCCGGTGATCGCGTTCGTCGCCGTCGGGCTGGTGCTGGCGCTGGTCACACTGCCCGCCCTGAACCTGCTCAACCTGGGCGACGACGTCGCGCGGGGGCTGGGGGTGAACATCGTGCTGAGCCGGACCGTCGGCATCATCGCCATCACCCTGCTGGCCGGAGCGGTCACGGCGGCGTGCGGCCCCATCGCCTTCCTCGGTCTGATGGTGGCCCACATGGCCCGGTACCTGACCGGGCCGGACTACCGCTGGCTGGTGCCGTACGCGGGTCTGCTCGGTGCCATCGTCCTGTTGGTCTGCGACATAGCCGGACGTCTGCTGGTGCGTCCGGGGGAGTTGGACGCGGGGATCGTCGTGGCCCTGCTCGGAGCCCCGTTCTTCGCGGCTCTGGTGTGGCGCGGAAAGTTCAAGAGCGCATGACCGGGACGACCGACGCGAAGGCATCCGACGTGAGCACATCCGGCGTGAGGGCATCCGGAGTGAAGGCCCCGGTGAGTGTGACGCCGGGCGTGCGGCTCGGGCCCGTCTCGTTCGTGTGGCGGCCGTGGGTCGTGAGCGTCACGCTGCTGCTGGCGGCGGCGACGTTCCTCGTGTTCTGCCTGTCCATCGGTGTCGGGGACTTCCCCATCGGCCTGTCCCAGGTGATCACCACGATCCTGGGCGGGGGCGAGCAGGTCGACAAGTTCGTGATCATGGACCTGCGGATGCCGCGGGCCCTGGCCGGGCTCGTCGTGGGCGTCGCACTGGGGGTGTCCGGGGCGATCACCCAGTCCATCGCGCGCAATCCGCTGGCCAGTCCGGACATCCTGGGGATCACCGGGGGCGCCGGCGCGGTCGCGGTGTTCCTGGTGACCGTGTCGGGCGGCGCCGCCGCGGCGGTCGTCAACTCCGTGGGCCTGTCCGGGGCGGCGCTCGCGGGCGGCCTCGGCACGGGTCTCCTCGTGTACTTCCTGGCATGGCGGCGCGGGATCGACGGCTTCCGGCTCGTCCTCATCGGCATCTCGGTCAGCGCCGTGATGGAGGCCGTCACGACCTGGCTGCTGGTCACGGCCGACATCAGGGACGTGGCCCGGGCCCAGGCATGGCTGATCGGCTCGCTGGACAACCGGTCGTGGGGCGACGTGGGCGTGGCGCTGTGGTGCACCATCGCCCTGATGGTCGTCGTGACCGGTGTCGCGTTCCAGTTCAAGCCGCTGCACCTCGGCGACGACGTGGCCGCGGGCCTCGGCGTCCGGTACACGAGGGTGCGGGCGGTGCTGCTGCTGTGCGCGGTCCTGCTGGCCGGGGTGGCGGTGAGCGCGGCCGGCCCGGTCCCGTTCGTCGCGCTCGTGGCGCCGCAGGTGGCGATGCGGCTGGCCAAGTGTCCGACGCCGCCGATGGCGGCCTCCGGGATGGTGGGGGCCCTGCTGCTGATCGGCGCGGACCTGGTCGCCCGTACGGCACTGCCGATCACCCTGCCGGTGGGCGTGGTGACCGCCGTGATCGGCGGCCCCTTCCTCGTCTACCTGCTGGTGCGGGCCAACCTCCGCTAGCCGGTATCTCTTCAGACATGCCTACTTCAGGGGGAGTTGTGGCCGTATCGCAGATCGCCGGGATCGCGTCCCAGGGGGACGAGGCCGCACGGCTGGCAGCCAGGGGGGTCACGGTCGGGTACGGCGGGCGGGTCGTCATCGACGATCTCCACGTGTCGATCCCGCCGCGGGTGATCACCACGATCATCGGGTCCAACGGATGCGGGAAATCGACCCTGCTGCGGACCCTGTCGCGGCTGCTCAGGCCGACCAGCGGAACGGTCGTCCTGGACGGCGAGGACATCGGCAGGCTCAGGACCAGGGAGGTGGCGAAGAAGCTCGGCCTGCTGCCGCAGGCGCCGGTCGCCCCGGAAGGGCTCACGGTGGCCGACCTCGTCGCCAGGGGCCGCCACCCGCACCAGAGCTGGCTGCGGCAGTGGTCCTCGGACGACGCCGACGTCGTGGCGCACGCCCTGGAGATGACCGGGGTGTCCGACCTGGCCGACCGCCCCGTGGACGCGCTATCGGGCGGGCAGCGCCAGCGCGTCTGGATCTCGATGACGCTCGCTCAGGGCACTGACCTGCTGCTGCTGGACGAGCCGACCACCTATCTGGACCTGGCGCACGCGATCGACGTGCTCGACCTGGTGGACGACCTGCACGAGTCGGGCTGCACCGTGGTCCTGGTGCTGCACGACCTCAATCTGGCCACGCGCTACAGCGACAACCTCATCGTGATGAAGGACGGTTCGATCCTCGCCCAGGGGCACCCGCGTGACGTGATCACCGCGGAGCTGTTGTACGAGGCGTTCGGGCTCCGCGCCCGGGTGATCGACGACCCGGTGGGGGACCGCCCCCTCATCGTGCCCATCGGCCGCGCCCATGTGCGGCTCCAATAGATCAAACATAGTTACGGCGCAAGTAAGGCTAGGCTAGCCTCACTTGACCGCGATAGGGTTTGGCTGACCTCGGGCGGGACCGCAACGGACGGCACGAAAGCAAGGGATTCGGATGCTTCTCCAGCGAACGACACGTAGGAAGCCCTGGCAGCGGCTGACGGCGGTACTGTCCGCCGCGACCCTCGGCGTCGGGCTCCTCGCCGGATGCGGTTCCGACTCGGCGGACCAGGCGGACGAGAAGAGCGACAACGGCCCGGCCGCCGGGGGCACGTTCCCCGTCACCGTGGAGCACGCCTTCGGGTCCACCGAGGTCGAGAAGGCCCCTCAGCGGGTCGTCTCGGTCGGGTACACCGACGACCAGGCCATCCTGGCGCTCGGCATCAAGCCGGTCGGCATGGTCGACCAGTACCCGAACCCGCCCGGCACGTCCCCCGACATCAACACCCAGTGGCCCTGGGTGAAGGACAAGTGGGGCGACGCGCGCCCCGAAGTCATCATGAACAACGGCGATGCCGGACCGAACTACGAGAAGATCGCGGCCCTGCGGCCGGACCTGATCATCGCGGTCTACTCCGAGGTCGACCAGGCCGGCTACGAGAAGCTCTCCAAGATCGCCCCGACCGTGGGCCGCACCAAGGCCGAGAAGGAGCCCTTCAGCGCTCCCTGGCAGGACAACGCCGTCCACATCGCCAAGGCGCTCGGTCAGGAGAGCAAGGGCACCGAGCTGGTCAAGGGCATCCAGGACAAGCTCGACGCGGCCAAGAAGGCGCACCCCGAGTTCGCGAACCAGACCGCCGTCCCGCTGTCCTGGTACAAGGACTCGGTGGCCCCGTTCACCACCACCGACGTGCGCGGACGGCTCGTGACCGGCATCGGTTACAAGGGCCAGACCGAGATCGACAAGATCGCGGACGGCAAGTTCTACACCACGCTCTCCCCCGAGCGCATGGACCTCGTCGACGTCGACCGCATCTTCGTCATCGCCGACAAGGCGGACCAGGAGGCACTGAAGAAGTTCCAGCTCTTCACCAACCTGAACGCGGTCAAGAACGGCAAGGTCTCGTACCTCCTCGACAGCGAGGGCCCGGCCGTCGGCGCGGCCATGTCCCAGGGCACCCTGCTGTCCCTGCCGTACGCGATCGACGAACTCGTCAAGTCGGTCGGCCAGGTGTGAGCATCACCGCCACGCGCGTCGCCCCGCCGACCCTGCGCACGACGACCGGACGCGAGGCCACCCGCTGGGTCGCGGCGCACTGCCGCGAGGTGCCGTGGCTGACCTTCGCCACCCTGTTCACGACGGTGGCGGGGGCAGCCCTCCAGGTACTCCCGCTGCTCCTGCTCGGCCGGGTCGTCGACGGGGTGGTCGAGGGCGGACCGCGCTCGATCCTGGTCACGACCGGGGTGTTGATGGTGGCCGCCGCGCTGCTCGGCGCGGCGGCCACCGCCCTGTCCACGTACCTCATCGGGCGCCTCGGCGCGGACCTGCTCGCCCGGCTGCGCGAAGGCGCCGTCCGGGCGGTGCTGGGGATGCCCAGCGCGCGGATCGAGCAGGTCGGCCGGGGAGACGTGCTCTCCCGGGTCGGCGACGACGTGGCCGTCCTGTCCAAGGGCATCAGAACGGCCGTCCCCACCGTGTTCTCGGCCGGCGTGCTGGTGGTGATCGCCACGCTCGGCATGTTCGGCCTGGACTGGCGGCTCGGTCTGGCCGGTGCCTGCGCGCTGCCCGCCTACGGGCTGGCCCTGCGCTGGTACCTCCCCCGCTCCGCCCCGCTCTACCGCACGCAGCGCGCGGCCCAGGCCGACCGTGCGCAGGCCCTGATCAGCGGACTGAACGGGATCGACACGGTCCGGGCGTACCGCCTCGAGGGGGCCGTCCGCGAGAAGGTCACCCACGAGTCGTGGCGGGTACGCGACCTCGGCATCGAGGTGTTCCGGCTCTTCGGCCGGTTCGTCGGCCGGGAGAACCGGGCCGAGTTCATCGGACTGGTCCTGATCATCGTGGTGGGGTACGCCCTCCTGGAGGCCGACGCCGCGACCCTCGGCGAGGTGTCGGCGGCCCCGCTGCTGTTCCACCGCCTCTTCACCCCGCTCGGCTCCATCATGTTCACCTTCGACGAGGCGCAGAAGTCTGGTGCGAGCCTGACCCGCCTCGTCGGAGTCCTGGAGGAGGACGCGGAGGACCGGCTGGTGGGCGCACTGACCGTGGGGCAGGCGGTGCAGGCGCCGCACCCGGTGGCCGTCGAGGTGGAGGGGCTGACCTTCCGCTATCCCGACTCCGAGGAGCCGGTCGTCCGGGACGTCCACCTGACGATCCCGGCCGGCGGTTCGCTCGCGCTGGTCGGGGCAACGGGCGCGGGCAAGTCCACCCTGGCGGCACTGATCGCGGGCATCGGCACCCCGCAGGCCGGCTCGGTGCGCGTAGGGTCCACCGACCTCGCCGGTCTGGACGAGGCCGGGGCGCGGGCCCTGGTCAGCATCCTGACGCAGGAGACCCACGTGTTCTCCGGTTCGCTGGCCGAGGACCTGCGGCTGGCCGCGCCGGGGGCGACCGACGCCGAGCTGACGGAGGCCCTGCGTACGGTCGGCGCCGACGGATGGGTGGACGCACTGCCCGACGGACTGAACACCCTGGTCGGCGAGGGCGGCGAACGCCTCGACGTCACCAAGGTCGCCCATGTCGCGCTGGCCCGGCTGGTGCTCGGCCGGGCCCCGGTGGTGGTGCTCGACGAGTCCACGGCAGAGGCGGGCAGTGAGGGCGCCGCCGAGCTCGAGCGGGCCGTGCGGGCCGCGTGCGCGGGCCGGACCACGCTGTTCGTGGCACACCGGCTGACCCAGGCGATGGCGGCGGACCGGATCGCCGTACTGGACGCGGGACGCGTCGTGGAGCAGGGGACGCACGAGGAACTGGTCGCCCTGGGCGGCCGCTACGCGCGACTGTGGCGGGCCTGGCGCGAAGGCAGCTAGGGCGCCCTTTTCGACCTAGGCCAACTTATCGATCTGGAAGGGGCGTTGAGCCTTCGATGAGGGAATCGACCGCTCGTCTCGTGCTGCTTTCTCCCACCCGCCTGGCCGACGTGCGCCGACGGGCCGGTGACTACTGCGACACCACCATCGCCCGGGCGTGTGCCATCGGGCTGGCGTACTGGGCGACGGGCCACCACCCCGCCGGGCTGGAGCTCACCCCCGGCACGCTGTTCGCCGACGTCCTCGGATGGGCCGACAGCGGCGGCGCCGGACCGGTCGGTTGGGAGGTCGCAGCGCAGAGCGCGGACGGCACGGACGGCGCGGCCGGGCGGAGCATCACCGTCCCGGAAGGCGTCGTACCAGCCGATGCGCAGCTCGCCCTGGACGACCTGGCCGACTTCCCGGACCGGCCGCTCTCCACCATCGGCCCGTCCGGTGTCGCTTCGAGGCTCGCGACCCTGGCCGAGTGGAACGACACGGGGGCGGACCGGGTCCGCCCGACCATCGTCGAGATGTTCCGTGAGCAGGCACGCCTGCGGCCCGAAGCCGTCGCCGTCGTCGACGAGCACCGTTCGCTGACCTACCGTCAGGCTGCCGAGCTCTCCAGCCAGCTGGCCCACCACCTGATCGAACGCGGACTCGCGGCCGAACAGCTCGTCGCCGTCTCCCTGGACCGCTCCGCCGCCATGGTGATCGGCCTCCTCGGCGTCCTCCAGGCGGGAGCCGCCTTCGTACCGCTCGACCCCCAGTGGCCCGCCGCGCGCCGTATCGCCGTCATCGCCGACGCCCGTGTCGTCCTCCAGCTGAACGACTCGGGCGAACACGCCCCGGACGAACCGGAAGCCGTGCCCGTCGACCTCGGCGACTGGCGGTTCGGCTCCTACCCGGGTGAGGGGACCGGGGTCACCGTCCCCGGCGGCGCCCTGGCCTATGTGATCTTCACGTCCGGCTCGACCGGCCGGCCCAAGGGCGCGATGATCCGCCACGAGGCGATCAGCGAGCGCCTGCTGTGGCAGGTCGAGGAGATCCTGGGCTTCGGCCACGACGACGCGTCGCTGTTCAAGGCGCCGCTGTCGTTCGACATCTCCGTCAACGAGATCTTCCTGCCCCTGGTGTGCGGCGGCAGGCTCGTGGTCCTGCGACCCGGCGGCGAACGCGACCCGCACCACCTGCTGAGCGTGATCGCCGAGCACCGCGTCACCTTCACCTACCTGGTGTCGTCCATGCTGGACGTACTGCTGGAGATCGCGGGGGACTCCGGGCGGCTGGACAGCCTGCGCCACGTGTGGTGCGGCGGCGAGGTGCTCACCCCGGAGCTCTACGAACGCTTCCGCGCCCGCCTCGACATACCCATGTACCACGGCTACGGCCCCGCCGAGACGACGATCGGCGTCTCGCACGTCGTCTACCGCGGCGCGGCGGAACGCCTGTCGACGTCGATCGGCCGGCCCAACCCCAACACCCAGCTCTACGTACTGGACGGGGAACTGCGCCCGGTCCCGGTCGGCGTCGGCGGCGAGCTGTACGTCGGAGGCTTCCTGCTCGGCCGCGGATACGTGGGCGCGCCCGGCCTGACGGCCTCCCGCTTCGTCGCGAACCCCTTCGCCGCGGACGGCTCCCGGCTGTACCGCACCGGCGACCTCGCCCGCTTCGCCCCCGACGGGTCGCTGGACTTCCTCGGCCGCGCCGACAACCAGATCAAGATCCGCGGGATGCGGCTGGAGATCGAGGACGTCGAGGTCGGACTCGCCGAGCACCCCGCGGTACGGCACACCTGCGTCGTCGCCAGGAAGAACGCGGCCGGCGGCACCTACCTCGTGGGCTACGTGATCCCCGCCGGCGGGAGCGAGGACCTGCGCGCGGACGAGGTCAGGGCCTGGGCCGCCGCGCACATGGTGGAGTACATGGTGCCCGCCCACATCGTCGTGCTGAAGGAGTTCCCGCTCACCGCGAACGGCAAGCTCGACCGGGCCGCACTGCCCGGGCCCGAGCCGGTGACCGGCGCCGGCGTGGCGGCCCCGCCCGTCACCGAGAACGAGCGCCTGGTGTGCGCGGCCGTCGCGGCGGTGCTGCGGCGGGACGCGGTCGGCGTCGACCAGGACTTCTTCCGGCTCGGCGGGGACAGCATCCTGGCGATTTCCCTCCTGAGCGCCCTGCGCGAAGCGGGCCTCCACGTCACGGCCCGCCAGATCTTCACCAACAGCGTCGTCGGCGCGCTCGCGGCGGTCGCGGACCGCGAGGCCGCCGCCGTGGACCACGGCGACGTCGCCACCGGAACCGTCGTGGGATCACCCATCGTGCAGTGGCTCGGCGAAACCACCGACGCCGTCGACGGCTTCGTACAGTCGGTCGTGCTGAACACCCCGGCCGACCTGACGGCCGACGCGCTCGACGCGATCCTCACCGCCCTGGTCGCACGGCACGACATGCTGCGCGCCAGGCTGGTACGCGGCGAGCGCTGGAGCTTCGAGATCCCGGAGCCCGACCGCGCCGTGGCGCGATGGCAGGAGAGCGACCGGCCGGTCGAGGAGTGCGTCGCGCTCGCCACCGACGGGCTGGACCCGGCGGGCGGGGTGATGCTCAGTGCCGTCTGGCGCCGTGAGGCGCGCCGACTGGTCCTGGTCGCCCACCACGTGGTGATCGACGGCGTGTCCTGGCGGATCCTGATGGAGGACCTCTCCACCGCCTGGCGCTGGTACGTCTCCGGCGCGCCCATCGACCTGCCCCCGGTGGGCACCTCGTTCCGGCGCTGGACCCAGCTGCTGGGGCGCGCGGAGTTCGACGCGGACCGCGCCTGGTTCCAGCGCCCCCTGCCCGGCGCCGACGCGCCGCTGGGCCGCCGCGCGCTGTCCGAGGCCGACACCGTCGCGAACGAGCGGACGACGACCCTCTCGGTCGGCCCCGACGTCACGGCCGCGCTGCTCGGTGAGATCCCCGCGAGGTTCCACGCCGGCGTCAACGACGTACTGCTGACCGCGCTCGCCGTCACCCTCACCCGGTGGCGCCGCGACCTCGGACACGGCCAGACGTTCGCGCACATCGAGCTGGAGGGCCACGGCCGCGAAGGCCGGTACGTGGCGGACTCCGCCGGCTTCGAGCCGGAACTCTCCCGGACCGTGGGCTGGTTCACCACCCTCTTCCCGGTGACCGTCGACCCCGGCGCGGCCACCGACCTCACGGACCCCGCGTACCTGGTCACCGCCCTCAAGGCGGTCAAGGAGGACCTCGCCCGGGTGCCGAGCAACGGCGTCTCCTACGGCGCCCTGCGGTACCTGGCGGACGCCGCCTTCGCCGCGCCCGCACCGCAGGTGCTGTTCAACTACCTGGGCCGCTTCGACGCGGGCGCGTCCGGCGACTGGGAACTCGCCGGCACCACGGGACAGCTGGGGGAGAAGCGCGACCCGAGGATGCGCCTGCCGCGCGCCCTGGAGTTCAACGCGATCGCCGAACCCGCCGCGATCGCCGAGCCCGCCGCGGCCGGCGGCACGTACGCGTACGAACTGGTCACCACTCTCTCCTGGCCCGACGGGCTGTTCACCGACGAGGACGTCGAGACCATCGGCCGGTACTTCCGGGAGGCCCTGACCGGCCTGGCCGCACTGGCCGCACTCGACCCGGGCGGCCACTCGCCCAGCGACTTCGGCCTGTCGGCGCTCACCCAGGCCGACGTCGACGAGCTGGACGGCCCGGCCCTGCGGGACGTCCTGCCGCTGACCCCGCTCCAGGAGGGGCTGTACTTCCACTCGGTCTTCGACGACGACTCCCCGGGCAGCTACGTCGAACAGCAGCTGCTGACCCTGGACGGGGAGGTGGACGCCGACCGGCTCGCGGCGGCGGCCACCCGGCTGCTCACCCTCTTCCCCAACCTCGCCGCGCGGTTCGTGGCCCTCGCCGACGGCCGCGTCGTCTCCGTACTGGAGGGCGGGGTGGAGGCCCCCTTCACCACGCTGGACCGCCCCGGCATCACCGACGAGGAGATCCGCGAGCACGCCGAGCGGGACCGCCGCGCAGGCTTCGACCTGGCGAGCGGCCCGCTGATGCGGTACACGCTCATCCGCGCCGGCTCCGGCCGCAGCGTCCTGGTGCAGACCGTGCACCACGTCATCGCCGACGGCTGGTCCGTGCCGCCGATGCTCCGCGCGCTGCTGAGCGAGTACCACGCGCCGGGGACCGTGTACCCGCTCGGCGGCTTCACCGACTACGTGCGCTGGCTCGCCGAGCGCGACGAGGACGAGAGCGACCGGGTGTGGCGCGAGGAGCTCGCCGGGCTGCCCGGCCCCTCACTGGTCGCCGAGGGGCACACCCCTTCCGACCGGTTCGACGACACGGCCGCCCCGCCGGAGGGCGACATCGACGAGGCCGCCCGGTCCGCCGGCGTACCGCTCAGCGTGGCCGTGCACAGCGCCTGGGCGGCGACCCTGGGCGGTCTCCTGCACGGCAGGGACGTCGTCTTCGGCTCCACGGTGTCCGGGCGCGACGCGGACGTGCCCGGCATCGGGGACATGGTGGGTCTGTTCATCAACACGATCCCCGTGCGGGCCCGTTGGGCCGCCACCAGCACCGCCCGCGAGCTGCTCGCCTCGGTGCGCGAACACCAGAGCGCGGTACTGGCGCACCAGCACGTCTCGCTGGCGCGCATCAGCCGCCAGAGCGGCGCCGGCCCCCTCTTCGACACCCTGGTGGTGTTCGACGTGGCGACCGACGTCGCAGCGCTGCGCGGGCCCGGGCACACCCTCGTCGTCACCGACATCGTGAACGAGGGCGCCCCGCACTACCCGTTGACACTCGTGGTGGAGCGGGCACTCGACGGCAGCCCGCGGTTCAACCTGATCTACGACGGCGCGCTGCTGCGGGAGGCGGCCGCCCGGACGATCCTGGACACGTTCACCCGCACCCTCACCGGCCTGCTCACCCGGCCCGACGCCCTCGTCGACGACCTGGCGGCCACCGGCGCCCGGACCCCCGCGCGGATCACCCCGACGACCTTGGGCGCGCTGTTCGACGCCGCCGCACACCGCGACCCGGCCGCCACCGCCGTCACCCAGTGCGCCCTCGACGGCGGTGCCCGGTCCCTGACCTACGGCGAACTGGCCGCCGCCAAGGACGAACTGGCCTCGGCCCTGCGCGCCGCCGGTGTCCGGCCGGGCGAACGGGTCGCCGTCGCCGTCCCGCGCTCCCTGGAACAGGTCGTCGCCCTGGTCGCGGTCGTCACCGCGGGCGGTGCGTACGTACCGCTGGACCTCGCGTACCCGGACGAGCGGCTGGAGTACGTCCTCGCCGACGCGGCCCCGCAGGTCGTCCTCGTGGACCGGGAGCACCGGAACCGCTTCACGCGCCTGCTGGCGCAGGCGGGCGTACCGGCCCGGGTGCTCGTACAGGGCGACCCGATGCCCCAGGCGGAGGTGCGCGATTCCCCCGACGCCGACTGGCACGATCCCGCGTACGTGATCTACACATCCGGATCGACCGGCAGGCCCAAGGGCGTCGTCGTCCCGCACTCCAGCGTGGTGACCCTCCTCGCGAACACCCGGCCCGACATGGACTTCGGCCCCCACGACGTGTGGGTCCAGTTCCACTCCTACTCCTTCGACTTCGCGGTGTGGGAGCTGTGGGGCGCGCTCGCGCACGGAGCCGAACTGCTCGTACCGGAGTACGGGCTCACCCGCTCCCCGGCCGACTTCCACCGCCTGGTGCGCGAGCGCCGGGTGACCGTCCTCAACCAGACCCCGTCGGCCTTCTACCAGTTCATCGAGGCCGACCGGCACGCCGACGAGCCGGTCACCGCCCTGCGCCGGATCATCTTCGGGGGCGAGGCGCTGGACCTCGGGCGGCTGCGCGGCTGGGTCGAGAGGCACGGCGCCGCCTCACCCGAGCTCGTCAACATGTACGGCATCACCGAGACCACCGTGCACGTCACCCACCGGGTCCTGACCGACGAGGACTTTCGCCCCGGCGACGACGTCAGCCCGATCGGAGGCCCGATCCCCGGCCTGGTCACCCACCTGCTCGACGAGCGGCTCCGACCGGTGCCGCCGGGCCGGGTGGGCGCCATCTACGTCGCCGGCGACCAGGTCTCCCTCGGCTACCTGGGCCGGCCGTCCCTCACCGCGGGCCGGTTCGTGGCGGACCCCTTCGCGGGCGACGGCTCCCGCATGTACCACACGGGCGACCTCGCCCGCCGGACGCTCGACGGCGAGCTGGAGTTCACCGGCCGCGCCGACGACCAGGTGCAGCTCAAGGGCTTCCGCATCGAGCCCGGCGAGGTGGAGTCCGCGATCCGGGAACTCGACGGTGTGGTCGACGTGGCCGTCACCGTGGCCGGCAGCGGCGACCACCTGGTCGCGCACCTCGTGGGCCGGGTGCCCGGCGACCTCGCCGACCTGCTCGCCTCGAAGCTGCCCGTCCACATGGTGCCCGGCCTCGTCCTGCCCGTCGACGCGCTGCCACTGACCGTCAACGGCAAACTGGACCGCAAGGCCCTGACCGAACGCGCCGCGGCCCCCGCCACTCCCGCAGCCGCTGCCGGCTCCGCCCTCACCGCCCTGGTCGGCATCTTCACCGAGACCCTGCCCGGCACCGCGGTGGACGGTGACAGCGACTTCTTCCGGGCCGGCGGCGACAGCATCCTCGCCATCACCGTCGTCAACCGGGCCAGGGCGCTGGGTCTCACGATCGCCCCGCGGGACGTGTTCCTGCTCAGGACACCGCGGGCGCTCGCCGAACACCTGGCGAACAGCACCCCGCAGACTGCGGCGCCCGCCGCACCCGCCCCCCACGAGGACGGCCCGCTGACGCCGACCCCCATCATCCTGCGCCAGCGCGAACTCGGCGGTTCCCTCGCCCGGTTCGCCCAGGCCCGGACCCTGGTCGCGCCCGAGGGCGCCGCTCTCGCCGACGCCGAGCGCGCCGCGAACGCCGTCGTCGCCGCGCACCCGGCCCTGCGGCTGCGGCTGCTCGTCGCACACGGGGTATGGGCCCTGCGCACCGAACCCGCCCGCGAGGTCACCGTCGTACGGAGCGACGCGCCCGACGCGACGACGGCGGCGAACGAAGCCGCCGGACGGCTCGATCCCGAGACCGGAGAGGTCGTCGCCTTCTCCTGGCTGGAGGCGAGCCGGACCCTCGTGGTCACCGTGCACCACCTCGCCGTCGACGCCGTGTCGTGGCTGATCCTGCTGGACGACCTCACCACCGCCCTGCGCGGGACCCCGCTCGCACCGCCGACCACCCCCTACGCCGCGTACGCGCAGGCACTGGCCGACCGGTCCGCCCAGGAGACCGACGGCCTCGGGCACTGGATCACCACCCTCCAGGCGCCCCCGCTGGTGCCCGCGGTCCAGGGGCTGCGCGAGACCACGGTCGTGCTACCGGCCGAGGTGAGCGAGCAGGTGACGCGCACCGCGCCCGCCGCACTCCGCGTAGGCCTCACCGAACTGCTGTGCGGCGCGCTGCGCACCGCACTGACCCGCATCCAGCGGTCGCCCACCGATCTCGCGATCGAGCTGGAGCGGCACGGCCGGCTCCCGGCATCGGCCCACCACGACTACACCCGAACCGTCGGCTGGTTCACCTCCATCGCGCCGGTGCGGCTCACGGCGCACACCGACCCCGTCGCCGCGGCGCGCGAGGTCACCGAACGCCAGCCGGACGAGCGGGCGCACATCGCGTACGGCGGGCTCAGGTACCTCAACCCGCAGACGGCCCCGCTGCTGACCGCCCGCCCGCAGGTGCTGTTCAACTACCTGGGCCGCGGCGACGAGTCCCAGGCGCTCCACCTCACCGGAGACGGCCGGGACGGCAGCCCGTACGCCGTCGAGGTCAATGCGTGGACCGACGCCGCCACCGGAAGCCTGCACGCGGTCTTCACCCTCGCCGCAGGCGTACCCGACGAGATCACCGACCACTGGCGCGCCGCACTGGAACACCTCGCGGAGGCCGCCACGACGGCCGAGCGCACCGCGCCGGTCACCCCGCTCCAGCGCGGCCTGTTCTTCCAGGCGCAGATGGCGGGCCCGGCCGGACACTACGTCGCGCAGAGCTGGTTCACCTTCGACCGGCGCCTGGACACCGACGCGCTGGCCGAGGCGATGGCATGGGTGATCGCCCGGCACCCGGCCGTGGGCGCCGGCTTCTCCACCGACGGCGAGGGGAGGGCCGTCCAGGTCCTGGGCGCGGGCCGCCGGGTCGGCATCCGTACGATCGACCTCGCCACGGAAGCGGAAGTCGACGCCCTGCTCGCCCGGGACCGCGACACCGGATTCGACCCGGGCGAGCCGCCGTTGATCCGCCTCACCGTGGTGCGGCTGCCCGGGGACCGCGACGGCCTGCTGCTGAGCTACCACCTGCTGCTGTGGGACGGATGGTCCCGCGAGATCGTCCTGCGCGACCTGTTCGACGCCTACGAGGCAGCCGTGGCAGGCAAGTTGCCGCCCCCGGCCCAGGCCACACCGAGCTTCGAGGACTACGCCCGCGCGCTCGACGCCAAGGACCCGGCCGTCTCGGAACGCTTCTGGGCGCAGCACCTGACCGGCCTCACCGGCCCGACCCTGCTCGCCGGACCCGCGCCCGCCCTGGTCGACGACCTGCCCCGCACGCTCGTGCACCGGCTCTCCGCCGAACGGTCCGAACTGCTGCGGGAGGTCGCCCGGACGCACGGCGTCACCCTGAACTCCGTACTGACCGGCGCCTTCGGCCTGCTGCTGGGCGCGCGCACGGGCCGCCCCGACGCCGTGTTCGGCGTGACCGTCTCCGGCCGCGAGGGCGAGGACCTGTCCGGCATCGTCGGCGTGCTGCTCAACACCGTGCCCATGTGGACGCGGGCCCGGCCGGACGACACGGTCCGGGACTACCTGACGGCCGTACAGGCGGCCCGGGTCGAGGCGATGGAGCACGAGCACCTCGGGCTCGGCGAGATCCAGCGGGCCGGCGGACACGACACGCTCTTCGACAACCTGTTCGTGCTCCAGAACTTCCTGGACATGGACGCGTTCGCCGAGATGAACGCCCGGCACGGCATCACCGCGGTACGGGCCGACGACTCCACGCACTACCCGTTCACCTGGGTCGTCACGCCCGGCGACCGGCTCACCATCAAGCTGGAGTACCGCGACCACGACACCGGGGCGGCCCGGCGGCTCCTCGACGGCTACCTGGACGTGCTCGAGGACCTGGCCCGGGCCACCGGGCCACTGGGCGCACTGCCGGGCGCGGGTCCGGTACCCGAGCCCGCCGCACGTACGGACATCGGCACGGACACCGTGGTCGACCGCTTCGACCGGGCGGCCGACCGGGACCCGCAGCGGATCGCGCTCGTCGCCCACGGCCGGACCCTGACCTTCGGCCGGCTCCGGGACCGCAGCCGCGAGCTGGCGGGTGTGCTCGCCGCCCGCGGCATCGGACCCGAGAGGACGGTGGCCCTCGCCGTCCCGCGCTCCCTCGACTCGATCGTGGCGCTGTTCGCCGTACTGCGCGTGGGCGCCGCCTACGTGCCGCTGGAGCTGGACCACCCGGACGAGCGGATCGCCGCGATCGTCGCCGACGCCCGCCCGGACGTGATCCTCACCGTGAGCGCCGTGTCGCCCCGGCTGACCGGAGACCTGATCGAGCTGGACCGGCCCCTGCCCGAGGCCGAACCGTACGTGACCTTCGCCCCGGACGACCCCGACCGCCTGCGCCACCCCGCGTACACGATCTACACCTCCGGATCGACCGGACGGCCCAAGGGCGTGGTGACCGAGTACGCCGGACTCACCAACATGCTCGTCAACCACCAGCGCCGGATCTTCGAACCGGTGCTGGCGGAACACGGCCACCGGGTCTTCCGCATCGCCCACACCGTGTCGTTCGCCTTCGACATGTCGTGGGAGGAACTGCTGTGGCTCGCGGACGGCCACGAGGTGCACATCTGCGACGAGGAACTGCGCCGCGACGCCCCCCGCCTGGTCGAGTACTGCCTCGAGCACGGGATCGACGTCATCAACGTGACCCCTACCTACGCACAGCAACTGGTGGCCGAGGGCCTCCTCGAGGACCCCGAGCGACGGCCGGCGCTGGTGCTGCTCGGCGGCGAGGCCGTCACCCCGACCCTGTGGCAGCGGCTCGCCGAGACCGAGGGGACCGTCGGGTACAACCTGTACGGGCCCACCGAGTACACCATCAACACCCTGGGCGTCGGCACCTTCGAATGCCAGGACCCGGTGGTGGGCGTGGCGATCGACAACACGGACGTGTACGTCCTGGACCCGTGGCTGCGGCCCCTGCCGGACGGAGTCCCCGGCGAGCTGTACGTGGCGGGCATCGGCATCGCGCGCGGCTACCTCGGCCAGCCCGCCCAGACCGCGGACCGGTTCGTCGCCTGCCCGTTCGGCGCGCCCGGCGAGCGCATGTACCGTACCGGCGACCTGGTGCTCCGGCGGCCCGACGGGAACCTGATGTACCTGGGCCGCACCGACCAGCAGGTCAAGATCCGCGGACACCGGGTCGAACTGGGCGAGGTCGAGGCCGCGTTCGCCGCGCATCCGGCGGTGCTGTTCGCCGCCGCGGTCGCCCAGCCCGACCCGCAGGTCGACGGAGCGCACCGGCTGGCCGCCTACCTCGTACTCGGCGGCCCGGACGGCTCCGACCTCGCGGCGGTCGCCGCCGACGTGGGCGCCGGGCTGCCGGACTTCCTGCGCCCGACGCACTACGCGCAGGTCGACCGCATCCCGCTGACCGTGAACGGGAAGGCGGACACCAAGGCCTTGCCGGAGGCCAGGCCGCTCGGCACGCTGACCACGGCGGGAGAGCGCGGCCCGGAGACCGGGACCGAGACGGTGGTGTGCGAGTTCTTCGCCGAAGCACTCGACCTGGACGACGACGAGGTGAGCGCGTTGAGCGATTTCGTGTCCCTGGGAGGACACTCCATGCTGGCGGTGCGGCTGATCGGCCTGCTCCGCCGGGAGTACGGTCCTGTGATCACGGTCCGTGATCTGTTCACCCTGCGAACCCCCGAAATGATTGCCCGCCACCTCGATGAAAACTCCTGACGCGCGGCGGCCCCGACCGGGGTCCGACATCCTCCGGACCGCCCTGCGCCGCAACCTCGGCGCCATGGCCTGGGGCACCGTCCTCATGGGCCTGTACCAGGCCGGAGAGACGGCCTTCCCCATCGCGCTCGGCCTGATCGTCGAGCACACGATGCAGGACCGCAGCCCCGGCGCGCTCGCCCTGTCGATCGGCGTACTGGCCGTGATCATCACGACCGTGTCGCTGTCGTGGCGGTTCGGCATGCGCATCCTGCAGAAGGCCAACACGACCGAGGCACACCGCTGGCGGGTGCAGGTCGCGGACTGCGGACTCGAGCCGGTCGCCAGGGACGCCGGCCTCAAGTCCGGCGAGGTGCTGACCATCGCCACCGAGGACGCCGACCAGACGGCCGACATCATCGAGGTGGTACCGCTGCTGATCAGCTCCCTGGTCGCCGTGCTCGTCGCGGCGGTCGCGCTCGGGCTGGCCGACATCCGGCTCGGCCTGCTGGTGATCGTGGGAACCGTCGCGATCCTCTCCGTCCTGAGCGTGATGTCCAAGCGGATCGGCTCCAGTACCCGCGAACAGCAGGCCAGGGTGGCCCGGGCGGGCGCGAAGGTGGCCGACCTGATCACCGGCCTGCGCCCGCTGCACGGCTTCGGCGGCAACCACGCGGCCTTCCGGTCCTACCGGAAGGTCAGCACGGAGGCGAAGCACCAGGCGATCACCGTGGCCGGGGTGAACGGCGCGTACGCCGGCACCGCGGCGGCCCTCAACGCGGCCCTCGCCGTCGGGGTGACCCTGACGGCGGGCTGGCTGGCCTTCGACGGCCGCATCAGCGTCGGGGAGCTGGTGATGGCCGTGGGGCTCGCCCAGTTCATCATGGAACCGCTGAAGATGTTCTCGGACATGCCCAAGTACGTGATGATGGCCCGCGCGTCGGCCGAGCGGATGGCGCTGGTCCTGGTCGCGCCACCGGTGGCGACCTCCGGGCCGGAGCGCCCGGCCGCGGGCGGGGACCTGGAGATCGACTGCGTCCGGTACGGGGCCCTGCGCGACCTGAAGTTCGAGGTGCCCGCGGGCCAGTTCGTGGCGATCGCCGTCTACCAGCCGCGCGCGGCCGCCGACCTCGCCGCGATCCTGGCCCTCAGGGTCCCGCCCCACGCCTACGAGGGAGTGGTGCGGGTCAGCGGGGAGGAGCTCGCCGCGCTGTCGATCGAGGCGGTCCGCGCACACATGCTGGTGAACCCGTACGACGGGGAGATCTTCGCGGGCACCCTCCGCACGAACATCGACCCGTCGGGCACCAGCCGCACGGTCGCCGAGGCCGTCGAGGCGTCGATGCTGACCGACGTCGTCGCCCTCCACCGCGAGGGACTCGACCACGGCGTCCGCGACCGCGGCG
Source organism: Streptomyces sp. NPDC048257 (assembly GCF_043201855.1). Lineage (NCBI taxonomy): Bacteria > Bacillati > Actinomycetota > Actinomycetes > Kitasatosporales > Streptomycetaceae > Streptomyces > Streptomyces sp. NPDC048257. The sequence continues at coordinate 63,469 of NZ_JBICZI010000029.1, forward strand.
CGAACCTCTCCGGTGGCCAGCGCCAACGCCTCTCCCTCGCCCGCGCCCTCGCCGCCGACACCGACATCCTCGTCCTGCACGACCCGACCACGGCAGTGGACGCGGTCACCGAACAGCTCATCGCCCGCAACGTCGCGGAGCTGCGCCGGGGCCGCACCACGATCGTGATCACCAGCAGCCCGGCCCTCCTGGACGCCGCCGATCGCGTGCTGGTCCTGGACGACGGCGCCGTCACGGCCGAGGACACCCACCGCAACCTCCTCGCGGGCGACGAGGGCTACTACCTGGCGGTGGCCCGGTGAGCGGGTGCCGGCGGCGGCACGGACCGGGTCCGGCCCGCTGCCTTCGCCCGAACGCCGGTATCGGGCGCGGGGAGCGAGTTTCCCCGCGTTGTCGGGGCATCTGTGTCCCATGACCATTTACGTCGTCACCCTCCCCGGCACCCTGCTCACCGAGCTGACCCCCGAGGCACGCACGGAACTCACCCGCGCGCTGCGCGGCTCCGACCCGCGCGAGACGGACCTGGGAGCGGCCGAAGACCTGGACCTCCTCACCCTCTATCCGGACTCGTCGGCCTTCAGCCTGCGACTCGAGGTCGAGGCCGCCGACACGGCAACGGCCGAGGCCCAGGCACGGGACCTGGCCACCGCCGCCCTCCGCACCGTCGGTCTCACCCCGCAAGCCGCCCCCCTCGGCGACCCGGTGATCACCGGAATCGCCGGGGGCTAGGGGGTGTCTTGCCGATCAGGCCGGGCTCGCGGTGCCTGGTGCGCACGCTCGGCACCGCTCGCTGATCCGGCCTGATCGGCAAAACACCCCTAGGCGAGAGCCCAGGCGACGTCCCGGAGCAGGGCCTCGCGCCAGCCCGCGCGGTCGTGGCCCGACGCCGACCGGGAGACCCGTACGGTCGCCCCGGCCCGTTCCGCCAGGGTCTCGGCCGCCTCACAGTGGGGCAGCATCCGCGTCTCGTGTTCCCCCACGTCGAAGGCGATCCGCAGCCCGGACAGGTCGGGTCGCTCCCGCAGGCGGGCCGCGATCGTGCCGCCGACCGGGCCCCCCAGGGGGTCCGCCGACTTCACGGCGTCGGGTGTCCACCACAGGGACGCCGACTGGCAGGCGACGCGTGACACCAGCTCCGGGAACTCCAGCGCCGCGTACACCGCGCTCAGCCCGCCGAGGCTCTGCCCGGCGACCACCAGGCGGTCCCGGTCGGCGGGTACGCCGGATTCCGTGACCAGCGGCAGCAGCTCGTCCCGGACCGCCTCCCACAGTTCGGGCCGGCACCCGAACTCGGCCTCCCGGTCCCGGGTCGGCAGGAAGACGAGGGTGACGGGCGGCATCTCGCCACCGGCGACGGCGGAGTCGAAGGCGGTCATGGCCGGGTGCAGGTACAGCCAGTCGTCCCCGTCGAGCAGCAGCACCACGGGTCCACCGCCGCCCGCCGCATGGACCCGTACGGTCCGCCGCCCGCCGAGCCGCTCGCTCGCCCAGCGGACCCGGGTCCGCGGGACGGGCAGGACGTCGTCCGCACCGACGAGGGGCCAGTGCGGCTGGTCCGGGGCGTCCGGGGTGGCCGCGATGGACCGGTCACCGCCCGCACCGACCGGGTTGAACGGGTCGGCGTACGCGGCGTCGCCCGCGCGGAACTGGTACGTCACCCGCAGCCGCGCGGGCATCGGGACCTCGGCGTACCAGCAGTCCGTGTCGCCCCAGCGGCACAGCGGTACGTCCTGCGGCCGGCTCTCGAAAACGAGGTCGGCCGCGGAGCCGCGCCACAGGAACAGGGTCACCCAACCGCCCCCCTCGGCGGCCACCGACGCGGGCGCACCCGCCGCCGCCCAGAACTCCCCGGACCCCGGTTCGCCGGGCAGCCCGAACGCGGCGAAGACGTTCTCCAGGGACATGAAGTCTCCTTGCGAGGCGCGTAGTTAGGTGTACCTCACTTTATCGCCCGCCCGTCCGGGCGCTCCCCGAGCAGAGGCACGAGCGGCGTGCGGGCCGCCGGCACGCGTTCCAGGACGCCGCCCGCGAAGACGTCGTAGAGCGGCAGCGTCTCCAGGTGGACGTAGCCGATGTGGCAGTCGCAGGTGGTCAGCGGACAGGGCCGCGGGCCGAGCGCGCTCCGGTAGGAGCCGTCGTAGAGATTGCCGAGCTCGGCGCGGACGAAGTGACAGCGGCGGACCGTGCCGTCGCCGTCCACCGAGATCACCGACTCGCCGGTGCGGCACGGCAGTCCGGCCGAGCGGTGCGGATGCCGGCTGTACGGGAAGAGCGGGTCGACGGCGGTCCAGGTGTCGGCCTCGGCGTCCGTGTAGGTGTGGCCGTCGGCGGCGTTCACCCACAGGTAGACGTGGCCGGGCAGGGCGGCGCGCAGCCTGCGGGCGTGTTCCAGGTTCCCGGGGAGGCCGACGATGCCGACGCTGTGGCGGATCCCCCGGTCGGCGAGGTCGCGCACCTTGGCCAGGAAGCGCTCGTACGGCGTCTGTCCCGGGTGGTAGGTGCACCACAGGGCGAGGGTGTCGGGGTCGGCGTCCGCGAGCCAGTCGGTGCGGCAGCTGAGGTTGGTCTGGATGGCGACGCGGTCGACGTGCGGCTGATGGGAGAGGTCGACGAGGGCGCGGCGGTACCAGGAGCGGACCAGCCCCTCGCCCCAGGGGGTGAACAGGAGGGAGAGCCTGTCCTCGGTACGGGAGCGCGCCCAGTCGGCGAACCGTTCGAGGGCGGCCCGGTCGGCGCGCAGCTGGGCCGTGGTGTCGCGCCGCTTGGCGAAGGGGCAGTAGGGGCAGTCGTAGTCGCAGGAGGCGAGCGGGCCGCGGTAGAGCAGGGTGAGGTCCACGGCGGCTACTTGGCCTCGTAGGCGGCCATCGCGGCCCGTACGGCGGGAGAGAACAGCTCCGGGCCGAGCGCGTCGGAGTGGGCGAGGCCCTCGGGGGAGAGGCGCAGCAGCGGGCCCGTGCCGTCCTGGTCGAGCCAGCCGCGGGCGGCGAATGCGGCCAGCTCGGCGGGGAAGTCGTCGGAGGGGCCCGTGCCGAACCGCTCCCGGTAGTCGGCGACCGGCATGCCCCGGGCCTGGAGCAGCGACTGCAGGAGGTGGCGGCGGCGTGCCTCGTCGCCGTTGGTGGGGCGGCCGTGGACGGCGCGGGTGAAGTCGGCGGTGGCGGTGTAGTCGTCGATGATCCCGCGGATCTCGCCCATGTCGACCGCGTAGTCGAACGAGTAGTGCAGGCGGGAGGTGTAGGAGCGGGCGCCGCAGCCCAGGCCGATCATGCCGTCGGTCTGGCAGGCGTGGTCGTCGGGGCCCTGGGGCGCCGTGCCGGCCAGCCGGAACATGCGCATCGACACCTGCTCGTAGCCGTGGGCGAGGAGGTGGTCGCGGCCCTGCCGGTAGAGGGTCAGGCGCTGCTCGTCCCAGGCCCGGTCGGTGAGCGCGGTGCGCCGGGCGAGCCCGGTGAGGGGGCGGACGTACAGGGGGTACAGGTACAGCTCCTCGGGGCGCCAGGCCAGTGCGGCGTCCAGCGAGGTGCGCCAGGTGGCGGGGGTCTGGCCGTCGATGCCGTAGATGAGGTCGATGTTGAGGACGGGGATGCGGGCGTCGCGGATGCGGCCGAGCGCCGCCTCGACGTCGGCGCGGCGCTGGGGGCGTACGGCGGCCCGGGCCTCGTCGGGGACGAAGCTCTGGACGCCGATGCTCAGACGCGTGGCGCCCCGCTCGGCGAGGACGGCGAGCCGGTCGGCGGTGGCGGTCGCGGGGGAGGTCTCGACGGACAGCGGGACGGCGCGCAGGTCGGCGCCCATGCGCCGCTCGGCGATGTCGCAGAGCCGTTCCAGCTCGCCGGCCGTCAGGAAGGTGGGCGTACCGCCGCCGAAGGCGGCGTTGGCGAAGGAGACGGGGCCGTCGTCACCGAGGGCGTCGCGGACGGCGGCGGCCTGGCGGTCCAGCGCGTCGAGGTAGCGGCCGGTGAGCCCGTCGGGGGCGCCGATGCGGGTGAAGAGGTTGCAGAAGCCGCAGCGGACCTCGCAGAAGGGTATGTGGAGGTAGAGGGAGAGGGCGTCCTTGCGTTCGCCGTGCCACAGGTCCCGCAGGGCGGGCCGCTCGGGCAGCGGCCGGTAGGCGGTCTTGTGGGGGTACGCGTACACGTAGGCGGTGTACGGGCTGCCCGGCGGCGGCGCGGCCGGCGGCGCCGGGGCCTCGGTGGGGGAGGGCGCGAGGGCGGTCATACGGACGGCTCCAGGAAGAAGTGGGCGTACGGCACGGTCCAGACGGCCTCGTGGGCGAGGCGGTGGCCGGTGTAGCCGTCGTCGCCGTAGGTGGTGCCGTGGTCGGAGCAGACGATGACGAAGCAGCGGCGGCGGGAACTCATGGCGCTGAGCAGCCGGCCGATGTGCCGGTCGACGTACTCGAGGGCGGCGGCGTGGGTGGCGCGGGTGTCGCCCGCCTCGGCGGTGGCGCCGGGGAGGTGGAACCAGTTGGGCTGGTGCAGTGCGGAGGCGTTGAGGAAGAGGAAGAGCCGCTGCTCGGCGGGGAGCGCGGCGACGACCTGCTCGGCCCGCTCGACCTGTGCCTCGAACGAGGTGGGCGAGGCCACGCCGAACCCGGGCTCCCAGTGGCTCTCCTGGAACATTCCGGGGAGTACGTCGCCCAGCGCGCCCTGCTTGTTGAAGAAGCCGACCCCGCCGATGCACACCGTGCGGTATCCGGCCGCGGCGAGTCCGGAGACCAGGTCGGGGGTGTCGAAGACGTAGGTGCGGCCGGCGGTGGTCTCGCTGCCGGCGAAGCGGGCGGCGAACAGCCGTGGGTGTGGGCCGGGCCGGGCGGGGGTGGGCAGGAAACCGGCGAACATCGCCTGGTGGGAGGCGTAGGTGAAGCTGCCGGGGGCGTGCCGTTCCTCCCAGACGCCGCCGGGCAGGTGCCGGGCCAGGTTCGGGAGGCGTCCGGCGGCGGCCAGTTCGACGGCGACGTCGTGGCGCAGGGTGTCCAGGGTGAGCAGGAGCAGGTCGTCGCGGCCGACGACCTCGTTCATGTCGGGGAGCGCTCGGGTTTCAGGCGGGTGCACGGTGGTTCCTCGTGGGGTGGTGCTGTACGTGTCTACGGGTGGCGGCGGCGACCTGCGCCGCGTAGGTGTCGAGTCCCTCGGCGCCGCTGCCCGGTAGTCCGGTCACGCCCGGCAGGAGGTCGCCGAAGGCGTTGACCTCGCCCACCGCGAACCGGCGCCAGCCTGCGGCGGGCAGCAGGTCGACGCCGACGCACAGGGTGCCGGGGAAGCAGGCCGCCGCCCGCTCGCAGATCCGCAGGGCCTCGGTCCAGGCGGGGCCCGCGGCCCGGACCGCGGCGGACAGGTCGCCGCGCCGCCCGCCGAGGTGGAGGTTGGTCATGGGGGTACGGCTGGTGCGGACCACGGCGTGGGTGGCCCGCCCGGCCACGACGACCACGCGCAGATCGGCCGCGCCGTCGCCGAGGGAGGCCTTGGGCCACCAGCGTTCGACGTGGAGCCCGTCGGGGGCGAGGGCGTCGACCAGCGCGGCCACCTCCGGCTCGCGCGTGAGGCGCCGTACCCGCAGGGAGTTGTGCAGCCGGCCGTCCTGCGCGCTCTCCACGGACGTGGCCGCCCTGATCCGGCCCCCGCCGGCCGTTTCGACGGCGAGGACACCGGACGCGGAGGACCCGTGGGCGGGCTTCAGGAACACCCGCGGCATGTCGTGCGCGTCCATGAGGGCCCGTACGTCGTCCCAGCCGCGCACGGGTGTGTCGCCACCGGAGGTCGGCGACTGCGGTACGGGGACGCCCGCGCGGGCGAGGGCGCGGTGGCAGCGCCGCTTGTCGAAGAGGACGGCCAGCTCGTCCGCGTCGTCGAGGCGCCGGCCGCCGGCCAGCGTCCGGACGGCGGCGGTGAACGCGGCGTACCAGCGGGCCCCGCCCTCCACCCGGGTGGGGTCGTCGGCGCCGCGCAGGAGCCGGTCGACCTCGATGTTCTCCCCCGGCGACTCGAGGCGGACGATCTCGTCGCCGGCGAAGACGGCGCCGCCCTCGCGCAGGACGTCCGCCCAGGACACGACGCGCGGCGCGGGCTGCCCGGCGTCGCGCACGGCCCCGGAGAACAGGGCGACGCGCCGGTTCTCCGGGTTTCCGACGACCGCCCAGCGCGGCGGCGGTGCGTGGTCCGTCATGACCGGCGCGCTACTCGCCGACGGCGACGTAGCGCCAGATCCGGCCGTCGTCCTCGTCCTCGTCCGCGTCACCGCAGTCCAGGTCGAGGGTGACACCGGCGCCGCCCAGGACCTCCTGGAGGCGCTGCCTCAGCGGCTCGCGGAGGTAGTTGTGGTGCAGGTCCAGCTTCTTGAGGTGGGTGAGGGGCTGGCCGGAGAGCAGGGCGGTGGCGCCCTGGTCGGTGAGGACGCCCATGGACAGGTCGAGGCTCTCCAGGCGGGCGACGACGGGAGCGGAACCGACGGCGGCGGCGATCTCGTCCTGGATGTCGCTGTTGCACAGGGCCAGGTGGCGCAGGCGCGGAAGGCGGTCGCCGTCGAGGATCGGCGCCAGGTCGGCGACCACCGCGTCCCCGCCGTACTCGGCCGTACCGAGCCACAGGTCGAGGTGTTCCAGGGCGGGCAGTTCGCTGGCGGCGACGCCGCGGACGGCCTCGGCGGGCATGCCGCCGGTCTCGACGGTCAGGGAGCGCAGCTTCCGGTGGGTGACGGCGGGGAAGACCAGGCCGGAACCGCCGCGCACGCCGAACTCCTCCAGCTCCGGGAAGCCGTTGAGGAGCGGGCCGACGTCGCCCTGGTTGATCCAGCTGATTTCGCACTCCTCCGACTCCATGTCCCCGAGGAACAGGGCCCGCAGGGCGGGCAGGCGCTGGCGCGCGTCGAGGAGGGCGGTGACGATCGGCTCCGGTCCGCTGTCGTAGGCCTCCTCCCAGGAGCCGACGACGAGGGACCGGACCCGGGTGGTGTCGACGGCGGCGGTGAACCGGGCGAAGGCCGCGGGCCAGCTCTCCTCGCTGTCATAGCTGTCGCAGGAGATGCGCCAGGCGACGGCGTCCGCCGCGGGCAGGGGGGTCATGGCCTCGCTCCCCTCCCCCGGGAAGTCGAAGACGGGGAGCCCGCACGATTCCGTCAGATGCTCCTGATACCTCATGGGGTCCCCGCCGTTCCTCGCCTGTCGCGTCCGATGTGCTGCAAGTTGTACCAAGCGGCACTGACACTGCCCGAGGCAGGGCGGGGGAAGCCGGGGGAGTCCGGGGAAAGCCGCGGGGAAAGCCGCGGGGAACGCCGTTGTCAGACCCGGCCCCTACCTTCGGAGAAGAACGCGGCGCACGGGGGCGGCGCGTGGGGAAGGGGGACACCCATGTACCGGCAGGGGGACGTGCTCATCGTTCCGCTCGACGAGTCGGCCGTGCCGCAGCACGCGGCCGGGGCGGAGCAGGAGCCGAGGGACGGGCGGGGGCGAATGGTGCTCGCTCTGGGAGAGGTCACCGGACACGCGCACGCCGTGCTCGGACCCGGCAGGCTGGTCCGGGAGCCGGGCGTCTTCGGCCCGCTGCTGCTGCACCTCCCGGACGGCGGGCGGGTGGTGCACGAGGAGCACGCCGCGATACCGCTGCCCAAGGGCTGGTACCGGGTCGTGCGGCAGCGGGAGTACGTACCCGGAGCGGTACGGATCGTGGCGGACTGAGAGCGTGGCGGACAGTGGGGGGAGCAGCAGCATCGTGAGGAACGACGTCGACGTGTGGAGGGCGGCCGCTGCGGCCACCGGGCCGGCCGACCGCGCGGCCGCGGAGGCAGGAGTGCGCCTCGCGTACCGGGCGGCGGGCCTGGCGGAGCCGGAGCGGATCGTGTGGGCGGACTCGCCCCGGGCGGCGGTACGCCTGCTCGGCGCGGACGACGGCCCGTCGGGGCCGGCCGCGCGGGGGCGCAGCGTGCGGGAGGCCGTGCGCAGCGGGCCGTGGGCGGCCGAGCGGGAGCGGGCGCAGCAGCAGCTCGGCCCGCAGGGATGGGGGCGGCGCTGGGGCGCGACGGGCGGCCGTCTGTGGGAGAACGCGGAACGCCTGGCGGACCGCATCCGCACCGGTCTCGTCGAGGAGTTGACGGCGGGCGGCGGCTCCGGCGCCGCCGCGGCCGCGGAAGAGGGACGGCTGCGCCTGCTGCTCCTGGACGCGGTGCTCGGGCAGCACGACGCGGCCTGGCTGTGCGCCTTCGACACGCAGGAGGGCACACCGCTGCACGGGCTCGGCGTCCTCGCCCGCTCGGCCGGCTGGTGGTGGCCCTACGAGCGGCTGGCCGTGGTGTGCGAGCGGCCGGTGGAGCTGCACCGGGACGAGGCGGGCAGGCTCGACCGCGGTGACGGCCCGGCCCTGGCGTTCCCCGACGGGTTCGCGCTGTACGCCTGGCGGGGCATGCCCGTCCCGGCCGAATTCCTCGCAGGGCTGGGCACGTTGACGCCCGAGCGGATCCGGGACGAGGAGAACGCCGAACTGCGCCGGGTGATGCTGGAGTTCTACGGGTACGACCGCTATCTGCGGGAGTCCGGTGCCGTCCCCGTACACCGGGACGAGACGGGTGTGCTGTGGCGCATATCCCTGCCGGACGACGAGGCCGTCGTGATGGTGGAGGTCGTCAACTCGACGCCGGAACCGGACGGCACCAGCCGCACGTACTGGCTGCGGGTACCGCCGACCACCCGCACGGCACGCCAGGGCGTGGCCTGGACGTTCGGCCTCGGACCGGAGGTGTACGCACCGCTGCGGGAGACGTGAGCCGACGGAGGGGGAGTGGCAGCACGCATCACGTTGCGTACAAGGGGCTCACCGCGGCCGGGAGGCGGCCCGCGGCGCCGGCCACTGTGGCTTCCTCGCAGGCCCGGCCTCCCTGGTCCGCACCGCGGGCCGGGCCGGCCGAGTGCCCGCCGCGTTCGGCGGCGGGGAGCTCGCCTCGGCCACCGCGACCGCCGCCCTCGCCCAAGCACGCCCTCGTCATCCCCCCGCGGCACCAGCTGCCCGGGGACGCGTGCCCTCGAGCACGAACGGCTCGGTGCCTCCCTGACCGCGGGCCTGCTGGCCACCGCGGCGGCCTCACTGGGCCGCGCACCCGTACCCGTACCGGCGTGCCCGCCCTCACCCCGGTCCGTGCCCACCTCACCGGCACCGACCCCACCCGCGCCCCGTCGTCCCTGGCCGCCCTGACCGCCGACCAGGCCGGTGTCCCCCTCCACAGGTGAAACCCGGCCACCCTGTGTGACGACCCGCGGCAGCCGTCATCCCGACGCGGGTCGTCACACAGGGTGACGCCCACCCCATGCGGATCCCCAGCCCCGCTCGGCGTGCACTTCAGTGATTCCTCTTCGTCTTGTATGTCCAAATTCAGGCTGCTTTGGGGAGTGAAGCAGGCCACTCTACGCCATGCATTGCGCATGGATCCCGGGAGTTGGGGCAGGCGGCCGGATCACGTCGGTCTGACCGGCAGGGGGACTCAAGGGACGAAAGGCAATACGCACCGTGACGGCAGCACAACAGAGCATCCATGTGGGCGGAGAGTGGCGCGAAGCACTGTCCGGCGCCACGCGCGAGATCATCGACCCCGTCGACGCGACCTCCTTCGCGGTCGTGGCGGAGGGCGGTGTCCAGGACACGGACGACGCCGTGGCCGCGGCGCGAGCCGCGTTCGACGCCGGTGCCTGGCCGCGGACGCCGGCCGCCGAGCGGGCCGCCCTGCTGCGGCGGGTCGCCGCCCTGCTGGAGCGCGACCGCGAGCGGATCGGCGCCCTGGAGAGCCAGGACGCGGGCAAGACGCTGGAGGAGGGCCGCGTCGACGTCGACTGCGTCCGCGACGCCTTCCTCTACTTCGCCGACCTCGTGGCGAACGAGAACGGCGGACGGGTCGTCGACGCCGGTTCCGACGAGATCCGCAGCGTCGTCGTGCACGAGCCGGTCGGGGTCTGCGCCCTGATCACGCCGTGGAACTACCCCCTCCTCCAGGCCAGCTGGAAGATCGCTCCCGCACTCGCCGCCGGCAACACGTTCGTGATCAAGCCCAGCGAGATCACCCCGCTCACCACCGTCGTACTGGTCGAGTTGCTCCTGGAGGCCGGACTCCCGCTCGGTGCGGCCAACATCGTCACCGGCCCCGGCGACACGGTCGGAGCGCGGCTCGCCGAGCACCCCGATGTCGACCTCATCTCGTTCACGGGCGGTCTCGTCAGCGGCACCAAGGTCGCCCGGGCGGCGGCCGACAGCGTGAAGAAGGTCGCGCTCGAACTCGGCGGAAAGAACCCCAACGTCGTCTTCGCCGACGCGTGTTCGACGTCCGACGGCTTCGACACCGCCGTCGACCAGGCGCTGAACGCCGCCTTCATCCACAGCGGACAGGTCTGCTCCGCCGGCTCCCGCCTGATCATCGAGGAGCCGCTGCGCGACCGCTTCGTCGTCGAGCTCGCCCGCCGGGCCGAACTGATCCGGCTGGGCCGCGGCACCGACGCGGGCGTCGAGTGCGGTCCGCTGGTCTCCGAGGCCCAGTTGACCAGGGCCGAGACGTACGTGGCCTCCGCCCTCGCCGAGGGCGCGGTCCTGCGCGCGGGCGGCGAGAAGCCGGCCGGGCCCGGCTACTTCTTCCGGCCCACGGTCCTGGACCGGTGCCACCGCGGCATGCGGGTCGTCCGCGAAGAGGTCTTCGGCCCGGTCCTCACCGTCGAGACCTTCCGCACCGAGGAAGAGGCCGTCGCCCTCGCCAACGACACCGAGTACGGCCTCGCCGGAGCGGTGTGGACCTCCGACGAGCAGCGTGCCCGCCGGGTCGCCGCCCTGCTGCGCCACGGCACCGTCTGGATCAACGACTTCCACCCCTACCTGCCGCAGGCGGAATGGGGCGGCTTCGGAAAGTCCGGCATAGGCCGCGAACTGGGCCCCAGCGGTCTCGCCGAGTACCGCGAGGCCAAGCACATCTACCAGAACCTCGCTCCGCGCCCCGTGCGCTGGTTCGCAGGCGCGACGGAGAAGGACCGGGCATGAACGACCACCACGCGTACGACCTCCACGCGTCCGAACCCCATGCGTCCGGCCACCACGCGTCCGAACCCCAGGCATCCGGACCCCACGCCTCCGGCGAGCACGTCTACGACTACGTCGTCGTCGGCGGCGGCACCGCGGGTTCCGTCATAGCCTCCCGGCTGACCGAGGACCCGGACGTCAGCGTCGCCGTCATCGAGGGCGGCCCCAGCGACGTCGGCCGCGACGACGTCCTCACCCTGCGCCGCTGGATGGGCCTGCTCGGCGGTGAGCTGGACTACGACTACCCCACCACCGAGCAGCCCCGGGGCAACTCGAACATCCGCCACAGCCGTGCGCGGGTGCTGGGCGGCTGTTCCTCGCACAACACCCTCATCGCCTTCAAGCCCCTTCCCTCCGACTGGGACGAGTGGGCGGACGCAGGCGCCGAGGGCTGGGACGCGGCGGCCATGGACCCCTACTTCGCCCGGCTGCGCAACAACATCGTCCCCGTCGCCGAGGCCGACCGGAACGCGATCGCCCGGGACTTCGTCGACGCGGCGCAGACCGCGCTCGGTGTGCCGCGCGTCGAGGGCTTCAACAGACGTCCCTTCGACGAGGGCGTCGGCTTCTTCGACCTCGCCTACCACCCGGAGAACAACAAGCGTTCCTCCGCCTCCGTCGCCTACCTGCACCCCTTCCTGGACCGGCCGAACCTGCACGTCGCCCTGGAGACCTGGGCGTTCCGGCTGGAGCTGGAGGGCACCCGCGCCACCGGCGTGCACATCCGTACCAAGGAGGGCGCGGAGCACGTCGTGCGCGCCCGGCGCGAAGTCCTGGTGTGCGCCGGGGCCGTGGACACCCCGCGCCTGCTGCTGCACTCCGGGATAGGGCCGCGTGCCGACCTGGAGAAGCTCGGCATTCCCGTCGTGCACGACCTGCCGGGCGTCGGGGAGAACCTGCTCGACCACCCCGAGTCGGTCATCGTGTGGGAGACCCACGGTCCGATCCCGGAGAACTCCGCGATGGACTCCGACGCCGGGCTGTTCGTCCGCCGGGACCCGGAGGCCGAGGGCCCGGACCTGATGTTCCACTTCTACCAGATCCCGTTCACGGACAATCCGGAGCGCCTGGGGTACGAACGGCCCGCGCACGGCGTGTCGATGACCCCGAACATCCCCAAGCCGCGCAGCCGTGGCCGTCTCTACCTCACGAGCGCCGACCCCGAGGTCAAGCCCGCGCTCGACTTCCGGTACTTCACCGACGAGGACGACTACGACGGCCGGACCCTCGTCGACGGGATCCGCATCGCCCGGCGGATCGCGGCGAGCGAACCGCTGGCCGGATGGCTGAAGCGCGAGGTGTGCCCGGGACCCGAGGTGACCTCCGACGAGGAACTCAGCGCGTACGCCCGCCAGGTCGCGCACACCGTCTACCATCCGGCCGGCACCTGCCGGATGGGGGCCGCCGACGACGAACTCGCCGTCGTCACGCCCGATCTGACGATCCGGGGCCTGACCGGCATCCGGATCGCCGACGCGTCCGTTTTCCCCACCATGACCGCCGTCAACCCCATGATCGGCGTGCTCATGGTCGGCGAAAAATGCGCCGACCTGCTGGGAGGTACCACCCGATGAACACTCCGCCGCACACCGCCACCGAACTTCGGCCCCCCGCGGAATCCGTCTTCTCCGTACGCGACCTGTGGAAGGTCTTCGGCCCGAAGGCCGACCGCGTGCCCGCCGACCCGGAGCTCGGCGCCCTCGACGCCGCCGAGCTGCGCGAGCGCACCGGCTGTACCGCCGCCGTCCGCGACGTCTCCTTCGACGTCCGCAAGGGCGAGGTCTTCGTCGTCATGGGCCTGTCGGGCTCGGGCAAGTCGACGCTCGTCCGCTGCCTCACCCGGCTCATCGAGCCGACCTCGGGCACGATCTCCATCGACGGCGAGGACGTGCGGTCCATGGACACCGGGCGGCTCCGCGAGCTGCGCCGGCACCGGGCGGCGATGGTGTTCCAGCACTTCGGGCTGCTGCCGCACCGCACGGTGCTCGACAACATCGCCTACGGGCTCGAGATCCAGGGCGTGGGTCGCGGCGAACGGCGTGAGCGGGCGGCGGAGTTCGTCACCAAGGTGGGCCTGGAGGGCATGGAGCACCGTAGGCCGAGCCAGTTGTCCGGTGGCCAGCAGCAGCGCGTGGGCCTGGCCCGCGCGCTCGCCGTGGACCCCGAAGTCCTGCTGTTCGACGAGCCGTTCAGCGCACTGGACCCGCTCATCCGCCGGGACATGCAGGAGGAGGTCGTACGCCTGCACCGGGAGGAGGGGCGCACGATGGTCTTCATCACGCACGACCTGAGCGAGGCGCTGAAGCTCGGCGACCGCATCGCGCTGATGCGCGACGGCCGGATCGTACAGCTCGGCACGCCGGAGGAGATCGTGGGATCTCCCGCCGACGACTACGTCAGGGACTTCGTCCGTGACGTGCCGCGCGAGCAGGTGCTGACCGTCCGCTCGGCGATGCGCCCCGCTCGCGCCGGCGAGCAGGAGGCCGGCCCCGCCCTCGCGCCCGGAGCCACCGTCCACGAGGCCATCGAGGCCGTCGCCCGTACGGGCGAGAACGCGCGGGTCGTCGAGGACGGCCGGTGCCTCGGTGTGGTCGACCACGCGGGACTGCTCGGTGTCGTTGCCGGGGTCCCGGCCGCGACGGGAAAGGCGGTGGCCTGATGTACTCCCATACGACCTGGCCGCCGCCGTGCGGCACGATCGGCGCCCCTGCCGTGCCGGCCCCTGCCGTGCCGGCCCCTGCCGTGCCGGCCACCTCCGTGCCGGCCACCTCCGGGCCGGCCACCTCCGCGCGGTGGGGCCGATGACCGCCACCGTCACCCCTGCCCCTCCGAGCCCCACCACCGACAGGACCGTCCCCGACCGGACCGTCCCCGACGCCGGATCCGGTGTGCTGCGCGCACTCGCACGCCACCGCGGTCGGCTGATCGGCGCCGGCGCGGCCGTAGCGCTCCTCCTCGGTGCCGTACTCCTGGGCGGCGGCAGCTGGCCGGCGTCCCTCGCCGTCGATCTGTCGGGACCGCTGGACCGCACCAGCGACTGGATCATCGACAACCGCGACGGCCACCCCCTCTTCCTCTACTTCCTCGGCCACGTCAGCAACATCGTGGTCGTCTCCGTCCGCGCCGTGTACCTGGTGCTGCTCGCTCTCGGCTGGGCCGGCGTCACCGCCGCCGCCGGGCTGGTGGCCTGGCGCGTCGCGGGCGTCCGGCTCGCGCTGACCTCCGTCGCCGCCTTCGCCGTGTGCGGACTGCTCAGCATGTGGGTGCCCACCATGCAGACGCTCGCCCTGATGGTGGTCGCCGTCGCCGCGTCCGTGCTGCTCGGAGGCCTCCTCGGGCTGGCCGCCGGTCTGTCGGACCGTATGCACCGGATCCTGCGCCCCGTACTCGACACCATGCAGGTGCTGCCGGCCTTCGCCTACCTCCTGCCCGTCGTCCTGGTCTTCGGCATCGGCGTGCCCGCGGCCGTCCTCGCGACCGTCGTCTACGCGGCCCCGCCCATGGCCCGTCTCACCGCGCTCGGACTGCGCGACGCGGACGCCGGCGTGGTGGAGGCCGCCACTTCCCTCGGCGCCACCGGCAGGCAGCGCCTGCTGACGGCCCGACTGCCGCTCGCCCGCAAGGAGCTGCTGCTCGGCGTCAACCAGTCGATCATGATGGCGCTGGGCATGGCCGTGATCGCGTCCGTCATCGGCGCGGGCGGCCTCGGCGACCGCGTCTACCAGGCGCTGGCCTCCGTCGACGTCGGTGCCGCGCTCGCCGCCGGGGTGCCGATCGTGCTGCTCGCCATCGTCCTGGACCGCGTCACCGCCGCGGCGGGAGAACGGATCGGCGCGGCCCCGGCCCGCCGTGCCGGACTCGGCTGGGCCATCGCCGCCGTGGTCACCGCAGCCGTCGCCGTCGGCAGCCGCCTCGCCGACGCGCTCTCCTGGCCCGACGGGTGGACGCTGGACATCGCCGAGCCCGTCAACGGGGCGGTCGACTGGATGACCGCCCACCTCTACTCCGGAGTGCCCCTGGTCGGTGGCACCGCCGACTGGGCCGGGCGTTTCACCACCTGGATCCTCAACCCCCTGCGCGACGGCCTGCAGTGGCTGCCCTGGTGGGCGGTCCTCCTGACCGTCGGCGTCCTCGCCCTGCTCATCGGCACCTGGCGCACCGCCGCGACCGCCGTCCTGGCGATGGCCGCGATCGGCGTGCTCGGTGTGTGGGACCCGGCCCTCGACACCCTGTCCCAGGTACTGGCCGCCGTCGCCGTGACGCTGCTGATCGGCTTCGCCCTCGGGGTCGCCGCGGCCCGCAGCTCCCGCCTGGGCCGCGCGCTGCGCCCGGTCCTGGACGTCTTCCAGACGATGCCGCAGTTCGTCTATCTGATCCCCGTGGTCGCCCTGTTCGGTGTGGGCCGTGCCCCGGCGGTCGCGGCCGCCGTGGTCTACGCGCTGCCCGCGGTGGTGCGGATCACGGCCCAGGGCGTGCGCGCGGTGAACCCCGCCGCCCTGGAGTCCTCGCGCTCGCTGGGCGCGACCGGACGGCAGCAGCTGTTCCAGGTCCAGCTGCCGCTGGCCCGGCCGGCGCTGCTGCTGGCCGTCAACCAGGGCGTGGTACTGGTCCTCGCCGTCGTCGTCATCGGCGGCCTCGTGGGCGGCGGGGCGCTCGGCTACGACGCGGTCTTCGGACTCGCCCAGGGCGACCTGGCGACCGGTCTGGTCGCCGGCGCGGCGATCGTCTGCCTCGGCCTGATGCTCGACCGCGTCACCCAGCCGACACAGCGCCGCAACCTCGCCGGAAAGGGGGCCTGACATGGCTCGCACCCGCATCGCCGCCCTCGCGGCCGCCCTCGCCCTGACGACCCTCACCCTCACCGGCTGCGGCGCCGCCGACATGACCCGCCAGGCTTCCCCGTACGCCGACGCCAAGGGTTCCCGCACGGTGACGCTGTCCGTCCAGTCGTGGGTGGGCGCGCAGGCCAACGTCGCCGTCGCCCAGTACCTGCTGGAGCACGAGCTCGGCTACCGGGTGGACACCGTCCAGATCGATGAGGTACCCGCCTGGGACGCACTCAGCCAGGGCCGGGTGGACGCCATCCTGGAGGACTGGGGCCACCCGGAGCAGGAGAAGCGGTACATCGACGACAAGGCGACGATCGAGCGGGGCGGCGACCTCGGGGTGACCGGCCACATCGGCTGGTTCGTGCCGACGTACTTCGCCGAGGAACACCCCGACGTCACCGACTGGAAGAACCTGAACAAGTACGCGGAGCAGTTCCGTACCGCGGAAAGCGGTGGCAAGGGCCAGTTGCTGGACGGCTCCCCGTCCTACGTGACGAACGACAAGGCCCTCGTGAAGAACCTGGACCTCGACTACCAGGTCGTGTTCGCGGGCTCCGAGGCGGCGCAGATCACCCAGATCAGGCAGTTCGCCAAGGAGAAGAAGCCGTTCCTGAGCTACTGGTACAAGCCCCAGTGGCTGTTCGAGAAGGTCCCGATGACGGAGGTGGAGCTGCCCGCCTACAAGGAGGGCTGTGACGCCGACGCCCAGAAGGTGGCCTGCGCGTACCCGCACACGCCGCTGCAGAAGTTCCTCAACGCCCGCTTCGCGGACGGCGGGGGCGACGCCGCCGCCTTCCTGAAGAAGTTCCGCTGGACGACCGAGATGCAGAACGACGTCGCCCTGATGATCGCGGACCAGAAGCTGCCCCCTCAGGAGGCGGCGGCCCGCTGGGCGAAGCAGAACGAGCCCACCTGGCGGACCTGGCTCCCGTCCTGACGCGGGTGCCGCTCGGCGACGCCGGGTGAGGGTGCCCGGAGGGCGATCCCCTCCGGGCACCCGCCTCCGGTGCCCGGAAAGGCGGTCGGACGCGCCGTCCCAGCGGTCGCGTCCCGCCACACGGGCGGGTGATCGGCTTGCATGGGTTGTCGACGTCAGCGGCGCTGCCGTCGTATCGCATGGGAGGTCGCCGTGACCGGGTTCGAAGTGCGGGCAGAACTCCGGGACGCACTGCTCAACGGCCCGGACATCGAACCCCTGCCGGACGTCTACACCAACGGCCCCGCGACGGTCAGTCCCACGCCTCCTCCACCCACCCTGACGCTCCCGGCCCCGACCCTCGCCGATCTCGCGTCAACGTCCGCACCGGGGACGGGAACAGGTCGGACGTCGTCTACTTCGGGCTCCTGCCCGGCGCAGCTCCCGTCGGGACGGGGCCGAACACGGCGGTCGGGGCGGGCATCGACGGACTTCCAGCAGGCCGCGCAGGCGATCAGCCCACACTGCTTCACGAGGTCGGCCACGCCTGTGGGCTCGACCACGCACCGCGCGGTCCCACCGGGCCAACCGACGCGAACTACCCGAAGTACGAGCCCTGCCTTTCGGCGTCGATCGGCGAGTACGGCGTGGACTGCGCCAGGGGAGTTTCCGGTGCCTGCCGGATGGCGAGGTACTCGAGAGCCGAACGCCGCAGTCGCCTGTACCGGGGCACGGGTGCAAGGCTGCGTCACGTAGAGGAAGCGACGGTTGTGTGCGGCCGGGTGGGGCGGCAGTAGCGGTGGATGAGCTCGGCACGGGCGGGGGATCGCGTGACGAGCCCGTCGGGCCGGCCCAGGGCCATGTCGGCGTAGTCGAATCCGGGTGCGACGGCTTCGCTGACCAGGGCGCGGTCTCCAGTGGTGAGGTGGGAGGTCGTCGACGGGGTTTCCCCGTCCTCGTCGGTCCCGAGCCGGTGGCCGAAGCAGACGCAAGCACTCCACCGGCCGGGGAACGTGGAGACACTCGCTGCGCCGTGTACGACTACGACCCTGCCTGGACGCCACGGTTGAGGATGCTCCCCGGTTCGGCCAAGGCCCAACCGCGACGGCGGGCTGACCGCAGGCGGCAGCAACAGCGCGGGCCACTCGGCAGCGCAGCGTCCCGTGCGGGCTACGAGGTGCGTTCCAGGAGCATGGCCATGCCTTGGCCGCCGGCGGCGACGACGGTGATCAGGGCGGTGGTGAGGTCGTCGTGCCTCGGAGTGCGGCCGTCCATCAGTACCCGGCGGTGCGAGCTGCCCAGGTGGCGCACCATCAGTTGAGCAACGAGGAGCATTGCGGCACCCGCTGTGCTTCACGCGGCTGTGTACGGCGTGAGGCAGGCACGGCGCGAGGTTCCTCGCCGGGGTCTGTGGGTGGGGCGGGTGTCGGCCGTCGGCGCGGCGTGTGGAAAAAGAATCGATTCGGCCAACTCACCCTGCTCTAGCCTCATCCTGGGCGTTTGCCCGGGTATCGGATGGGGGCTGTCATGGCTGCGAGGAGCCGGCACCACACGGCGTGTCGACCGGTGTGGAAGACAGGGACAGGCATGCAGACCGGTTCCTGGACTGGAGGTCGCCGCAGCCGATCGCGGCAAGCCACTCCGGACTTGGACGGGAGCAAGCCCCCGGCGGCCACCGCACGGTCCACCGCTCCACCGCTGCCCGCCGGGCCGCCGCCCTCGGCATGATCGGCCACACACGCAAGGAGTCGTCGCACTATGTCCACGCCTGTTGTCAACATCTGGGACGCCCGCACCCCGGGAGCCCGGTCCACCTCCTCGAAAGCACCCGCGAGCGACGAGACTTGGAGGCTCGAGGAGTTCAGGGCTCAGGGGACCGCCTGGGTCTACTACAGCTCACCGGAGCAGAAGCACCTCAGGCGGCCGGTGATCCTGGCCGACGGCTTCTCCATGGGCGCCAGCAGCCTCGACATGCTGTGGGACGGCATGGAGAACGGGCAGTACCCCTTCGTGTCCAAGCTGCGCGAGCAGGGCTTCGACGTGATTCTCCTCGGATTCGACGAGCGCTCCGCGTCCATCCTCGACAACACCGAGGTCGCAATCGGCTGCATCCGCAAGGCGATCGCCGAGCGCGAGGGCTCGGCCAAGCTGACGGTGGGCGGCTTCAGCATGGGAGGACTGGTCACCCGCTACGCCCTGGCCAAGATGGAGACCGACAAGGAGGAGCACGAGACCTCCACCTACCTCTCCTACGACACCCCGCACCGCGGCGCTTGGCTGCCCATCGCCGTCCAGGCGTTCGCACACTTCGTGAAGGACAACTGGGGCGACATCCCCGTCTACGGCGAGCACCTCAGCCGCTTCTCCCACATGGTCAACAGCGCGGCCGCGCGCCAGCTGCTGCGCTGGCACATTGCCACCGTCGGGGCCGAGGCGGGCCAGGACCAGGAGCGCACCGACTTCCTGGAGGCCCTGGAGCGGGTGGGCACCTGGCCCCAGCGCCCCCGCCTGCTCGGCGTCGCCAACGGGGTGGGCACCGGAGTCGGCAACGGCATCCCCGCCGGCACGCCCGCGATGATCAGCCACGGTGAGCACCTGGGCGGCACCCACCTCGACACCCAGGCGGAAGGGAACCCTGTCGTCGTCGCCCAGCTGTGCAAGGCGGGCGACCGGCCGATCGACGTCTCCACCAGCCACATCCCCGACATCGACGGCGCCCCGGGCGGCCTGTTCCCCGAGGCCGCCCTGCTGCCGGGCCGCCCCGCCAACTTCGGGACCGCCGCCATGCTGGTCGAGCTCCTCGAGGGCCAGGCACCGGAGCTGGTGTACAACGCCACCACGTTCGTGCCCACCGTCAGCGCCGTGGCGACGGGCGACATCGACAACCGCGACACGCTCTACGGCAAGGTCGACCGGGACTCCAGCGAGCTCCACGACTTCGCGTGTGCCGGCGACAACCAAGGGCACACCGTCATGACCGAGGAGCTCGGCCAGTGGATCGTGGACCAGCTCCGCTGAGCAACCACCAGCAGGAACATCTCCCATCGGGGACGTAGAAGCAGCAGGCCCGGCGCCAGCCGGCCTCGGGGCCTGTCTCCATTTCACGCGGCCGGTCGGTCCACGACCGGCCGCGCCGACAGCCGGTGCCGCACGTGATGCCGCACGTGGAAGGCCGCACCGTACGCGGCCGGGGTCAACCCGGCTGCTCGGAAGGCGTGGCCGTCTTCGTCCTGGAGGGGTGACGTAGTGGCTGCCGGATCGTTTCAGCCGATGTGAATGATGCATTCCGCTTCTCTGGGTCGGGCTCCCCGGGTCCGGATCCCACCCGTGTGCCCCGTCGAGGTCTGCCGCCCGGAGCTGCCGCCTGCGACCGCAGTCCGTGCAAGGGGGCGGTGGTGTGATGGGGCGGTCGTTCTACTGGTGTCGCTCCTGTCGCCGGCCTCTCTACGCCACCAGTTCTCTTGCCGTTCCGGCCGGCTGGGACTGGGAGATCGACCATCAGCAGCCCGGTGACTGTGCCAACGGGCACCTGATGCCCCTGACCGGCACTGCCACCGTCCCCGAAGACCTGCCCAACGCTCCCCGTGTGCTGGGCGTCTTCGGATCCTGAGTCATTTGCTGGTGACGTCTGGGTTACGGCCCGCCACGGTGCCTGGCGTGGGGTCGTTGGGCTGTTCATGGACCAGAGAACCGTTCCAGCACAGAGGGGTTTCGCCGATGCGGGGGCGGCCGGCGGGCGGGTTTCGGATGCGCCGATCTATGACGCCCTCAAGCGTCAGTGGCTCCAAGAGGGCCGGGAAGTTCCCGGTGGGGAAGGCTCCGTGCCAAAGGGCAGGCACCGGTCGGGAGGCGGAGACCTGTTCGACCGCGGCTGACCGGACGAGCAAGATCCGCCGCCCCGCCGCCCCGCCGCCCCCCCGGGCGCCCGTCCGCCCGTAACCGAAGACCTGATGAATCGTTTATCCACATGTCGCGCCGGATGCACGACCGCTCCCCCCTTGCGGTGGCCGCGACTCCAGGCCCCGGGACGCCCCCCTGTTCCGGGGCCTTGCCGCGCCCCCACCACGTACAGGCGGGTCGTGCGGCGGTGGGGATGGCGGTGAAGTGGTGGTGCCCACCCTGCGCCTAGTCGTCGCCGAACTCCCCGCAGGCTTGCCGGGCCGAGGCCATCCCGTGCGGACCAGAGGGAAAGGGGGCAGGCCCACGAGCTCCTTCAGCGCCTGCCCCCCGGCGGCCCGACTCCATTGCCGCCCGAGTCGCATGATGACCCGACAAATAATCAATATGGGGCATTTTCGCGCATGACCCCTATGTGCCGTAGACATGATGCGCTGTCATATTCCTGCCAGATCGCCCCGTTCATCTCGTTGTACCCATCAGGGGAAGGCAGGAAAATGGGCAGGTTCAGGTACGGAACCACGGCGTCGGCCATCGCGCTGGCCGCCTTGGGATCGCTCGTGGCCGCGGGAGGCACGGCTCACGCGGAAGCGGGTCAGGACACCATCAGCATGCTCAAGCAGGAGAAGTCCCAGTGGTGCTGGGTCGCCTCCGGGCTGACCATCGCCAAGTTCCAGGGCTTCGGCTCCACACAGACGGACTTCTGCAACCGGGCCCAGCCCTCCTACGGCTGCAACAACCAGCCCGCCACACTCGACGACATGGCCAGGGGCTGGAGCAGCCTCGGCATGACCCACACCGGCTCGGGCCTGAGCAGTGCGGCCACGTTCAACCAGGTGTACACCGACGTCAAGGCGGCCCGGCCGATCGGTGCCCGCATCGGGTGGACGTCCGGCGGCGGCCACATGAACGTGGTCTACGGCTTCGACACGTCGAACAGCACGATCGCCGTGGCCGATCCCTGGCCGGACACCACCACGTACACGTGGTGGAACTACAACGACTACGTGAGCAACGGCTCGTCCAAGTGGACCCACTCCCGCATCGGTATCTCCCGCTAAGGCAGGCGACATGCGCGACACCAGCGGCACCAGCGGCACCAAAATGTCCAGCAAGCGGGCGGCCTCTCGCTTCTCCCGTCTGTCCCTCGTCATCGCAGTGAGTGCATCCGCGCTGCTGTCCGTCGTCGGTCCGACGCACGCGGTCCCGGCCAAGGACCCTCTCCCGGCCGACATCCCCGACTACCAGGCCGCCCTCGACGCGGTGAAGTCCACCGACGTCCGCAACGCCGTCTGCCGCTTCCTGCGCACTCCGGTGCCCGTCGGCGACGCCGGCGAGCCGGTGCAGACGATCCCCGAAACGGCCGAGCCCTGCCAGGGCCTCCCGATCTTCACGATCAAGGACCCGGTGGCGCGCAACGAGCTCACCCCCGGGTTCGTCGCGGGCACCGCCAAGCCACTGCCCACCGAGGCGTTCAAGCTGACACAGCTGGTCTCCTCCCTGAGCGCCACCGTCAACGGCCGCAACGCCACCGTCATGCTCGCCCCCACCCAGGGCGGCGGCTGGCACCTGGCAGCCGTGCGCGACGGCGACAGCGACGCCACATACGCCGGCAAGGCCACCGTGGGCACGCTGGTCTTCACCGAGCCGCAGATCCGCGGCTGGTACCAGCTCAAGCTCACCACCGTCGAGCCGCTCAACGACCAAGCCCGGCAAGGACTGGGTGGGCAGGCGTCGGTGTCGCTCAGCGACTACCAGAAACTGGTCAAGGCCCGCTACGCCGACAAGCTGCCCGGCTCGGAGTACGACACCACGGGCTATTCCAGCGGTTACAGCCTCCAGCGCACGGAGCAGGGCGCCTCGTCCTCCACCCTGCTCCTTGCCGGAGGCTCCGGCACGGCACTCGCCCTCGCGGGCGGAATCGCCGTGCTCCACCGGCGCCGGCGCACCAGCACCCCCTGAGCCGGACCGGCAAGCGGTGGCCGAGCTGCAGGCAGCCGTGAGGGCGTGGCTGCACCTCACGAAGTCGACCGGCGAACCGCCCCGCTGAACGGCGAAGCGGCCGCGTGCCCTGCCCGGACCAGCTCGTCTGGTCCGGGCAGCGTCGTGCACAGGGGCGTTCTGCGGCGGGCAGCTCTGCCCGCCGGGGTTCAGAGGCCGTGTCATCGAAGCCGGGGGTCTTGGCGTCGACCCCCGGCGTAGCCGTGGAAGGGGTCAGATGCCGATGTCGCGGCCGTAGTACCGGCCGAGCACCGCCGCCACTAGGGCGAGGCCGTGGGACGGCGGCCTACGAAGCCCGGCGGGCATCTCCCACTTCCGCAATCCATTGGGCGAGGGAGACCAAAGTGGTCTCCACGCTGTTCGTCATGTAGTCACGAAGTGCGTCGAGGTCGCCGCGGGTGGTGCCGAGCACAGGGTCGAGACGCAGGAGTTGCCAGGACTGCTCGACGACGGTTCCGCGTCCCTGCGGGTGGCAGGTCCAGCTCCATTGCACGATGCCGTCTTCAGCGCCGCCGACCACGAAGGTGAAGGCGGTGCCGGGGTCGGCTCGTACGACCTGGGAGCGCGTGGTCCACTGCCGGCCGCCCTTGCGGTTGCGGCCGCTGAACCAGGCACCGACCCGAGGCCCGGCGCCTTGGTCGAATGTGACATCGGAGGCGTTGGGGCTCCAGCGGCTGATCGCCGATACATCACTGACGAGGTCATAGACACGGGCGGGTTCGGCATCGACCCAGACGCGCCGGGTGAAGGCGAATTGCGCTGCGTCCAGAACCTCGAAGAGGTCGTGTTCGCCGGTGGTGGCGCTCAAGGCGTGCTCCTGGAGGTGTGGGGTGGTGCCGGGTCGGCGCAGCCCACGTCATCACCGGCTTCGTCGGAGTGCCAGACCCGCTGGTGCCTATCCCCGTCAGGGTCAGGCTGGGCGGTTCGGCTCGACCCATACTCGGATCCATGAACGGAAAAGTGCAGCTCGGGGAATTCCTCCGGACACGACGCTCCCAGCTGCTGCCTGAGGAGATCGGAGTGCCCACCTACGGGGAACGGCGGCGTGTGCCAGGCCTTCGGCGCGAGGAACTGGCGCTGCTGGCCGGTGTAAGCGTCTCCTACTACACCCGCCTGGAACAGGGGCAGTCCCTGAACGCCTCGCCGCAGGTGCTGGACGCCCTTGCCCGGGCCCTGCGGCTGGAGGAGACCGAGCGGCTGCACCTGCACAACCTGGCCCGGTCGGGCAAAGGCCCTGGCCGAGGCCGACGGCCCGCCCCGGAGCGGGTGGCGCGGGCGACCGGTCAGCTGTTGGAGGCACTGGCCCACGTTCCGGCGATCGTGACCGGCCGCCGTAGTGACGTCCTGGCATGGAACCGGCTGGGCCATGCGCTGTTCGCCGGACACCTGGACCCGGGCGCCACCGACCGGCCGGCGGAGCGCCCCAACATGGCCCGCCTGGTCTTCCTCGACGCGCATACCCGTGACCTGTACGCGGACTGGCCCGCCAAGGCCCGGGCCGTGGTGGGGAATCTGCGCCTGGTGGCAGGCCAGTATCCGGACGACCTCGCGCTTCACACGCTGGTGGGCGAACTGAGCTCGAAGAGCCCGGACTTCGCCTTGATGTGGGCCGACCACCGCGTCAAGGCATGCGCCGTCGCCACCTACGAAATGCGGCATCCGCTGCTCGGCCCGCTGACCGTCACTCAGCAGACCTTGAGCCAGGGCCCGAGCCAGAACATCGTGGTCGCCACCACGGAGGCCGGTTCGCCCGCGCGGACCGCGCTGTCCCTCCTCGCCCACGTCGGCCCGCAGGGTGACCCGGCGCGACCGGGAACCCTCGCCGACGCCGGCTGACCCGACACACCACCGGGCGCCGGCCGACATCCGGCGAGCGCCCGCCCATCCACCGGGGCGGCCGCCGCGGCCGCTGCCCGAGCAGCTCCCGGCGCCCGACGCCCTGACCGAAGCCCCCCCCGAACCCCGGCGCGTCGGCCTACCGCTGCCGCATGCCCACAAACAGTGAAGGAACCCATGTTCAGGAAGAAGTGGCCCAAGACCGCCCTGTCAGCCGCCGTACTGACCGCGGCCACCGTCGCCGCGACCGCCCCCGGAGTCGCATCGGCCGTCTCCGCCCCGTTGAGCTGCGCGCGCATCGCCACGCACTTCGACCCGGCCCGGCAGCAGATGCCCGAGAACATTGCCCTGAGTCCCGATGGCAGCGCGTACGTCACCTTCGCCGCCGCCCGCCAGGTCGCCCGAATCAACCCCCGGGGAACCACCCGGATCCTGGCCACCCTGCCCGCACCCGCCGACGGCGGCACCCACACTCCGGTCTTGGGCTTCGCCCTGACCACCGGCATCGTCCGTGCACAGGACGGCACCCTGTACTTCCTGTACGCCACCGGAACCGCCGACCTGACCGGCCTGTGGCGGCTGCGCCCCGGCGGAGAACCGCAGCGCATCGCCGCGCTGCCCGCGGCCGGCCTACCCAACGGCCTGACCCTGGATCCGCGCACCCACACCCTCTACATCACCGACTCCGTCCTCGGCACCATCTCGAGCGTGCCCACCACCGGCGGCACCCCCCGCACGTGGTCGACCGCCCCCGAACTGGCCTCCACCGGATTCCTCGGGGCAAACGGGCTGAAGATCCACAACGGGGCACTGTGGGCCACCAACCTCGACCGGGGCACCCTCCTGCGCATCCCCATCCTGCGGGACGGTCGCGCCGGCGCGGCCCAGACCCGAGCCACCAGCATGGCCGGAATCGACGACTTCGCCTTCACCGGCCGCGGCGACCAGATCCTGGCCGCCCTCAACGGCCCCAGCGAGGTCGCCCTCATCCAGCCCGACGGCACCCACTCCACCATCCTGACCGCCGCCGACGGCCTGCAGAACCCCACGTCCCTCGCCCTGCGCGGCGACACCGCCTATGTCCTGAGCGCGGCCTACATCACGGCCAAGGACCCCAACCTCCTCCTCGCCCATCTGAACCGGTAGCACCGCACCGGCGGCGCGCGGCGGATTCGCTGAGGATTCCGCCGCGCGCCGTCATCCGTTGAACGGAATCCGTGCAGCCTGCTGCCTAGCCCTCGTGGCCCTGGTGGCCTTCGTGACCCTCGTGGCCAGCGGGCTTGTTGCCGTAGCCGTAGTGGTCGCCGGGCTTGCCGTCGTGGCCGTGTTCGTGCTCGTGCTCGTGGTCCGGCTTGCCGGGTCCCTCGTCGTGCCCGTGGCCCGGACCGCCCTGGTCCGGCCCGCCGTGGCCCGGGCCGCCCTGGTCCGGCCCGCCGTGCTCCAGGCCGCCGTGGCCCGGGCCGCCGGGCCCGCCGATGACGTTGCCCCCGGTGATGGCCCCTCCGGTCGTGTTGCCGCCGGTGACGTTCCCGCCGGTGGTGTTCCCGGCCGTGTTGCCCGCGGTGTTTCCGGAGGTGTTTCCGGCGACGTTCCCCGAGGTGCCGCCGGAGACGAGGTCGGCGATCGGTCCGCCCAGGAGGCCACCGCCGATCAGACCCACGGTCGTACCGGTCGTCGATCCGCCGGTCGTCGTTCCGGCGGTCGGCGTTCCGGCGGTCGCTCCGGTGGTCGTGCCGGTCGTCGTTCCGGCTGTCGGCGTTCCGGTGGTCGCTCCGGTGGTCGTACCAGTGGTCGTACCAGTGGTCGTGCCGGTGGTCGTGCCGGTGGTCGTGCCGGTCGTCGTTCCGCCGGTGGCGCACCCGCCGAGGAAGATCCTGTTGTTGTTGAGCGTCACCGCGCCGTTACGGGCCAGCGCCCGGCCCTCGA
>NZ_JBICZI010000030.1:0-87025 GCF_043201855.1 Streptomyces sp. NPDC048257
CGGCATCTGGCACAACTGGACCACCGACGCCAAGATCAAACGATCCCTGATCGCCTACGACCACTGAGAACATCGGACTCATTCATCTAGGGGGTGTCCTGTAGGTCAGGCCGGGCCCGCCTCACCTGGCATTCGCGGTCGGCAGTGGTCCGGCCCCGGGGCATCGGCTACGGTCCTTGGCTGTGAACCGTACCGAGCGTCTGTACGCCCTGGTGGAGGAGTTACGTGCGGTCTCGCCCCGGCCGCGCAGTGCCCGGTGGCTCGCCGGGCGCTTCGGCGTCAGCACCCGCACCATCGAGCGGGACCTCAGCGCCCTGCAGCAGTCCGGTGTACCGCTCTACACCGAACCGGGCCGCAGCGGCGGGTACGTGGTGGACAAGGACCACACCCTGCCGCCCCTGACCATCACCCCGGCCGAGGCGGCCGCCCTGGCCGTCGCCCTGCACAGGATGTCCGGGACGCCGTTCGCCGCGGACGCCCGCTCGGCGCTGTACAAGGTGTTCGCCGTCATGCCGCAGCGCGAACGCCAGGCCGCGCGCGAGCTCGCCGCCCGGATACGGCTCGCCGCGAACCCCGGCCGGCCGTCCGCGCTCGCGCACACCCTGTGCGAGGCGCTCTCGGCCCGCCGGCTGCTGCACCTGTCCTACGCCGACGCGCAGGGCGGGCTCACCGACCGCACCGTCGAACCCCTGGGCTTCCTCGAAGGCGACCACTGGTACTTCATCGGCTGGTGCCGGCTGCACTCCGCCGTGCGGGGCTTCCGCCTCGACCGGATCCGCGAGGCGCGGGCACTGGAGGAGACGGCGGAGCCGCGTCCGGTGGACCTGTCCGAACTGGACACCCTGGGAAGGGATCTCGTCTCACTCGACGATCTCTACGGTTTCGCTTGAGCCGCCGCCCGGAGGGCTAAACACCGACAGGGGGTTGTCGCCCACGGCCTGGAGGCTGGGTGACCACGCACCGACCACGGAGGGCACCCATGCCTGTGACGACGACCCCCATCACCGACTCCGCACCGCTGACCCGGGAGGCCGGCACCCGGCTGGTGGAGCGCTGGACGGCGCTCTGGAACGGAGACGTCGCCCTCGCCGAGCAGATCCTCGCCCCCGGCTTCCGGCTGCACTTCGCAGACGACTTCGACGGCAACGGCTCCGCCCACACCTTCGGCCAGGACGAGCTGACGGCGTTCATCTCGGTCAACAGCCACGCCCTCACCGGCCTGACGTTCGCCGCCGAAGCCGCACCGCTGGTCGACTCCGAGCGCGGCGAGATGGCCTGCCGGTGGAGCGAGAGCCACACCGACGGCGAAGACGTCGTCGTCAAGAGCGGCATCGACATGTTCGCGGTCACCGACGGCCGGATCTCCGCCGTGTGGTCCCTCACCGGCAACCACCGCTTCGCCGCCTGACCGGCACGCAGGGCCCGGGTGTTCCGGCAGGCCGTCAGGAGCCGGCGGTCATCGTCAGGGCCCGTCACGCCGGGACGATCTCGGCGCGGTCCTCGACCGGGGTGTAACCCAGGCGCAGGTAGATGCGGTTGCTCGTGGGGTTGGCCAGATCCGTGAACAGCAGGACCTCGGTGGCGCCGGCCGCGTACGCCGCTTCGCTCGCCGCGTGCGTGATCCCGGCGCCGTAGCCGCGCCCGCGGTGCCCGGGCGGGGTGTAGACGGGGCCGACGCGGGCGGCCGAGCCGATCGGGCGGGAGAAGCCGGCCAGCGAGACGGGGGCCCCGGCGTGCTCCCACAGCCGGATCCCGCCGTAGGAGATCCGGTCGCGCAGGAAGACCTCGGAGGCCCTGCCCGGAACGCCCGCCTCCGTATTGAAGGCCGTGACCCACTCCAGCAGCAGCGGGAGGTCCGCCTCGGTGGCGGGCCGGGCCCGTCCGGCCGGGGCGGGGTCCGGGGCGGTCAGGCCGGCCAGCCGGTACAGGCGGAGCTCCTCGGCGATCCGGACGGGCCGCCCCCAAGCCTCGGCGAGTGCCTCCGCGTCCGGGCGGCGGGCGTTGAACCCGGGGGCCCCGGCGAGCAGCGGTTCGGTGGCGAGCGCGGCCCCCAGCTCCCGGACCGCCTCCTCGGGCAGCACGGCGAGGAGTACCGGGAAGGGCGGGGTGCACAGCAGGCCGCCGGCGACGGCGCCGTCGGGCCCCGTCCACCAGCCGAAGAAGGGTGTGTCGCCGCCGTACGCGCCGGTCCCGCGCCGCACCAGAGAGTCGCTCACACTCAGCAGCATGGTGTTGGAGACGGGCTGCGCGGCCACGGCCGGGCCCGCGGCGCTCACGAAGGCCGCCAGGTCAGTGGTGAAGGTCCAGTTCATGGCCCATCCTGGCGCGGCCCGCGGCCCGCCCGCACCCGGATTTCCGCCGGGACCGTCCTCTGCGGGCAGCCAACCGGGCCACCACGGCGGCACGTTGTCCGGCCGCGCACCCCGGCACCCTCAGCACCAGCAGGAAAGCCCTCCCGAACCGGCTGCCCGGCGCCTACGGTTCCACGAACCGCGACCCCGCATCGCGCAGCCGCTCGTGCAGCTCGGCGAAGACGGCCGCCGCCCGGTCGCCCGGCCAGCCCGCCGGGAGCAGCTCGCGCGGCAGACCCGGGTCGGCATACGGCAGTCTGCGCCAGGTGTCCAGCGCACGGAGGTAGCCGCGGTAGGCCTCCTCCGGCGTCGGCTCCGGGCCCGACTGGAGGGCGCGCAGGACCGGTTCGTGGAGGTCGAGGAACTCCTCGTGCTGCTTGGCCAGGGCCGCGAGGTCCCACCAGCGGGCCACGGCCTCGGCGGTCGGCGCGAAACCGAGGTGGGCGCCGCGGAACAGCTCCACGTACGGGGTCAGGTGCAGCCGCTCCAGCGTGTGCGCGGTCTCCTCGAACAGCCGCGCCGGGGCGATCCACACCCCCGGCGCCACCGCGCCGAAACCGAGCCGGGTCAGCCGCGAGCGCAGCAGGTGCCGTTTGTTGCGCTCCTGCTCCGGGACGGAGAAGACCGCCACCAGCCACTCGTCCGACAGCTGCGGGCTGCCGTAGATCCGGCGGTCGCCGTCGTCCAGCAGCTGCCGCGCCTCCTCGGAGAGCCCGTACGCCGCCGAGCCGTCCGCCGCGCGCCCGGGCAGCAGGAAGCCGCGCCGCTTCAGCCGGGACACCGACGAGCGGACCGACGGGGCGTCCACGCCGGCCGCGCCCAGCAGGCGGATCAGCGCGGACACCGGGACCGGGCCCTCGAAGGCCCGCCCGTAGGCTCCGTAGAACGTGACGATCAGGGATCGCGGAGTGTGCTGCTCGACCACGGGTTCACTCTAGGTCCTGTCGGGCGGCTCGGGCCGGGCGCCGGGATCGCGCAGCCGGAAGCGCTGCAGCTTGCCCGTCGCGGTGCGGGGGAGCGCGGGGAGGAAGACGAAGGAGCGCGGGCACTTGTGCGGGGCCAGCTCCGCCCGCATGAAGGCGCGCAGGATCTCCTCCGTCACCGCCGCACCGTCACGGGCCACGGTGTACGCGACGACGATCTGCCCGCGTCGCTCGTCGGGGAGACCCACCACCGCCGCTTCCACCACGTCCGGGTGACGCAGCAGGGCTTCCTCCACCTCGGGGCCCGCGATGTTGTATCCCGCCGAGACGATCATGTCGTCGGCCCGGGCGACGTAGCGGAAGTAGCCCTCCGGATCGCGTACGTAGGTGTCACCGGTCAGGTTCCACCCGCCCTGCACGTACTCCCCCTGCCGGGGATCGGCCAGATAGCGGCAGCCGACCGGGCCGCGCACGGCCAGCAGCCCCGGCTCGTTGTCCGGGACCGGCCGCCCCGACCGGTCCACCACCCGGGCCTCCCAGCCCGGGACCACCCGGCCCGTCGTACCGGGCCGGATGTCCTCGTCGGCGGCGGAGATGAAGATGTGCAGCAGCTCGGTCGCCCCGATGCCGTTGATGATGCGCAGGCCGGTGCGCTCGTACCAGGCCTGCCACGTGGCGGCGGGCAGGTTCTCCCCGGCCGAGACGCAGCGGCGCAGCGCGGACAGGTCGTACATGCCCACGTCGTACGGCCCCAGGGCGTCCAGCATCGTCCGGTAGGCGGTGGGCGCGGTGAACAGCACCGTCACCCGGTGCTCCGCGAGCGCGGGCAGCAGCCGGCGCGGCACGGCCTCCTCCAGCAGCAGCGCGCAGGCCCCGGCGCGCAGCGGGAAGACGACCAGCCCGCCGAGGCCGAAGGTGAACCCGAGCGGCGGGCTGCCGGCGAAGACGTCGTCCGGGCGGGGCCGCAGCACGCTGCGGGAGAAGGTGTCGGCGACGGCGAGCAGGTCGCGGTGGAAGTGCATGCAGCCCTTGGGCCGGCCGGTGGTCCCGGAGGTGAAGGCGATCAGGGCGACGTCGTCCGCGGAGGTCGGGGCGGCCGGGAAGGGCTCGTCGTGTCTCTCGGCCAGCCGGAGCAGATCGCCCGGGGACCCGCCCCCGTACGCGGTGATCCGCAGCCCCGGCACCTCGGCCTTGACCAGGTCGTCCAGGACGTCCGCATGGCACAGGGCGTGCCCCACCCGGGCCATCGAGCACACCGTGGCCAGCTCCTGCGCCCGCTGCTGCGGCAGTACGGTGACCGCCACCGCGCCCGCCTTCATCACCGCGAGCCAGCAGGCGGCGAGCCAGGGGCCGGTGGGCCCGCGCAGGAGCACCCGGTTGCCGGGGACCACGCCGAGGTCGGCGGTGAGCGTGTGGGCGAGGCGGTCGACGCGCTCGCGGAGCCCGCCATACGTCCACACCTCGCCCGTGCCGCTGCGGAAGGCCGGGCGGTCGGCGCCCGCGGGACCGAACCGGGCGATCGTGGCGTCCAGCAGCTCGGCCCCGCAGTTCAGGCGGTCCGGATAGGCCAGTTCGGGCAGATCGAAGAGGAGCTCCGGCCAGGTGTCCGCGGGTGGCAGATGGTCTCGGGCGAAGGTGTCGGTGTGAGCGGAAGGCTTGAGGTCCAAGGCGGGTGGCCCCCTTGCAGCGGTCCGGGGTGGGGTGGAGCCGACCGTGCGGTAGTTCCCCCAGCCACCGCTGGAAGGTCCCTCCAGGAGCGTATCGTGATGGTGACGGCAGTCAACAGGACGCGATAGATGCGGGGATGTTCGGATGACCGGATTCGCGCTCGGGGTGGACCAGGAGGAGTGGTGCGGGCAGTTGCGCGCACTGGCGGTGGAGCGGCTGAGGCCACTCGCCGAGAAGGGGGAACCGGGGCGGGTCAACCGGCCGCTGCTGGCGGCGCTGGGGGAGCTGGGCCTGCTGGAGCGGGTGTTCGCCTCGGGCGCGCTGGAACTGTGCCTGCTGCGGGAGTCCCTCGCCTACGGTTGCACGGAGGCCGAGACGGCGCTCGCCCTGCAGGGGCTGGGGGCGTACCCGGTGCTACGGGCGGGGAGCGAGGCGCAGCGGGAGCGGTGGCTGCCGCAGGTGCGGGCCGGGCGGGCGGTGGCGGCCTTCGCGCTGAGCGAGCCGGGGGCGGGCTCGGACGCGGCGGCGCTGGCGCTGGCGGCGACGCCGGGCGGGGACGGCTGGCGGCTCAGCGGTGAGAAGTGCTGGATCTCCAACGCCCCCGAGGCGGATTTCTACACGGTGTTCGCCCGAACGGGCGAGGGGCCGGGCGCGAAGGGGGTGTCTGCCTTCCTGGTCCCGGCGGACCGCCCCGGACTCTCCGGCGCCGCCCTGGACATGCTCTCCCCGCACCCCATCGGTTCCCTCAGCTTCGACGGGGTGCCGGTCGGCCCGCGGGACCTGCTCGGCGAGCCGGGGCGGGGCTTCCGCGTCGCGATGGACACCCTGAACCTCTTCCGGCCGAGCGTCGGCGCGTTCGCGGTGGGCATGGCCCGGGCCGCGCTGGACGCGACGCTCGCGTACACGGCGGACCGGACCGCCTTCGGCGGGACGCTGAGCGATCTCCAGGCGGTGGCGCACCGGGTGGCCGAGATGGCCACCCGCACGGAGGCGGCCCGACTGCTGGTGTACGCGGCGGCCGGGGCCTACGACCACGGATCGGGGGACGTCCCGCGCCGCGCGGCGATGGCGAAACTGCTGGCCACGGAGACGGCCCAGTACGTGGTGGACCACGCGGTCCAACTGCACGGGGCGGTCGCCCTCCAGCGCGGCCACCTGCTCGAACACCTCTACCGGGAGGTGCGGGCGCCGCGGATCTACGAGGGGGCGAGCGAGGTGCAGCGCACGATCATCGCGAAGGAGCTGTACGCGGCGGTGGCGCCGCGATGAGCCTGGACCGGATCAACCCGGCGGAGCTGTCGCCCGCGACGGGCTTCTCGCACGCGGTCGTGGCGACCGGCGGCCGGCTGGTGTTCCTGGCCGGCCAGACGGCGCTGGACGGTGCGGGCAAGGTGGTGGGCGAGAGCCTGCCGGAGCAGTTCGAGGTCGCCCTCACCAACCTCCTGACGGCCCTCGCCGCGGCGGGCGGCACCCCGGCGGACCTGGCCCGGGTCACGGTGTACGCGGTGGACGTGGCGGCGTACCGGACGCACGCGGCCGAACTGGGCCGCATCTGGCGGCGGTCGGCGGGCCGCGACTACCCGGCGATGGCCGTCATCGGCGTGGTCCGCCTCTGGGACGCCCAGGCCCAGATCGAACTCGACGGCATCGCGGTGCTGTAGGGGGCGTCTTGTCGGTCGGGCCGGATCAGGGTGCGTGCCAGGCACCGCGAGCCCGGCCTGAAGGCGCCCCTCAGGGGCCCGGCACGGCCGGCGTGCGGGTCGCGCCCAGCGGATCCGGCGGCCGGCCGGTGGCCGGGGCGGCCGCCCGCCCCGTGCTGACCTACCGCGCCCGCGTTCGGTGCCGAGCGCGGTGGAGTCCACGGCGGCTACCGGCGGTGGAGGTTGTCCGCGATGGTCAGGAACACGAGCAGGTTCGGCACCTGATGGGCCTTGGGCGCCGCCCAGGCCTTCGTCCGGCCGGCCCGCCAGACACAGACCATGCCCCCGCGCACGGCCACCTCGCTCACGTCCCGCCACGCAAGCACCTCACCGGAGGCGTTCGTGACGCCGGCGCCGGACAGCTTGTACGGGCCGAAGGTGACCGTCCGGCCCTCCCGTACCTGCTTCCACACCTTCTCCACCTGGGCGCGGGCGACGGCCTCCGCGATCAGCGGGGCCCAGGTGTGCGAGCCGGCGTAGACGTCCGTGATCCGCACCTTCCCCCCGCCCGGCGCGACCAGTTGGGAGACGTGCGAGCTATTGACCGGCGTCCGTGTGCCCTTGTATTCGATCACCTCCTGGACGGTCTCCTGGTAGAGGACCACCCGCTCCCAGCGCACCGCGAACAGCCCGCTGCCGCTCGTGTTCACGACCAGCCCGTGTTCGTACAGGTGCAGCCGCCTGGCCGCCAGGCCCCTGCGGAAGAGCGGGCTCTGGCCCACCGCATAGGCGGCCAGCACTCCGATCCACAGGGGGAATATCGCGACCCCCCAGTGCACCTTGACCCATAACAGGACGCCACCGCCCAGCAGGGCGGCTATGCCGACCAGGGAGCCGACGATGAACCAGGTCCGGTACTTCTCCTGGACCCCGACCTCGCTCTCGGGGCGGAAGGTGTGCTCCAGACTGCCCAGGCGGTGGCGGGTGGCCAGCGAGTTCGCGGCAGGGGAGGGCGACGTGGGTACGGTCATGCGCGGCCTCGGCTTCAAGGTCACGGCGGACCCCGCAAGGCCGCCTGAGCGAGCGGGAGTTCACCGGGCGACTCCGCGTCGGCGCCGGTGCGTTGTCCCAGCAGCCAACAGCACGATCAGCACCCGGGCAAGCCCTCACCACAGCCCGCTCCGGGACGGCCCGAGCGCCCCGGGCCGTCTCTCGCGGATCGTGCCCGACCCGCGCCGCACGCACCGGGCACCGCTCCCTGATCCGGCCCCACCGGCATCTAGTGCTGTGACCGGAAAGGTTCACCGGATCGCGACGCCCGGCACGGCACCTCGCGGCGTTGTCGGACCACGGAAGGACGTCTAGCCCTCCAGCAGGTGGCCCATCCACTCCTCGATCCCGGCCACCGTGCGGGGCAGCGCGCCCGACATCAGGCGGGCGCCGTCCGCCGTGATGACCAGGTCGTCCTCGATGCGGACGCCGATGCCCCGCAGCTCCGCCGGGAGGGTCTCGTCGTCCGGCTGGAGGTACAGGCCCGGCTCCACCGTCAGGACCTGGCCCTCCTCCAGGACCCCGTCCAGGTAGGTCTCCGCCCGCGCCTTCGCGCAGTCGTGCACGTCCAGCCCCAGCATGTGGCCGCTGCTGCACAGCGTGTACCGCCGGTGCAGGTCGCCCTCCGCGTCCTTCAGGACGCCCCACTCCGCCAGGCCCTCGGCGATCACCCGCATCCCGGCCCGGTGGAAGTCCCCGAAGCTCGCCCCGGGCCGGAGCGCCGCGATGCCCGCCTCCTGGGCGGCCAGGACCACCTCGTACACCTGGCGCTGGACCGGGGAGAAGCGTCCCGACAGCGGGAGGGTGCGGGTGATGTCCGCCGTGTAGAGGGTGTCCGTCTCCACCCCCGCGTCCAGCAGGAGCAGTTCCTTCCCGTTCAGCCGGCCGTCGTTGCGGATCCAGTGCAGGGTGCAGGCGTGGGCGCCGGAGGCCGCGATCGTCTCGTACCCGGTGCCGTTGCCCTCCGCCCGCGCGCGCAGGCCGAAGACCCCCTCGATCCACCGCTCCCCGCGCGGGTGCGCCAGCGCGCGCGGCAGGGCCCGTACGACGTCCTCGAAGCCCGCCGTCGTGTGGTCGACGGCCAGCTGGAGCTGCTCGACCTCCCACACGTCCTTCACCAGGCGCAACTCCGAGAGGGTGGAGGTCAGTTCGGTGTCG
This sequence comes from Streptomyces sp. NPDC048257, assembly GCF_043201855.1. NCBI lineage: Bacteria > Bacillati > Actinomycetota > Actinomycetes > Kitasatosporales > Streptomycetaceae > Streptomyces > Streptomyces sp. NPDC048257. The sequence continues at coordinate 8,791 of NZ_JBICZI010000030.1, forward strand.
GAGGCGGCGTTGCGGCCGGCCGGTGAGCCCAGGGCGTCCAGGTGGGCGCAGCGGATGCCGGTGAGGCGTTCCGCCTCCGCCAGGTCCGGGCGGCGGCCCACCCAGAACTCCCCGTACCGGCGGTCCCGGTAGAACTCGCCGTTCCCGTCCGACCGCGGCGAGCGCGGCCGCAGGTACAGCACGGCCTCGTGGCCGTGCGGGCCCGACGGCTCCAGGACCAGGACGTGGCCCGCCTGGTCCTCGCCGGTGAGGCCGGTCAGCCAGGCGTACGCGCTGTGCGGGCGGAACCGGTGGTCGCAGTCGTTCGAGCGGACCTTCAGCTCGCCGGCCGGGACGATCAGCCGCTCGCCCGGGAAGCGGGCCGAGAGCCGCGCCCGGCGGGCCGGGGTGACGGCGTGGCCGGGGACGCGGGCGGAGTCGGGCAGCGGGGTCGCGGCCCAGTTGCCCGCCATGAACCGGGACAACTCCGCAGACACCGGGCGGTCGTGACTGCCCGTGTTGAGGTGTTCGGGGGGAGCGGCGGCGTCGGCAGCGGTGTCGGCGGGGGCGTCGGTCACGAGGACTCCCTCAGGAAAGATGCGAACTGGTGGGCGCACAGGTCTTGTCAGTGCAATTTCACATTACTATGTTACAGCTCACACCGCGGCACGTTAACCCCCGTCAAACGCCGTGTGACGCAGGGCAGTTCACGCACCACCCCCCACCTCACCTCTCTCCAATCAGGAGTTCCCGGTGCTCAAGCACAGAGCTGTGCGCTCTTCCCTTCTCGCCTCCGCCGTGGCCGTGACCCTCCTCGCCACCGCGGGACAGGCCACCACCCAGGCCGCTGAGTCCGCGGCCGCCTTCCCCGGCGCACAGAACGCACAGGGCGCCCCGGCCGCCCCCGCCCCCGGCCCCACGGGGAATCCGTTCGACGAGGTCGACCGCGTCGCCGACGCGAAGGACAACACCCCGGCGCCCGCCCCGGCCCCCGGCGGCCAGAAGATCACCGGGCAGGTCCCCGGTGCGGCGACGACCGCCGCCGCACCCGCCGACGACCTGCAAAAGCGCGGCAGGACCGCCAAGGCGGCTCCCACCGCGAAGAGCGTCGCCGCGGGCGTCCCCTGCACCCTCGACGGGATCACCGGGCTCACCCCCGAGCAGTTCGCCGACTTCCTCGGCGACCAGGCCGTCCTCGCCGACGGCTGTCTGCGCGGCCTCATCTGGACCTGGGACGCCCGCCTGACCCCGGTCATGTCGGACGCGCACGTCCAGGCCGTCTCCCGCCGGATATCCAGCCTGGCCGCCGCCCACGACGGCCGCAACTCCTCCCACCTGGAGGAGATGTTCACGTACCTGCACGCAGTCGCCTACCACGACTACTCGCGCTCCGAGATCGACGTCACCGACGCCCCGACCGTCGACGCCATGCGCCGCGCCATCGCCGACTTCGGGGCGGCCGCCCACACCTTCGACGTGACGCCCTCCAACGCCCGCACCCTGCGCGAGGCCCTCTACGCCGGCAGCGCGCCGGGTCTGCGCCAGCACCAGCTCGGCCTCATCAAGAAGGTCCTGGCCACCATGGACCCGGCCCACCCGGCCACCCACCGCGACGCCACCTGGGCGGGCGCGGCACTGGCCGCTCTCTCCGTCTCCTACCTGGGCGTCTACCCGGGCAACCAGGACGCCGCCTTCCACTCCGCCGTGGCCGCCGACGCCTCCTACCGCGACACCTTCAAGGCCTTCTCGACCTACACCCACCTCAAGGGCACGGACAACGCGTGGGTGGTGCGCGACGCCCTCAGCGAGTACGCCCGCTTCGGTCAGGTTGAGGGCCTGCAGGACCGGGTCGTCGCCGACCTCGGCGCGATGCTCGGGCCCGTCCGGTCCGCGTTCGGCGACGGCAGCGAGCCGTGGGCCAAGATCGTCTCCTGGCTCAACGTCTACAACGCCTGCAAGCCGTACGGGGTGTGCAAGGAGGACATCGAGAAGCAGCTCTTCCCCTACACCTACTCCTACGACAACGGCGCCATCAAGGTCCGCACCGCCCTGGACCGGGCCACCGTCGACCAGCTGTACTACGCGAGCAAGCAGGTGAAGGCCCAGTACCACCGCGTGCTCGGCACCGACCAGCCGCTCGCGGGCGACCCCAACACCACCCTGAACATCGTGCTCTACGCCTCCCGCGCCGACTACGTGAACTACCACCCGATCCTGACGGGCTACGACACCAACAACGGCGGCATCTACATCGAGAACGGCGCCACCTTCTACACCTACCAGCGCCGCGTCCCGCAGGACTCCTCCCTCACCCTCGAGGAGCTCTTCCGCCACGAGTACACCCACTACCTCAACGGCCGCTTCGCCGTCCCCGGCTTCTTCGGCCAGGGCCCCTGGTACGAGGGCGACCGGACGACCGCCATGGACGAGGGCACGGCCGAGTTCTTCGACGGCGCCACCCGCGACAACGGCATCGCCGTCCGCAAGTCCCTCGTCAAGAGCGTCATCGCCGACACGGCCGGCGGCGGCCCGCGCATGAGCGTCGAGCAGCTGCTGAACGCCACCTACGACGGCGACGGTTTCCGCTTCTACAGCTACGCGGGCACCTTCTTCGAGTTCCTGTGGACCGAGAAGCCCACGCTGCTGCGCGAGATGTACACGCACCTGCGGGCCGACGACGTGGCGGCCTACGACGCCTGGCGCTACCGGATGGGCGCGGACACCTACCTCCAGCGCGACTACGACCGCTTCCTGGACGCGCAGATCGCCAAGGTCGACCAGCTCTACGTGCCGAACACCTCCTTCACCCCGAACGAGCGGCTGCGGGACTCGGCGCTCGCCTCGGTGAAGTCCTCCTTCGCCACGGCCACGTACAACACCCCGGACTGCGTGGAGAACGGGGACGCGGGCAAGCGCCGCTTCACCTGCACCGGCCGGATCACCGCCAATCTGAAGAACTGGCGCAACGACGACCAGGTCTTCAAGGACATGTCGGAGACGGTCGACTACTTCATCCTCGACCGGGCGGGCGCGGCCTCCAACAACCTGGCCGACATGAACTGCTCCTTCGGCCCGGTGGAAATCTGGACCAACAAGGTCGCGGGCAGCGCAAATTACAGCTGTGAGGGTCCGCTCCGCAGCTGATCCGGACCGGAGCGGCCCGCGCCCGATCCCGGGGCGGGCCGCTCTGGGCAGGCACTAAAGAATGTGACATATTACTGCCGTGCTCAAGAGACACTCCCTGGACGCCGTGATCATCGGCGCCGGCGTCGTCGGGGCGGCCTGCGCCTACTACGCTGCCCGCGCCGGACTCTCCGTGGCCGTGGTCGACCGGGGCCCCGTCGCGGGCGGCACCACCGGCGCCGGCGAAGGCAACCTGCTCGTCTCCGACAAGGAGGCGGGACCCGAACTCGACCTCGCCCTGCTGTCCACCCGCCTGTGGACCGAACTCGCCGCGGTCCTCCCGCGGGAGATCGAGTACGAGGCCAAGGGCGGCCTCGTCGTCGCCCCCGACGAGACCACCGTGAAGGCCCTGCGCGCCTTCGCGGAGGGCCAGCGCGCCGCCGGGGTCGACGCGGTCGAGGTGGCGGCGGACGCCCTGCACGACCTGGAGCCGCACCTGGCCCCGGGCCTGGCGGGCGGCTTCCACTACCCGCAGGACGCCCAGGTCCAGCCCGCGCAGGCGGCGGCCCGGCTGCTGGCCGCGGCGGCCGCGTTGCCAGGCCCGGGTGCCGCGGGTGCCCCGGGTGCCTTGCTCGCCTCAAGTGCCTCGGGCGCCGAGGTGTACCTCGGCGAGGAGGTGACGGAGATCCTGCTGGACCGGGGCGCCGTACGGGGGGTGCGCACGCCGCACCGCGAACTCCTGGCCCCGGCCGTGGTGAACGCGGCCGGCACCTGGGGCGGCCACATCGCCGGGCTGGCCGGGGTCACCCTGCCCGTCCTCCCGCGCCGCGGCTTCGTCCTGGTGACCGAACCGCTGCCGAGGGTGGTCCGGCACAAGGTCTACGCCGCCGACTACATCGCGGACGTCGCCAGCGGCTCCGCCTCCCTGCAGTCCTCGGCGGTGGTCGAAGGCACCCCGTCGGGCCCCGTCCTGATCGGCGCCACCCGGGAGCGGGTCGGCTTCGACCGGACCCTCTCGACGGAGGCCCTGCGCCGCCTGGCCGCCCAGGCGGCGGCGCTCTTCCCCGTCCTGGCCGGCATCCGGGTGATGCGCACCTACCACGGCTTCCGCCCCTACCTGCCCGATCACCTCCCCGCGATCGGCCCGGACCCGCGGTGCCCCGGGCTGCTGCACGCGTGCGGCCACGAGGGCGCCGGCATCGGGCTGGCCCCCGCCACCGGGCTGCTGATCGCCGCCGCCCTGACGGGGGCCGAACCGCCGCTGCCCGTGCACCCGTTCCGCCCGGACCGCTTCGCTGCCGGTCCGGGTGCCGCCGACACCCCCGAGGAGCAGCACTGATGCGCAGCCCCCGTTCGCTGGTCGGCGGCACGCCGGCGGCCGCGTACGAGATCACCTTCGACGGCCGGGAACTGCCCGCCCTGCCCGGCCAGAGCGTCGCCGCCGTGCTCTGGGGCGCGGGCATCCTGGCCTGGCGGACCACCCGCGAGGGCGGCGCGCCGCGCGGCGCGTTCTGCGGGATCGGCAGCTGCTACGACTGCCTCGTCACCGTCAACGGCCGCCCGAACCAGCGCGCCTGCCTGGTCCCGGCCCGGCCGGGGGACACCGTCACCACCCAGGAGGGAACCGGCCGTGCCGACCTCGCCGTCTGAGCCCGCCGGTCGCGCGGGCCGCGCGGATCCCGCAGGTCCGTCGGGTCCTGCCGCCGCCGTGTCGACACCGCCGCCCGCCGCCGCGCCCGCGCCTGCTGCCGCGCCCGCGCCTGCCGCGGCGCCGGCTTCCGGGCCCGCGCCGGCCCGCGCCGATCTCGCGATCGTCGGGGCCGGTCCGGCCGGACTGGCCGCCGCCGTGACGGCCGCCGGCCTCGGGCTGCGGGTCACCCTCCTCGACGCGGGCGACCGCCCGGGCGGGCAGTTCTACCGCCACCCCGCTCCGGGCCTGGGCGCGGCCCGCCCCGAGGCCCTGCACCACGGCTGGGCCCGGTTCGCGACCCGCGAAGCCGCCCTGCGCTCCCACGAGTCGGCGGGCCGGATCACGTACCTCCCGCTCCACCACGTGTGGGCAATCGTCCCGGGCGGAGCGGCCGAGGCGCGCCGCGGGCACGCCGCGCCCGCCACGCAGTGGGTCCTGCACGCCGTCGCCGGTCACGCCCCCGAGGAGCGGGCCGCGGCCGTCACGGCCGGGGCCGTGCTCATCGCCACCGGCGCCTACGAGCGCCAACTGCCCTTCCCCGGGTGGACCCTGCCCGGGGTGGTCGGGGCCGGCGGAGCGCAGGCCATGCTCAAGGGCGGGCTGGTCCTGCCGGGCAAGCGGGTGGTCGTCGCCGGGAGCGGGCCGTTGCTGCTCGCCGTGGCCGGATCCCTGGCCGCCGCCGGAGCCACCGTCCCCGCCGTGGTGGAGGCCGCCGCCTACACCGCGTACGCGGGCCGGGTCCCCGCTCTGTTGCGCAACCCCGGCAAGCTCGTCGAGGCCGCCGGCTACGGCGGGGTGCTCGCCCGGCACCACGCCCGGCTCCTCACCCGGCACGCCGTCACCGAGGCCCACGGCACCGACCGGGTCGAGGCCGTCACCGTGACCCGGCTCGACCGGGACTGGCGTCCGCTGCCCGGCACCGCCCGCCGGATCCCCTGCGACGCCCTCGCCGTCGGCCACGGGCTGGTGCCGCAGCTGGAGCTCGCCACCGGCCTCGGCTGCGCCACCCGGCGCAGCCCCGACGGCACCGTCGCCCTCGTCCTCGACGCCGGGCAGCAAACCTCCGTCCCCGGCGTCTGGTCGGCGGGCGAGACCGGTGGCATCGGTGGGGCCCAACTGGCCATGGTCGAGGGCGAGCTGGCCGCGCACTCCGTCGCGGGCGTATCGCCCGCCGCCCGGCTGGTCCGCAGCCGTGCGCGGCTGCGCGCCTTCGCCGACGCGATGGCCGCCGCCCACCGCCCGGGCGAGGGCTGGACCGGCTGGCTCCGGGACGACGCCGTCGTGTGCCGGTGCGAGGAGGTCCCCGCCGGGCGGATCCGAGAGGCCGCCGGGGACCTCGGCGCACGGGACGCCCGTACCGTCAAACTCCTCACCCGGGCCGGCATGGGCTGGTGCCAGGGCCGGATGTGCGGACCCGCCGTCGCGGCGCTCGCCGGCGAGGAGCCCGCGCCCGACCGGCGGCCGCTGTCCTGTCCGGTTCCGCTGCGCCTCCTCGCCGAACTTCCGCCCGCCGAGCACTGATCGGGACGGCCCGGCCCCTTGTGGCCGCGCCGCACCCACTAGTAAAATGTCACACACCACACTAGGGAGCTCTCTCATGACCCACGCGCACACCCCCGCGCCCCGCATCCGCCCCTGGCACGGAATCATGGTCGCCACCGCACTCCCGCTGCGCGAGGACCTCACCGTCGACTACGACGCGTACGCCGAACACGTGGCCTGGCTGATCGCCAACGGCTGCGACGGCGTGGTTCCCAACGGCTCCCTCGGGGAGTACCAGACCCTCACCGGGGAGGAGCGGGCGCGCGTCGTGCGCACCGCCGTCGAGGCGGCGGGCGACGGCAACCGCGTCATGCCCGGCGTCGCCGCCTACGGCAGCGCCGAGGCCCGCCGCTGGGCCGACCAGGCCGCCGAGGCCGGCGCCGGCTCCGTCCTCCTGCTGCCCCCCAACGCCTTCCGGGCCGACGAGGACGCCGTACGCGCCCACTACGCCGACGTCGCCCGCGCCGGGTTGCCCGTCGTCGCGTACAACAACCCCTTCGACACCAAGGTGGACCTGACCCCGGCCCTGCTCGCCCGGCTGCACGCCGACGGCTCCATCGTCGCCGTCAAGGAGTTCAGCGGGGACGTGCGCCGCGCGTACGAGATCGCCGAACTCGCCCCCGGCCTCGACCTGCTCATCGGCGCCGACGACGTCCTCCTCGAACTCGCCCTCGCGGGCGCCGTCGGCTGGATCGCCGGCTACCCCAACGCCCTGCCGCGCTCCTGCGCCGAGCTCTACCGGGCCGCCGTCGCCGGAGACCTCGACACCGCCCTGCCGCTCTACAAGTCCCTGCACTCCCTGCTGCGCTGGGACTCCAAGACCGAATTCGTCCAGGCCATCAAGCTCTCCATGGACCTGGCCGGACGCCCCGGCGGCGCCACCCGCCCGCCCCGCTTCCCGCTCACCGGCGAGACCGAGGCCGCCGTCCGCGCCGCCACCGAGAAGGCCCTCGCCGAGGGCCTCAACTAGTACCCGGGGGGAACCGGAATGCGTACGCGCCACGTCTACCACGCGGTGGACTCGCACACCGAGGGCATGCCGACCAGGGTCATCACCGGCGGAGTCGGGGTGATCCCCGGTGCCACCATGGCCGAGAAGCGGCTCCACTTCATCGAGCACATGGACCACGTCCGGACCCTGCTCATGTACGAGCCGCGCGGGCACTCCGCGATGAGCGGCGCCATCCTGCAGCCCCCGACCCGCCCCGACGCCGACTACGGCGTCCTCTACATCGAGGTGTCGGGCCTGCTCCCCATGTGCGGGCACGGCACCATCGGGGTCGCCACCGTCCTCGTCGAGACCGGCATGGTGCCGGTCGTCGAGCCGGTCACCACCGTCCGGCTCGACACCCCGGCCGGACTGGTGAGCGTCGACGTCCGCGTCGAGGACGGTGCGGCCACCGCCGTCACTCTCACCAACGTCCCCTCCTTCAGCGTCGGCCTCGACCTGAAGGCCGAGGTCCCCGGCTACGGCACGGTCACCTACGACCTCGCCTACGGCGGCAACTTCTACGCCTTCGTCGAACTCGACGCCCTGGGCCTGCCCTTCGACCGCGCCCGCAAGGACGACCTGCTCGCCGCCGGACTTGCGGTCATGGACGCGATCAACGCGGGCGACGACCGGCCCGTCCACCCCGAGAACCCCGCCATCGCCGGGGTCAAGCACGTCTACCTCGCCGCCCCCGGCTCCGACGCGCACCGCTCCCGGCACGCCATGGCCATCCACCCCGGCTGGTTCGACCGCTCGCCCTGCGGTACGGGGACCAGCGCGCGGATGGCCCAGCTGCACGCCCGCGGCCTGCTGGAGCTCGGCGCGGACTTCGTCAACGAGTCCTTCATCGGCACCGAGTTCACCGGCCGCCTGGTCGGCGGGACCACCGTCGGCGGACTCCCGGCCGTGATCCCCACCGTCACCGGACGGGCCTGGATCACCGGCACCGCCCAGTACTTCCTCGACCCGGCCGACCCCTTCCCCGGAGGCTTCCTCCTGTGATCACCGTCCGCACGGTGGACTACCACACCGCCGGCGAACCCTTCCGGATCGTCGACTCCGCCACCGGGGGGACGCCGCCGGTCCCCGGGGACACCGTCGCCGAGCGCTGTGCCACCGTCATCGGCCCGGGCGGGTCCCAGGCAGCCCCGCGCCGGGGCGCGCTGGACGACGTACGGCGCCTGCTCGTGCAGGAGCCGCGCGGACACGCCGGGATGTACGGGGGGTTCGTGGTCCCGGCCGACGACGACGGGGCCCACTTCGGCGTGCTGTTCTGGCACAAGGACGGCTACTCCACCGCCTGCGGCCACGGAGCCATGGCCCTCGGGGTCTGGGCCGTGGACACCGGCCGCGTCGCCGCCCCCGACGACGGGGACGCCCCGGTGCGCATCGACGTACCGTCCGGCCGGGTCACCGCCACCGTCCACCGCGGCGGGGGCCGCACCACCGGGGTCACCTTCCGCAACGTCCCGGCCCGGGTGGGCGCCCGCAAGGTCCCCGTCGCCACCTCGCTCGGGCTCGCCGAGGTGGACATCGCGTACGCCGGGGCCTGTTACGCCTCGGTCCGGGCCCGCGACCTCGGCCTGGACGTCTCCCGGGCCGCGCTGCCCGACCTGGTGCGGGCCGGACGGGAGATCCGGGCCGCGCTGGCCACCCACCCCGCCACCTGGCACCCGGGCGGCCCGCTGCTGTCCGGGATCTATGGAGTGATCCTCCACGAGGAGCTGCCCGACACCCCCTTCGGGCCGCACCAGCGCAACGTCACCGTCTTCGCCGACGGGCAGACCGACCGCTCGCCCTGCGGCTCCGGCACCTCCGCGCGGCTCGCGCTGCTCGCCGAGGACGGGCGGCTCGGCCCGGGGGAGGACCTGCTGCACGAGTCGGTCATCGGCACGGTGTTCACCGGGCGGATGCTGGACGGCGGGGTCACCGAGGTCACCGGAACCGCCCACCGCACCGGCGAACACACCTTCGTGGTGGACCCGCACGACGCGCTGGGGACCGGGTTCCTCCTGTGACGGACATCCCCCGGCTGGGCGCCGAACGGATGGCCGCCCTGCTCACCCCGGCCGCGGCCGCCGACGCTCTGGCCGGCGCCCTGCTCGGCGGCGTCGACCCGGAGAGCTGCCCGCCCCGCTCCGCGATCGGGGTGCCCGGCGGGGGCGAACTGCTGCTGATGCCGGCCGCATCCGGCTCGTACGCCGGGGTGAAGATCGCCGGGGTCGCCCCCGGGAACCCGGCCCGCGGGCTGCCCCGGATCACCGGCTCCTACCTCCTGCTGGACGGGCCCACGCTGCGCCCGCTGGCGCTGCTCGACGGCGCCGCGCTGACCACCCTGCGCACCCCGGCGGTCTCGGCCCTCGCGCTGCGGCACCTGGCGCCGGTCGGGCGCCCGTTGCGGCTCGTGCTCTTCGGCTCCGGGCCGCAGGCGTACGGACATCTGGAAGCCGCCTCGGCCGTACGGGAGCTGGCCGAGGTGGTGGTGGTCGCCCGTGACCCCGGGGGCGCGGAGCGGCTCGCCGCGCACGCCCGCACGCAGGGCCGGTACGCCCGGACCGGCACCCCGGAGGCGGTGGCGGACGCCGACCTGGTGATCTGCTGCACCACGGCCCGCGAACCGCTCTTCGACGGGCGTCTGGTCGGACCGGGCGCCACCGTCGTCGCGGTCGGCTCGCACGAGCCCACGGCCCGGGAGACGGACACCGCCCTTGTGCGACGGGCGGCGGTGTACGTGGAGTCCCGGGCGGCGGCCCTGCGGGAGGCCGGGGACCTCCTGGTCCCGGAGGCCGAAGGGGCCATCCGGACCGGTCATATCACCGGCACCCTCGCCGACCTGGTGGGCGGGCGGATGCCGGCGGGCGGGGCGCAGAGTTGTCCACAGCTCTTCAAGAGTGTGGGCATGGCCTGGGAAGATCTCGCTGTGGCGGTCGCGCTGTACGAGGCCGCCGGAGTGTGAGCAGCGCAACGTGACATTGTACGCTGTTGCCCTGCTCGTCGGCGGTGTACGGGGGTCTCGGAGGAAATGCAATGGGTGACCTGAAGCAGCACAGTCTCATCAAGGCCCAGGAACGCCTCCGCGACCAGGTCGGCCACGCCCTGCGAGCCGCGCTGATAGCGGGTGAGCTGCGCCCCGGGAGCGTCTACTCCGCCCCGGGCCTCGCGGCCGAACTCGGCGTCTCGGCCACACCGGTGCGCGAGGCCATGCTCGACCTGGCCCGGGAGGGTCTCGTCGAGCCCGTCCGCAACAAGGGCTTCCGGATCACCGAGGTCAGCGAGCGCGACCTGGACCAGTTCACCGAACTGCGCACGATGATCGAGGTGCCGACCATCGGCCGGATCACGAAGATCGCCACGGCCGAGCAGCTGGAGGCGCTGCGCCCCATCGCCGAGGAGATCGTCACCAGCGCGCGCGAGCACAACCTCATCGGCTACCTGGAGGCCGACCGCCGCTTCCACCTGTCCCTGCTCGCCCTCGCGGGCAACGACCGGCTGGTGGAGACGGTCGGCGACCTGCGCAAGCGGTCCCGGCTGTACGGCCTGACCGGCCTGGACGAGGCCGGCAAGCTGGTCTCCTCCGCGGAGGAGCACATCGAACTGCTCGACCTGATGCTGAGCGGCGATGCCGAGGCGGCGCAGGAGTGCATGCTCCGCCACCTCGGCCACGTCCGTTCCCTCTGGGCCCAGGGCCGCGACGAACCGGTCGGCCGCGTCCCCGGCGGCCTCGGCTCGGGCCTGTAGCAGGATCCGGGGCCGGTCCGGCTCCCGCTGTCCCGGCTCCCGCTGTCCCGGCCCCCGTCGCCCCGGGGCCTGGATTTGTGAACTCCCGCTCTGTCGTGGGGACTTGCCCGGTGTGATGCACACCGGGCGGGTCCCCGCCCGCCGGGCCGGGTGTCGCTCCGACGCGCCGCCCAGCCCCTTTTGGACACGGCTGGATAACGGCGGCGCCAACCCCTTGTCAGTGCAATTTCACATTACTATGTTACCGGTCACATCCTAGAGCGCGGCCCTTCACTGGAGTGACCATGACCAAGCGCACCCAACTCGCCCTCGCCACCGTCCTGGTGGCAGCTCTCGCACTCGGCGCCTCGGGCTGCTCCGACACCCAGAAGGGCTCGGCCGGCGCGGGCGGCTCCAACCCCGCCGCAGCCAACGACGGCAAGATCCTCGGCGGTACCCCGGTCAAGGGCGGCACCCTCACCGTCCTGTCCAACCAGGACTTCGCGCACCTCGATCCGGCCCGCAACTGGACCATGCCGACCATGGACTTCGGCACCCGGCTGCTCTACCGCACGCTCGTCACCTTCAAGGCCGAGCCCGGCAAGGCCGGCAGCGAACTGGTCCCCGACCTCGCCACCGACCTCGGCACCCCCTCCAACGGCGGCCGCACCTGGACCTTCACCCTCAAGGAGGGCGTGAAGTACGAGGACGGCAGCCCGGTCAAGGCCCAGGACATCAAGTACAACGTGGAGCGCTCCTTCAGCCCCGACCTCACCGGCGGCCCCGACTACGCCGCCCAGTACCTGGCCGGGACCGAGGGCTACAAGGGCCCGCTCCAGGGTCAGCACCTGGACTCGGTCAAGACCCCCGACGACCGCACGATCGTCTTCGAACTGCGGCGCCCGGTGGCCGAGTTCTCCGCGACCGCCACCCTGCCCACCTTCGCCCCCGTGCCCCAGTCCCAGGAGAAGGGCACCCAGTACGACGCCCGCCCCTTCTCCTCCGGCCCGTACAAGATCGAGTCGTACGACCGCGACAAGAAGCTGGTCCTGGTCCGCAACGAGCACTGGGACCCGGGCACCGACACCGTCCGCAAGGCCTACCCGGACAGGTTCGTGGTCGTCATGGGCCTCAAGGGCGGCCAGATAGACGACCGGATCATCGCCGGCGAGGGCGCCGACGCCTCCACCGTCCAGTACGCCGACATGCGCCCCGAGAGCGCCCCCAAGGTGCTGCCCAAGCCGGAGGTCAAGGCCCGGCTGCTCGCCGAGTCCCAGGGCTGCACGGAGATGCTCCACCTGAACAACTCCCGCGCCCCCTTCGACGACCCCAAGGTCCGCGAGGCCATGCAGTACGCCGTCGACAAGGAGGCCGTCGTCACCGCGGGCGGCGGACCGGCCCTCAACGAGATCGCCACCGCCTACCTGCCCCCGGCCCTCTCCGGCGGCAAGCAGGCCGACGTCCTGAAGATCGCCCCGGCCGGCGACCCGGCCAAGGCCAAGGAGCTCCTCAAGGCCGCCGGCAAGGAGACCCTGAAGGTCTCCCTCTCCGTCTCCACCGGTGACAAGGGCAAGGCGGAGGCCATCCAGCAGGGCCTGTCCCGCGCGGGCATCGAGGTCGTCATCGACACCGTCGACCCGGGCGCCTACTACGACGTCATCGGCGACCTCTCCACCACCCCCGACATGACCCTCGCCGGCTGGTGCCCCGACTACCCCTCCGGCTCCACCTGGATCCCGTTCGTCTTCGACGGACGCACCATCAAGGACAAGGGCAACCAGGGCAACTACAGCCAGTTCCGCGACGAGGCGACCATGAAGCGGATCGACGAGATCAACGCCATGGCCGACGCCCAGGAGGCCAACCGGGCCTGGATCGAACTCGACGCGGCCCTGACGGCCAAGTCCCCGAACGTCCCGCTCCTCCTGGAGCGCAAGCCGCTCCTCGTCGGCACCAACATCGCGGGCGCCTTCGGCCACCCGGTGTGGACCGGCACCATCGACTACGCGACGGTCGGTCTCAAGGACCCCTCGAAGAGCCAGGGCTGAGGAAGCCGGAGGCCTGCGACACCATGACCACCACCGCACCGGTCCCGGACGACCGGGCACCCCTCGGCCCTGACGGCACCCCGGCCCCTGGTGCCGCACGGGCCACCGGCAGCGCACCGGCCCCCGGCTCGGCCTCAGCCCCCGAAGCCGCCACAGTCCGGCCCGCGGCAGCGCCCGGCAGCAGCCCCTGGCAGCTCGCCCGGCGGGAACTCGGCCGCCGTCCCGCCGTCCGCGTCAGCCTCTGCGTCGTCCTCCTCTTCGTCCTCATGGCCGCCACCGCCCCCTGGCTGGGCGCCCTCGGCGGCTGGTCCCCGAACGAGTTCGACAAGACCGCCATCGACCCCTACCTCGGCGGCCAGCCGCTCGGCACCCTCGGCGGCATCAGCCCGGAGCACTGGCTCGGAGTCGAACCCGTCACCGGCCGCGACCTGTTCGCCCGCGTGATCCACGGCGCGCAGGTCTCCCTCCTGATCGCCTTCGCCGCCACCGCCATCGTGGTGGCCGCCGGCACCGCCGCCGGGATCGCCGCCGGTTACTTCGGCGGCCGCACCGACGCGATCCTGTCCCGGCTCATGGACCTGACCATGTCCTTCCCCTCGCTGATCTTCATGATCGCGATGCTGTCCGTCGCCAAGGACGTCAACCGGATCGTCCTGATGACCTCCGTCATCGGGGTCTTCGGCTGGCCCGGCGTCGCCCGCGTGGTCCGCGGCCAGACCCTCTCCCTCAAACACCGCGAGTACGTCGACGCCGCCCGCGTCGGCGGCTCCGGCCCCTGGCGGATCCTGACCCGCGACATCCTCCCGGGCGTCTCGGGCCCGGTCATCGCCTACACCACCCTGCTGATCCCCGGAATGATCAGCACCGAGGCCGCCCTCGGCTACCTCGGCGTCGGCGTCCGCCCGCCCACCCCCTCCTGGGGCCAGATGATCGCCGAGTCCGTGGCCTACTACGAGACCGACCCCATGTACTTCGTCATCCCCAGCGTCTTCCTCTTCCTCGCCGTGCTCGCCTTCACCCTGCTCGGCGACGCCCTGCGCGACATCCTCGACCCGAGGGGCGGCCGCAGTTGATCCTCTACCTCGCCCGCCGGCTGCTCGCCCTCGTCGGGGTGCTCCTCGCCATCGCCGCCGTCACCTTCCTCATCTTCTACGTCCTGCCCTCCGACCCGGCCGCGGCCGCCTGCGGCAAGACCTGCAGCGCCGAGCGCCTGGCCGACGTACGGGCGTACCTGGGGCTCGACCAGCCCCTGTGGCGCCAGTTCACCGACTTCCTGACCGGCATCTTCACCGGCCGCACCCTCGGTACCGGCCAGTACGCCGTGGACTGCGACTTCCCGTGCCTGGGCTACAGCTACGAGAACTCGCTGCCCGTGTGGGACCTGCTGATGGACCGGCTCCCGGTCTCCGCCTCCCTCGCCGTCGGCTCCGCCGCGCTCTGGCTGGTCCTCGGCCTCGGCGCCGGTGTCACCGCCGCACTGCGCAAGGACACCGCCACCGACAAGGCCCTGATGGTCGGCGCCGTCGCCGCCGCGTCCCTGCCCGTGTACTTCACCTCCGTGATGCTCATCTACGGGGTCATCCGCATCGCCGGCCTGCTGCCCTACCCGACCTATCAGGCCTTCACCGACAACCCGCTCGCCTGGGCCTCGAACCTGGCTCTGCCCTGGATCGCGCTCGCCCTGCTCTACGCGGCCATGTACGCGCGCCAGAGCCGCGGTTCGATGATCGAGGCGATGGCCGAGCCGTACATCCGCACCGCCCGTGCCAAGGGCATGCCCGAGCGCACGGTCGTGGTCAAACACGGACTGCGCTCCGGCATGACGCCGATCCTCACCATCTTCGGCATGGACCTCGGCGGACTGCTCGCCGGAGCCGTCATCACCGAGTCCATCTTCGGACTCCCGGGCATCGGGCGGCTGTTCTACGGAGCCCTGGTCAGCTCCGACCAGCCGGTGGTCCTCGGCGTCACCCTGCTCGCCGCCTTCTTCATCGTCGTCGCCAACCTCCTCGTCGACCTCCTGTACGCCGTCATCGACCCGAGAGTGAGGTACTGATGGCAGCAGCAGCAGCAGCCGCTCCGCTCCTCGACGTACGCGATCTGCGCGTCACGTTCACCACCGCACGGGGGGCCGTGCGGGCCGTCGACTCGATCGGCTTCACCGTCGAGGCCGGACGCACCCTCGGCATCGTCGGCGAGTCCGGATCGGGCAAGTCCGTCACCTCGCTGGCCGTCATGGGACTGCACCGGGGTCCGGTCGAGGTCACCGGATCCGTTGCCCTCGCCGGGCGGGAGCTGACCGGGCTCTCCGAACGGGAACTGTCCAAGGTCCGCGGCCGCCGGATGGCCATGATCTTCCAGGACCCGCTCTCCAGCCTGCACCCCTACTACACGGTCGGCGAGCAGATCGCCGAGCACTTCCGGGTGCACTTCAAGGCCGGCCGGGCCGCCGCCCGCAGACGCGCCGTCGACATGCTCGGCGAGGTCGGCATACCGGAACCGGCCCGCCGCGCGGGGGAGTACCCGCACCAGTTCTCCGGCGGCATGCGCCAGCGCGCGATGATCGCCATGGCCCTGGCGTGCGAGCCCGACCTGCTGATAGCCGACGAACCGACCACCGCCCTGGACGTCACCGTGCAGGCGCAGATCCTGGAACTGATCGCCCGGCTCCAGCAGGAGCGCGGCCTCGGCGTCGTGATGATCACCCATGACCTGGGTGTCGTCGCCCGCGTGGCCCACGAGGTCCTGGTCATGTACGGCGGCCGCGCCGCCGAACAGGCCCCGGCCGACGATCTGTTCGCCGACCCCGCCCACCCCTACACCCGGGGCCTGCTCGACTCGCTGCCCCGCCTCGACACCGCCGACGACGTACCACTGCCCTTCATCCCCGGCTCCCCGCCCTCCCTGCTCGCCCCGGCGCCCGGCTGCGCCTTCGCCCCGCGCTGTCCCCGGGCGGCCGCGCGCTGCACCGACGTACGGCCGGAGCCGGCGGCGTACGGGGACGGTCCCGCGCGGATCGTGTCCTGCCACTTCGCCGGGGCCCGTACCGCCCAGGAGGCGGCCCGATGACCGAGACCGCCACACCGCTGCTGTCCGTACAGGACCTCACCATGGCCTTCCCCGGCAGACGATCCGTGACCGGGCGCCGGGGGGCGCCCGTGCGCGCCGTCGACGGGGTCTCCTTCGACCTGGCGGCCGGTCAGACCCTCGGCCTGGTCGGGGAGTCGGGCTGCGGGAAGTCCACCACGGGCCGGATGCTGGTGCGGCTGCTGGAACCCACCTCGGGCCGGGTCGCCTTCGAGGGCAAGGACATCAGCCGCCTCTCGCCGTCCGCGATGCGCCCGCTGCGCAAGAACATCCAAATGGTCTTCCAGGACCCGCACTCCTCCCTCAACCCGCGCCAGACCATCGCCCGGATCATCTCCGACCCGCTGCTGGTGCAGGGCTGGAGCGCGGGGGACGCCCGCCGCCGGGCCGCCGAGCTGATGGAGCTCGTCGGACTGATCCCGGAGCACATCGACCGCTACCCCCACGAGTTCTCCGGCGGCCAGGCCCAGCGCATCGGCATCGCCCGCTCGCTGTCCACCAGCCCCCGGCTGATCGTCGCCGACGAGCCGGTCTCGGCGCTGGACGTCTCCGTCCAGGCCCAGATCGTCAACCTGATGGAGCGGCTGCGCGCGGAGCTGGGCCTCGCCTACGTGTTCATCGCACACGACCTGTCGGTGGTCAAACGGGTCAGTGACCGGGTGGCCGTCATGTACCTCGGCAGGATCGTCGAGATCGGGGACAAGAAGTCCCTCTACGAGAACCCGCAGCACCCGTACACCCGGGCGCTGCTGTCCGCCGTACCGCTGCCCGACCCGGCGGCGGAACGGCGGCGGGAGCGGATCGTGCTGCTCGGCGACCCGCCGAGCCCGGCCGCTCCACCCCCGGGCTGCACCTTCCACCCGCGCTGCCCCAAGGCCCGGGAACTCTGCCGCACCGAGCGCCCCCTCCTGCGCCCCACCGCCTCCCGCGAGGTGGCCTGCCACTTCCCCGGGGACTGACGGGGACCCAGGGGAAGCGGCGGTGCCCCGGGGCCGAAGGCGTCCCCGGGGCACCGCCGTACTGTGCCGGCCCGGCCGGGAGCCACGGCCGTGATCCCGGGCGCTAAAGCGCCAGTTCCCGGCGGAAGAACTCCAGCTCCAGTGCCATCAGCTTCTCCCGGGTGCCGCCCGGGGTCATGTGGGTGACGCCCGGGAGGGCCAGGAGCTGGTGCGGGCGGCCCGCGTCCGTCAGGGCCTGCGAGAGGCGCAGGGTGTGGGACGGGTGGACGTTGTCGTCGGCCAGGCCCGTGATCAGCAGCAGGGGGCGGGACAGCTTCGGGGCGTCCGGGATCAGGGAGTCCCGCTCGTACACCTCCGGGTGGTCCTGCGGGAGGCCCAGGTACCGCTCGGTGTACGCCGTGTCGTAGTACCGGAAGTCGGTCGGCGCGGCCCCGGCCGCCGCCGCGTGGAAGACGTCCGGGCGGCGCAGCACGGCCATGGCCGAGAGGTAGCCGCCGTACGACCAGCCGCGCACCCCGACCCGGCCCAGGTCGAGGTCGGTGTGGCGGGCGGCCAGCGCGTGGAGGGCCGCGACCTGGTCGTCGAGGGTGACCTCGGAGAACCCGCGGTACACGGCATGGGTGAAGGCCGGGGAGACGTACGAGGTCCCGCGGTTGTCCACGGTCACCACCGCGAAGCCCTGGTCGGCCCACCACTGGCGGGCCTGCCAGCGGCGCGGATCGGCGGCGACGTCCTGGGCGCAGGGGCCGCCGTAGCTGTCCATCAGGACGGGCAGGCGACGGCCGGGGACGTGGTCGCGGGGCAGCACGAGGGCGGTGGGGATGCCGTGCTCGGTGACCCGCTCCAGGAGCGGGACCACCCGGTGGGGCAGCGGCTCGGACAGGTCGGCGGGAGTGAACTCCCGCCCGTCGGGGGTGCGTACGGTGGCCCGTACCCCGTCGGCGTCGGCGGAGGTGAGCAGCAGGGTCCCGGCCGACGCGGACACGGAGTGCACCCCCGGCCCGTCGACGAGCGGGGTCAGCTCCCCGGTGGCCGGGTCCAGCAGCAGCACCTGCTGCTCGGACGGGTCGCGCAGGCCCGCCTCGATCACCAGCCGGCCCTCGTGGAACCCGGCCACGGCGCGGACCTGGACCCCGTCCCCGGTGAGCAGTTCGCCGTCCACCGCGAGGGCGCGGGCGGCCCCGCCGGGGGTGTCGGCGGCGGTCAGCATCCGCCCGTCGGCGAGGCGGGCCGGGATGCCGGGGACCAGCGGGTCCACCCACTGGGGGTGCGTGGTACGGGACAGCTCCCGGGTGCGGCCGGTGGCCGGGTCGGCGGAGAGCAGCAGCACGCATCGCTGGAGCCGGTCCTGGACGGTGAACAGGATCTCGGTGGCGGACTCCCAGCCCGCGTCGGAGACGTACGGGTAGGTGCCGGCGTCCCACTCGAGCCGTATCCGGGCCCCGCCGTCGCCGAGCACCCACAGCTGGACGTCGGCGTTGGGCCCGCCCGCCTCGGGGTACGCGAAGTCCTCGGCCGGGAGCTCGGGGTGGGCCGGGTCGGCGAACCAGCGCCGCTGGAGGGCGGATTCGTCGACGCGGGCGGCCAGCAGGGTGACCCCGTCCGGGGACCACCAGTGGCCCCGGGTGCGGCCCAGCTCCTCTGCCGCGGCGAACTCGGCGAGGCCCCAGCGGGCCCCGTCGTCGGGGCTGATCCGGCCGCCCGGGGCGACGTACAGGACGTCGTCGGCGACGTACGCGGTGCCCGAGCCGTCGGCGTTCGGCCTCGGATCCACGGCGGGTCCGGCGACCGGGATCTCCTTCGGGGTCGTCGCGTCCGCGCCCGCGGTCACCTCGAAGAGGCGCCCGTAGAGCGCGAAGACCGCGCGCAGGCCGTCGCCGGAGAGGGCGTACGAGCCGATTCCGGCGGCGACGAGCCGGGTCCGCTCGCGCAGGCGGCGCTCGGCGACGGGGAGCGGGCCCGGCTCGGGGCACAGCTCGCGGGGATCGGCGAGCCGGGTCTCGGCGCCGGTGGTGGTGTCGAGCACCCAGAGGGAGTCGAAGGCGTCCGTGGGGCCGGTCGAGCGGAGGAACCAGAGCAGCCGGCCGTCGTCCCCGAAGGAGAACGCGCTCGGGGCTCCGTACGTGAAGCGGGCCGTGGTCGCGGAGAGCCTGAGGAAGTCATCCATGATCGTAGTGTGACATGTGAAATGTCACCATTACTAGGCTGTTCGAGTGGTGACCCCTGGGGCACGGGCTTAGCGTCGAAAGGGTGGATCCGAACGCATCGCCGATCAACAGCGGGACCGACGACAAGGTCCGGGCACGCGGAAGCGGGCTGGCCCTGTTCGTCATCGCCTCCTGCCAGCTCATGGTGGTTCTCGACATCACGATCGTGAACATCGCGCTGCCGCACATCCAGAGCGCCCTCAACTTCTCGACCGAGAGCCTTTCCTGGGTCGTCAACGCCTACACCCTCGCCTTCGGGGGCCTGCTCCTCCTCGGCGGGCGCACCGGCGACATCCTCGGCCGCAAACGCGTCTTCATCTTCGGTGTCCTGCTCTTCGGACTCGCCTCACTCCTCGGTGGACTCGCCCAGAACGAGGGCCAGTTGATGGCCGCACGCGCGCTCCAGGGCGTCGGCGGCGCCATCGCCTCGCCGACCTCCCTCGCGCTGATCACCACCACCTTCCGGGAAGGCCCCGCCCGCAACCGGGCGTTCGGCGTGTTCGCGGGGGTCTCGGCCGCCGGCGGCGCCATCGGACTCCTCGCGGGCGGCATCCTCGTGGAGTGGCTCGACTGGCGCTGGGTGCTCTTCGTCAACGTCCCCATCGCCATCGTGATCGCAGTGCTGGCGGTCAAGGTCCTGCACGAGTCCGAACGCCATCCCGGACACTTCGACTTCGCGGGCGCACTGCTGTCCACCCTGGGCATGGTCTCGCTCGTCTACGGCTTCATCCGGGCCTCCCAGGACGGCTGGCGCGACCCCATCACGCTCGGCTCCTTCGGCGCCGCGGTGGTCCTGCTGGCCCTGTTCATCCTCAACGAACGCCGCTCGCCCCAACCGATCACGCCGCTGCACATGTTCGCCGACCGCAACCGCGCCGGGACCTACGGCATCATGCTCATGCTCTCGTGCGCGATCTTCGGCATGTTCTTCTTCCTGACGCTCTTCGTGCAGATCGTGCTGGGCTTCAGCCCGGTTCAGGCCGGCCTCGCCTTCCTGCCCGTCAGCGCGGTGATCGCGGTGGGCGCCGGCCTCACCGCGAAGCTGCTGCCGAAGTTCGGGCCCAAGCCCTTCATGGTCACCGGCGCGCTCTCCTCGGCCGCCGGCCTCGCCTGGCTGACGCAGGTCGACGTCCACTCGACGTACCTGGGAAGCATCCTGGGCCCGATGCTGCTCTTCGCCCTCGGCATGGGCCTGCAGTTCGTCTCGCTGACGCTGATGGCCCTGTCCAACGTCACCGACCGGGAGTCGGGCGCCGCGTCCGGCCTGCTGAACACGATGCAGCAGGTGGGCGGTTCGCTCGGCCTGTCGATCCTGGTGACGGTCTTCGGTACGGCGAGCCGCAACGAGGCCAAGGAACAGGTACCGGCCTTCCTCGGTACCGCCAACCCCGTGCAGAAGGCCGTCTTCGAGCGCACCGGGCAGCTCCCGAAGCCGTGGAGCGACCAGGTCCTCACCTCGGGCATCAGCGCCGCCTTCATCGTGGCGGCCCTGTTCACCCTGGTCGGGGCTGTGGTCGCGCTGTTCGCCATCCAGGTCCGTCCCTCGGACCTCGCACGCCTCCAGGGCAACCACAAGCCGACGGCAGACCGTACCTAGGGGGTGTCGGGTGTCTAGCCCGTCACCCGGGCTGCGAAGGCGTCCAGGTTGTCCGACATGCGGGCGAGCCGCTCGTCCAGCGACAGGGACTCCTCGTACCGCCCGGCGCGCAGCTTCGGCTGCCGCTTGCCGCGTACGTACAGGGGGCAGGCGAGGTCCGCGCAGATGTACGTGCCGACCGTGTTGCCCTCGCGGCCGCGGGCGCCCGCCAGGGGCGCGGCGAGCAGGGTGACCCCGGAGGAGGCGTGACCCGTCAGGCAGATCTGGCACAGGCTGGACCTCACCGCGCTGGTGCGGCCGACGGCCGGGACGCGCAGCGAGATCCCCAGCGGGCCGTCCTGCCGGGGCAGCACGAGATGGGCCCGCAGCGGGGCTCCCGGGTCCACCCACCCCAGGAAGTCCAGCTCCTCCCACGGCAGTTCGGCGAAGTCGAGCGGCAGCCGCAGCCGCGACGCCTCGCCCTTGGTGCAGTTCACGAAGGATGAGCGGATCTGTTTCTCGGTGAGTGGTTCCACGGGCATCGACCCTAATACCCGCCCTGACCTGCCCGCATCTCAATATCGACGCCGGAGCGCGGCGCGCAGCCGGGCCGCGTCGCGCGCGCCGGGCGGCGTGCGTACGGGGACATCTGCCCGGAATCTCCTCTTTCATCCCACCCTGATGGCCTCCCACCCTGATGGCCGGACTGCCGCTACCCGTCCAGGCGACGGATCCGGCAGCGTGCCGGCCCGTCCGTCCGCAGGGTGATCCCGGCGGCGACCGGGATCTCGGTGTCCACGGCCTCGAACTCGTAGGCCCGCAGGATCATCGCCAGCGCGATCACCGACTCCAGCATCGAGAAGTGCTGCCCGATGCAGGCGCGCGGACCCCCGCCGAACGGGAACCACGCGTACCGCGGCCGCCCCGCCTCCGCCTCGGGCGTGAAGCGCTCGGGGTCGAAGCGGTCCGGGTCCGGCCAGTGGCCGGGGTGGCGGTGCGTCACCCAGGGCGCCAGGATCACGTCCGCGCCCGCGGGGATGGTGTGCTCCCCGATCCGGGTGGCGGCGACGGCCTTGCGCCCGATGACCGGCGCGGCCGGATAGAGCCGCATGGCCTCCTTGAGGACCTGGGTGAGGTACGGGAGCCGGTCCAGGTCGGCCGCCCCGGGCGTACGGCCGCCCAGCACACGGGAGATCTCCTCGCGGGCCCGGTCCTGCTGCTCGGGATGGCGGGCCAGCAGGTGCAGGGCGAAGCAGAGGGAGGTGGCGGTGGTCTCGTGCCCGGCGAGCAGGAAGATCAGCACCTGGTCGCGCAGCTCGGAGGCGTCGAACTCCCCGTCGTCCGAACTCCTGGCGGCGGCGAGCAGCGTCAGCAGGTCCTCACCGGAAGGCTCGGCCCCGGCCCGCCGACGCTCCGCGATGATCCTGTCGCACACCCCGTGGAGCTCGTCCATCGCCGCGGCCGCCCGCCGGTTGCCGGGGGTGGGCCAGTGACGCGGCACGGTGGCGGGGGAGTAGCCGCGGCGCAGCACGTAGTCGGTGATGACGGGGAAACACTCCGACACGACCTCGGCGGTGGCCTCGACGTCGGTACCGAAGAGGATGCGGGCGACGGCGCGCAGGGCGAGGTGCCTCATCTCGTCGGAGACGTCGACGACGCCGTCGAGGGCCTCGCCCCAGGAGGTGACGACCGATGCGGTCTCGGCGGCGATCGCTTCGGCGTACCCGTCCACCCGGCGCCGGGTGAACAGCGGCTGCACGAGGCGGCGCTGGCGCAGGTAGTCCTCGTCCTGACTGGTCAGCAGACCGTTGCCGAAGGAGTCCCGGACCTCCTGGTAGAAGTGGTTGTCCTTGCGGAAGCGGGCCGCGTCGGAGGCGAGCACCTGCTGCGCGCCCTCCGGGGAGAAGACGCAGTACAGCTCGGCACGCAACCCGGGCGGACCGGCCGTGATCCGCACCAGGTCGCCGTGCCGGTGCTGGGCCCGCAGATAGGTACCGAGGGAGTCGGACTTCAGATCGAACAGCGATCCGAGCAACGGCACCCCCGCCAGTCCGGGCACCTCCGTCATTCCACCTGCCATGACCGCCCCTTCGTCCCGCGGAAGCCCGATTCTGCCGCGCCCGCGTCGCATCTGGCCAGGACAGGCGCCGGATCGGGCCGCAGAGTGGCCTGATTGGGGCCCCTGCCCTGCGTGGCGATCAGCGGTGGATGAAGCCACAATGGAAAGGCTCACCGTGCGCCGCACCCCACGAGGTGATCGCTCATGTGCCGATGGCTCGCGTATTCGGGAACCCCCCTGCTGCTCGAAACCATCCTCTACAAACCCGCGCACTCGCTGATCGACCAGAGCCTGCACTCCAAGATGGGTGTGGAGACGACGAACGGCGACGGCTTCGGCGTCGGCTGGTACACGCAGGAGGACACGGGCAGCCCGGCGATCCTCAGGGAGATCGGCCCCGCCTGGAACAACCGCAACCTGCGGGAGATCGCGGACCACGTCCGCTCCCCGCTGTTCTTCGCCCACATCCGGGCGTCGACCGGTACGGCGGTGCAGCAGACGAACTGTCACCCGTTCCGCTACGGCCGCTGGATGTTCATGCACAACGGGGCCATCGCCGAATTCCACCGCATGCGGCGGGAACTCACGATGCTCATCGACCCCGCGCTGTACCCCGACGTCGAGGGGACGACGGACTCCGAGGTGATGTTCCACCTGGCGCTGACCCTCGGCCTGGAGGGGGACCCGCCGGGCGCGGTGGCCCGGATGGTGGGCGTGGTGGAGCGCGTCGGCCGCGAGCACGGGGTCGAGTACCCGATGCAGATGACGCTCGCCATCAGCGACGGCGAACGCCTCTGGGCCTTCCGCTACTCCAGCCAGGGCAAGTCGAGGTCGCTGTTCTACAGCAGCCGGGTGGACGCGCTGCGCAGGCTCCACCCCGACATGGCGTTCCTCCAGGAAGTCTCCGACGAGACCCGCCTGGTCGTCTCCGAACCCCTGGGCGACCTGCCCGGCGCGTGGAACGAGGTCCCGGAGAGCACCTTCGGCATCGTCGAACCGGGCGCGGACTCCCTCCACCCCTTCACCCCCCAGGCGGCGTAGGCCGCGCAACCGGTGGGGTGCGAGACCGGGGTCCGAGGGCGGAGGCCGAGGCGGTGTGCGGGCCGGCACCCCCTGCGGAACGCGCAGGAGGTGCCACCGCAAGGCCCGTTCGATCACCTCGTGTCCGGCTGTCAGATGTCGCGGAACTTACACCGCGCCGCCGTGACCTCAGCGGACGAATCCTGAACCGCCGCTGACCAGCCTGGGAGTGGCCGTTGATGGTCGTTCCTGGCCACCCTGGGCCGCCCCCGGACGGCCCAGCGGCGGCCCGGGCGCGACGCAGCCAGAGTCAGGACACTGCCACGATGCCGCCAGCCCTTGCCCTGAACCGGGAAGCCAGAGGACACCACAGCCGGCATCGGCAAGATCCGCCTCCTGAGAGCGCTGCGATTCCTGAATGCGATGGCGGGACGGAGCGCTGAGGCAGTAGACAGTGCTGTATGGCACGGATACTGCAGGACCTGCTCAAAGAGAGCAAAGCGCAGGGATGGGCTGTCGGCCAGGCAAGCATGGCCCAGGTGAGGCTCGACGCAGCGATGCTCAAGTGGACTGAGGTGCCGACACGGCGCGGTGGCCCGGCCCTCAGTACCTTGCGCCCGGTCGATCAAGCGGAAGCAGAGCCCAACTCGCTCAGCTCACGCTACGGGAAGGGCGCTCAGCCCCTGCACACCGACGGGGCCCACTTGCTTAACCCTCCCGACATCGTGGTCCTCGCATGCGAGACCACCAGCACGACGCCGACACGCCTCTGGAACGGCATGCTCCGCGGGCCCTACGTGGAAGGCGTGGGCCAGCCAGTCCAACACGGCGTTTTTCTGATCAGTAGTGGCAACGACAGCTTCTTCGATGTGGCATACACGCGCCGCCGCCTGCGGTTCGACCCGGGCTGCATGCTGCCCTGCGACGCCCGAGCACGGCGGGCGGCGCAGTACTTCGAGGAGGCTCTGGGCTCCGCGATCGACCATCGATGGACAGAACCGAGTCAAGTGCTCCTTATCGACAATCGTCGAGTTCTGCATGCCAGGTCCTCTGCGATCGACGAGCCGCAGCGAGAAATCCAGAGAGTCAGCTTCCACCTGAACCGCGAGGGATCATGACCGGGCCGTTCGACCACGAGGCGCTCTGGATGAAGGCCAAGCTCTTCCTCAACCGCGCCATGGACGACGATTCAAGATCGTTCGACGAGCAGGCTCTTTGGGCGGCCCTAGCCCTGGAACTGCTGGCCAAAGCTGCCCTCGCGCGCGTGTCTCCTCTCTTGATCGCGGAGCCGAACGAAGATGGCACCAACCTCCTCATCGCCAGCGGGCTCGTCAAGGGCGATGCCAGGTTCACCTCCGTGCGCGCGAAGACACTGATGGCTCGATGCCACAAGGCCTTCAAGCCGTTCGACTACTCAGAAGCCATGAAGGTCATCAACGGCCGGAACGAGTACCTCCACAGCAGCGGGGCGGGCTTCATGGCGATCCCGCCACATGCCTGGTGGCCCAGATACTGGGCGCAGGCTGCCGTTCTGGTCACGGCGCTCGATCGCGAAATGGAGGAGTTGGTAGGAGGTGATCGAGACCTCGTGGTCACGAAGCACCTCGAACAGAATGCCAAGGATGTCGAACGACGCACCGAGGCGCTGATCGAGCGAGCGAAGCAGCGTCGGCAGCAGTGGCTCGATGGCACCCTGCCCGCGAAGGTCGCGGCGGAGTGGAAGAGCAGCAGCTACCTATCCGCAGAGATGACACATCGTGAGGCAGCGACATGCCCTGCCTGCGAGTCGACTGGACTCCTCGAGGGCGAGGAGGTGGTCAACACGGAGGTTGACCAAGCGTTCACGGGCAGCTACTACGAAGAGGACGGCACCTACTACGAACCCGACGTCTCTATCACTCTGACCATCGCCGGCGACTACTTCAGTTGCGCTGGCTGTCAGCTGGTCCTGAACGGCTACGACCTGATCACGCAGGCCGGGTTGGATGTCGAGTTCGACGTTGCGGGCGATCTCGATGACCTTGCTCGCGAGCCCGAATACGGAAACGACTAGCTAGGCGTCGCCTGCTTTTGCGGCTCCAGTACGGCACTGCCTAGCTACCCGCTCGCATCAGGCCGACGGCCCTATTGTCCTACGGTGGTGCCTGAGCCATCAGGCGTCCCCTCTATGGAAGTCCTCCTAGTTTCAAGACTGGGATCCTCGGCTCTCTGCGTGGTCACGAGCGGAGGCAGTTCCGACGTGAGGACAGTGGACTCAAGCTCTCCGGAGACCACGGCCTGAATTAGTACATCATTAGCTTCCCGTGCCTTTTGTTGCCCCCTCATGATAAGGAACCATGCAACCGGGACCAGCAGAAGGACCTCAGGTGTACTCTTGGCCGCCAAGGTCGTCGCCAGAATTGAAGCGCTGAATCCCACATTTACTCTAAAATCGGCTTCTGCGACGGTTCGGTCGTAGGTGCCGTAGAGATCTGAATTCCGCGCCTGTAGGCGAATTGAAAGCTGATCAAGTTCGTCCCCAAAGCGTCCCATCGCGGCGAGCAGATTGACGGATCTCCCCCTGATTCGAACGATATGGATGGCCAGGTCGATGAGGGCCGAACGAGACGCCCGGCTTCCCCAATCAGGCCGCCGCAAGGCTGTGTAGGAATCATCTGGCATCAGAAGTGAATCCATAGCGGGAACACCACGAGCAGTATTCGGATTCTCTGTCCATCTGAGCATTCTCGGATCGTCGAGCTGGCCGGATATTGGACTGCCCATGAGTCGATGGCGGAGACTCCACCACCACTCAGAGATCGTGAACCAATGCACGATTGAACGTGCTCGAATCTCAAGCAGGCAGCCCACGAGGTACGCTGCGAAACTGGCAGCAGCGAGCGTAGCCGCAGTGCCGGTGGCGGCTGAAAGTTGGTAAATGCTCTTCCAGGCGCCCTCAGCTTGTCCCTTCTTTGGAATGTATTCAGCGGAAATTATCCAAAGAGTGATCAGCCAAATGTATCCGGCCGCCAAGGGGGCTCGGATCTCCCTGATTCCTGGCAGTAGGTTTGCAAGCACATCGCCATCCTGCCCTGACCTGGGCTTCCAAGGGGGAGGTTCGGGCAAATCGAGGTGGCTGTAACGGCATTGGGCGGCAGCTGTCGCGGGGGAAGAGAGCGGGCCCCGTAGCCTTCCGCGACTCGGGCAGTCTGTGGACCTGCCTGCCAAGGCCCGACGGGGGCCCGATCGTCCAAGATCTCGCGCTCTAGCCACGCGACTGCGTGGCCGGAGATGGGTGGGGCAGAGACAGGGGCGCCATCCCGGGCGGCGACGTCTCTCGAACCCCCCTCCACCTACTTTCCGCGTCCGTAGCCTTGAAGGCGGCCCGGTCCGGTTTCAGGCCGCTCAATCTAGGCTCTTAGGTTCGCCGTTGGAGTCACTGGCCTCCCCCCTTGAAGGGATCAGAAGCTCATGACCGTTGCACTACCCGCGCCAGCCCTGTGCACAAGGTGCGGAACGAAGCTGAGTCGCGGTAACGCCGATACCGTGTGCAGTCCCTGCCGTCGCAGTGTCGGCCCTGGGGACGCAAGTAGCTCCGCGCGCGCCGTATCGACCGCCTCGCCTCACTGGCTCGCTGGTGATACCGAGCGGAGTGCCCCTCCGGACGGATCGAACCTGGCCGACGTGCTCAAGGCGTATCGAGCGCTCCACAAGCTGAAGCAGCAGGATCTCGCCGACTTGCTCGGCTACGACCAGTCGTACGTGTCCTTACTCGAACGCGGCAAGCGGACCATCCGGGACATGGTCGAGCTTCGCCGGCTTGCTCACGCGCTGGCGCTCCCCGAAGACGAGCTTGGCCTGCTTCCGCCCGCCGATGCCGCGGTCGCGGTCGGGGCGGCCACCGGCGGCCAGGGTGAGCGGAGTCCGCTCGCCGCTGTGGACGACCAACGGCGTTGGCGCATGACGCGGCGTGAACTCAATCGCCACCGAGCCGACCTTACGCAGGCTGCTGCTCGCCTGTATCCGGACGTCGCCCGCGCAGGAAACAGCCCTGTACTCACCCGCGAGTCGTGGATGTGGCCCAAGCCGGTCGACTTCGCGGACATCGAGCTGGCCTGGCTGACGCAGACCAGTCCGCCGGAGATCAGCGGGCGGGAGAAGGGAGAAGGAGGCAGAGGGGGTCCGGCCGCTGGCGCCGCACGGCGCCAAGTTCGATCGCTATACCCAGGCAATTCGGATGATCGACCGGCCGTCGCTGTTCGTGAACCGGCCGAGTTTCCGTCTGCTCGATGTGGGTCGATCCGAGGGACGTCCCAAGCTGTCGTTCGGCTACACCACCTACTTCGACATGGCCGACATCTGCGAGGGCGTGGCACACGAGCTGGCGAGTGCTTGGCTGAAGACAGGCAGCGACCCGGCGTGGATCGGTGAGCCAAGTTGGACTGAACTCCCGTTCCGCACGCTCGTCGGAGACCCGTTCGACCTGGCCCATCGGGCGCTGCTGCCATCCATCGACACCCTGACCATCCGCCTCGGGCCCGATGGGGCGTCGTTCCCGCTCCACCACCGGTCTGCGAGCAACGTTGCTCTGGCCGGAGGGACGTACCACGTGATGCCAGCCGGGGTGTTCCAGCCGTCTTCGGTCATGCCCTGGGACCAGGCGAACGACTTCAACCTCTGGCGCAACGTCCTGCGCGAGTACGCCGAGGAATTCCTCGGGGACCCGGAGGCCGACGGCAGCAGCGGGGAGCCGATCGACTACGACGAAACAGAGCCCTCCGCACGCTCAACCAGGCTCGCCGCGACGGCAAAGTGCGCCCGTACTGCCTCGGGATCGGGCTGGACCCGCTCACGCTTGCAGGCGAGATCCTGAGCGTGGTGGTCATCGAGGCAGACGTGTACGACTCGGTCTTCTCCGGCATGGTGTCCCGGAACTCCGAGGGTGCCGTCGTGGCAGGCAATGCCGGCGGGAGCGGCGCGGGAATCGAGTTCACCGAGTCCAACGTCCGGCGCCTGCTGGACAATGAACCCCTGGCGTCCGCAGCAGCCGCGTGCCTCGACCTGGCGTGGCAGCACCGCGGGCTCATCCTGGGCTGAGAGGCAGATCAGTGCGCGTACTTGTGACCGGTGCATACGGGTTCGTAGGCAATGCGGTCGTACGGCGGCTCGCCGAGGTGGGCCACGACATCGTGACGCTCACCCACCGGTCGGCGGACGCTCCCGTGCCGGAGTTGCCCGTGGCCCGAGTGTTCCGATGCGACATCCGTGACAGGGGCGGCCTCAGGGAAGCTCTTGAAGGTGTCCAGGGCGTGTGCCACCTAGGCCGTGTATCGAAAGTGGATCTTGAGTGGTGAATGATCACGGTTCATGGCACGGGGGGATCTCACAGACGAACAGTGGGCGGTGTTGGAGCCGTTGTTGCCGAAGGGGATGAAGGCGGGACGGCCGCCCGTCTGGCCCCGGCGGCAGCTGATCGACGGCATACGGTTCCGGGTTCGGACAGGGGTTCCGTGGAGGGACGTACCTGTTGAGTACGGGCCATGGGGCCGGATCTACGACCTGTTCCGCCGATGGCAGCGGGACGGCACCTGGCACGGGGTCCTCACCCGGCTTCAGTCCCTTGCCGACGCTAGGGGTGCGATCACGTGGGACCTGAGCGTCGATTCCACTGTATGCCGCGCCCATCAACATGCGGCCGGGGCGCGGAAGCAGAGTGACCTGCAGAAGGAACCGCCGGGCGGCGTCTTCACCGAGCCCTGTGATCACGGATTGGGCCGCTCGCGCGGTGGGTTCACCACCAAGCTGCACCTGGCTATCGAGCAGGGCCAGAAGCCTATGTCGATCGTGGTGACGGCTGGGCAGCGTGGGGACTCGCCGCAGTTCGAATCTGTGCTGGAGAAGGTCCGCGTGCCCCGCATCGGGGTGGGCCGGCCGCGCGTCCGTCCCGATCGGGTGCGTGCTGATAAGGCGTACGCCTCGCGCAAGAACCGCGCTTACCTGCGTCGCCGGGGGATCCGCTGCACCATCCCGGACAAGGTCGACCAGGCGCGTCACCGCAAACAACGCGGCTCTCGCGGCGGCCGGCCGCCGAAGTTCGACCCAGTCGACTACCGTGAGCGCCACGCGGTCGAGTGTGGGATCAACCGCCTCAAGAGGTACCGCGCCGTCGCCACGCGATACGACAAGCTAGCGGTCCGCTATGAGGCGACTGTCCTCATAGCGGCCATCGGCGAATGGCTGTGACCAGCACACAAGCGCGTCCAACCAGTCCGCAGGTATGGAGGTGCTCTCACTCCACGGCAGCATTGAGGAGAATCTGCGCCAGCTCGTGCGGCTGGGAGAACATCGGCCAATGGCCGGTGTCCATCTTGGCCAGCCGCCAGCGCTTGCTGTTCAGCAGCTCGGCCACATCATCGTCGGGCTCGGCGTCATCGGGCTCGGCCCCCGGCATCACGCACAGGATGTATGTCGCCGGAAGTTCACCGAGCGGCCCCGCCAGCACAGCGGGCTCGGTCAGCGTGGCACCTGGGTGAGGCGTCGAGCCACGCACGAGGCGTGCGATCTGCTCATGGGTGAGACCCTCGCCGTCGTAATGAGCGGCTGGCGCGAGCGGCCAAAACCCTCCGTTCTCGGCGATCGATGACTCCACTGCCGCCCCGCCGTCCGGCCAGGCGGAGACAAACGACTCGCCGTCAGTTGGAACACTTGAGTCGACGAATACCACGCGGGCCAGTCGGTCACCGATCCGCTCCGCGGCCTGACCGACCGGGATGCCCGAGTAGCTGTGACCCACCAGGACTACGTCACGCAGACCCTGGCGTTCTACCTCGGCAACGATGTCCTGGACGTGAGTCGCTTGCCCCGCCGGTACACCCTGCTTGTCAGCAAGACCGGACAGCGTCAACGGATAGACGCCGTGGCCAGCCGCGCGCAGATACGGCACCACCTCGTCCCACGCCCACGCCCCGAGCCGTGCACCTGCAACCAGCACGAAATTCACCATGCCCGCACCGTAGCCGGGCAGCCTGACAACCTCCTAGAAAATACTTTCGATACACGCCCTAGGCCCGCGGCGCGGGCGCCCCGGCACGAGCAAGAGGAGCACCCCGGCCCGGCGGCGGGGGCGGTGCTCCTCTTGCACTTCGGCGGCCGTGCCGCCGCCCAAAGGGCGCGCCGCTACGCGGCTCGTTCTTCACGCTCTAAGGCGCGCACAACAACAGACATAGCCCCTTCTTTTTCCTAAGTAGGAAGACGCTGCGTCACCTACGTCACTAAGGCCTGTCTGATAATTGATCTTGTGGCAGGTCGAGGTGAGTTGACGGACGCGGCGTGGGAGCGGATAGAGCCCTTGTTGCCGCAGGTGGACGGGCGTGGTCGGCCTTGGCGTGATCACCGGCAGGTGGTCAATGGTGTGCTGTGGCGGTTGCGGACCGGGGCTCCGTGGCGTGACCTGCCGGAGCGGTATGGGCCGTGGCAGACCGTCTACGAGCGGTTCGCCCGCTGGGAGGCGGATGGCACGTGGGCAAGGCTGCTGGAGCATGTGCAGGTCCGCGATGATGCGGTGGGCCGGGTGGAGTGGATCGTCGCGGTCGACTCCACGGTCAACCGTGCCCACCAGCACGCTGCCGGCGCACGTAAAAGGGGGCCGCAGACGGGGACGAACTGGAAGATCCGGGCTGCTCGCAGACGCGCCAGGCCCTCGGCCGGTCCCGAGGCGGGCTGACCACCAAGGTCCACCTCGCGGTCGACGGCCGGGGCCTGCCGCTGTCGATTGTGCTTACGCCCGGCAACGTCAACGACGCCACCGCATTCGGTCAGGTCCTCGACGGGATCCGCGTTCCGCGAGGCGACACCGGCCGCCCGCGCACGACACCTACCCGAGTCCTGGGCGACAAGGCCTACTCCAGCCGGGCGATCCGGCATCTGCTGCGGCGTCGGGGCATCGCCGTCACGATCCCCGAGCGCCGCGACCAAGCGGCCAACCGTCGGCGCCGAGGGCGCCTCGGCGGCCGGCCGCCCGCCTTCGACAAGGAGGTCTACCGCGACCGCAACGTGGTCGAACGATGCTTCGCACGCCTCAAGCAGTTCCGCGCGATCGCAACCAGGTTCGACAAGCTAGCCGACCGCTACCGCGCCGGAGTCGTCCTGGCCTCGCTGATCCTCTGGCTCCGCGAACCAGTCCGTGATCATTTGTCAGACACTGCCTAGGGCACCGAAAACCGGATCTGACCTGGGCCGACAGGGGTGACGCAGAGCCCAAAATCCTGCGTCACCTTGCGTCAACTGCGTCACCGGTGACGGACGGCTCCGTCACCGGTGACACAGCCCTTACCGCCTTGCGTCACTCAAAACAGCAGGTCAACGGCCCGAATGACGCTGATGACGCCGTGACGCAGGAATCACAACCTCGGACAGATCCGATCCCACCCGACCGCCGGAGGAGCCATGCCCGCCCGAAGCGATCCCCGCGCCACCCTGCGCGGCGGACTCCCCGACCGCTACCTCACCCCTGACGACGTCTCCGAACTCCTCGACGTCTCCGTGGAGACCCTCTACCAGTGGCGAAAGAAGCGGACTGGGCCGCCCGGATTCCGTGTCGGTAAGCACACCCGGTACGACCCCGCCGACCTCTACGACTGGATCGCCGAACAGAAGCGCAACGACATCAGCCAAGCCGCCTGACCAACCACACCACCACTGAGGGCGGGCTCACCCGGGCCCGCCCTCAGCACTTCCCCAGAAGGGGCCACACGTGGCAGGACACATTCAAGACCGCTGGTTCAAGACTGAGACTGGCACCGACGGCAAGGCCCACCGGGTCAAGAGCGACCGGCACGGATCCGGGATGCGGTACCGGGCTCGCTACGTCAGCCCGACTGGTGCCGAGAAGAGCAGGTCGTTCCCCGACAAGCAGAGGCGCCTCGCCGAGGCGTGGCTGACCCAGATCACCGCCGACATGTCGCGCGGGCAGTACATCGATCCCGCTGCGGGCAAGGTGACGTTCCAGGACTACGCCACCACGTGGCTGGCCTCCCAGACGACCGACATGTCGATGATCGACGCGATCGACCAGCGCTTCCGGCTGCACATCTTCCCGCACATAGGCCACCGCCCCATGAGTGCCTTTCTGCCGGCGCACATCCGGGCCTGGGGGCGCATCCTGCAAGACGCAGGACTTGCAGCTTCGTACCAGCGGGTCATCTTCGCCAACGTGTCAGCGGTCTTCGGCGCCGCCGTCGATGACGGCGTCATCCACCGGAATCCCTGCCGTGCGGCATCAGTACGGCCGCCCCGCCGGGATGTGAGGAAGCTCAAGCCGTGGTCGCAGGAACGCGTCCTCGCCGTCCGTGAGGCCCTGCCCGTGCCGTACCGGAAGGTGGTCGACATCGGCGCGGGATGCGGCCTGCGGCAGGGGGAGATCTTCGGGCTGGCCGTGGATGAAGTCGACTTCCTCGGGGGCGTGGTGCACGTCGTGCGTCAGGTGAAGATGGTCAGGTCGAAGCTGGTGTTCGCCCCGCCGAAGGGAGGGAAGATGCGGGACGTGCCTTTGCCCGACTCCGTGGCCTTCGCGCTTGCCGAGCACATCACCCAGCGGCCGCCGATCAGTGTCACGCTGCCCTGGAAGACGCCGGATGGGCCGCCGGTCACGGCTTCACTGCTTTTCTACTCGCGCGAGCGGAAGACGGTGAACCGCAACTTCTTCAACATGCGGGTGTGGAAGCCGGCGTTGGTCACGGCCGGCGTCATCCCGCCCCGCGAGCCGGGGGAGCGGTTCACTCAGTCGCGCGAGCACGGGATGCACGCCTTACGACACTTCTACGCGTCCGTCCTGTTGGACGCGGGGGAGAACGTCAAGGCTCTGTCGGAGTACCTCGGTCACGGCGATCCGGGGTTCACCCTGCGGACCTATACGCACCTCATGCCCAACAGTCAGGCTCGAGCGCGAAGGGCCGTCGACGGGGTCTTCCGCGAGGGCGGAGACACCGGCGACGGCCCACAGACGGCCCAGGAGGACGGGAAACCGTCCTGACCTGCGGCTTACTTAAATGTCGCGGAAGATCTCGATCTGCGCGCCCACCGAGTTGAGGCGTTCCGCCAGTTCCTCGTAGCCGCGGTTGATCACGTAGACGTTGCGCAGGACCGAGGTGCCCTCGGCCGCCATCATCGCCAGGAGGACGACCACCGCCGGGCGCAGGGCCGGCGGGCACATCATTTCCGCCGCGCGCCAGCGGGTGGGGCCCTCGACCAGGACGCGGTGGGGGTCCAGGAGTTGGAGGCGGCCGCCCAGGCGGTTCAGGTCCGTCAGGTAGATGGCCCGGTTGTCGTACACCCAGTCGTGGATCAGGGTCTGGCCCTGGGCCACGGCCGCGATGGCCGCGAAGAAGGGGACGTTGTCGATGTTCAGCCCGGGGAAGGGCATGGGGTGGATCTTGTCGATCGGGGCTTCGAGCTTCGAGGGGCGGACCGTGAGGTCTACCAGGCGGGTGCGGCCGTTGTCGGCCGTGTACTCCGCCGAGCGGTCGTGGTCCAGGCCCATCTCCTCAAGGACCGCGAGCTCGATCTCCATGAACTCGATCGGCACCCGGCGGATGGTGAGCTCCGACTCCGTGACGACCGCGGCGGCCAGCAGGCTCATCGCCTCGACCGGGTCCTCGGAGGGGGAGTAGTCCACGTCCACGTCGATGCTCGGTACGCCGTGCACGGTGAGCGTGGTGGTGCCGACGCCGTCGACCCGGACGCCCAGGGCCTCCAGGAAGAAGCACAGGTCCTGGACCATGTAGTTGGAGGAGGCGTTGCGGATGACGGTCACGCCGTCGTGCCGGGCGGCGGCCAGCAGCGCGTTCTCGGTGACGGTGTCCCCGCGCTCGGTCAGCACGATCGGGCGGTCCGGGGAGATGCCGGGCGCGACCTTCGCGTGGTAGATGCCCTCGGTCGCGGTGATGTCCAGGCCGAAGCGGCGCAGGGCGATCATGTGCGGCTCGATGGTGCGGGTGCCGAGGTCGCAGCCACCCGCGTAGGGCAGACGGAAGGTCTCCATCCGGTGCAGCAGCGGGCCCAGGAACATGATGATGCTCCGGGTCCGGCGCGCCGCGTCCGCGTCCATGGCCTCCATGTCGAGGCGGGCCGGCGGGATCAGCTCCAGGTCCACGCCGTCGTTGATCCAGCGGGTGCGCACGCCGATGGAGTTCAGGACCTCCAGGAGACGGTAGACCTCCTCGATGCGGGCCACCCGCCGCAGCACCGTACGGCCCTTGTTGAGCAGTGAGGCGCAGAGCAGGGCGACGCACGCGTTCTTGCTCGTCTTGACGTCGATGGCACCGGAGAGGCGGCGGCCGCCGACCACGCGCAGATGCATCGGGCCGGCGTAGCCCAGGGAGACGATCTCGCTGTCGAGCGCTTCGCCGATGCGGGCGATCATCTCAAGGCTGATGTTCTGGTTGCCGCGCTCGATCCGGTTCACGGCGCTCTGGCTGGTGCCGAGGGCATCGGCGAGCTGACTCTGTGTCCAGCCCCGGTGCTGCCGGGCGTCACGGATGAGCTTGCCGATACGTACGAGGTAGTCGTCTGCCATGGGGGCACGCTATCTCAGATATGAGATGACCCCCGAGTCGGGTGTGGCAAATGGGTGTATTTGGAGGATGTTACCGACCGTCAGGTCCCATGGTGGGGTCTCCGTACGCGTGATGCTCGACGACCCGGCCCAGCAGGCGGGTGAGCTGCTCCTGCTGCTGGGTGGACAGCGGGGCCAGGAGTTCCGCCTGGGCCGCGTCGAGGATCTGCTCCAGTTTGTGCAGTCGCCGCCGGCCGGGCGGTGTGAGGGTGATGACATTGCGCCTGCCGTCCCGAGGACCGGCCCGTGGAGATCGCGGCCGCCGTCAACTCCCGGGCCGCCCGGCACGGCTTCGCGGCCGGCTGAGTCCGGTACGGAAACGCATCGGCACGGGGGTGGGGGCAACCGGCACGGGGTGGAGGCACCGGCACGGTAGGCACTGGCAGTCAACGCCGGTGCCCCCGCCCCCCGCCGACCGCTCAGTGCTTGCAGGCGTGGTGCCGCCCCCCGGCGTGCACCGCCGCGTACGAGGCCGGGCGCGGGCCCGGAGCGGCGCCGGCCACCCGCGCCGAGGCCGCCCGCCCCGACGCCGAATCCGTGTCGTGCACCACACGGCCGCCGACCAGGGTCATCCGCACCCCCGTCCCGCTGATGTCGGCCACCGGGCAGCGCGTCACGTCCCGGTCCAGCACCACCAGGTCCGCCGCCTTGCCCGGTTCCACCGTGCCGGTCAGCGCCTCCTGGCGCAGCTGCCACGCCGTCCCCGACGTGTGCATCCGCAGCACCGCGGCCCGGTCCAGCCCTTCCAGTTCCCGGTACAGCGGGCCGGACCCGAAGGCGCCCTGGCGGTCGATCGCCGTCCGCAGCTGGTTCCAGACCTGAAGGGCGTCCACCGGCCAGTCGGAGCCGCCCGACAGCCGCGCCCCCGCCTTCTCCAGGCTCCGCGCCGGGTACATCCACCGGTGCCGCCCGGGTCCGATGTACGGAAGCAGTGCTTCCATCGTCCAGGTGTCCTTCGCCGCCCACTGGAGCTGCATGCATGCCGCGACACCCAGCTGCGCGAAGCGCCGCAGGTCCGCCGGGTCCACGATCTGCAGGTGGGCCACGGCGTTGCGGGCGTCCCGCCGGCCCGTTGTCCGCAGGGCGTACGCGTACCCGTCCAAAGCGGTGCGTACCGCACGGTCGCCGAGCCCGTGGGCGTGCATCTGCCAGCCCACCCGGTTGAACGCTGCGGTGAGCCGGCCGTAGTCCGCCGCCGAGGTGTAGAGCTCGCCCCGGTTTCCGGTCGGCCTGCCGTTCCCGTCGAGGTACGGCTCCAGCAGCGCGGCGGTTTGCGCCGGGTACTCGATGACCCCGTCCAGGAAGACCTTGATCATCCCGAACCGGAGCCCCCGCACCCCCTCGAACTCCCGCCGAAGCCCCCGCGCGTACGCCAGCGAGCCTGCCGGGTCCTTGGCCTGCTCCGCGTCCAGCCGGATCGCCGGCACGATCCGCTGGGGCAGCTTCCCCGCCGCCGACAGGTCCCGGTACAACTCCAGTTCGTGCCGCCCGACCAGCGCGTCCATCATCGTCGTGACCCCGGAGGCGGCCGCCAGTTCCAGCACCTTCGCGCACGCCGTGACCAGTTCGGCCCGGGTGGGCTCCGGGACGTGCCGCCGCACCAGACCCTGGGCGTCGTCCTTGAGGACGCCCGTCGGCTGCCCGTCCGCCCCCTTCACCACCTTGCCGCCGACCGGGTCGGGCGTGGCCGCCGTGATCCCGGCGATGTCCAGGGCCCGCTGATTGGCCCACAGGTTGTGCCCGTCGCCGCCGACGAGGGCGATCGGCCGCCGGGTCGGGAGCGCGTCCAGCACCGCGTGGTGCGGAAGGGTGCCCACGGGGAGCAGCCCGACCGGGTTCCAGTCCTCGACCACCAGCCAGCGGTCGGGTTCCGCGCCGGCGCCGCCCGTGTCGGCGAGGAAGCCGGTCAGGATCTCCCGGAGCTCGGTGGGCGTGGTCTCGGCGCCGTTCAGTGAGGGGGACAGCGAGCGCTCGCCCGCGCCGAGCGGGTGGACGTGGCCGTCGTGGATGCCGCTCATGACCGTGTTGCGGCGGGCGTCGACGACCTCGGTGTCCCGGCCCACGTACCGGCGCAGTGACGCGTTGGTCCCGGTGGCCAGGATCCGGCCGTCCCGGCCTACCGCGACGGCCTCGACGGGAGCCCGGCCGCCGGCCCCGGTGAACACCGAGGCGTTGTGGACCACCAGGGCCGCCGAACCGCGCCCGGTGGCGGAGGCGGAAGAGGGAGCGGAAGAGGAAGCGGAGGGCTCGGGGGAGGCCGAGGCCGGGGTAGCTCCCAGCAGGCCCGCCGCGCCGGCGACTCCGGCGGCCGTGAGGAGTCCCCGGCGGGAGAGGTGAGAAGAAGACGTCATGCCCGCTCCAAACGTTGGTGTGGCCAGGACACTGTGTGAT
Source organism: Streptomyces sp. NPDC048257 (assembly GCF_043201855.1). Classification (NCBI taxonomy): domain Bacteria; kingdom Bacillati; phylum Actinomycetota; class Actinomycetes; order Kitasatosporales; family Streptomycetaceae; genus Streptomyces; species Streptomyces sp. NPDC048257. The sequence goes on from NZ_JBICZI010000030.1 coordinate 46,770, forward strand.
TAACCGCTTAACCAGAAGCCGCCTCCGCCGACGGAATCCGTACGATGACGGCGTGCCAGTGCCCCCGCGAGTGCCCCCGTCCGGCCCCCCGCCCGCCCCCGGCCCCGCGCCCCGCCCCGCGTCCGGACCGACGCTCGCCGACATCGCGCGCGCCGCCGAGGTCTCCACCGCGACCGTCTCGCACGCGCTCAACGGCACTGGCCGCCTCGGCGAGTCCACCCGGCGACGGGTCCGCGAGGTGGCGGGCGCGCTCGGCTACGGAGCCCGCCGCGCCCCGCGCACCCGCACCCTCGGCGTCGCGGTGACCACGTACGCGGGGGACGCCTGGGACTTCGTGGGCATCGCCTACTTCTCCCGCTGGCTCACCGCGGCGACCTCGGCCGCGCACGCGCACGGCTACGCCCTGACCACCCTGCCCGCCGACCGGGGCGCCGAGCCGCTGTGGCACACCCTCGCCGTGGACGGCATGCTCCTGCTCGACAGCCCGGCCGGCGACCCGGTGCTTCGGGCCCTGCGCGCGCGGGACCTGCCGGTGGTCTTCGACGGGCGGCCGCCCGATCCCCGGCCGGGGGACGTGTGGGTGGACAACGACCACACCGCCACCACGCGGGAGGTGCTGGACCATCTCGCGGCGTCCGGGGCCGGGCGGATCGCCCTGCACTCGGGCTACGGCCGGGAGTTCTACACCGGGGCCGTCACCTCGGCCTACGAACAATGGTGCGCGGAGCGCGGCCGGGCACCCCTCCTGGTCCCCTTCCACCCGGACGACACGGCGGGGCACGCCTTCGACGCCGCGCTCGCCGGGCCGGACCGGCCCGGCGCCGTGTACTGCGTGTACGACCCGGGGGGCCGGCAGGTGCTGGCCGCCGCCGAGCGTCACGGCCTCCGCATACCGGGTGTCCCCGGCATACCCGGCGTACCGGGGCACGACGGACTGCTGCTGGTCTGTGCCAGTGAGGATCCGGTGTACGCCGAGACCGAACCCGCCGTGACCACCGTCACCCTGAATCCGGAGCGGATCGCCGCTTCCGCGGTGTCTGTCCTGGTCAACCTCATCGAATCCGGGCATGCGGAACCGCCTGGTCAACGGACCGTCCCGACGGGGCTGCGGGTGCGCGCCTCGTCCCTCCCCCCGGACATGTACTAGAGTTATCTCGACATCGAGATATCTGCCGAAGGCGTACCGCAGCCGCCCCCGCTGGTAAGGGTTACCTAACTTAGCCCTACCTTAGCGGATTGGCCAAGGGGCGTGGCGGCAGGATTGCGGTAATACGCGCGAATTCATGCATGAAGGAGACTGTCGTGTCGGCGAACAGCTTCGACGCCCGCAGCACGCTGCAGGTGGGCGACGAGTCGTACGAGATCTTCAAGCTGGACAAGGTCGAGGGCTCCGCCCGCCTCCCCTACAGCCTGAAGGTCCTGCTGGAGAACCTGCTCCGTACCGAGGACGGCGCGAACATCACCGCCGACCACATCCGGTCGCTCGGAAACTGGGACTCGCAGGCCCAGCCCAGCGAGGAGATCCAGTTCACGCCGGCCCGCGTGATCATGCAGGACTTCACCGGCGTCCCCTGCGTCGTGGACCTCGCCACCATGCGTGAGGCCGTCAAGGCCCTCGGCGGCGACGCGTCGAAGATCAACCCGCTGGCTCCGGCCGAGCTGGTCATCGACCACTCGGTCATCGCCGACAAGTTCGGCACCCACGAGGCGTTCGCCCAGAACGTCGAGCTGGAGTACGGCCGCAACAAGGAGCGCTACCAGTTCCTGCGCTGGGGCCAGACCGCCTTCGACGAGTTCAAGGTCGTCCCCCCGGGCACCGGCATCGTGCACCAGGTCAACATCGAGCACCTGGCCCGCACGGTCATGGTCCGCGGTGGCCAGGCGTACCCCGACACCCTCGTCGGCACCGACTCGCACACCACCATGGTCAACGGCCTGGGCGTGCTGGGCTGGGGCGTCGGCGGCATCGAGGCCGAGGCCGCGATGCTCGGCCAGCCGGTCTCCATGCTGATCCCGCGCGTCGTCGGCTTCAAGCTGACCGGCGAGCTGCCCGCCGGCACCACCGCCACCGACCTCGTGCTGACCATCACCGAGATGCTCCGCAAGCACGGCGTCGTCGGCAAGTTCGTCGAGTTCTACGGTGAGGGCGTCGCCGCCACCTCCCTCGCGAACCGCGCCACCATCGGCAACATGTCGCCGGAGTTCGGCTCGACCGCCGCGATCTTCCCGATCGACGACGAGACCCTGAAGTACCTGCGCCTGACCGGCCGCGACGCCCAGCAGGTCGCGCTCGTCGAGGCGTACGCCAAGGCGCAGGGCCTGTGGCTGGACCCGGCCGCCGAGCCGGACTTCTCCGAGAGGCTGGAGCTCGACCTCTCCACGGTCGTCCCCTCCATCGCCGGCCCGAAGCGCCCGCAGGACCGCATCGTCCTCGCCAACGCCGCCGAGCAGTTCGCCGTGGACGTACGCAACTACGTGAGCGACGACGAGGAGGCCGGCAAGGAGTCCTTCCCGGCGTCCGACGCCCCGGCGTCCTCCAACGGTGTGCCCACCAAGCCCACCCCGGTGACCCTGGCCGACGGCACCTCCTTCGAGATCGACCACGGCGCCGTCACCGTCGCCGCGATCACCTCCTGCACCAACACCTCGAACCCCTACGTCATGGTCGCCGCGGCGCTCGTGGCCAAGAAGGCGTCCGAGAAGGGCCTGACCCGCAAGCCGTGGGTCAAGACCACCCTGGCCCCGGGCTCGAAGGTCGTCACCGACTACTTCGACAAGGCCGGCCTGACCCCGTACCTCGACAAGATGGGCTTCAACCTCGTCGGGTACGGCTGCACCACCTGCATCGGCAACTCCGGTCCGCTGGACGAGGAGATCTCGAAGGCGATCAACGAGGCCGACCTCGCCGTCACCTCGGTGCTCTCGGGCAACCGCAACTTCGAGGGCCGCATCAACCCCGACGTCAAGATGAACTACCTGGCCTCCCCGCCGCTGGTCGTCGCGTACGCCATCGCGGGCTCCATGAAGGTGGACATCACCAAGGACGCCCTGGGCACCGACACCGACGGCAAGCCGGTCTTCCTCGCGGACGTCTGGCCCTCCGAGGCCGAGGTCAACGACGTCGTGGCGAACGCCATCGGCGAGGACATGTTCAACAAGTCCTACCAGGACGTCTTCGCGGGCGACGCCCAGTGGCAGGCGCTGTCGATCCCGACCGGCAACACCTTCGAGTGGGACCCGCAGTCCACCTACGTCCGTAAGCCCCCCTACTTCGAGGGCATGACGATGGAGACCACCCCGGTCTCCGACATCGCCGGCGCCCGCGTGCTGGCGAAGCTGGGCGACTCGGTCACCACCGACCACATCTCCCCGGCCGGTGCGATCAAGGCCGACACGCCGGCCGGCAAGTACCTCACCGAGCACGGCGTCGAGCGCCGCGACTTCAACTCCTACGGTTCCCGCCGCGGCAACCACGAGGTGATGATCCGCGGAACCTTCGCCAACATCCGCCTGCGCAACCAGATCGCGCCGGGCACCGAGGGCGGCTTCACCCGCGACTTCACCGTCGACGGCGCGCCGGTCTCCTTCATCTACGACGCCTCGCAGAACTACCAGGCCGCCGGCATCCCGCTGGTCATCCTGGCGGGCAAGGAGTACGGCTCCGGTTCGTCCCGTGACTGGGCCGCCAAGGGCACCGCGCTGCTCGGTGTCAAGGCCGTCATCGCCGAGTCCTACGAGCGCATCCACCGCTCGAACCTGATCGGCATGGGCGTCCTGCCGCTGCAGTTCCCGGAGGGGGCCACGGCGGCCTCCCTGGGTCTGACCGGCGAGGAGACCTTCGCCTTCACCGGTGTGGAGGAGCTGAACAACGGCACCACCCCGCGCACGGTCAAGGTCACCACCGACACCGGTGTGGAGTTCGACGCGGTCGTGCGCATCGACACGCCGGGTGAGGCGGACTACTACCGCAACGGCGGCATCATGCAGTTCGTGCTCCGGAACCTCATCCGGGGTTAAGGGCGCGCCAAGCGGAGCCAGGCTCCGCTGAATCGGCACCATAGGGCCGTATCCCCGTCACGGGGGTACGGCCCTTCCGCATTTTCGTCACGAGGGGGTGCCAGATGACGGACAGGTCTCAACTCGGAAAAACCGGCGGTCATCCTTGTGCACGATCTTGCTCAGGCGAGCGGAAGTGGACTATACCTGTGCGCGTCCAGGTCGCTTCGTAGGAGCGGCCCCGGACCCGGGGGACAGCGGGGAACTGCGGCGTCGTCCGCAGCGCGGCAACTGCCGTGATTTCCCGCCTCCTTCATACTTCTGACGAAGGCGAGGACATGAGCATGGCATCCACCGGTGAGGGCCTCGGCCGCCGTGATCTGATCAAGCGCTCTGCGGCACTCGGCCTGATCACCGTGCCGACGATGGGCTTCCTGTCCGCCTGCGCGTCCGGCGGCGGCGAGTCCACCAACGGCCCGTCCAAGGCCGCGACGAGTGCGCAGAACCCCTTCGGCGTCTCGAAGGGCAGCAAGATGGACGTCGTCGTCTTCAAGGGCGGGTTCGGTGACGACTACGCGAAGGCCTGGGAGGCCGCCTTCGACAAGAAGTGGGGCACCACCAGCTCCCACCTCGGCACCCAGGAGATCACCGGAAAGCTCCAGACGCGCTTCAACGGCGGAAACCCGCCGGACGTCGTCGACAACTCCGGCGCCCAGAGGATCAAGCTGGACGTGCTCTTCAAGAGCAACCAGCTCGCCGACCTCACCCCGGTGCTCGACTCGCCCTCGCTCGACGACCCGAGCAAGAAGGTCCGCGACACGCTGATCGCGGGCACCGTCGAACAGGGCACGCAGGGCGGCAAGTTCATCTCCCTCAACTACGTCTACACCGTCTTCGGCTTCTGGTACTCCGGCAAGCTCTTCAAGGAGAAGGGCTGGACCGCACCCAAGACGTGGGACGAGTTCCTCGCCGTCTGCGCGAAGGCCAAGGAGGCCGGCATCGGCGGCCTCGCCCACCAGGGGAAGTTCCCGTACTACATCAACGTCGTCATCATGGACCTGATCGCCAAGAAGGGCGGTCTGGACGCCATGAAGGCGATCGACAACCTGGAGCCGAACGCCTTCGAGGGCAGCGCGGCCGCCCTCGCCGCCGTCGAGGCGGTCTACGAGGTGGTCGAGAAGGACCTGCTGCTCCCGGGCACCAACGGCCTGACCCATACGGAGTCCCAGACCGCATGGAACCAGTACAAGGCGGCCTTCATCCCCTCGGGCTCCTGGCTGGAGAACGAGCAGCTCAAGCAGACGCCCGAGGACTTCGACATGCAGTTCCTGCCGGTCCCGCTGCTGGCCGACAGCAAGCTGCCCTTCGAGGCCATCCGGGCCGGCGCCGGCGAGCCCTTCATCGTTCCGGAGAAGGCGGCCAACAAGGCCGGCGGCCTGGAGTTCATCCGTTCGATGCTGTCCCGCGAATGGTCGACCATGTTCGCCCAGCAGGCGAACTCACTCACCGTGGTCAAGGACGGGGTGGATCCGGGCGTGAAGCTGCGGCCCGGCACCCAGTCGGCGGTGACGGCTCTCAAGGCGGCGGGGACGAACACGTTCAACTACCTTTACCCCGACTGGTACAGCGAGATGGACACGGCGATCCAGGACGCGTCCAATGAGCTGATGGCCAAGCGGATTCAGCCGAAGGAGTGGATCAAGAGGGCCCAGGCTGCGGTAAACAAGGCGGCGCAGGACCCGAACGCCAAGAACAACCGTCGCAGCTGACCACGCGCACCACCGGGCACCGGTCACCGGGCACTCCAGGGACGGACACCATGAGCCAAGTAGCCCAGGGCAGGGGACGGGGCGGCTTCATCGCCGGCTTCCTCCTCGCACCCCTCGCGCTGTACCTGACCTTCGTCATCTGGCCGTACGTACAGACGTTCGGCTATTCCTTCACCAACTGGACGGGCCAGTCGCCGACCTTCGATTTCGTCGGGGTGGACAACTACACGGCCCTGATGAAGGACGAGGTCTTCCGCGGCGCCCTGTGGAACAACCTGCTGCTCCTGGTGTTCGTCCCGACCGTCACCATCCTGCTCGCCCTCTTCTTCGCCTTCATGGTGAACGCGGGCGGCCGGGGCGGGGCCGGCGGGGTACAGGGCGTACGGGGCTCGCGCTTCTACAAGATCGTCTACTTCTTCCCGCAGGTCCTCTCCCTCGCCATCCTCGCGGTGCTCTTCGGCGCCGTGTACCGCACCGACGAGGGCGGCCTGCTCAACGGCCTGCTCATCCGCCTCGGCCTGGTCGACCGGCTGCACCCCGTCGAATGGCTGAACGAACCGCGGCTCGTCCTCTGGTGCCTGCTCCTCGTGGTCGTCTGGCACGGCGTCGGCTTCTACCTCGTCCTGTTCTCGGCGGCCATGCAGTCCGTCCCCAAGGACATCTACGAGGCCGCCCTGCTCGACGGGGCCGGGCGCGCCCAGACCTTCTTCAAGGTCACCCTGCCCCTGCTGTGGGACTCTGTGCAGACCTCCGCGGTCTACCTGGGCATTGCCGCGATGGACATGTTCGTCCTCGTGTCGACGATGACTTCGGGCCAGTTCGGCGGCGGACCCGACCACCACAGCGAGGTCATGGCAACGGTGCTGATGAGGAACTTCCTCTACTTCGGCAAGAGCGGCTACGCCTGCGCCATGGGGGTGGTCATGCTCGTCCTCACCATGATCCTGTCCGTCATCACGCTGCGCGCCACCCGCCGCGAGCGCATCGAGTTCTGAGCGGGAGACCATCATGACCACAGTGATCAAGGCTCCGGGCGAAGCCGCCGCGGAGCGGTCCGGGGGAGCCGGCCCGAGCGGGGAACGGGGCGGAAAAGGCTCCGAGGGCATGGTCCTCAACGTCTTCTCCCACGGCTTCCTCGCCGTCTGGGCGATACTGATCGTCCTGCCCCTGATCTGGCTGGCGCTCGGCTCCTTCAAGACCGACGCGCAGATCGGCGGCTCGGCCCTCAGCTGGCCCTCCAACTGGAACCTCGACGCATTCGGCCGGGCCTGGGAGAAGGGCATCGGCGACTACTTCGCCAACACGCTCATCGTGATGGTGTTCTCGGTCCCGCTGACGATGCTGCTCGGCTCGATGGCGGCGTACGTCCTGGCCCGTTACCCCTTCCCGGGGAACCGCTTCGTCTACTACTTCTTCGTCAGCGGGGCGATGTTCCCCGTCTTCCTGGCGCTCGTCCCGCTCTTCTTCATGGTCAAGCGGTTCGACATGCTGAACACGTACCAGGGTCTGATCCTCGTGTACGTCGCCTACTCGATGCCGTTCACCGTCTTCTTCATGCACTCGTTCTTCCGGACGCTCCCGACGGCGGTGCACGAGGCGGCGGTGATCGACGGGGCCTCCGACACCCGGATCTTCTTCCAGGTGATGGTGCCCATGGCCAAGCCCGGCCTGATCAGCGTAGGGATATTCAACATCCTGGGCCAGTGGAACCAGTACATCCTGCCCTCCGTGCTGATGCAGCCCCAGACCGGATCGGACCCCGAGCGCTATCTGCTCACCCAGGGACTGATCCAGCTCCAGCAGCAACAGGGGTACGAGACCGACCTGCCCGTCCTCTTCGCCGGCGTGACCATCGCGATGATCCCGATGCTGGTGGTCTACCTCTCCTTCCAGCGCCAGATCCAGGCGGGCCTCACCTCGGCGACGCTGAAGTAGCAGCAGTGGTCCGGCCCCCGGCGTCAGGGGCCGCCGGAAGCCTTCCGCAGCCTGTACAGCATTCCGGAGCCCGGATCACCGACCTTCTGGTGGATCCGGGGCTCCCGGTCGGTTCCGCCGACGCCCCACGCCGGCCAGTGGCACCCCGGGACCTGGACGCGGACCTCCTGGGAGCGGACGTCCCGGCCGGGCTCGTACGACCAGGTTCCGGAGCCCGAACACCGCTGCGACGGGTCGCCGGGGCGGTCGCCGGGGCGGTGCAGGCCGACGCCGGAGGCCGTGACCCGGCCGTCCGGGGTGAAGACCAGCGTTCCGCTCGTGCGGTCGACCCAGGTGCCGGGCATGGTCTGCGGACCGATCGCCGGCGGCTCGTACGCGGGCAGCAGGCCGACGGTGAGCCCGAGCGCGCCGAGCAGGCCCGTGCCCGCCACCACCGCCGTGCCCCACCGCGCCACCCGCCCTGTCAGCCCCTCGCGCCGGGGCAGGGCGATCAGCGCGCCCAGCGAGAGCGAGGCCGTGGCCGAGACCCAGAAGACCAGCGTCGGCCGCGTCTGCGCGTCGTTGTACGCGGCGACGCCGAAGACGAGTGGCGCCAGCAGGGCCGCCACCATCAGCGGTGCCAGGAACCAGGCCGCGCGTCCGCCGAGCAGGCGGCCGACGAGGTCGGACAGGGCGACCGCCGGCAGTACGAGGACCAGGGACAGCAGGAATGCGATGACGGCGACGAGGGGCCAGGCGGAGAACAGGGCCCCGGTGATGGAGGCGTAGTCGGGGGGTTCGTCCCGCGGCGGCTGTGTCCGTACGTACAACAGCACCACCACGACCGCGAGCGCCACCTCCAGGTTCCCCACCAGCGTCGAGACCAGCAGCACCCTGCCGTACGACCGTTTCTGATGCACGCTCGATCCCCCCTCGTGGCGTGACGGACGAACGCGTCGGCCCGGCCGGCGGCGTCCTGGATCCATACTGCCAGCCGGGCTGAACGTGTTCAATTCATTCCTTGCGCCCCCTCGCGCGGGCACGACCGCCCAGCCGACGGCCGACACCGAGGGATCGAGCGACAGGTTGCCGACCGTCTCCTCCAGTGCCCGGCCCGCCTCGCCCTCGGCGGTCAGCAGCGCGGAGACCGTCACCCGGCCGGGTACCGGGCCGTCCTGGCTGCGGATCGAGCGCAGCTGGTAGCCAGGCCGGCCCGGTGCGTCGACCAGCCGGTGGCGGATATGGGCCTCCTCCGCCTCGGGGCACACCGCCTCGAAGTGGTAGTCGGTGGCGACCTCGGCCGCGCCGCGCGGCTCGCGGTCCAGGCGCCGGCCCAGCGGGCGCAGCAGGAGCATGATCACTCCGGCGCCGAGGTAGCCGATCCCCGAGACGATCTGGGCGGCGACCCGTGAGCCGTCGTAGTTCACCTCCGAGGTCGCGCTGAGGAACCCGTACGGCGAGAGCAGCACGAACAGTGAGGCCCCGCCCGCCACCAGGGCGTTCGTGTGCAGCCCCGCGGCCTTGCGCTCGCGGCGGGAAGGCCCGGAGGTGCGAGCGTGGCCGCGGTACGGGGGGTGAGCACGGGCATGGCGCATACCTCCCTCCACGGTGTCCGGGCAGCGCGGAGCCGAGCGGTCACGTGGAGTGATCACGGGTCGGCGCAACGGCCCCGGTGGGACCGCGGGCACGCCGATGGGCATGGAGGACGCCCGCCCGGCGGAGTTGGCAGGGCAAGCGGAAGGAAGGGAACGTAGAAGAAGAGAACGCGCGGCAGCGCACGAGCGCACGGGACGGCGGTCCACCGCCGCCGTGCGCGCTCAGGGAAGATCAGCCGGTCAGGAAAGGTCAGCCGACGAGGGCGCTGCAAGGACTTCGATCGGGACTCGTCCCGAACGCCTCCTTGCGTAGCGCGGTCGTTGCAGGACGCCGGGTCCGGCCGAAAGGGCCGCAGAGGACCGGCGTCTCAGCGACGTCACACGAGAGAAGGGGCCGCTTCTCTCCCCCTTTAGGTCAGTAGTAGCCGTTTCATGCCGTGTCAGCCTCTTGACGTGTGGATGCGCAAAGGCTCGACTTAAGGTTCACAAGTTGGAGAGATGCCGGGGTCTCGGAGCATAAAGCCGTGACGTGCCCCGGCCGGGGGGCGACGGCTGGCCGTCGCTAATGGGCAGGAGTGGATGAGTCGTGCAGACTCCCGGATCGCAGTCGTCGCTGCATCGCGCGAATCTCGAACGGGTCGTGCGGGCGGTGCGGCTCGCGGGATCGCTGACCCAGGCGGAGATCGCCCGCGCCACCGGACTGTCGGCGGCCACGGTCTCCAACATCGTCCGGGAACTGAAGGACGGAGGGACGGTCGAGGTCACCGACACCTCGGCCGGCGGTCGCCGGGCGCGCAGCGTCTCGCTCAGCGGTGACGCGGGGATCGTCATCGGTGTCGACTTCGGCCACACCCACCTGCGGGTGGCGGTGGGCAACCTCGCCCACCAGGTGCTGGCGGAGGAGTCCGAGCCGCTGGACGTCGACGCGTCCTGGACGGACGGCTTCGACCGGGCGGAAGCCCTGGTCGGACGGCTGATCGCGGACATCGGGGTGGGGCTGGAGAAGGTCATCGGCGTCGGGCTCGGCGTGCCCGGCCCGATCGACGTGGAGTCCGGGACGCTGGGCTCGACCGCGATCCTGCCGGGCTGGGCGGGCATCAACCCCCGCCAGGAGCTCTCGCAGCGCCTCGGCGTGCCCGTGTACGTGGACAACGACGCGAACCTCGGCGCCCTCGGTGAACTCGTTTGGGGGAGCGGGCGGGGAGTAAAGGACCTGGCCTACATCAAGGTGGCCAGCGGCGTCGGCGCGGGCCTCGTGATCAACGGCCAGATCTACCGCGGGCCCGGCGGCACGGCGGGCGAGATCGGGCACATCACCCTGGACGAATCGGGCCCGGTCTGCCGCTGCGGCAACCGCGGGTGCCTGGAGACCTTCGCGGCCGCCCGGTACGTCCTGCCGCTGCTCCAGGGCACGCACGGGCCGGAACTGACGATGGAGCGGGTGGTCGAACTGGCCCGCGAGGGAGACCCGGGCTGCCGCCGGGTGATCACGGACGTCGGCCGGCACATCGGCAGCGGCGTGGCCAGTCTCTGCAACCTCCTGAACCCGAGCCGGGTGGTGCTGGGCGGCTCGCTGGCGGAGGCCGGTGAACTGGTCCTCGCCCCCATCCGTGAATCAGTGGGGAGGTACGCGATCCCCAGCGCGGCCCGGCAGCTGTCGGTGCTGACGGGGAGCCTGGGCGGGCGGGCCGAGGTGCTGGGCGCACTGGCACTCGTACTCAGCGAGATGGGCGATTCGACACTTTTGTCAGATCATGGAAGTGGAGTGCGAGCTCCCGCCGTCTTGTCTTCAGGTAGATAACGAATGGCACCGTTGTCATCTCGTTAAGAATTCACTCCTTGACGGCAAAACGCGGCCGGGGTTGACTCACATCCACCTCGGCCGCGGCGTAGCGGCCTCGTCAGGGAGGTTCAAGTAATGAACACGCGTATGCGCAGAGCCGCTGTAGCCGTTGCCGCCGGCGCCATGGCCGTTTCCCTCGCCGCCTGTGGCAGTGCCAAGGAGGCCGGCGACAAGACCAAGGAGTCCGGCGCTGCCAAGGGTGACGCGATCAAGGTCGGCCTGCTCCTGCCGGAGAACCAGACCGCGCGTTACGAGAAGTTCGACAAGCCGCTCATCGAGAAGAAGGTCGCCGAGCTCACCGGCGGCAAGGGCGAGGTCGTCTACGCCAACGCCAAGCAGGACGCGACCACGCAGAACTCCCAGGTCGACACGATGATCACCAACAAGGTGGACGTCCTCATCGTCGACGCGGTGGACTCCAAGGCCATCGCCGGGTCGGTCAAGAAGGCGAAGGAGGCCGGCATCCCGGTCGTCGCCTACGACCGCCTGGCCGAGGGCCCGATCGACGCCTACACCTCCTTCGACAACGAAGAGGTCGGCAAGGTCCAGGGCAAGGCGCTGCTGGAGGCGCTGGGCGACAAGGCCAAGGACGGCCAGGTCGTCATGATGAACGGTTCGGTCACCGACCCGAACGCCAAGCTCTTCAAGGCCGGTGCGCACTCCGTCCTCGACGGCAAGGTGAACGTCGGCAAGGAGTACGACACCGTCGAGTGGAAGCCGGAGAACGCCAACACCAACATGGCGGCCGCCCTCTCGGCGCTCGGCAAGGACAAGGTCGTCGGCGTCTACTCGGCCAACGACGGCATGGCCGGCGGCATCATCACCGCCCTGAAGGCGGCCGGTGTCTCCCCCCTGCCGCCGGTCACCGGTCAGGACGCCGAACTCGCCGGTGTGCAGCGGATCGTCGCGGGCGAGCAGTTCATGAGCGTCTACAAGCCGTACGCCCCCGAGGCCGAGGCCGCGGCGAAGATGGCCGTCGCCCTCGCCAAGAAGGAGAAGCTGGACGGCGTCACCACCTCCACGGTCGACAGCCCGACCACCAAGGGTGTCGCGTCCGTGCTGATCCCGGTCGTCTCGCTCACCAAGGGCAACATCAAGGACACCGTCGTCAAGGACGGCGTCTACTCGATCGACGAGATCTGCAGCGACAAGTACGCGGCGGCCTGCGCCGCAGCCGGCCTGAAGTAGCGGCCCCCGCCGCCTCCTCGCGAGGCGGCCCCCCGTGCCTGACCGGTGCCCCGCCCCCTCATCCCCGCCACCGGGCGGGGCACCGGGCAGAAACGTTCCTCCCCCCCATTCGCCCCGCTCCTGCTCTTTTTGCACGACATCCCCGCCGGTCAGGCGGCGAAGGAGATGGTTCATGTGTCCGCTGCGCCCGTGCTGGCGTTGCGAGGGGTCTCGAAGCGGTTCGGCGCCGTTCAGGCCCTGACCGACGTAGAACTCGAGATCCACTCCGGTGAAGTGGTCGCCCTCGTCGGCGACAACGGTGCCGGAAAGTCCACGCTGGTCAAGACGATCGCCGGCGTGCACCCCATCGATGAAGGTGTCATCGAGTGGGAAGGCCGCCCGGTCTCCATCGGCAAGCCCCACGACGCCCAGAACCTGGGCATCGCGACGGTCTACCAGGACCTGGCGCTGTGCGACAACATCGATGTCGTCGGCAACCTCTTCCTCGGCCGTGAGCTCAAGCGCCGCGGCGTCCTCGACGAGGTGGAGATGGAGCGGCGCGCCCGCGAGCTCCTGACCACCCTGTCCATCCGGATCCCCAGTGTCCGGATTCCCATCGCCTCGCTCTCCGGCGGTCAGCGCCAGACCGTGGCGATCGCCCGTTCCATGCTGGGCGAGCCCCAGCTCGTCATCCTCGACGAGCCCACCGCCGCCCTCGGCGTCGAGCAGACCGCCCAGGTCCTCGACCTGGTGGAGCGGCTGCGCGAGCGCGGTCACGCCGTCATCCTCATCAGCCACAACATGGCCGATGTGAAGGCCGTCGCCGACAAGGTGGCGGTCCTGCGGCTGGGCCGCAACAACGGTGTCTTCAACGTCGCCGACACCTCGCAGGAAGAGATCATCTCCGCCATCACCGGTGCCACGGACAACGCCGTGACCCGCCGGGCGGCCCGCACCTCGGAGGCCGGCAAGTGAGCACCCAGAACCCTGCCACCGATCCCCTGGGCAAGGGCCCCGTCGGCAAGCAGGAGCACATCGACCCGGTCAACCCCGCGGCCGCGCACGACGCGATCCCCGCCGTGGACCCCCGCCTGCTCGTCCGGGAGCAGGGTCTCGCCGGATACGTGGGCGAGTTCAAGCGCAAGATGAAGGCGGGAGACCTGGGTTCCCTCCCGGTCGTCATCGGCCTGATCGTCATCTGGTCCATCTTCCAGGGGCTGAACTCGAACTTCCTCTCCCCGGAGAACCTCACCAACATCGCGATCACGATGACCGGCACCGGCATGATCGCCATCGGCATCATCTTCGTGCTGCTGCTCGGCGAGATCGACCTCTCGGTCGGCTCGGTCAGCGGCGTGTCGGGCGCGATCGTCGCCGTCCTCGCCGTCACCCACGGCGTGAACGAATGGCTGGCCATACTGGCGGCCGTCGCGGGCGGTGCCCTGATCGGCTCCATCCACGGCTTCTTCTTCGCCAGGATCGGCGCCCCGGCCTTCGCCGTCACCCTGTCCGGCCTGCTCTTCTGGCTGGGCGCGATGCTGCAGATCCTCGGCAGCAACGGCACGATCAACATCGACTCCGACGGCGTGGTCGGCCAGCTGACCACGTACTTCTTCTCGGACGTGGCGGTGGCGTACGGGCTGGCCGCGCTCGCGGTGGCCGGTTACTTCCTCGCGGCCTTCCTCGACGCGCGGCGGCGTGAGGCCGCCGGGATGCCCTCCCGGCCGCTCGCCGAGATCCTGCTGCGCACCGGCCTGCTCGCGCTGTGCACCTTCGGTCCCGCCGTGCTGTTCAACCAGTACAAGGGCCTGCCGCTCGCGGTGGTGCTCTTCCTGCTGGCCCTGGTCCTCACGGACTTCCTGCTGCGCCGCACGACCTTCGGGCGAAACGTTTTCGCACTGGGTGGCAGCGTCGAGGCCTCCCGTCGTGCGGGCATCAACGTCACCCGGATCCGGATCACGGTCTTCGCGATCTCCGGCACCTTCGCCGCCATCGGCGGTCTGTTCTGGGCCTCCAAGATCGCGGCGGCCAACCAGAGCGCCGGTGCCGGCGACCTGCTGATGAACGTGATCGCGGCGGCCGTCATCGGCGGCACCAGCCTCTTCGGCGGCCGGGGCCGGACCTGGAACGCCCTCCTCGGCGTCATGGTCATCGTCTCGATCCAGTACGGTCTGGCCCTGGAAGGCATCGCGACGCCGATCCAGTACATGATCACCGGTGCGGTGCTGCTGACCACCGTGGTGATCGACTCCGTCTCGCGCAAGACCCAGAAGACGGCCGGACGCGCCTGACGGCGCGTCCGATCGCCCGCCGGAGCGGCATCCGGCGGTAAGACCGGTCACAGTGCCCGGCGCCACTTTTCGTGGCGCCGGGCATCCGTGCGTGCATGTGCGGGGTACTCATGTGCGGTAATACGCCCGTATGTGAGGTGTGGCCGCGCGAGCGTGCGCACATGTATGACAAAGGTGTGACTCCCCCGGGACGGCCCGATGACGGCGCCGGGGAGCGGAACATTAGACTCGACAGACCAGCTGGCAACTGCAAGGAGGCACGGGTGCTGCTGACCCGCATCAAGGGACCGCGCGATCTGGACCGGCTCAGCCAGGAGGAGCTCGACCAGCTCGCGGCCGAGATCAGGTCCTTCCTCGTCGACGCCGTCTCCAAGACCGGCGGGCACCTCGGCCCCAACCTCGGGGTGGTCGAACTGACGATCGCCCTGCACCGGGTCTTCGACTCGCCCAAGGACAAGGTCCTCTTCGACACCGGCCACCAGGCCTACGTCCACAAGCTGCTCACGGGCCGCCAGGACTTCGCCGGCCTGCGCACCAAGAACGGTCTGTCCGGCTACCCCTCGCGCGCCGAGTCCGACCACGACGTGATCGAGAACTCGCACGCCTCCACCGTGCTCGGCTGGGCCGACGGCCTGGCCAAGGCCAACGAGGTGCTGGGCCGCGAGGACCACCACGTCGCCGCCGTCATCGGCGACGGCGCGCTGACCGGCGGCATGGCCTGGGAGGCGCTGAACAACATCGCCGCCGCCAAGGACCGCCCCCTGGTCATCGTCGTCAACGACAACGAGCGCTCCTACGGCCCCACCATCGGCGGCCTGGCCAACCACCTGGCCACCCTGCGCACCACGGACGGCTACGAGCGCTTCCTGGCCCGCGGCAAGGAGATCCTGGAGCGCACCCCGGTCGTCGGGAAGCCGCTCTTCGAGACCCTGCACGGCGCCAAGAAGGGCCTCAAGGACTTCATCGCCCCGCAGGGCATGTTCGAGGACCTCGGGCTCAAGTACATCGGGCCCATCGACGGCCACGACATCGAGGCCCTGGAGTCCGCCCTGCAGCGCGCCAAGCGCTTCAGCGGCCCGGTCATCGTGCACTGCCTCACCCAGAAGGGCCGCGGCTACACCCCGGCCCTGGAGCACGAGGCGGACCGCTTCCACGCGGTCGGCGTGATCCACCCCGACACCGGCCTGCCGGTGAAGACCGCGGCAGCGAGCTGGACCTCCGTCTTCGCCGACGAGATGGTCAAGCTCGGCCACGAGCGCGAGGACATCGTCGGCATCACCGCCGCCATGCTCCACCCGGTCGGCCTCAACAAGTTCGCCGAGGCCTTCCCGAACCGGATCTACGACGTGGGCATTGCCGAGCAGCACGGCGCCACCTCGGCGGCGGGCCTGGCCACCGGCGGGGTCCACCCGGTCTTCGCGGTGTACGCGACCTTCCTCAACCGTGCCTTCGACCAGGTCCTGATGGACGTGGCCCTGCACAAGTGCGGGGTCACCTTCGTCCTGGACCGGGCCGGTGTCACCGGCGACGACGGAGCCTCCCACAACGGCATGTGGGACATGTCCATCCTCCAGGTCGTCCCCGGCCTGCGGCTCGCCGCCCCGCGCGACGCCGAGCAGCTGCGCGCCCAGCTCCGCGAGGCCGTGGCGGTCAAGGACGCCCCGACCGTCGTGCGCTACTCCAAGGGCGTCGTCGGCCCCGCCGTCCCGGCCGTCGGCCGGATCGGCGGCATGGACGTCCTGCGCGCCCCGGGCGCCGAGGTCACCCGTCCGGACGTACTGCTCGTCTCGGTCGGCGCACTCGCTCCGATGTGCCTGGAGATCGCGGACCTGCTGGACAAGCAGGGCATCTCCACGACCGTGGTCGACCCCCGCTGGGTCAAGCCCGTGGACGAGGCCCTGGCCCCGCTCGCGGACCGGCACCGCGTGGTCGTCACCGTCGAGGACAACGGCCGCACCGGCGGCGTGGGCGCCGCCGTGTCGCAGGCCCTGCGGGACGCGGGTGTCGACGTACCGCTCCGCGACTTCGGCATTCCGCAGCGCTTCCTCGACCACGCCCTCCGCAAGGAGATCATGGCGGAGATCGGCCTGACCGCGCCGGACATCGCCCGGCAGGTCACGGGCCTGGTCGCCAAGCTGGACGGCCGCTACGACAGCGAGCCGGCCGCCGCCGTCGACTAGTCCGGAACTCGCCGTACGCGCCGTTCGTAGATCGACGCGCGGTTGCACGTCACGGGCCGGGAGATCACTCTTGAGGAGTGGGCCTCCCGGCCCGTTCGTGCGTCGTCACCTGTCGGAGGCGTCGGTGAGCAAGGATCTGAACAGTCCCTTCCGTACCAAGACGGTGGAGCAGTCCATCCGCGACACGGAGGAGCCCGAACACGCGCTCCGCAAGTCGCTCTCCGCCTGGGACCTCACGGTCTTCGGCGTGGGCGTCATCATCGGCACCGGCATCTTCGTCCTGACGGGCATCGCCGCCCGGAACAACGCCGGTCCCGCCACCGCCCTCGCCTTCGTCGCGGCGGGCATCGTCTGCGCCCTCGCGGCGCTGTGCTACGCCGAGTTCGCGTCCACCGTCCCGGTGGCCGGGTCGGCGTACACGTTCTCGTACGCCTCGATCGGTGAGCTGCCCGCCTGGATCATCGGCTGGGACCTCGTGCTGGAGTTCGCACTCGGCACGGCCGTCGTCGCGGTCGGCTGGTCCGGGTACGTGCGCCACCTCATGGACACCAACCTCGGCTGGACCCTGCCGACCTCCCTGTCCGGCCCCGATGCCGGCGGCCACTTCGACCTGCTGGCGTTCCTGCTGGTCCTGGCGCTGACGGCGATCCTGGTCGTCGGGACGAAGCTCTCGGCCCGGATCACCGCGGTCGTCGTCGCCATCAAGGTGACGGTCGTGCTGCTGGTCATCATCGCCGGCCTGTTCTTCATCAAGGCCGACAACTACTCGCCGTTCATCCCGCCGGCCCAGCCACAGGCCGAGGGCGTCAGCGGCTGGCACTCACCCCTGGTCCAGGTGCTCTTCGGCTACGAGCCCACGAACTTCGGCGTCATGGGCATCTTCACGGCGGCCTCGCTCATCTTCTTCGCCTTCATCGGCTTCGACGTGGTGGCGACGGCGGCCGAGGAGACCAAGAACCCCCAGCGGGACATGCCGCGCGGCATCCTCGGCTCGCTGCTGGTCTGCACGGTGCTCTACGTGGCCGTCACCCTGGTGGTCACGGGCATGCAGAAGTACTCGGAGATGTCCCCGACCGCGCCGCTCGCCGAAGCCTTCAAGTCGGTGAACCAGCCGTTCTTCTCGGGCGCCATCAGCCTCGGCGCGGCCGTCGGCCTGATCACCGTGTGCATGATCCTGCTGCTCGGCCAGACCCGCGTGTTCTTCGCGATGAGCCGTGACGGACTCCTGCCGCGGGTGTTCTCCGTGACGCACCCGAAGTACCGCACCCCCTACCGGGCGACCATGCTGCTGGGCGGGATCATCGCGATCGTCGCGGGCTTCACCAGCCTGGAGACCCTCGCGGAACTGGTGAACATCGGCACCCTGTTCGCCTTCGTGGTGGTCGCCCTCGGCGTGATCGTCCTCCGCAAGACCCGCCCCGACCTGCACCGGTCCTTCCGCACCCCGTGGGTGCCGTTCGTCCCGATCGTGTCGATCGCGGCCTCGTTCTGGCTGATGCTCAACCTGCCGGCCGAGACCTGGGCGCGCTTCGGCCTCTGGATGGCCATCGGCATCATCGTCTACTTCGTCTACGGCTACCGCAACAGCCGTCTGCACAAGGCCGGCCAGGACGCGAAGTTCTGAGCGCCGCTCGCCGGCCGCAACACGACGCAGCGGGCCCGTACGGGAATCCCTCCCGTACGGGCCCGCTGCGTCGTTCGTGCGGCGGCGCCGGAGCCTCAGCCCTTGGCGGGGGAGTCCTTCGCCGAGGCCGGGACCTTCTGGTCGTTGCGCAGGGCCTCCCACAGCTGGCTCGCCTGCGGCTCGGCCACGACCACGCGGTTCGGGTCCACCTTGTCGTAGGCGACCGGGAGCATGAGCGTCTCCATCGTGTCCGGGTCGACGCCCTTCATGCTCTGCGCGAAGTCGGACAGCGCGGTGAGCGAGGCGAGGTCGGAGTCGGTGGTCAGCGACTTGGTGCCGGCGTCCGCGAGCTTGTAGAGCCGCGCCGGGTTGCCGAGGGCGTCCTGCTTCTTGATCTCGGACAGCATCGCCATCATGAACTGCTGCTGCAGGCCGATGCGCCCGAGGTCGCTGCCGTCGCCGTAGCCGTAGCGGGTACGGACGAACTTGAGCGAGTCGGTGCCGTTCAGCCGGTGCGTGCCCGCGTCCAGCTTCAGGCCGCCCTTGGCGCCGCTCATCGGCTTGTCCAGGGTGACGGTGACCCCGCCCAGCGCGTCCACCAGGCCCTTGAAGCCGGCGAAGTCCACCTCGACGAAGTGGTCCACGCGGACGCCGGACAGCTGCTCCACCGTGTTGACCACACAGGCCGGGCCGGCGAGCGAGTAGACGGAGTTGAACATGACCCGCTTGGCGGACGGCAGGGTCTTGCCGTTCTTGTCCTTGCACTCGGGCCGGGTGATCAGGGTGTCGCGGGGGATGCTCACCGCGGTCGCCTTGGACCGGCCCTCGGGTATGTGCACCAGCATCGCCGTGTCCGAGCGGGCACCGCTGACGTCGCCGTGGTCGAGATCGGCATTGGCCCCGGCGCGCGAGTCGGAGCCGAGCACCAGGATGTTCTGCGCGTTCGCGACGACCTTCGCGGGCCGGTTGTCGCCGATCGCCTGGTCCAGGTCGACGCTGTCGATGTTGCCGTTGAGGTGGCTGTACGTCCACCAGCCGGCCCCGGCCGTGCCCAGGATCAGCACGGCGACCAGCAGCAGGGTGATCCGCAGAATGCGGCGGCGGCGCCTGGGCCGCGCGTGCTTTTCCGTCATGGGGGTGAATCTTAGACAGGTATTCGAACAGCTGTGGCCCGCCCCCCGGAGGGGGCGGGCCGAGCCGTCGTACGGCTGTCTGCGACCCGGACTAGGCCGGGACGCTCGCGAGGCCGGGGGCGAGGAACTTCTTGCCGTTCACGCGCTCCGAGACGCCTTCACGGTCCAGGTACGGCGTGATGCCGCCCAGGTGGAAGGGCCAGCCGGCGCCCGTGATGAGGCAGAGGTCGATGTCCTGGGCCTCGGCCACGACACCCTCCTCCAGCATCAGGCCGATCTCCTGCGCCACCGCGTCCAGGACGCGGTCGCGGACCTGCTCCTCGGTCAGGACGGAGTCGCCCTGCACCAGGAGGGCGGCGACCTCGGGGTCCAGCTCCGGCTTGCCGGAATCGTAGACGTAGAAGCCGCGCTTGCCGGCCTTGACGACCGCCGTGAGGTTCGGGGAGACGGTGAAGCGCTCCGGGAAGGCGCGGTTCAGGGTCTCGGAGACGTGCAGACCGATCGCAGGTCCCACGAGCTCCAGGAGCACCAGCGGGGACATCGGCAGGCCGAGCGGCTCGATGGCCTTCTCCGCCGTGACGACCGGGGTGCCCTCGTCGATGACGTTCTGGATCTCGCCCATGAAGCGGGTCAGGATGCGGTTCACGACGAACGCCGGGGCGTCCTTGGTGAGGACCGCGGTCTTCTTCAGCTTCTTGGCGACACCGAAGGCCGTGGCCAGCGAGGCGTCGTCCGTCTGCTCACCGCGGACGATCTCCAGCAGCGGGAGGATCGCGACCGGGTTGAAGAAGTGGAAGCCGACCACGCGCTCCGGGTGCTGGAGCTTCGAGGCCATCTCCGACACCGACAGCGAGGAGGTGTTGGTGGCGAGGATCGCGTGCGCCGGGGCGACCGCCTCGACCTCCGCGAACACCTTCTGCTTGACGGACATCTCCTCGAACACGGCCTCGATGATGAAGTCCGCGTCCGCGAAGCCCTCGGCCTTGTCGAGCACACCGCTCACCAGGGCGCTCAGGCGGTTGGCCTTGTCCTGGTTGATGCGGCCCTTGCCGAGCAGCTTCTGGATCTCGGCGTGGACGTAGCCCACACCCTTGTCCACGCGCTCCTGGTCGATGTCGGTGAGGACCACCGGCACCTCCAGGCGGCGCAGGAAGAGCAGCGCCAGCTGCGAGGCCATCAGGCCCGCGCCGACGACGCCGACCTTGCTGACCGGACGGGCCAGGGACTTGTCCGGGGCACCGGCCGGGCGCTTGGCGCGCTTCTGGACCAGGTTGAAGGCGTAGATGCCCGAGCGCAGCTCGCCGCCCATGATGAGGTCGGCCAGGGCCGTGTCCTCGGCGTCGAAGCCGGCCTGGAGGTCACCGGACTTGGCCGCGGCGATGATGTCCAGCGCGCGGTAGGCGGCGGGAGCGGCGCCGTGCACCTTGGAGTCCGCGATGAAGCGGCCCTTGGCGACGGCCGCGTCCCAGGCCTCGCCGCGGTCGATCTCGTCGCGGACGACCTCGGTGGTGCCGTTCAGGACGTTCGCGGTCCACAGGAGCGACTGCTCCAGGAAGTCCGCGCCCTCGAACAGGGCGTCCGCGATGCCCAGGTCGAAGACCTGCTTGCCGCGCAGCTGCTTGTTCTGGTTGAGCGAGTTCTCGATGATCACCGAGACCGCGCGCTCGGCGCCGATCAGGTTCGGCAGGATGGCGCAGCCGCCCCAGCCGGGAACCAGGCCGAGGAAGACCTCGGGCAGCGAGAAGGCCGGGATGGCCTTCGAGACGGTGCGGTAGCTGCAGTGCAGACCGACCTCGACGCCGCCGCCCATGGCCGCGCCGTTGTAGTAAGCGAAGGTCGGGACCGCGAGGGCCGACAGACGCTTGAAGACGTCGTGGCCGCCCTTGCCGATGGCGAGCGCCTCGTCGTGCTTCTTCAGCAGCTCGACACCCTTGAGGTCGGCGCCGACCGCGAAGATGAACGGCTTGCCGGTGATGCCCGCGCCGACGATGGAGCCCGCGAGGGCCTCCTGCTCGACCTGGTCGATCGCCGCGTTCAGGTTGGCGAGCGACTGCGGGCCGAAGGTGGTCGGCTTGGTGTGGTCGAAGCCGTTGTCCAGCGTGATGAGCGCGAAGCGCCCGGCGCCGAACGGCAGGTCCAGGTGACGGACGTGCGCGGACGTGACGACCTCGTCCGGGAACAGCTCGGCCGCGCCCTTCAGGAGCTCAGCGGTGGTGCTCACTTGGAGTCTCCCTCGGCGTTGAAGTTCGGGTTCTCCCAGATGACCGTGGCGCCCATGCCGAAGCCGACGCACATGGTGGTCAGGCCGTAGCGGACGTGCGGCTGCTCCTCGAACTGGCGGGCCAGCTGCGTCATCAGGCGGACGCCCGAGGAGGCGAGCGGGTGACCGAAGGCGATGGCGCCGCCGTACTGGTTCACGCGCGCGTCGTCGTCGGCGATGCCGTAGTGCTCCAGGAACGCGAGGACCTGGACCGCGAAGGCCTCGTTGACCTCGAAGAGGCCGATGTCCTCGATCGTCAGGCCGGCCTGGGCCAGGGCCTTCTCGGTGGCCGGGATCGGGCCGTAGCCCATGACCTCGGGCTCGACACCCGCGAAGGAGTACGAGACGAGGCGCATCTTGACCGGGAGGTTGTTCTCCCGCGCGAAGTCCTCGGAGGCGATGATCGCGGCGGTGGCACCGTCGTTGAGACCGGCGGCGTTGCCCGCGGTGACCCGGCCGTGCGTACGGAACGGGGTCTTCAGGCCGGACAGGTTCTCCAGCGTGGTGCCCGGGCGCATCGGCTCGTCGGTGGTGACCAGGCCCCAGCCCGTCTCACCGACCTCCGCGTTGGTGTTGCGCACCGAGATCGGGACCAGGTCCTGCTGGATCTTGCCGTCGGCGTACGCCTTGGCGGCCTTCTCCTGCGAGCGCACGGCGTACTCGTCGGCGCGGAGCTTGGTGATCGTCGGGTACCGGTCGTGCAGGTTCTCGGCGGTCATGCCCATGAACAGGGCGGACTCGTCGACCAGCTTCTCGGAGACGAAGCGCGGGTTCGGGTCCACGCCCTCACCCATGGGGTGGCGGCCCATGTGCTCGACACCGCCGGCGAGGGCGACGTCGTAGGCACCGAAGGCCACACCGCCCGCGACGGCGGTCACGGCGGTCAGCGCGCCGGCGCACATGCGGTCGATGGAGTAGCCCGGTACGGACTGCGGGAGGCCCGCGAGAATGCCGGCGGTACGGCCCAGCGTCAGGCCCTGGTCACCGATCTGCGTGGTCGCGGCGATGGCGACCTCGTCGATCTTCTTGGGGTCCAGGTCCGGGTTGCGGCGCAGCAGCTCCCGGATCGCCTTCACGACGAGGTCGTCGGCGCGGGTCTCGTGGTAGATGCCCTTCGGGCCCGCCTTGCCGAACGGGGTGCGGACGCCGTCGACGAAGACGACGTCCCTGACGGTACGAGGCACGTTGGCTCTCCTCCAGGTGCGGGTGTGCACTGCTGCTGCGCGCGGGGGTGCTCGGCGTTTCGCTGAGCGCTCGCTCACCCGACCATGCTACTTGCGGGTAACCAATGTGCACACCCCCTCCCGGAGGAGCGGCGAAGGTCACACTCCCCGGCGCGGGAGCTCGGCCGCGCCCGGCCGGCCGGGGCTTGCGCCCCGGGCGCCGCGCCTCACGCGCCGGCAGGGCTGGATTCGCCCGGCGCGGGCCCCGGGGCAGGGGTCCCGCCCGCGGACACGCGAGAGCCCCCGGCGGTGATCGGCCGGGGGCTCTCGTTCGGAAGGGGTGCGCCGGTGCGTCAGCCGGTGGCGGCCAGGGCCTCGACCAGCGCCGGGGTCACGAGTTCGACCTGCCAGGGCCGGGCGCCGTAGCCCGCCAGGACCTCCGCCACCGCGTCCGCGGTCAGCCTCTGCGGCGGCTCCCAGCACAGCCGGCGGACCGTGTCCGGGGTGATCAGGTTCTCCTGGGGCAGGTTCAGTTCCTCCGCCAGCGCGGACACGCCGGTACGGGCCGCGGACAGCCGGGCCGCGGCCGCCGGGTCCTTGTCCACCCAGGAGCGCGGCGGCGGCGGACCGGCCGGGGTCGCCCCGGGCTGCGGCAGCTCGCTCTCGGGCAGCGCCTTCGCCCGGTCCACGGCGGCCATCCACTGGTCCAGCTGGCGCCGGCCCATCCGCTGTCCGTAGCCGGGCAGGGCGGACAGGGTGTGCACGTTGGCCGGCAGGGCGAGGGCCGCCTCGACGATCGCGGCGTCGCCCAGCACCTTGCCCGGGGACACGTCACGCCGCTGCGCGATGCGGTCGCGGGACTCCCACAGCTCCCGGACGACCGCCATCTGCCGGCGCCGGCGCACCTTGTGCATGCCGGACGTACGGCGCCACGGGTCCTTGCGCGGCGGGGCGGGCGGTGCGGAGGCGATGGCGTCGAACTCCTGGTGGGCCCATTCCAGCTTGCCCTGCCGGTCCAGCTCCTTCTCCAGCGCGTCCCGCAGGTCCACGAGCAGCTCCACGTCCAGAGCGGCGTAGCGCAGCCACGGCTCGGGGAGCGGGCGGGTGGACCAGTCGACGGCGGAGTGGCCCTTCTCCAGCGCGTAGCCGAGCACGCTCTCGACCATCGCGCCCAGTCCGACGCGCGGGAAGCCGGCGAGGCGGCCGGCCAGCTCGGTGTCGAACAGGGAGGTGGGCACCATGCCTATTTCCCGCAGGCAGGGCAGGTCCTGGGTGGCGGCGTGCAGGATCCATTCGGTGCCGGACAGGGCTTCGCCCAGTGCGGACAGGTCGGGACAGCCCACCGGGTCGATCAGCGCGGACCCCGCACCCTCACGGCGCAGCTGCACCAGATAGGCGCGCTGGCCGTAGCGGTACCCGGAGGCCCGTTCGGCGTCGACGGCGACGGGGCCGGTGCCCGCGGCGAAGGCGGCGACGACTTCGGCGAGGGCGTCCGCGTCGGCGACCACCGGAGGAATCCCCTCACGGGGCTCCAGCAAGGGAATCGGCAGCCCCCCGGGCGGAACAACGACGTCGTCCGAGGGGCCGCCCCCGGTGGTGGTGCGCAGGTCTGCTGCGGGATCTTGGGCGTCGGTCACCGGTCAAGGGTATCCGTGTATACGACGCGCCCGTCGCCGGAACGTTCCGTCGACGGGCGCGAGCGGTATGCGGGGAGTTCTCCCGGGGTATTGCGGGGGTCTCCCGGGGGTTCCCCCGGAGCGGTTCCCGAGGCGGCTATCCGGGGGCCCCGGCCCGCGGTCAGTGGATGATCCCGGTACGCAGCGCCACGGCGACCATTCCGGCGCGGTCACCGGTGCCCAGCTTGCGGGCGATCCGGGCGAGGTGGGACTTGACGGTCAGGGCGGACAGGCCCATCGAGACGCCGATGGCCTTGTTGGACTGGCCCTCCGCGACGAGGCGCAGGACCTCGACCTCGCGGCCGGAGAGCTCCCGGTAGCCGCCCGGGTGGCTCGGGGCACCCGGGGGGCGGCGGTGCATACGGGCGGCGGCAGCGCCGATGGGGGCGGCGCCGGGCCGGGTGGGGAGCCCGATGTTGGTCCGGGTACCGGTGACGACGTAGCCCTTGACTCCGCCCGCGAGGGCGTTGCGCACGGCGCCGATGTCGTCGGCGGCGGACAGGGCCAGGCCGTTGGGCCAGCCGGCGGCCCGGGTCTCGGAGAGCAGGGTGAGACCGGAACCGTCGGGCAGGTGTACGTCGGCCACGCAGATGTCGCGCGGGCTGGCGACGCGGGGACGGGCCTCCGCGATGGACGACGCCTCGATCACGTCACGTACTCCGAGGGCCCACAGATGACGGGTCACGGTGGAGCGGACGCGCGGGTCGGCCACGACGACCATGGCCGTCGGCTTGTTCGGGCGGTAGGCGACCAGGCTTGCGGGCTGCTCGAGAAGAACGGACACCTAGGCCTCCTGGGGGAGTGGCGGGACGGCCGGCTCGGGGAAGGAAGCCGGTGCGAACCGTACGGATGGTCACCCACTCCTTCGGCACGTCACCCGCCCGGCTTTAGGGAATGATCACGATTTGGTGAGTAACAATTCGGGCAATTCGGACGCACGATCGATCATCGGTTGATCAGAAGCCCGCAAGGGACGCCGTCTTTCGACAGTCTGCCCAGGTCTTCGATCAGCAGTTCCACCTCGGACGCCGTTTCCGCGCGGCCGGACGGCCCCGCGGCTACGGGTGGTGCGGACCGCGACGCTGTGGCAGGGAGACCACACCCGTCGCGGTGTCCGTCGGGCCCACCGGCGGCAGCCCCGCGATCTGGCACAGCAGTTCGCACCACGCCGACAGGTGCGCCGAGGTGTCCGGCACCCCGCCCACGCCCTCGCGCGGCGTCCACGAGGCCCTGATCTCGATCTGCGTGGCCGGCCGCCGCTCCGAGAGCCCGCCGAAGTAGTGCGAGCCCGCCATCGTCACGGTGCCGCTCGCCTCCCCGTACGCCAGCCCGCGGGCCTCCAGCGCGCCGGTCAGCCAGGACCAGCACACCTCGGGCAGCAGCGGATCCGCGGCCATCTCCGGCTCCAGCTCCGCCCGGACGAGCGTCACCAGCCGGAAGGTCCCCTGCCAGGCGTCGTGCCCGGCCGGATCGTGGAGCAGGATGAGCCGGCCGTCCGCCAGGTCGTCCTCGCCGTCCACCACCGCGGCCTCCAGCGCGTAGGCGTGCGGCGCCAGTCTCTGGGGTGGTTTGGTGGGGTCGATCTCGATCCCCGGACGCAGCCGGGCCTTCTTCAAGCCGTCGACCGCCCGCCGGAACGGGAGCGGGACGGAGCTCTCCTTCGCGCTGTCCATACCCTCGGCGCCATCTGAAAATCGTCCCTGAGCCGCAGCCATGCGGGGAAGACTAGGCGGAACGGCCGCCCGTACGGCGCAGGGACACCCTCGCCGGGGCGGACACTTCTTCATACGTGCGAAGATTTGGGTCGTGAGTGCCAACACCCGCCCCACGGGCCAGCCGAGCCAGACGTACGATTCCGCCTTCCTGAAGGCGTGCCGGCGGGAGCCGGTGCCGCACACCCCGGTGTGGTTCATGCGGCAGGCGGGGCGCTCGCTCCCGGAGTACCGCAAGCTGCGCGAGGGCACGCAGATGCTGGAGTCCTGCATGCGGCCCGACCTGGTCACCGAGATCACGCTGCAGCCCGTGCGCCGCCACAACGTGGACGCGGCGATCTTCTTCTCCGACATCGTGGTCCCGCTCAAGGCCATCGGGGTCGACCTGGACATCAAGCCGGGCATCGGCCCGGTCGTCGCCCAGCCGATCCGCCGCCGCGAGGACCTCGCACAGCTGCGCGACCTCACCCCCGAGGACGTCTCGTACGTCACCGAGGCGATCGGCATGCTCACGGGTGAACTGGGCTCCACGCCGTTGATCGGTTTCGCGGGCGCACCTTTCACCCTCGCGAGCTACCTGGTCGAGGGCGGTCCCTCGAAGAACCACGAGCACACCAAGGCCCTCATGTACGGGGACCCGCAGCTGTGGGCCGATCTCCTGGACCGCCTCGCGGAGATCACCTCCGCCTTCCTGAAGGTCCAGATCGAGGCCGGCGCCTCGGCCGTCCAGCTCTTCGACTCCTGGGTCGGCGCCCTCGCCCCGGCGGACTACCGCCGCTCGGTGATGCCCGCGTCCGCGAAGGTCCTGGAGTCCGTCGCCTCCTACGGAGTCCCGCGGATCCACTTCGGCGTGGGCACGGGCGAGCTCCTCGGCCTCATGGGCGAGGCCGGCGCGGACGTCATGGGCGTCGACTACCGGGTCTCGCTGGACGAGGCCGTTCGCCGGGTCGGCCCCGGCAAGGCGCTCCAGGGCAACCTGGACCCGGCCGTGCTCTTCTCCACCCCGGAGGCGGTCGAGGCCAAGACGGACGAGGTCCTCGCGGCCGCCGCCGGCCTGGAGGGCCACGTCTTCAACCTGGGCCACGGCGTCCTCCCGACGACCGACCCCGACGCGCTGACCCGCCTGGTGGAGTACGTCCACACCCGCACCGAGCGCTGAGACCGCTCCCCGCAACGGGGAGCCGGGCGCCGGGGAAACGACGTGGCGGACCGGCGGCCCGGTCGGCAGGGTGTGTGCATGAGCCATGAATCCGACCGGATCACCACCCCCATCACCCCGGACCTCCTGCGCGGCGCCCTGGACCTGGAGCGCACCGAGCACGGGCTGCTGCCGCACCGGCTGCCCGCCCGGGCCCGGGCCCAGTTCGCCGACGGAGACCTGGCCCTGGCCGAGACGCAGCCCTCCGGCGTACGGCTGGCGTTCCGCACCCGGGCCACCGTCATCGAGCTGGACGCGCTCCGCACGAAGATGGCCTACGACGGCGCCCCGCCGCGTCCCGACGGCCTGTACGACCTGCTGATCGACGGCCTGCCGGCCGGGCAGGCCGGTGTCGGCGGCGGCAACGTCCTCCAGGTCGACATGGCCACCGGCGCCGTGCGGCCCCGGTCCGGCCCGCCCGGAACCGTACGGTTCTCCGGCCTCCCCGACCGCCCCAAGGACGTCGAGATCTGGCTGCCGCACAACGAGACGACCGAGCTGGTCGCCCTGCGTACGGACGCCCCCGTCGAGCCGCTGCCCGACACGGGCCGCCGCAGGTGGCTGCACCACGGCAGTTCGATCAGCCACGGCTCAGACGCCGCGAGCCCCAGCACCACCTGGCCCGCGCTGGCCGCCACCCTCGGCGGTGTGGAGCTGACCAACCTGGGCCTGAGCGGCAACGCGCTGCTCGACCCGTTCACCGCCCGCGCCCTGCGCGACACCCCCGCGGACCTGATCAGCGTCAAGATCGGCATCAACCTCGTCAACCGCGATCTGATGCGCCTGCGGGCCTTCGGCCCCGCGGTGCACGGCTTCCTCGACACCGTGCGCGAGGGGCACCCCACCGTCCCGCTCCTGGTCGTCTCGCCGATCCTGTGCCCCGTCCACGAGGACACCCCCGGCCCCAGCGTGCCGGACTTCAGCGCACTCGCCGAGGGGCGGCTGCGGTTCACGGCCGCGGGCGACCCCGCCGAACGGGCCGCCGGGAAGCTGACCCTGGGCGTCATCCGGGACGAGCTGGCCCGGATCGTGCGGCAGCGGGCGGCCGACGACCCGAACCTGCACCACCTCGACGGCCGCGCCCTCTACGGCGAGCAGGACGGCGCGGAGCTGCCGCTGCCCGACAACCTCCACCCGGACGCGGCCGCGCACCGCCGCATGGGCGAACGGTTCGCGGCCCACGCCTTCGCCGCCGGCGGCCCCTTCGCACAGCCGCAGACGCGGAATACGGCTTAGACCCCGGCCGAGTGGACCGCGGAGACCGCCTTGCGGGCCGCCACCAGGATCGGGTCCCAGACCGGGGAGAACGGCGGGGCGTAGCCCAGGTCCAGGGACACCATCCGGTCCACCGTCATCCCCGCCGTGAGGGCCACCGCCGCGATGTCCACCCGCTTCGCCGAACCCGCGCCGCCGACGATCTGGACCCCGAGGAGGCGGCCCGTACGGCGCTCCGCCAGCATCTTCACCGTCATCTCCGCCGCGCCCGGGTAGTAGCCCGCGGTGTTGGTGGAGGTGATGGTGGCCGTCACGAACCGCAGGCCCGCCTCCAGCGCGTCCCGCTCGCGCAGCCCCGTACGGGCGATCTCCAGGTCGCAGACCTTGCTGACCGCCGTGCCGACCACCCCGGGGAAGGTCGCGTAGCCGCCGCCCACGCCCGAGCCGATGACCTGGCCGTGCTTGTTGGCGTGCGTGCCCAGCGGGATGTGCCGGGTGCGGCCCGCGACCAGGTCCAGGACCTCCACGCAGTCGCCGCCCGACCAGATGTTCTCGTGGCCCCGGACCCGCATCGAGAGGTCGGTGAGGATGCCGCCCGAAGTGCCGAGCGGGAGTCCGGCGGTGCGGGCGAGCGCGGTGCGGGGCTCCACGCCGATGCCGAGTACGACCACGTCCGCCTCGTACTCATCGCCCGCCGAGGTGGCCACCGCACGGGCCCGGCCCTCCTCGTCGGTGAGGATCTTCGTCACCTCGGCGCGGGAGACCGTACGGATCCCCATGCGGTTCATCGCGCTGTGCACCAGGCCGCCCATGTCCGGGTCCAGCGTGGCCATCGGCTGCTCGCCCCGGTGCAGGACGGTGACCTCGTAGCCCCGCCCCACCAGGGCCTCCGCCATCTCCACCCCGATGTAGCCCGCGCCGACCACGACCGCCCGGCGGCCCTCGGTGCGCCGCAGCGTGTCCATCAGGCGCTGGCCGTCGTCCAGACTCTGGATGCCGTGGACCCCGTGCGCGCCGATGCCGGGGAGCCGGGGACGGACGGGGCGGGCGCCCGTCGCGAGGACGAGCTTGTCGTAGTCCGTCCAGGATTCGGATCCGCTGTCCAGATCGCGGGCGCGCACCCGGGATCCGGCGAGGTCCAGCTCCACGACCTCCGTGCGCGTGCGCAGATCGATGTCCCGGGCGCGGTGCTCCTCCGGGGTACGGGCGATCAGGTCGTCGCGCTCGGCGACCTGCCCGCCGACCCAGTACGGGATCCCGCACGCGGAGTAGGAGGTGAAGTGCCCACGTTCGAAGGCGACGATCTCCAGCTCCGCCGGGCTCTTGAGCCTGCGGGCCTGTGACGCGGCGGACATTCCCGCCGCGTCACCGCCGACCACCACCAGTCTTTCCGTCGCCATCGTCCGTACCGCCCCTTCACCACCGTTGGATGATGAACACGCTACGGCCGAACGCGCGTTCAGTCCTGTACGTCGGCCTCGGTGTCCGGAGCCGTCCTGGCGGCAGGCACCGTCACCCGCTTCGCGGCCGGGCCCGGCTTCGGCGGCGCCGGACGCCACCGCCGGTACAGCCGGACCAGCAGCGCCACCACCGCGGCCGTCAGCGCGAACGGCAGCAGCGCGCCCACCGCCACCGTCAGGTAGCGCACGACCTTGGCGAAGACGTCCCAGCCGCCGCCCAGGGCCCCCAGGAAGGTCGGCTCCTTCTTCTTCTCCTTCTTCTCCTCCGCCGGCTTCGCGGCCGGCTCCGTGACCTCCAGCGTGATGGTGCCCAGCGAGGTCTTGTCCTTCAGCGCCGTCTGCTGCGCCAGCAGCGACTCCAGGTCGGACTGGCGGCGGGACAGCTCGCTCTCCAGCATCACCACCTCGCTCAGCGCCGAGGCCTTGCCCATCATCTCCCGCACCCGCGCCACGCTGGCCTGCTGCGAGGCCACGCGGCTGCCGATGTCGGCGACCTTCTCGGTGACGTCCTGCGCGTCGACCTTGCGGTGCAGGAGCTTCCCGCTGCCCTCCATCGCGCCGAGCACGGCGTCGTAGTGCTCGCCCGGCACCCGCAGGGTCAGGGTCGAGGTCATCCGGCCGTCCTCGCCGCGCTTGGTGGACTCGTTGCCGACGTAGCCGCCCGCCCCGTCGGCCGCCGTGCGGGCGGCGGCGAGCGTCTTCTGGACGTCCGCCGTCTCGATGCCGAGGGTCGCCGTACGGATGACGTTCGGGCGGACCACGGCCGGCGGCTGGGCGTTCTTGTCGGCGGAGGAGCCGGAGGAGTTCGCGGCGCCCGCGGATCCGGCCCCCGCGGACCCGGCCGGCGCCGGAGCCGCCGCGGCGCCCTCCGGGGCCTTGCCGTCGGCGGCGGGAGCCACCGCCGCCTTGTCGTTCGCGGATCCCTGGTCGCCCGCGCCGCAGCCGGTGAGCGCGAGCGCCCCGGCCAGCGAGAGGGCGGCCAGGGCCGCCGCGGAACGGTGTCTGTCGAAGCTGCGCATCGCTGTAAACCCCCGAGGTTCGGCTGGTGTTGCCGTTTCGACGTACAGAGTCCCGTCGCGGGTTTCGTGTTCACGGTCCCGGGCCGATCCCGATGCGGTCACGGTCCGGCCTCGGAGATCGATCTGAGACGATGTGTCCATGCACGAAGCGGACATGCGTACGGACCGGCCCGGCGGCTCCTCCGGATCCACCGGCTCCCCGGACCACGTCGTGGTCATCGGTGGCGGCATCGCGGGCCTCGCGGCAGCCCATCGGCTCCTCGCCGGAGGCGTCCGCGTCACCCTGCTGGAGGCCGGACCGCGGCTCGGCGGCAAGCTGTACGCCGGCGAGCTCGCCGGGGCCCGCGTCGACCTCGGCGCCGAATCCATGCTCGCCCGCCGCCCCGAGGCCGTGGCCCTGGCCCGGGCCGTGGGCCTCGGCGAAGCCGTGCAGGCGCCCGCCACCGCCACCGCCCACCTGTGGACCCGCGGAGCGCTGCGGCCGATGCCGCGCGGACACGTCATGGGCGTCCCCGGGGACCTGGGACCGCTCGCCGCCTCCGGAGTGCTCTCCGCCGAGGGCCTGGCCCGCATCGAGGCCGAGCGGACACTGCCGCCCACCGAGATCGGCGAAGACGTCGCCGTCGGCGCGTACGTCGCGGCCCGCCTCGGCCGCGAGGTCGTCGACCGGCTGGTGGAACCGCTGCTCGGCGGGGTCTACGCGGGCGACGCCTACCGGATCTCCATGCGGGCCGCCGTGCCCCAGCTCTTCGAGGCCGCCCGCACCCACGCCCTCCTGGGCGACGGCGTACGGGAACTGCAGCGCCGGGCGGAGGCAGCGCCCCAGCAGGCCGGTCCCGTCTTCGCCGGCATCGACGGCGGCATCGGACGGCTCCCGCTCGCCGTGGCCGAGGCCTGCCGCTCGGCCGGAGCCCGGCTGGTCACCGACACCCCCGTCCGCGAGGTGATCCGTACGGCCGCCGGCTGGCGGGTGGTGGCCGACGCCGAGGTCGTCGAGGCCGACGCCGTGGTCGTGGCCACCCCGGCCGGGCCCGCCGCACGCCTGCTGGACGGGCTCGCGCCGGCCGCCGCGGCCGAGCTGCGCGGGGTCGAATACGCCTCCATGGCCCTGATCACGATGGCCTTCCGCCGCTCCGAGCTGCCCGAGGCCGTCTCCGGCGGCGGCGCCAGCGGGTTCCTCGTACCGCCCGTCGACGGCCGGACCATCAAGGCCTCCACCTTCTCCAGCAACAAGTGGGCCTGGGCCGGGGCGGACCCGGAGCTCTTCCTGCTGCGCACCTCCGTGGGCCGCTACGCCGACGAGGGCGACCTGCAGCGCGAGGACGGCGAGCTCGTCGACCTCTCCCTCGCCGACCTCGGCGAGGCCGTCGGCCTGGCGGCCCGGCCCGTCGCCTCCACCGTCACCCGCTGGGACGGCGGACTGCCCCAGTACCCGGTCGGCCACCTCGACCGCGTCGCCCGGATCCGCGGCGCCGTAGCGGCCCTGCCGGGCCTCGCGGTGTGCGGCGCCGTCTACGACGGGGTGGGCATCCCGGCCTGTATCGCGAGCGCGGACAAGGCCGCGGACGCGGTGCTCGCCGCGCTCGGTGCGCGTACGGGACCCCTGGCACCGACCACTGATCAGCGCACGGGACAATAGGCACATGACTGCACCAGAGAAGATTCCCAACGCGGGGAAGAAGGCGAAGGACCTCAACGAGGTCATCCGCTACACCCTGTGGTCCGTCTTCAAGCTGAAGGACGTTCTTCCCGAGGATCGGTCCGGCTACGCCGACGAGGTCCAGGAGCTCTTCGACCAGCTGGGCGCCAAGGACATCACCGTCCGCGGCACCTACGACGTCTCCGGCCTGCGCGCCGACGCCGACGTCATGATCTGGTGGCACGCCGAGACGGCGGACGAGCTGCAGACCGCCTACAACCTGTTCCGCCGCACCAAGCTGGGCCGCGCCCTGGAGCCGGTCTGGTCGAACATGGCCCTGCACCGCCCGGCCGAGTTCAACAAGTCGCACATCCCGGCCTTCCTGGCCGACGAGGTCGCGCGCGAGTACGTCAGCGTGTACCCCTTCGTGCGCAGTTACGACTGGTACCTGCTGCCCGACGAGGACCGCCGCCGCATGCTCGCCGACCACGGCAAGATGGCCCGCGGCTACCCGGACGTGCGCGCCAACACCGTCGCCTCCTTCTCCCTCGGCGACTACGAG
This sequence comes from Streptomyces sp. NPDC048257, assembly GCF_043201855.1. Classification (NCBI taxonomy): domain Bacteria; kingdom Bacillati; phylum Actinomycetota; class Actinomycetes; order Kitasatosporales; family Streptomycetaceae; genus Streptomyces; species Streptomyces sp. NPDC048257. The sequence continues at coordinate 80,186 of NZ_JBICZI010000030.1, forward strand.
TGGCTGCTGGCCTTCGAGGCGGACGAGCTGTACCGCATCGTCGACCTCATGCGTCACCTGCGCGCCTCCGAGGCCCGTATGCACGTCCGTGAAGAGGTGCCCTTCTACACCGGGCGCCGCAAGTCCGTCGCCGATCTGGTGGCCGGGCTCGCCTGATACCTCCCCTGGGGGGAAGGACCGGAGGACGACCACACCGTCAGGTGAGTTCCTCCGGTGGATCGGGAGGCTGGTCCGGAAGACGGCCCCTGCCCCCGAAACGACGCAGCCGGAGATCCCGCCCGGAAGTTCAGACGACTGGCGGCAGCAACGCCCTGCGGGCGCTCGCTGCCCGGTCGTCCAGCGACACCGGTGCGGGCTCCGGATGCGGCGCACACGTGACACGCCACCCGGGGGTGGCGCCCGTCAGCAGATACCGCTCCACGTGACGGTCCACGCAGTCGTTGCGTCCGCCGACCACTCCGTGGGAGCCGGCCCCCGCCTCCGTCACCAGCGAAGCCCCGGCGCCGAGCCGCCGCTGCAGTTCCAGCGCGCCCGGGTACGGAGTCGCCCCGTCCCGCTCCGCCGCGACCACCAGGGTCCGGGGCAGCGGCTCCGGCTGGGCCCCGACGGGTACCGGCCGCTGCCGCTCGCGCACCGGCCAGGAGGCGCACGGGAGGTTCAGGAAGGCGTTGGCCCAGGTCTCGAAGGGGGCCCGGCGGGCCAGTTCGGTGTTGTCGCGGTCCCAGGTCTCCCAGTCCGCGGGCCAGGAGGCGTCGTTGCACAGCACCGCCGTGTACACCGCCGTCGCGTTCTCCGCCTCGGCCGCCGTGTCCGGGTCGGGGGCGGCCTGGGCGGTGAGCCGCGCCGGATCGCCGCGCAGGAAGGCCGCGAGGGCCGCCGCCCGGTCCGGCCACACGTCGTCGTAGTACGCGGCCTGGAGGTAGGCCGCCCGGAGTTCACCGGTGCCGACGACCCCGCCCGCGGGCGTACGGGCCACCGCGTCCCGGACGCGCTCGTAGCTCGCCTGGACGGCCGCCGGGGTGGCGCCGAGCCGGTACGTGTCGTGGTGCCGGGCCGCCCATGCGCGGAAGTCGTACCAGCGGAGCTCGAAGCCGGGTGACTGGTCGAGGTTGTTGCGGTACCAGACGCGCCGCGGGTCGGGATCGACCGCCGAGTCGAGGACCATCCGGCGGACGCGGCTCGGGTGCAGCGTGGCGTAGACGGCGCCGAGGTAGGTGCCGTACGAGGCGCCCATGAAGGTCAGCTTCCGCTCGCCGAGCGCGGCCCGCAGGACGTCCAGGTCGCGGGCGTTGTTGAGCGTCGTGTAGTGCGGCAGGGCCGCCCCGGCCCGCCGGGCACAGCCCCGGGCGTAGGCCCGGGCTGCCGCGAGGCGCTGCCTCTTGTACGCCGGGGAGGGGTCGGCCGGGAGCTGGGTGGGGCCCCCGGCCCGGGTGGCGGGGTCCTGGCAGGACAGCGGGGCGGAGCGGCCGACGCCGCGCGGGGCGTAGCCGACGAGATCGTAGGCGGCGGCGATCTTTTCCCAGCCGGGGAGGCCGGCGGTGAGCGGGAAGTGCATGCCGGAGGCTCCGGGGCCGCCGGGGTTGTGGACCAGTGCGCCCTGGCGGACGGCGCCGCGAGCACCGGTGGCCGCCACCCGGCTGACGGTGAGGGAGATCTGCGGGCCGTCGGGGCGGGCGTAGTCGAGCGGTACGCGCAGGGTGGCGCACCGGACCGGGCCGGGGAGCCCCTCGGCGTCGGGGCAGTGGCCGAAGTCGAGACCGCCCCCGGCCGCCGCGCGGCGGGCGGCGAGGGCGGCGCCGGCCGCCTCGGCCGCCGTCCCGCCGAGGGGGCCGGGGGCGGCGGTCTGCGCGGCGTGCGCCGGGAGCTGGGCCGGGGCGCAGAGGACGAAGGAGAGCGCTGCCACGGCGGCTCCGTGGCGTGCGAGTTCCGTCCGCATGGCGGCCCCTTCGTCTCATCCGATGAACCGATGAGAGGCCTGGGCGCCGCGGTTGTAAAGGATCACCGGCGGGTGTCGGCGCCGATGGTCCCCTTGCCGCGGATTTCGCCCCCGGTTGCCGTACCCCCGGCGGTCAGGAGGAGCTGCTGCCGCAACTGGAGCTGGACGAGCTGCTGCAACTCGACGAACTGCCGCAACTGGAGCTGCTGCTGCTCGAACAGCCGGAGCCGCCGCCGGAGCAGCCGGAGCCGCCGCCGGAGGATCCGCAGCCGCCCCCGGAGGAACCGCACCCCGAACCGCCGCCGCAGCTCGAGCCGCTGCCACCGTCGCTCGCGGCGCACCAGACGATCGGCAGCACCTCGGCCGAGGACCAGTGCGAGGAGCTGTCCGTGCCGTGGGTGCGGGTGCGCGACTGCGCCGCGGCCAGCCGGGTGCCGCGCACGGCGGGCACCAACTGCTGGCGCAGGTAGGGGTCCCGCAGGCCGCGCAGCCCAAACAGAGCGGTCTGCACGTGCGGGGTCCGGTCGTTCAGGTGGGCGGAGCGGACCGCGCGCAGCGCCCGCGCCCCCGCCCGGGTCACCCGGCTCTTGGCCCGGGCCGCGCAGACCAGGCCCACGATGATGCCGCCCACCAGGGCGAACAGCACTTTGAGGATGAACGGCACCCCGGGGCCGGAGTCGAGGGCGAGCCCCACGAAGGTCAGCACCATCGACACCGGGAACAGCAGCGCGCACACGGTTGCCTGGACGAGCCCCCAGCGACGCCGGGTCCGCGGCCCGGGTCCGGGCGGGGCGATCAGCCCACGGGCGGCCAGCGCGTCCCCGATCTCCTGGACGGCCGGGTCGCACATGGCGGTGTAGCGCACCTGGTAGAGCCAGCCCGAGGACGCCCCCTGGTGGGCCTGGAGGACGGCCCGCTCGGCGGGGTCGGTGGCCCGCGCCGCGGGGTGGACCTGGACGATGCCCGGACCGCCGACGACCAGCCGGCCGTCCCCGAGCATCGAGACGAGCGCGGCGTCGACGACGGTGCCGGGGCCGCCCACCAGGAAGGCGGCCTCGGACAGGTCGTGCAGGGCGGGTGCGGGTCCCGCGGGCGCGGGCCGGGATCTGCCCACCCCGGTCATCAGCAGGACGGAGGAGGTGACGACGGCGATCCAGATCGCCACGGCGAGGAGGTTCATGCCGCTCTCCCGGTGAGCGTACGGGCCCAGCGCACGATCCGGCGGGGCGGTTTGGCCCCGGCCCGGTCCCGCCACCAGGCGGTGAGCCGGCGCCGGGCGGCCGGATCGGCCGGCAGGTCCCGGATCAGCAGGTCCTCGGTGAAGTCCAGCGCGTCCCGGCGGTACCCGGCCTTCATCGGCCGGCTCTTGGCATAGGAGAGGAAGGCCTCGCGGTACGGTTCCGGGCCGCCCAGGATCGAGGGCAGCTCGGGAGCCAGCTTCGCCACCACGTCGGCCCGCTTGGCGGCCAGCGCCCGGGCCTGCACCCGGATCCGCCGGCGGTCGAAGCCCTCGGGCACCGGGGTCCCGGCCACCAGCGCCGACAGCAGCGCGGCCTGCCCGAGCGCCACCCGGGTCCGGGCCGACTCCTCGACCGGGCGCGGTTCCTCGACGGGGCGCGGCCGCGTTCCGGCCGGGGCGGATACGGCGCCGGCCGGCGCCGGGGGAGCGGTGCCCGCTCCCGCCGTCACCACCGCCCGGATCGCTTCCAGTTCTTCCGCGAGCTCCGCCTCCGGGGGGAAGTCGTCGTCCCGCTCCAGCAGGACGCCCGGCGGGTCCACCCGGGAGCGCAGCCCGGCCAGCAGGTCGAGCACCACCGGCGGCACCGGGTGCGCGTGGGTGTCGTGCCAGACGCCGTCCCGCTCGACCCCGCCCGCCACGTGTACGTACGCCAGCGCCTCCAGCGGGATCGCGTCCAGCACGGCGGCCGGGTCCTCGCCCCGGTTGACCCGGTTGGTGTGCAGGTTGGCCACGTCGACGAGCAGCCGGACACCGGTCCGCTCGACCAGCTCCGTGAGGAACTGCCCTTCCGTCAGCTCCTCGCCCGGCCACGAGAACAGCGCGGCGATGTTCTCCAGGGCCAGCGGCACCGGCAGCGCGTCCTGCGCGATCCGCACGTTCTCGCACAGCACGTCCAGCGCGTCGCGGGTGCGCGGCACCGGCAGCAGGTGCCCGGCCTCCAGCACGGGCGAGGAGGTCCGTACGAAGGCGATGTGCTCGGTGACGAGCGGCGCCCCCAGCGCCACCGCCCGCTCGCCGAGTGCCGCCAGCTTCGCCGGATCGGGGCGGTCGGCGCCGCCGAGTCCGAGCGAGACGCCGTGCGGCACCACGCGCGTACCCCGCTCGCGCAGCCGCAGCAGCGACTCGGGCAGGTGGCCCGGGCATACGTTCTCGGCCACCACCTCGACCCAGTCCAGGCCGGGCAGCCGCTCGACGGCGTCCGCGATCTCCGGCCGCCAGCCGATGCCCACCCCCAGGTGTGCCATGGGTTTCATGTCCCCTCGCCCCCTCTCGTCGCACCGTGTGCCGATGTCATGGCCCCGGCGGAGTCTCGCCAACCCGCAGGAGGGGACGTTCAGAGGAACATTTGAGGTTCCCGCCGACCGGGGCCCCCGCGGATCCGGGCCGTCGGAGCCGGGCCGTCAGAGCCGGGCCCGCAGCGCCGGGTGGTCGGCGACCACCGTCGCGCTGCCCGGCGCGATCTCGGTGAATCCGGCGTCCCGGACCACCGGCAGCCCGCTCCCGCTCAGCTCCGCCCACCGCTCGCGCGGGGCCGTCCGTACCGCCAGACGGAAACCGGAGGCCTGCCAGGCGGCCCGCTCCGGCTCCGCCAGCTCCCACCACGCCAGCTGAGCCGCGTGCCCGGCCTGGGCCATGGCCTTGCCGGCCGACATGTCGAGGCCGGGGTTGAGCCAGAGCACCGGCAGACCCGGCTCCGTGGCCGCGGTGACCGGCTCCGGGTCGTCCAGATCGGTGCCCGACACCTGGAGCTTGGCCAGCTCCTTGGGCCAGCCGTCGAGGGGCACCGGCGGGAAGACCCGTACCTGCGCGCCCGCCCCGTCCACCGTGATGCCCGGCAGGGTCTCCGCCTTGCGCCACTCCGCCCCGCGCGCCCGGCGGACCACCTTGCGGATCCGGGCGTCCTGCCAGTCGCGGACGGCCTGGGCCCACTCGCCCTCGCCGTGCGCCCGCTCGTCGGTGAGCAGCACCAGTACCGCGCGGGCCGCCGTCTCCAGGGCGTCGGTCCGGGCGGGCGGACCGGCCTTCTCGATCCGCACCACCAGTGGCAGGACGAACTGCGGAGCCTCGTCGCGCAGTACGTGCTCCTGCCGGAAGGGGCTGTCGGCCCCGACCGCGGGGACGCCGGTGATGTCGTTCGTGTGCTGGCTGCTCATCCCGCCAAGGATGCCAGCCTCCACCTTCAGGATGATGCCCCGGGTGGGGGACCCGGGTGAGGATCGAAGCCATGAAGAGTGATCTTTTCGCGTCCGAGAACCTGGCCCAGGCGGCCGTCACCCCTGGCATGAGCCTGCAGAACGCCAAGTCCGTGAAGTACAACGTCAACGGTGAAATGCTGGCCCGTCAGGGCTCGATGGTCGCCTTCCGCGGCAACCTCCAGTTCGAGCGCAAGGGGCAGGGCATAGGCGGCATGCTCAAGCGCGCCGTCACGGGCGAGGGCCTCGCGCTCATGTCCGTACGCGGCCAGGGCGAGGCCTGGTTCGCCCACCAGGCCGGCAACTGCTTCATCATCGACTTCGAGCCGGGTGACGCCCTCACCATCAACGGCCGCAACGTGCTCTGCTTCGACCCGACCCTGTCCTACGAGATCAAGATGGTGAAGGGCGCCGGCATGACCGGTGGCGGTCTCTTCAACAGCCTCTTCACCGGCACCGGCAAGCTCGCCGTCGTCTGCGACGGCCACCCGATCATCATCCCCGTCACCGCGCAGGCCCCGGTCTACGTGGACACGGACGCGGTGGTCGGCTGGAGCGCCCAGCTGGAGACCGGCCTGCACCGCTCCCAGTCGGTCGGCTCGATGATCCGCGGCGGCTCCGGCGAGGCCGTCCAGCTGAAACTGAGCGGCGAGGGCTTCGTCATCGTCCGCCCGAGCGAGGTCACCGAGACGGCGGCCGCGCACTGAACCTGAACGGCGTGGGCCGCCGCTACGGACCGCGCCGGCCCTGGGTGCTGCGCGGGATCTCGCTGGAGCTGCCGCGCGGCGCCCTCGTACGCATCGAAGGCGGCAACGGCGGCGGCAAGTCCACCCTGCTGCGGCTGCTCGCCGGGATCGACGCCCCGACCGAGGGGCGCATCACGGGACGCCCGCGCCGTACGGCCTACGTGCCCGAGCGCTTCCCGGCGGCGCTGCCGCTCACGGCCGCGTCCTACCTGACCCACCTGGGGCGGGTGCACGGCCTCCCGCGGGCCGAGGCGGCCCGGCGGGCGGCGGGGCTCCTGGAGCGGTTCGGCGCCGCCGGGCACGCCCGCACGCCGATGGCCGAACTGTCCAAGGGAACCAGCCAGAAGGTGGCCGTCGCCCAGGCCCTGCTCGCCGCACCGGATCTGCTCGTCCTCGACGAGGCCTGGACCGGGCTGGACGCGGCCGCCCGGACGGAGCTGGACCGCGCCGTCGCCGAACGCACCACCGCCGGAGCCGCCGTGGTGTTCGTCGACCACGACCCGCGGCGGCTCGCGGGCGCGGCCGACGCCCACTACCGGGTCGAGGCGGCCGCGTTGGTCCCGGTGTCCGGCCGGGCAGGGGCCCGCGTACGGATCCACGCGGTCGGGCCCCCCCGCCCCCCCCCGCCCGGGGGGGCGCCCCCGGGGCCCCCCCCCCCCCCCGGCCCCCCGCCGGCCCGGGGCGCCCCCGGCGCCGCCGGGCGCCGGCGCGCCCGCCGCACCCCCC
>NZ_JBICZI010000031.1:0-75215 GCF_043201855.1 Streptomyces sp. NPDC048257
GCGGGGGGGGGGTGGGGGTGGCGGGGGGGGGGGGGGCGCCCCTGGGGGGGGGGGGGGGGGGGGGGCGCGCCGGCGCCCCCCCCCCCCCCGGCGCGCCCCCCCCCCCGGCGGGGGCCCCCCGCCGCTCAGATCTGGCCGCGGGCCGCTCTAGGCCTTGGCCTCGGCCAGGAGCTTCTGGATGCGGGACACGCCCTCCACCAGGTCCTCGTCGCCCAGGGCGTAGGACAGGCGCAGGTAGCCGGGGGTGCCGAAGGCCTCGCCCGGGACGACCGCGACCTCGACCTCGTCCAGGATCAGGGCGGCGAGCTCGACCGAGCTCTGCGGCCGCTTGCCGCGGATCTCCTTGCCGAGGAGCCCCTTGACCGAGGGGTACACGTAGAACGCGCCCTCGGGGGTGGGGCAGACGACGCCGTCGATCTCGTTCAGCATCCGCACGATCGTCTGGCGGCGGCGGTCGAAGGCGACGCGCATCTCGTGGACGGCGTCCAGGTTGCCGGAGACGGCGGCGATCGCCGCGACCTGGGCCACGTTGGAGACGTTGGAGGTGGCGTGCGACTGCAGGTTGGTCGCGGCCTTGACCACGTCCTTCGGGCCGACGATCCAGCCCACGCGCCAGCCGGTCATCGCGTACGTCTTGGCGACACCGTTGACGACGATGCACTTGTCGGCCAGCTCGGGGACGATCGCCGGCAGGGAGACGAACTTCGCGTCGCCGTAGACCAGGTGCTCGTAGATCTCGTCGGTCAGGACCCACAGGCCCTTGTCGGCGGCCCAGCGGCCGATCGCCTCGGCGTCGGCCTCGCTGTAGACCGCGCCGGTCGGGTTGGACGGGGAGACGAACAGGACGACCTTGGTGCGCTCGGTGCGCGCGGCCTCCAGCTGCTCGACGGAGACCCGGTAGCCGGTGGTCTCGTCGGCGACGACCTCGACCGGGACGCCGCCGGCGAGACGGATGGACTCCGGGTAGGTGGTCCAGTAGGGAGCCGGGACGATGACCTCGTCACCCGGGTCCAGGATGGCCGCGAAGGCCTCGTAGATCGCCTGCTTGCCACCGTTGGTCACCAGGATCTGCGAGGCGTCGACCTCGTAGCCGGAGTCGCGCAGCGTCTTGGCGACGATCGCGGCCTTCAGCTCGGGCAGGCCGCCGGCCGGCGTGTAGCGGTGGTACTTGGGGTTGCGGCAGGCCTCGATCGCGGCCTCGACGATGTAGTCCGGGGTCGGAAAGTCGGGCTCGCCGGCGCCGAAGCCGATCACCGGGCGCCCGGCGGCCTTGAGGGCCTTGGCCTTGGCGTCGACGGCGAGGGTGGCGGACTCGGAAATGGCGCCGATACGGGCGGACACCCGGCGCTCGGAGGAAGGCGTTGCAGAGGTCATGCGAGCAATCGTCCCAGACGGCAAAGAAGCGCCGCACACCGTTTCAACCAACGGACCGACGCATGTCAGGTCGGGTGCTGTTCGACGTCACGGTCCGGTTCACGTACACTCACCTGTCGTTGGCCCTCGCCAGTCGCTGCAGAGCGTGAGCACTCCGTGCACTCGCCCGGATGCGGTAGGTTGGGGGACGCAAAGGGTCGTAGCTCAATTGGTAGAGCACTGGTCTCCAAAACCAGCGGTTGGGGGTTCGAGTCCCTCCGGCCCTGCTCCACACTCCATCTCGGACGTGTGTGCGCAGGTACGTACTTAGATGCAACGCCGTGCGGCGCAACCGGGCGCGGTACGGCCACGACCCGGATTCAGGTGAGAGACGTGACGGACGCCCTGGGCTCCATCGACATGCCTGACGCCGAGGACGAGACGCGCGAGAAGAAGGCCCGCAAGGGCGGCAAGCGCGGCAAGAAGGGTCCTCTGGGCCGGCTCGCGCTTTTCTACCGCCAGATCGTCGCGGAACTCCGCAAGGTTGTCTGGCCCACTCGCAACCAGCTCACGACGTACACCACCGTGGTGATTGTCTTCGTCGTCATCATGATCGGTCTGGTGACCGTGATTGACTTTGGGTTCGAAAAAGCCATCAAGTTCGTCTTCGGCTGATCCCCGCGGGGGGCGGCGCCTTGATGGTGTCGCCCGTTTTCGCATGTTCCACCACCTTTTGTATCCAGGAAGAAGCAGCCACCGTGTCTGACCCGAACCTGAACGCGAGCCACGACTCCGTCGAGTCCGTCGAGGACGAGCTCGACATCGTCGAGGCGGCAGACGCTGTGGACCCCGACGAAGCCGAGCTCGCCGACGCCGAGGCGGGTGTCGCCGCCGAAGAGGCCGCGCTGCACGTCGAGTCCGACGAGGCTGACGCCGAGGCCGAGGACGACGCCGAGGTCGAAGAGGCTGCCGACGACGCCGAGGCCGGCGTCGAGGCCGAGGCCGACGAGGAAGAGGCCGAAGAGGCCGCTCCGGTCGAGCCCGCCGAGCCCGTCGACCCCATCCAGGCCCTGCGCGAGGAGCTGCGCCTGCTCCCCGGCGAGTGGTACGTGATCCACACCTACGCCGGCTACGAGAAGCGCGTGAAGGCCAACCTGGAGCAGCGCGCCGTCTCGCTGAACGTCGAGGAGTTCATCTACCAGGCCGAGGTGCCCGAGGAAGAGATCGTCCAGATCAAGAACGGCGAGCGCAAGAACGTCCGGCAGAACAAGCTGCCCGGTTACGTTCTCGTCCGCATGGATCTGACGAACGAGTCCTGGGGTGTCGTCCGCAACACGCCTGGCGTCACCGGCTTCGTCGGCAACGCGTACGACCCGTACCCGCTGACGCTGGACGAGATCGTCAAGATGCTCGCCCCGGAGGCGCAGGAGAAGGCCGCCAAGGCCGCCGCGGAAGAGGCCGGTCTGCCCGCGCCCGCCGTCAAGCGCACCATCGAGGTCCTGGACTTCGAGGTCGGCGACTCGGTCACCGTCACCGACGGCCCGTTCGCCACGCTGCAGGCGACCATCAACGAGATCAACCCCGACTCGAAGAAGGTCAAGGGCCTCGTCGAGATCTTCGGCCGCGAGACCCCGGTCGAGCTCAGCTTCGACCAGATCCAGAAGAACTGATCTTCTGAGCGACAGCTTCCGGACAGGTCAGATCGCCCCGTGAAGGGCGGTCTGACCTGCTCGGTTTTTAGCCCCGCACCGATACCCGTTATCGTGGTGCGGTATGCCTCCATCCGGATGACCGGATGGGCGGCTGAAAACTCTCACTAGGACCCGGAGAGAGCAATGCCTCCCAAGAAGAAGAAGGTCACGGGGCTTATCAAGCTCCAGATCAAGGCCGGTGCGGCCAACCCGGCTCCGCCGGTCGGCCCCGCGCTCGGTCAGCACGGCGTCAACATCATGGAGTTCTGCAAGGCCTACAACGCCGCGACCGAGTCGCAGCGTGGCATGGTCGTGCCGGTGGAGATCACGGTCTACGACGACCGCTCCTTCACCTTCATCACCAAGACTCCGCCGGCCGCGCGCCTCATCCTGAAGCACGCGGGCATCGAGAAGGGCTCCGGCGAGCCCCACAAGACCAAGGTCGCCAAGCTCACGGCTGCCCAGGTCAAGGAGATCGCCGAGCTGAAGATGCCCGACCTGAACGCCAACGACATCGACGCCGCCGTCAAGATCATTGCCGGCACCGCGCGTTCGATGGGCGTCACCGTCGAAGGCTGATCCAGCCACCCCCAGCACCATCAGTGGTAGGACCAAGCGCTGGTCCGCACCACGACTCCATGCCTGAAGCCAAAACACAGGAGCAGAAGTGAAGCGCAGCAAGACTCTCCGCGCTGCGGACGCCAAGGTCGACCGGGAGAAGCTGTACGCCCCGCTCGAGGCCGTCCGTCTCGCCAAGGAGACCTCCACGACCAAGTTCGACAGCACCGTCGAGATCGCCTTCCGCCTGGGTGTCGACCCGCGCAAGGCCGACCAGATGGTCCGCGGCACCGTGAACCTCCCGCACGGCACCGGCAAGACCGCCCGGGTCCTGGTCTTCGCGACCGGTGACCGTGCAGCGGCCGCGGAAGCCGCCGGCGCCGACATCGTCGGCGATGACGAGCTGATCAACGAGATCGCCAAGGGCAACCGCCTCAACGAGTTCGACGCCGTTGTGGCCACCCCGGACCTCATGGGCAAGGTCGGCCGCCTCGGCCGCGTGCTCGGTCCCCGTGGCCTCATGCCGAACCCGAAGACCGGCACCGTCACGATGGACGTCGCGAAGGCTGTCACCGAGATCAAGGGTGGCAAGATCGAGTTCCGCGTCGACAAGCACTCGAACCTGCACTTCATCATCGGCAAGGTCTCCTTCTCCGATGAGCAGCTGGTCGAGAACTACGGCGCGGCCCTGGACGAGATCCTTCGTCTGAAGCCGTCCGCCGCCAAGGGCCGCTACATCAAGAAGGCCGCCCTCAGCACCACGATGGGCCCCGGCATCCAGCTGGACTCCAACCGCACCCGGAACCTCCTCGTCGAGGAAGACCCGGCTGCTGTCTGAGCCTGACGGCTCACCGAGTGGCTGACGGGCCCCTCGCCCCCTTCACAGGGCGGCGAGGGGCCCGTTCCCGTGTTGAGGGCCACATATCCCTGGATGCGGGGCCTAATAGGGAAGCGATCCGGCCACGGGGAACGTAAGGTCGGCTCGAACTAGTGATTGATCAAGGGGTGGGGGATGCGCGTGTCCGCGTACCGGAGGAAGACCGTCGGCGCCGCTCTGGCAGCCGTACTGCTCGTGGGTGGGGCCACGGCGTGTGAGAACGGCAAGAAGGAAGACGCCGGCAAGGCTTCCGCGACCTCCGGGGCGTCCGCGCAGCCGGGCAAGCCCGCGGCGGGAGGCTCCGCCACCGAGGCGCTCACGGCCGCGTACAAGAAGACCTCCGCCGCCAAGTCGGCCAAGGTCCGCATGACCATGTCGATGCCCGCGTCGCTGGGCGCTGGCGGCACCGTGGAGATGACCGGTACCCAGGGCTGGGACCCGCAGGTCATGGACATCACCATGAAGGGCGCGCTGACCCCGGGCTCGGGCACCGACTCCATGCGCATGATCATGTCGAACAACGTCATGTTCATGGAGGTGCCGAAGGACTCCCCGATGTCCGACGGCCTGGACGGCAAGCGCTGGATGAAGCTGGACATCAACGCGGCCGCGCAGGCTTCCGGCGACGCCGAGGCGATCAAGAAGCTCAGCGGCATGAGCAGCATGGACCAGAACCAGGACCCGGCCAAGCAGCTCGCCCTGCTGATCGGCTCGCCGAACGTGAAGCACCTCGGATCCGAGAAGGTCGAGGGCGCGGACGCGGAGCACTACAAGGGCACCCTGTCCTTCGAGGAGATGCTCGCGGCGAACGAGTCCGCCAAGGTGCTCTCGGAGGCCGAGCGCACGAAGCTCGTCGAGGCCACGAAGAAGGCCGGCATCAAGGGCTACGACATGGACGTCTGGGTCAACAAGGACGGCTACCCGGTCCACATGAAGGTCGGCATCGGGATGCCCCAGGGGACCATGAACATGGACGCCTACTACTCGGACTACGGCTCCGCGGCCACCGTGCAGACCCCGCCGGACAACGAGACCTTCGACCTCTTCGCGATGCTCGGCGAGCTGGGCCGGAGCGGCGCGGGGGCCTGACCGCCCCGCGCGCCTCACGCAGTACGCATTTCAGCACCAGAGATCCACACATGGGGGAGAACCAGATGAACAAGGCTGTCCGGACCCGAGCCGGTATCGCAATGGCGGGCACCGCACTGCTCGTGGGCGGCCTCACGGCCTGTGGCGGCGACAAGGCCGACGCGGGCACCGGCAAGGCCGACGGGGGCAAGGCGGCGGCCGAGAAGGCGGCGGCCGAGAAGGCGCATTCCCCCGTCGAGGCGGTGAAGGCGTCCTACCTGAAGACGGTGGCCGCCAAGTTCGCCAAGGCGGAGCTGTCGACCGTCGGGAGCGACGGCAAGACCAGCGGCCAGTCCGGCACCAAGGGCTGGTACCCGTCCAGCCACGACGTGGTCCTGAAGAGCGACAAGCCCGACACCCGCTCGATCATGATCGGCGACATGGTCTACACCCACCTGGGCGAGCCCCTCGAGGGCAAGTCCTGGATGAGCATGAACCTCGCCAAGGACGGCAAGCCGGGGGTCCGGCTCAACGACGACCCGGCCGAGTACCTCGCCATGCTGCTGGGCCAGGAGAAGCTCACGCACGTCGGCGCCGAGAAGACGGCCGAGGGCATCGACGCCGAGCACTACAAGGGCAGCTTCGCCAACGCGGACCTGCTCAAGGCGGACGAGTCCACCAAGGTGATGGAGGAGGCGAACCGCCAGTACCTCCACGAGTCCGTGAAGCACATCACCACCTTCGAGGTGGACCTGTGGATCGGCAAGGACGGTTACCCGGTCCGCGCAGACGTCGTGAGCTCGGACGGCAAGGGCACGACGAAGACCACGGCGAAGTTCTCCGACTTCGGCAAGGTCACCCCGATCCAGGCCCCGCCGGCCGACCAGGTCGTCGCCTTCGACGACGTGATGAAGGAGACCGACCGCAAGCTCAAGGAGGCCGACAAGACGCTGCGGGACGCGGGAATGGGTGGTCTGGACCTCGACTCCTGAGGCGATTTGCCTCGGCTGCACCCCTTCACGTAGTCTTCTCCAGAAGCCAAAGACCGCTGGTCGTTGCCGTGCCCGCAAGGGTTCGGTGGCCGAAGGATCCGTTGAATGCGGACGACCCGCGTAGGTGACTGTGGAAGGTTCCCGGAATTCGTTCCGGTTGAGCCACGCCCTGGCGCCTGCGCCGGGGCGTTTCTTATTTCAGCCCCTTCTGAGCGGTCCTCATCACCCGGAAGGAGGCGAACGCACCATGCCGACGCCCAACAAGGCTGCATCGGTAGCCGAGCTCAAGGACGCGTTCCAGAGCTCGAACGCCGCCGTGCTGACCGAGTACCGGGGTCTCACCGTCGCGCAGCTCAAGACGCTGCGTCGCTCCCTTGGTGAGAACGCCCAGTACGCCGTGGTGAAGAACACGCTGACCAAGATTGCGGCCAACCAGGCCGGGATCACCGCGCTGGACGAGCACTTTGCTGGTCCGACCGCGGTCGCCTTCATCACCGGTGACCCGGTGGAGTCGGCGAAGAGCCTGCGTGACTTCGCCAAGGACAACCCGAACCTCATCATCAAGGCGGGTGTCCTTGATGGTAAGGCGCTCACCGCCGATGAGATCAAGAAGCTTGCGGACCTCGAGTCCCGCGAGGTTCTGCTCAGCAAGCTGGCCGGCGCGTTCAAGGGCAAGCAGTCTCAGGCTGCCTCGCTCTTCCAGGCGCTGCCGTCGAAGTTCGTCCGCACCGCGGAAGCGCTTCGCGTCAAGCTCGCCGAGCAGGGCGGTGCCGAGTAATTCGGCTCGCGCACTGATCCACGCCGCCTAGTGCGTGGGTCGTAGCGGGCCGTTACGCCCGCCTCTATATACATCCGGCACCTGCCGATTTAGTGGAAGGATCGCCCATCATGGCGAAGCTCTCTCAGGACGACCTCCTCGCCCAGTTCGAGGAGATGACCCTCATCGAGCTCTCCGAGTTCGTGAAGGCCTTCGAGGAGAAGTTCGACGTCACCGCCGCCGCGGCCGTCGCCGTTGCCGGTCCCGCCGCTGGTGGCCCGGCCGCCGAGGCCGCTGAGGAGCAGGACGAGTTCGACGTCATCCTCACCGGTGCCGGCGACAAGAAGATCCAGGTCATCAAGGTCGTGCGTGAGCTGACCTCCCTGGGCCTCAAGGAGGCCAAGGACCTCGTGGACGGCGCTCCGAAGCCGGTCCTCGAGAAGGTCGCCAAGGAGGCCGCTGACAAGGCCGCCGAGTCCCTCAAGGCTGCCGGCGCGGCTGTCGAGGTCAAGTAACACCTCTGGGGCCTCCCCGAGGCCTCAACCAAGGGCGATCACCCGTAAGGGTGGTCGCCCTTTGGCGTACCCGCAGTGCCTGATTTGCCCTGCTCTCGTTGGGGAGTAGGGTGATCATCGTTGCTCCGACGCAGGGTCCGAAGATGATCCGCTCGGAGCAGGGGGCCTTGACGAACGGCACGCGGCGCAGCATTCTCAGACCCGTCGAGAGGTCGACCGCCTCGATCCGAGATCCGAGGCATGGATCGACTACGAAGAGGGCAGTACTGATACGCGCTCTGTGTGCGGGAGCCGCAGCGTTGGACGCAGTGTGAACGACATGGGGAAGGCCTGTTGCCGGTTTCCGGAGACCTGGTCTGGACATCAGTGAGCCGAGTGGCTACACTGACCCTTTGCGCTGCCTGTTAGCTGTCCCCTGCCCGTCGCCAGGGACATGCCCACGCTTGAGCACACTTGATTGATCCACCCTGACCTGGCCTTCCGGCTGGATTTGGGGGGCTTGTCTTCTGTGTCTGCTGGGACCGGTACGCGCGTAGTGAGTCCGAGCCCTCGGAAGGACCCCCTCTTGGCCGCCTCGCGCAACGCCTCGACCAATACGAACAACGGTGCCAGCACCGCCCCGCTGCGCATCTCCTTTGCAAAGATCAAGGAGCCCCTCGAGGTTCCGAACCTCCTGGCGCTGCAGACCGAGAGCTTTGACTGGCTTCTCGGCAATGCCGCCTGGAAGTCTCGCGTCGAGTCGGCGCTTGAGAGTGGACAGGACGTCCCCACCAAGTCCGGTCTGGAAGAGATCTTCGAGGAGATCTCGCCGATCGAGGACTTCTCCGGGTCGATGTCGCTGACCTTCCGCGACCACCGTTTCGAGCCGGCGAAGAACTCTGTCGACGAGTGCAAGGAGCGCGACTTCACGTACGCGGCTCCGCTGTTTGTCACGGCCGAGTTCACGAACAACGAGACCGGAGAGATCAAGTCTCAGACGGTCTTCATGGGCGATTTCCCGCTCATGACCAACAAGGGCACCTTCGTCATCAACGGCACCGAGCGTGTCGTCGTGTCGCAGCTTGTCCGTTCCCCTGGTGTCTACTTCGACTCCTCCATCGACAAGACGTCCGACAAGGACATCTTCTCCGCCAAGATCATCCCGTCCCGGGGTGCCTGGCTGGAGATGGAGATCGACAAGCGCGACATGGTCGGTGTCCGCATCGACCGCAAGCGCAAGCAGTCCGTCACCGTCCTCCTCAAGGCTCTCGGCTGGACCACCGAGCAGATCCTCGAGGAGTTCGGCGAGTACGAGTCCATGCGCGCCACCCTGGAGAAGGACCACACCCAGGGTCAGGACGACGCGCTGCTCGACATCTACCGCAAGCTGCGTCCGGGCGAGCCGCCGACCCGCGAGGCTGCTCAGACGCTGCTCGAGAACCTCTACTTCAACCCGAAGCGCTACGACCTCGCCAAGGTCGGCCGCTACAAGGTGAACAAGAAGCTCGGCGCCGACGAGCCGCTCGACGCCGGTGTGCTCACCACCGACGACGTCATCGCAACGATCAAGTACCTGGTCAAGCTGCACGCCGGCGAGACCGAGACGACCGGCGAGTCCGGCCGTTCGATCGTGGTCGAGACCGATGACATCGACCACTTCGGCAACCGTCGTCTGCGCAACGTCGGCGAGCTCATCCAGAACCAGGTCCGCACGGGTCTGGCTCGTATGGAGCGCGTCGTCCGCGAGCGCATGACGACTCAGGACGTCGAGGCCATCACGCCGCAGACCCTGATCAACATCCGGCCGGTCGTCGCCTCCATCAAGGAGTTCTTCGGCACCAGCCAGCTGTCCCAGTTCATGGACCAGAACAACCCGCTCTCGGGTCTGACCCACAAGCGCCGCCTGTCGGCGCTGGGCCCCGGCGGTCTGTCCCGTGAGCGGGCCGGCTTCGAGGTCCGTGACGTTCACCCGTCGCACTACGGCCGCATGTGCCCGATCGAGACCCCTGAAGGCCCGAACATCGGTCTGATCGGCTCGCTCGCGTCCTACGGTCGCGTCAACGCGTTCGGTTTCGTCGAGACCCCGTACCGCAAGGTCATCGACGGTGTCGTCACCGACGAGGTCGACTACCTCACGGCCGACGAGGAAGACCGCTTCGTCATCGCCCAGGCCAACGCCGGCCTGTCCGAGGACATGCGCTTCACCGAGAACCGCGTGCTGGTTCGCCGTCGTGGTGGCGAGATCGACTACATCGCCGGCGACGACGTCGACTACATGGACGTCTCCCCGCGCCAGATGGTGTCCGTCGCGACCGCGATGATCCCCTTCCTGGAGCACGACGACGCCAACCGTGCCCTCATGGGCGCGAACATGATGCGCCAGGCCGTTCCGCTGATCAAGGCGGAGGCGCCGCTCGTCGGCACCGGCATGGAGTACCGCTGTGCGGTCGACGCCGGTGACTCGATCCGTGCGGAGAAGGACGGTGTCGTCCAGGAGGTCTCGGCCGACTACATCACCGTCGCCAACGACGACGGCACGTACACCACGTACCGCGTCGCCAAGTTCTCCCGCTCGAACCAGGGCACCTCGGTCAACCAGAAGGTCATCGTCAACGAGGGTGACCGGATCATCGAGTCCCAGGTCCTCGCCGACGGTCCCGCGACCGAAGAGGGCGAAATGGCCCTCGGCAAGAACCTGCTCGTCGCGTTCATGCCCTGGGAAGGTCACAACTACGAGGACGCGATCATCCTGTCGCAGCGCCTCGTGCAGGACGACGTCCTCTCCTCGATCCACATCGAGGAGCACGAGGTCGACGCCCGTGACACCAAGCTGGGCCCCGAGGAGATCACCCGGGACATCCCGAACGTCTCCGAAGAGGTCCTCGCCGACCTCGACGAGCGCGGCATCATCCGCATCGGTGCGGACGTCGTCGCCGGCGACATCCTGGTCGGCAAGGTCACGCCCAAGGGTGAGACCGAGCTGACCCCGGAGGAGCGCCTGCTCCGCGCGATCTTCGGTGAGAAGGCCCGCGAGGTGCGTGACACCTCGCTCAAGGTCCCTCACGGTGAGATCGGCAAGGTCATCGGTGTCCGCGTCTTCGACCGCGAGGAGGGCGACGAGCTTCCTCCGGGCGTGAACCAGCTGGTCCGCGTCTACGTCGCCCAGAAGCGCAAGATCACCGACGGTGACAAGCTCGCCGGCCGCCACGGCAACAAGGGTGTCATCTCCAAGATCCTTCCGATCGAGGACATGCCCTTCCTGGAAGACGGCACGCCGGTCGACATCATCCTCAACCCGCTGGGTGTCCCGTCCCGAATGAACCCGGGACAGGTCCTGGAGATCCACCTCGGCTGGCTCGCCAGCCGCGGCTGGGACGTCTCCGGCCTGGCCGAGGACTGGGCCGAGCGTCTGAAGGTCATCGGTGCCGACAAGGTCGAGCCCGGTACCAACGTCGCCACCCCCGTGTTCGACGGTGCCCGCGAGGACGAGCTCGCCGGCCTCTTCGAGCACACCATCCCGAACCGCGACGGGGACCGCCTGGTCCTCCCGTCCGGCAAGGCGCGTCTGTTCGACGGCCGCTCCGGCGAGCCGTTCCCGGACCCGATCTCGATCGGGTACATGTACATCCTCAAGCTCCACCACCTGGTCGACGACAAGCTCCACGCTCGGTCGACCGGTCCGTACTCGATGATCACGCAGCAGCCGCTGGGTGGTAAGGCGCAGTTCGGTGGCCAGCGCTTCGGTGAGATGGAGGTGTGGGCGCTCGAGGCTTATGGCGCCGCTTACGCCCTCCAGGAGCTGCTGACCATCAAGTCCGACGACGTCACCGGCCGCGTGAAGGTCTACGAGGCCATCGTCAAGGGCGAGAACATCCCCGAGCCGGGCATTCCCGAGTCCTTCAAGGTGCTCATCAAGGAAATGCAGTCGCTCTGCCTCAACGTGGAGGTGCTGTCCTCGGACGGCATGTCCATCGAGATGCGCGACACCGACGAGGACGTCTTCCGCGCGGCGGAGGAGCTCGGTATCGACCTGTCCCGGCGCGAGCCGAGCAGCGTCGAAGAGGTCTGACGGGCCTGACGGGGGGCTCGCTCAAGAGCCCCCCGTCATCCCCGGGACCGTTCAGACCATGATTGAGACTCGACCCCGAAAGAGGGATTGACGCACAGTGCTCGACGTCAACTTCTTCGACGAGCTGCGGATCGGCCTTGCCACCGCGGACGACATCCGAACCTGGTCGCACGGCGAGGTCAAGAAGCCGGAGACCATCAACTACCGCACCCTCAAGCCCGAGAAGGACGGACTCTTCTGCGAGAAGATCTTCGGTCCTACCCGGGACTGGGAGTGCTACTGCGGCAAGTACAAGCGTGTCCGCTTCAAGGGCATCATCTGTGAGCGTTGTGGCGTCGAGGTCACGCGCGCCAAGGTGCGCCGTGAGCGGATGGGCCACATCGAGCTTGCCGCTCCCGTCACCCACATCTGGTACTTCAAGGGCGTCCCGTCGCGCCTCGGATACCTGCTGGACCTCGCGCCGAAGGACCTCGAGAAGGTCATCTACTTCGCCGCGTACATGATCACGTTCGTCGACGACGAGCGTCGCACCCGCGACCTCCCGTCGCTGGAGGCGCACGTCTCCGTCGAGCGCCAGCAGATCGAGAACCGCCGTGACGCGGACCTCGAAGGCCGTGCCAAGAAGCTCGAGACCGACCTGGGCGAGCTCGAGGCCGAGGGCGCGAAGGCCGACGTACGCCGCAAGGTGCGCGAAGGTGCCGAGCGCGAGATGAAGCAGCTCCGTGACCGCGCCCAGCGCGAGATCGACCGCCTTGACGAGGTGTGGGCCCGCTTCAAGAACCTCAAGGTCCAGGACCTCGAGGGCGACGAGCTGCTCTACCGCGAGCTGCGCGACCGCTTCGGTACGTACTTCGACGGTTGCATGGGCGCCGCCGCGCTGCAGAAGCGCCTGGAGTCCTTCGACCTCGAGGAGGAGGCCGAGCGCCTCCGCGAGATCATCCGTACCGGCAAGGGCCAGAAGAAGACCCGTGCGCTCAAGCGCCTCAAGGTCGTCTCCGCGTTCCTGCAGACCAGCAACAAGCCCAAGGGCATGGTGCTCGACTGCGTGCCGGTCATCCCGCCGGACCTGCGTCCGATGGTGCAGCTGGACGGTGGCCGCTTCGCGACCTCCGACCTGAACGACCTGTACCGCCGCGTGATCAACCGCAACAACCGTCTGAAGCGTCTTCTCGACCTCGGTGCCCCCGAGATCATCGTGAACAACGAGAAGCGCATGCTTCAGGAGGCCGTGGACGCCCTCTTCGACAACGGTCGTCGTGGTCGTCCGGTCACCGGTCCCGGTAACCGTCCCCTGAAGTCCCTCAGCGACATGCTGAAGGGCAAGCAGGGTCGATTCCGTCAGAACCTTCTCGGCAAGCGTGTGGACTACTCCGCGCGTTCCGTGATCGTCGTCGGTCCGCAGCTGAAGCTGCACCAGTGTGGTCTGCCCAAGGCCATGGCGCTGGAGCTCTTCAAGCCGTTCGTGATGAAGCGCCTGGTCGACCTGAACCACGCGCAGAACATCAAGAGCGCCAAGCGGATGGTCGAGCGCGGCCGCACGGTCGTCTACGACGTCCTCGAAGAGGTCATCGCCGAGCACCCGGTTCTGCTGAACCGTGCGCCCACGCTGCACCGCCTCGGCATCCAGGCCTTCGAGCCCCAGCTGGTCGAAGGCAAGGCCATCCAGATCCACCCGCTCGTCTGCACCGCGTTCAACGCGGACTTCGACGGTGACCAGATGGCCGTGCACCTGCCGCTCTCCGCGGAGGCGCAGGCCGAGGCCCGCATCCTGATGCTGTCCTCGAACAACATCCTGAAGCCGGCCGACGGCCGTCCGGTCACGATGCCGACCCAGGACATGGTCCTCGGTCTGTTCTTCCTGACCACCGACGGTGAGCTCCGTGACACCAAGGGCGAGGGCCGCGCGTTCGGCTCCACGGCCGAGGCGACCATGGCGTTCGACAACGGCGAGCTCGCGCTCCAGTCGTCCGTCGACATCCGCTTCCCGGTGGGCACCATCCCGCCGCGTGGCTGGGTGCCGCCGGTCGCCGAAGAGGGCGAGCAGGAGTTCCAGCCGGGCGACAGCTTCCGTCTGAAGACGACCCTGGGTCGCGCGCTCTTCAACGAGCTGCTTCCCGAGGACTACCCGTTCGTCGACTACTCGGTGGGCAAGAAGCAGCTCTCCGAGATCGTCAACGACCTGGCGGAGCGCTACCCCAAGGTCATCGTGGCGGCGACGCTCGACAACCTGAAGGCGGCCGGCTTCCACTGGGCGACCCGTTCGGGCGTCACCGTGGCCATCTCCGACGTCGTCGTGCCCGAGGCCAAGAAGGCCATCGTCGCGGGCTACGAGGCGATGGACGAGAAGGTCCAGAAGCAGTACGAGCGCGGTCTGATCACCAAGGACGAGCGCACGCAGGAGCTCATCGCGATCTGGACCAAGGCGACCAACGAGGTTGCCGAGGCGATGAACGCGAACTTCCCCAAGACGAACCCCATCTTCATGATGGTTGACTCGGGTGCCCGAGGAAACATGATGCAGATGCGACAGATCGCCGGTATGCGTGGTCTGGTGTCGAACGCGAAGAACGAGACCATCCCGCGTCCGATCAAGGCGTCCTTCCGTGAGGGCCTCACCGTTCTGGAGTACTTCATCTCCACGCACGGTGCCCGTAAGGGTCTGGCGGACACCGCCCTGCGTACCGCCGACTCGGGTTACCTGACCCGTCGTCTGGTGGACGTCTCGCAGGACGTGATCATCCGCGAGGAGGACTGTGGCACCGAGCGCGGTCTGAAGCTGAAGATCGCCGTTCGCGGCGAGGACGGCGTGCTGCGCAAGGCCGACGACGTCGAGACCTCGATCTACGCCCGCATGCTGGCCGAGGACGTCGTCATCGACGGCAAGGTCATCGCGCCGGCCAACGTCGACCTCGGTGACGTGCTCATCGACGCCCTGGTCGCCAACGGCGTCGAGGAGGTCAAGACCCGCTCGGTCCTGACCTGTGAGTCCGCGGTCGGCACCTGTGCCTTCTGCTACGGACGCTCGCTCGCCACCGGCAAGCTGGTCGACATCGGTGAGGCGGTCGGCATCATCGCCGCCCAGTCCATCGGTGAGCCCGGTACCCAGCTGACGATGCGTACCTTCCACACCGGTGGTGTGGCCGGTGACGACATCACGCAGGGTCTGCCGCGTGTCGTCGAGCTCTTCGAGGCCCGTACCCCGAAGGGTGTCGCCCCGATCTCCGAGGCCGCCGGCCGCGTGCGGATCGAGGAGACCGAGAAGACGAAGAAGATCGTCATCACGCCCGACGACGGCAGCGACGAGACGGCGTTCCCGATCTCGAAGCGCGCCAAGGTCATCGTGCACGAGGGCGACCACGTCGAGGTGGGCCAGAAGCTCACCATGGGTGCCACCAACCCGCACGACGTGCTGCGCATCCTCGGTCAGCGTGCCGTCCAGGTCCACCTGGTCGGCGAAGTCCAGAAGGTCTACAACTCGCAGGGCGTGTCGATCCACGACAAGCACATCGAGATCATCATCCGGCAGATGCTGCGCCGCGTGACGATCATCGAGTCCGGCGACGCGGAGCTCCTGCCGGGCGAGCTGGTCGAGCGGTCGAAGTTCGAGACCGAGAACCGTCGTGTGGTCACCGAGGGCGGTCACCCCGCCTCCGGCCGTCCGCAGCTGATGGGTATCACCAAGGCCTCGCTGGCGACGGAATCCTGGCTGTCGGCCGCCTCCTTCCAGGAGACGACCCGAGTCCTGACGGATGCGGCGATCAACGCCAAGTCCGACAGCCTCATCGGCCTCAAGGAGAACGTCATCATCGGTAAGCTCATCCCGGCCGGTACGGGCCTCGCCCGCTACCGCAACATCCGGGTGGAGCCCACCGAGGAAGCCAAGGCAGCGATGTACTCGGCCGTCGGTTACGACGACATCGACTACTCGCCCTTCGGCTCCGGCTCCGGCCAGGCCGTCCCGCTGGAGGACTACGACTACGGCCCGTACAACGGCTGAGTCGGACACAAGCAGTAACCGCAGGGCGGTCACCCGAGAGGGTGGCCGCCCTGCGGCCGTTCCGGGACCCTCACAGATGCTTCTGCAGATGATGCAACCGGGTCCGGTGATCGGGGTGGTGGGACAGCAGCCGGGCCGCGCGCCCGGGCCGCTCCCAGGCTCTGGGTGCGGAGGACTCCGCGAGCCGTTCCTGCAAGGTCAGTGCAAGGGTCTCCCCGAATCCGAGGCGGGCTGCGTGAGCGTCGGCCCGTAGCTCCGCCCGCCTGCCGACGGCCGCCACCAGATAGGGCAGGGAGAGCAACAGCAGGGGAAGGCCGTAGGTCGCCTTCAGCGTGAGCAGTGTGACGTGGCCGGCGAGGACGACCAAGACGGCGAGGGCCGTGCCCGACGCCCTTCCTGCGATTCGGACCAGTCGTGGTTTCACACGGGCCAGCCCCCGCCAGACCAAGCGCCCGGGTATCGCGTACCACCAACCGAGCATTCCCGACCAGGAGTGACCGCTCGTGTGGTGTCCCAGCTCATGGGCGAGCACGGCAGCGAGCCTGGAAGTGGGCAGGTCCCGCAGAGCTCGGCTGGTGACGGCGACGATGTGGCCGGCGGCAGCCAGGGCGTTCACGTCGTCGCTGTCCTCGACCCACAGCTCGTACAGCCTCCCGTCCACGCCCGCCCGAGCCGTGACCTCGTGCCACACCGGGGCGAGCGTGGTCAGCTCGGCGGGGAGGGGCCGGTGCAAGTGCAGCACGTAGCGGGCGAGGAGCCCTTCGGTCGGTCGGTGGAAGGCGAGGATCCCGGAAGCGGCCCACAGAGAGGTGGGCAGCCATACCGGGACGCCCAACCAGGCGTCGAACCCCAGGGCCGCCGCCAGGACCAGCGCGGAGCTGAAGAGGAAAGCGGGCAGGTGCAGGGCGAGCGAGAGCCAGACTGTGTGGTCGGTCCGGCGCTGCCGTGCCCGAAAGGTGAGACGGGTACCGGGGACATTGCGGTACTCCAGATCGTCAGGCGGGGCGGGTGTGTCGTCCATAGGTGGCCTCCAGGTGCGGGATGGGATCAGCCGAGGAACAGGGCCGTGGGCAGCAGCAGTGCGCCGAAGCCGTAGGCCGCGAGGCCCACGCGGATCCACTGGTGTTTGCGGACCGCGATCCGGCCGGTCGCGGCCAGCGCAGCGCGCACCGCGGTGCCCGGGTCGTGACCGGTGTCGTCGAGAGCCTCGGCCAGCCGGCCCTGGCGGTCCGCGCGGTGGATGTCGCCGAAGTAGGCGAGCGGATGTCCCGCCTGCCAGTCGGAGTGCAGGGACCGCGGCAGTACGGCGAGCAGCAGGGCGAGCAGAGCCAGAGCGAGTGAGGCCGCTGCTGCCCACCAGAGCGCCAGAGGGAAGACGGACGGGGAATCGGGGTACCGGATCGGTCCGGACAGCGGACCGCCGGCCACCCCGGCGGTCACCCCGAGCGCACCGACAAGCAGGGCCGCTTTGCTGTCGGCGCGGGCGATTTCGACACGCAGGTCGGCAAGGAGCCTGGCTGCTGCCTCGTCGGAGGCGCTCACCGGAGCTCACCGGGCGCGGTGGGCGGGTCCGGCGGCACCACCGGTTGCCAGGCGGGCAGGTCCACGACGGTCGGCTGTGCGGGTACGGACGGGCGGTCGTGCTCTACGGTGGCCGCTTCCGTCACCTCGGCGCCGGCCTCCGGGTCCCCGGAGCCCTGCTCCCCTGGCACGTGCTGGCCGAACACGGCGTTGAACGCGTCGATCGCGAGCCGGCGTGGCCCTTCCAGTTCGAAGGGCTCGGTGCCCGACTTGGTCAGCATCTCCTTGATGAGATTCATCTGCGCCTGGAGGCGCTCCCGCTGATCCTGGCGAAGGCTGCTCATGGCCTTTGCAGAGTCCTGCGGGTGCTGGGCCAGGTGCATGGCCCAGGCATCGATCCCGCCCCGGGTCAGGTACTCGCGGTAGAAGTCGATCCGCTGCGCCTCGTACGCCTGGAGCTCCAGCCGGTGCTGGTGCTGGGCATGGGTGCGTCGGGCCTTCTCCAGGTCTGCCCGGATCCCTCCCTGCTGGGTCATGACCTCCTCGGCCGTGGTGTGCTCGATCGCCTGGAGGCGACGAGCGTGGGCGATGTTGTCCCCGTCCCGGCGCAGTCGGACGGTCCACAGGACCCGCAGCCCTGCCTCCTCGCCCAGCGGCTTGCCCTCGCGGACCACGGCCAGCACCTCCGCCTCGGCGCCCGCGCTGTCGCCGATGGGGAACCGGCGGGTGACCGGACGGGCGCTCTCTTCGATGGCGCCCAACAGGAGGCGGGGGACGTCGCGGTGTCCGCTGCGGACGAACCGGGCCGGGTCCGTGACCTGCCATTCGAGTTCGACACTCGCGTCGAATTCGTGCGCGTCATCGGTGCTGGGCAGGAGAACACCGGCTCGTACGGGATGTACGCCCATGTCCACCTCGTAGACCGCGGTGTAGCGCCGGGGGATCCGACGGGGCCGGTGCGGGGGGAGGAAGACTTCGAAGTCGCCCCGCCTGGTCGTGTAGACGAGGGCGTGATCGATACGGGTCGGTGGGCCGCCGGGCAGGCCCAGGCGACCCATCTGGCGGACGGTGACGATCGGATCCTTCAGCAGGGTGTGCCGGTCGGCGCGCTGGTCCCAGTCGGTGGAGCGGTAGAGGGAACTGCTCATGTCAGGCCTCCTGCAGTACCTGGGCGCGGGGGACAGAACGGTTGAGTGCGGCGCGTAGGCGCTTCGCGACGGCAGGCCGTGACTGACCGTCCAGGCCCTGCACGGTGTCGAGCAGATGGTCGAGCCGTGCTGCGTCGCGGGGGCCAGCGATGACCGTGGGAAGCAGATCGGCGAGGGCCAGTGCCGTGCGCAGGTCCCCGTCCGCGGCCCGCACCCAGCTCCGCAGCACGTTCTCGGCCCGGTCGTTGGTCGTACGGTCGTTGAGCGCGGCCCGGAGCAGCCGGGCGGTGGCGGCCGAGGCGGAGGGGGATCCGACGGTCCGGTTCAGCATCGGCGGACAAGCGGCCCCGTCAGACCGTTCGCAGGCGGTGAGGACGCCTTCCAGCGCGAGTGCACGGGCGGAGGGATGGCTGTCCAGGGCCGGAAGCAGGGCGGCGAGGGCCGGCTCGGCTGCCGGGGAGAGCAGCAGTAGGGCGACGGACTGTGGGAGTTCTGCGGTGACCTGTTGGTCGCCTGCCCCGATACGTGACTGCTCGGCCTGCTTGCCGTACTGGTGCCGGGCTTGCGCCTGGAGGGCTGTGAGGGCCTCCACGGGGCGTTCGGGCCCGATCAGCCCCAGGGCGCGGACTGCCACCCAGCAGCGCTTCGGGTCCTGGTGGTCGGTACTCCAGACGTCGACGATCCGCGGGATGTTCGGGGCGCCGATCCGGTGGGCCAGGGTGAGGGCACTGACCGCCGTCAGCTGGCGCCGGGATTCCCTGGCCCCCGCCCAGCGCTCCACGATGAGTGCCATGGCGGACGGCAGGTCGGTGTAGGCCAGAACGGCGACAGCGGCCGCGGCCCGTGTCCGGACGAAGGGGCGCCCGTCGACGGAGAGGGCGTCGAGCCATTTGATCAGTGCCGGGCGGGCTGCGGGATGGCCGGTCCAGACTTCCCGCAGGACGACCGGTGCCACCCGCGCGTCGTGAAAGGCCGCTTTGACCTGGGTGACCGAACCCCACTCGGTCATCTCGTCGGCGGTGTAGCTCCGAGCGCGTGCGTTCTGCAGGCGTTTGCCGATGTGGGTGCCGAAGACCGGAATCGGCTCCTGGTACTGGTCGTCCCCCGTGCTGCGCAGGGCGGCGTAGAGGGTGTCGCTCAGTTCCGCGGTCAGTGCGTACGGCCCGTGGTCGAAGGCGGCCAGGGCGATGAGGAAGGCCTTCTCCCGTAACTGCACGGGTGTCTCGGCCTCCTCGAACCACTCCTGTACCTGCTGTTCCAGCGTGATCAGCGAGTACTGCCGGATCCGCTCCTCGTCTGCCTCGGCGAGGACCGCCACGTACCGCACCACCTCACGGATCTGGCGCTCGTGAGAGAGGAACTCGGAGACGGCCGGCAGGGCCAGCAGCCGCTGGGCGTGCGCGGCGTCCGTCCTCTTGGGCAGCAGGGTTTGGAGGACGGCGGCCGGCTGGGGCGGGCGCCAGGCGGCGAGCCCGACGGTGTCCTCGACGTACGGACTGCGGC
Source organism: Streptomyces sp. NPDC048257 (assembly GCF_043201855.1). Taxonomy (NCBI): domain Bacteria; kingdom Bacillati; phylum Actinomycetota; class Actinomycetes; order Kitasatosporales; family Streptomycetaceae; genus Streptomyces; species Streptomyces sp. NPDC048257. The sequence continues at coordinate 20,029 of NZ_JBICZI010000031.1, forward strand.
CCGTCGTGATCACGAGGTATGCGTTCCGTTCCCGCATCAGGTCCCGCAGCGCCAGCAGATGGGCCTCGCGCAGCGGCTGTTCGCGGGAGATGTCCAGATCGCACAGCACCTGCCCGAGTGCCCCGTCGCCCGATGTCAGCCGCACGCTCAGCTCGCCCGGGGTCACGTTCCGGTCGAGGGCGCGGACAGGGGTGGCGCCCAGATGATGCAGCAGCATGAGGGCCGCGGTGCGGCGACCGGTGAAGGGGGCACCTGTCAGGACGATCACTCGTTCCTCGCGCAGCCTCTCCAGCAGCTGCGGGAACACGGTGCCTTCCGAGACGAAGTCCTCTGCGAGCCGTTCCAAGGACTGCGCCGGGATCTCGCCGGATACTTGGCCACTGCCGAATCCGCCGAAGTTGTAGTGGTGCTCGGTTTTTCCGCCCGTGATGATGTCGCCGATAATCCGCTGCGCCGCGACGCCCTGGTTGGTCCCCCGGAAGCCGAACCCCATTGAGCTGGGGGCGTGTTCGTCCAGGTCCCGACGGGCCGCCCAGGGCTCCTGGGCAGGCTGCTCGGCTACGGCAGCCGCTTCGTCCTGCGCGGGTGCGGCGGTGGCTGCCTCTGGATCCGCGGACGACGCCTGTTCGCTCACCGGCGCTCACCCGGGCCGCCGAAGGTGATGGCGCCCTCGACGTGCTGCGCGACCACTCCGTGGTTCGTACCCCGGAAGTCGAGGCCGGCTGTGCTCGATGCAGAGCGGGCGACCGGGGCCCGGTGCGGTGTCGGGGCCGAGCCGGGGAGCGGGCCGTGCAGCCAGGCGCCCATGGGGCCGTTCTTGGTGGGGACGGTGATCGCGTGGAACTCCTCCTTCGGGATGCCGCGGTGGTCGTGGGCGACGATGCCCGCGTGCACGGCCTCGGACACGCACAGGGCGTAGTCGTCCGGGCGCTCCCGCAGTGCGGCCCGCAACGGACCGCCGTCGAGGAGACGGCAGGCGTTGTTCAGGTCCGTGCCCACCCAGCCGCCGAACTCGTCGATGTCAACGAAGCCCGTAGCCAGGACGGCGCGCAGCCGGATCTGCGCCGAGCTGGCCGCCAGCCGGTTCACGGCGTGCAGTTCGCCGGGCGCGTCCTTCAGCAGGCTCCGCAGCAGGTCGGTCAGTGGCACCGAGGGATCGATCAGCTCCATCACTGCATCACCGCGGTCGGCGCGTCGGCGCAGGCTCTGGTCGGCACCGGCGGCCAGCAGGACGCGGTCGACGATTCCGAAGAGCATGCGCCGGAGGTAGCCCTGCTGGACGTCGTCGCGGTCGCTGTACCGCTCCGTGTCGATGAGGAGGAGGGTCCGGAAGAGGGGCTGTGGCTGTGTCATGCATGCAGCGTCGGGCAGTGGGCCCGGGCGCCGTGAGGGAGGATGACGCATCCGAATGTGACGGTGTGCACTGAGGGAGCGGAGGGTCTTTGCTCAGGTGGTCGGCGGCTGGGCGCAGGCGATGCGACGCAGCACGTCCGGCCGTACGATCACCAGCGTGCGCCGACCGGTGCTGATGACGCCCCGGTCGCGCAGGCTCTTCAGCTCACGCTGGACCATCTCGCGGGAGGCGCTGACGGCGCCCGCCAGTTCCTGTTTGGTGAGCGGGACGGCCACTTCCACCCCCTCCGCGGTGCGCCTGCCGTGAATGTGTGCGAGGTCCAGGAGGAGCACTGCGAGCCGCTCGCGGACGGGCATGGAGGCGAACTGAAGATTGCGTCGGTCCGCGGCCCGGGTCCGGTCGGAGGTCAGGGCCAGCAGCTGGAGTGCGACGCCGGGGAAGCGGCTGAGGAAGACACGGAAGCGTTCGTGCTCGACGACGACCGCGCGGACCCGTTCCAGCGCCGTCACGGTCGCGGAGCGGGGGCGCTGGGTGAGAGCCGCGGACTCTCCGATGATGTCGCCCGGCCCCCGCAGGGCGAGGAGGGCCTGGTAGCCGTTGGGGTGCGCGACGGTGACCTTGGTCCATCCGTCCAGGATCAGGAGGACGTGCGTGGTGGGCTCGTCCTGGTGGAGCAGGGTGCTCCGGGGCTGGTAGACCACCTCGCGCCCGAGCGCCCGTAATGCCGCGCCGTCGCACTCCTCCAGGCGGGCGAGGAAGGGCACCCGGTCGTCCAGCCCGCCTTCGCCGCCGCCCACGATCAGGTCCGCATCTTCGATCATCTGCCGTCGCCCCCGCCCGGTGATCAGGCCGGTCAATTTACTCAACGTTGGCTTCGGCGCGCTCCGGAACTGCGGGATTACCCTGCCTTGCGCCGGCGGCGGCGGAGGGTGGTGACCTGGACGGCGATGAGGGTCAGGAGGGCGAGGGTGGCGCCCGCGAGGCCCGGGGTGAGGCCCTTCGGGGTGAAGGTGCAGGAGAGCCGGTCCGTGCCCGCGGGGAGGTCCACCGCCAGGAGGCCGTGGAAGGGCTTCACGGGGGCCGAGCACTGCCAGCCCGGGACCGCGGTCGTGGCGATGACCGCCGTGCCGCCCGCGCGGGTGGGAAGGGTCGCCTCCAGGGTGTGGCCGCCCGGGCGGACCGCGGTGGCCCCCGTCGTCGTGAGGTGGCGGACGACCGTGTCGAGGGCCGCGCGGTCCAGGCAGCCGAGCGGGTGCCCGCCCGCGTGCGCGCCCTGCGTACGGGTCTGCACGGCGACGTCGACCGTGCCGGAGGCGGGGACGGTGCCCAGCGGGGTCACGCCGGTCATCAGGTCCTCCAGGGGCTTCTGGGTGCCGCCGGCCCGGACCGTGCCGTAGAGGGCGGGGGAGGACCAGTAGGCCTCGGAGCCGGGGGTGCACTGGGCGGTGTACGTCTGCTCGGTGTCGGTGCCGCCGCGGGTGACCTGGGGGACCTGGTAAACGGTGGCGCCCAGGACGTTCTCCTGGCGGGCGTAGACGCTGTCCGCCGGGTTGGGGGAGGTGTACGGGCCGGTGCGGACGGTGACCAGCGGGGGCGCCGGGAAGGTCGAGGCCGTCCAGGTGCCCGGGGCGGTCCCCGGGCGCACCCGCGCGCCGATCGAGAAGATCGCGTCGAGGACCGGGTTGTCGGCGCCGAAGAAGGTCCGGCCGTCGTTCTTGAAGCCGTACCCGAGGGGCTCCAGCGCCCGGTAGGTGGCCTCGGGGAGGTAGCTGCTGTAGTACTGCGGGCCTTCCGCCCGCAGGGCCAGGGCGTCGTTGTACGCGCTCTGGGGCGCGCCCGAGTCGGTCCGGTACGCGGGCCAGCCCGTCACGCCGCGGACGGCGTCGAAGTGGTTGCCGATCGACCGGCTCGAGGTGGTGACGGGCTTGGCCCAGCGCTCGCGGGACCGGCGGGCGTCCGCGTTCGCGGCGGCGACCGTGGACTCGGCGAAGACGACGCCGATCATCAGGGCCGCGGCCACGGGGATCAGGAACCGGCGCTTCTCGCCGAGCCGCAGCAGGACCAGGGCCAGCAGGGAGACCGCCCCGCCGCCGAGCACGGCCGGCCAGGTCCAGCCGCCGAAGTCGTCGGTGCGCCGCAGGACGTAGGTGGCGACGACGAGGAGGGCCGTCACCAGGGCCAGGTGCAGCGGGCGCGGCCGGTTGGCCAGCGCCAGCCAGGCCAGGATCACGACCATCGCGCTGAAGACGAAGGCCTCGCGGTACGGATTGCCGTTCGGCACCGCCAGCCCGTGCCACACGAACTGCGTGGGCGGGAACTGGAAGGAGGCGGCCACCAGTACGGTCGCGGCCGCCCACACCAGGCGGGTCCGCTTCGCGACGCCGGTGTTGAGGACGAAGGAGCCGGCCAGGATCAGCCCGAGCGAGGCGACGTAGAGCCGCGGGCGGCCGCCCCACAGGTGGGTGGCCGGGAGCATGCCCGAGAGGAAGAGCTCGATGCGTACGGGGTCGAAGGCGGCGGCCTTGGTGGGCTGCGCCGCCCCGCTGGACAGGAAGGACGGCAGGAGCAGGGGGAGCGTGAGCAGGATCCCGGTCCCGGCGGCCGTCGCGGCCCGCCACAGGGCGCGCAGCCGCTCCCGGGCCGTCATGTCGCGGGTGGCCATGCGGATGGCCAGCAGGATGCAGGCGGCCATCGTGGCCATCATCGCGGTGTAGAAGTTCCCGAACCAGGCGAGCGCCACCAGCAGGGCCACACCCGGCCAGCGCCGCCCCTCCAGGCACCACTCGACGGCGATGCCGAGCATCGGGAGCGCGACCAGGCCCCACAACCACATCGGGATGTACGAGGCGTCGCTGAGCGCCCAGCCGCACAGGCCGTACGTCGCTCCGAGCACGCCCCGCTGCCACCACGGGCCGGGGTGCAGCTTGCCGAGGTACACCGTCATAACGGCGGCGGCGGTGCCCATGGTGAGCGGGGTGACCGCGAAGACGGCGAGGTCCACGTGGGCGCGCGGGACGAGGACGGCCAGCCAGGAGAAGGGGTTGCCGAGGTAGGTGTGGTAGTCGGACAGGAACTGCTGTCCGAAGCCGCCGCGCCAGGTGAACAGCACGTCGCCGGCGGCCTGTCCGTGGACCAGGTCCCACAGCGCCCGGTGGAAGGGCACGTACTGGTTGGCCTGGTCGTTCAGGGCGCGGCCGGTGTTCCCGAAGGGGAAGGTGCCGCGTGCCACCCAGGCGGCGCAGAAGGCGCCCGCGGTGATCAGGAAGGCCAGCAGCGGACCGCGCAGGCGCCTGGTCCGGCGGGTGGCCGGCCGGCGCGGGGCCGGTGGGCCCGCGGCCGGGGGACGGGCGTCGACTGTGGTCGGCTCGGGTGCCACGGTCCCCAATGTCCTGCTCCCTGCTGATCGACTCACGGGCGTCCCGCGCCCGGGCGAGGTGTCAGTTTAGGGCGCCGGGGCGGGGCGCAGGGCCGATCGGGCCGCCCACCACTTGCGCGCGGCGGGTTTTCGTGCTGGGCATTTGTTTTGACCTACCTCTGTGAGGTAGGTACGCTCTGACCTTGTGCCTGGGGTGTGCCCTGGGCTCCCGCGTGTGCTTAAGACCCCGCGGAGAGCCGAGAAGACCACACCGCAATCTGCGCCCGACTCACTTCGGTGAAAGCGTGCAGTGTTCGACACACCCGACCGCGTGGGTCGGGGATGTTCCAGGTTAGTTTCACTACACGGCACACAGAAACCGGAGAAGTAGTGCCTACGATCCAGCAGCTGGTCCGTAAGGGCCGGCAGGACAAGGTCGAGAAGACAAAGACCCCCGCGCTCGAGGCCTCGCCCCAGCGTCGCGGCGTCTGCACGCGTGTGTTCACGACCACCCCGAAGAAGCCGAACTCGGCGCTCCGTAAGGTCGCGCGTGTGCGTCTGACCTCCGGCATCGAGGTCACCGCTTACATTCCGGGTGAGGGACACAACCTGCAGGAGCACTCGATCGTGCTCGTGCGTGGTGGCCGTGTGAAGGACCTGCCGGGTGTTCGTTACAAGATCATCCGCGGTGCGCTTGACACCCAGGCTGTCAAGAACCGCAAGCAGGCCCGCAGCCGCTACGGCGCCAAGAAGGAGAAGTAAGAATGCCTCGTAAGGGCCCCGCCCCGAAGCGCCCGGTCATCATCGACCCGGTCTACGCATCTCCTCTGGTGACGTCGCTCATCAACAAGATCCTCCTGAACGGCAAGCGCTCCACCGCCGAGCGCATCGTTTACGGCGCCATGGAAGGCCTCCGCGAGAAGACCGGCAACGACCCGGTCATCACGCTGAAGCGCGCGCTGGAGAACGTCAAGCCGTCCCTCGAGGTCAAGTCCCGCCGTGTCGGTGGCGCGACCTACCAGGTCCCCGTCGAGGTCAAGCCGGGTCGCCAGTCGACCCTGGCCCTCCGCTGGCTCGTGGGTTACTCCCGCGCCCGTCGTGAGAAGACCATGACCGAGCGCCTCATGAACGAGCTGCTCGACGCCTCCAACGGTCTTGGCGCTGCCGTCAAGAAGCGCGAGGACACGCACAAGATGGCCGAGTCCAACAAGGCCTTCGCGCACTACCGCTGGTAGTCCCACCCCACATCGAGACCGAGAGAAGACCGAAGCCTTATGGCTACCACTTCGCTTGACCTGGCCAAGGTCCGCAACATCGGGATCATGGCCCACATCGACGCGGGCAAGACGACCACCACCGAGCGCATCCTGTTCTACACCGGTGTGTCGTACAAGATCGGTGAGGTCCACGACGGCGCCGCCACGATGGACTGGATGGAGCAGGAGCAGGAGCGTGGTATCACCATCACGTCTGCCGCGACGACCTGCCACTGGCCCCTCGAAGACGTTGACCACACCATCAACATCATCGACACCCCGGGCCACGTCGACTTCACCGTCGAGGTGGAGCGTTCGCTCCGCGTCCTCGACGGCGCCGTCACCGTCTTCGACGGTGTCGCCGGTGTGGAGCCGCAGTCCGAGACGGTCTGGCGTCAGGCCGACCGTTACGGCGTGCCCCGCATCTGCTTCGTCAACAAGCTGGACCGCACCGGCGCCGAGTTCCACCGCTGCGTCGAGATGATCAAGGACCGCCTCGGTGCGGTTCCGATCGTCATGCAGCTCCCCATCGGTGCCGAGATGGACTTCCAGGGCGTTGTCGACCTGGTCACCATGAAGGCGTTCGTCTGGTCCGCCGAGGCGACCAAGGGCGAGATGTACGACATCGTCGACATCCCGGCCACGCACACCGAGGCTGCTGAAGAGTGGCGCGGCAAGCTGGTCGAGACCGTCGCCGAGAACGACGACGAGATCATGGAGCTGTTCCTCGAGGGCACCGAGCCCTCCGTCGAGCAGCTGCACGCCGCCGTCCGCCGGATCATCCTGAACTCCGGCAAGGGCAAGGGCGAGCCCACGATCACCGCGGTGTTCTGTGGCACGGCGTTCAAGAACAAGGGCGTTCAGCCCCTGCTCGACGCCGTCGTCCGCTACCTGCCGTCGCCGCTGGACATCGAGGCCATCGAGGGCCACGACGTCCGCGACGCCGAGGTCGTCGTGAAGCGCAAGCCTTCCGACGAGGAGCCGCTCGCGGCGCTGGCGTTCAAGATCATGAGCGACCCGCACCTCGGCAAGCTCACCTTCGTCCGGGTTTACTCGGGCCGCCTGGAGGCCGGCACTGCGGTGCTGAACTCCGTCAAGGGCAAGAAGGAGCGCATCGGCAAGATCTACCGCATGCACGCCAACAAGCGTGAAGAGATCGCCGCGGTGGGCGCCGGTGACATCGTCGCCGTCATGGGCCTGAAGCAGACCACCACCGGTGAGACGCTGTGTGACGACAAGCAGCCCGTGATCCTGGAGTCCATGGACTTCCCGGCTCCGGTCATCCAGGTCGCCATCGAGCCCAAGTCCAAGGGTGACCAGGAGAAGCTGGGTGTCGCCATCCAGCGTCTCGCGGAGGAGGACCCCTCCTTCCACGTTCACTCGGACGAGGAGACGGGCCAGACCATCCTCGGCGGTATGGGCGAGCTGCACCTCGAGGTGCTGGTCGACCGTATGAAGCGCGAGTTCAAGGTCGAGGCCAACGTCGGCAAGCCGCAGGTCGCGTACCGCGAGACGATCCGCAAGGCCGTCGAGCGTCACGACTACACGCACAAGAAGCAGACCGGTGGTACCGGTCAGTTCGCCAAGGTGCAGATCGCGATCGAGCCCATCACCGAGACCGACGGTCCGGCGTACGAGTTCGTGAACAAGGTCACCGGCGGACGCGTCCCGAAGGAGTACATCCCTTCGGTCGACGCCGGTGCGCAGGAAGCCATGCAGTTCGGCATCCTGGCCGGGTACGAGATGACGGGCGTTCGCGTCACGCTTCTCGACGGTGGCTACCACGAGGTCGACTCTTCCGAGCTCGCCTTCAAGATCGCCGGATCGCAGGCCTTCAAGGAGGCCGCGCGCAAGGCTTCTCCCGTGCTCCTTGAGCCGATGATGGCCGTAGAGGTCACCACGCCCGAGGACTACATGGGCGATGTCATCGGTGACATCAACTCCCGCCGTGGCCAGATCCAGGCCATGGAGGAGCGTCACGGTGCTCGCGTCGTGAAGGGCCTCGTGCCCCTTTCGGAGATGTTCGGCTACGTCGGAGACCTCCGCAGCAAGACCTCGGGTCGCGCCAGCTACTCGATGCAGTTCGACTCCTACGCCGAGGTTCCCCGGAACGTCGCTGAGGAGATCATCGCGAAGGCCAAGGGCGAGTAACTCTTCCGAGTACACGCTTTAGGCTTGTCACCGGAGCCTCTGGGGCAACAGGAGTAACCCTCCGTTGCCCCGGGGGAACCGGCTTTCCAGCAAAGATCACCTGGCGCCGATGAGCAAGGCGTACAGAACCACTCTCCAGGAGGACCCCGTGGCGAAGGCGAAGTTCGAGCGGACTAAGCCGCACGTCAACATCGGCACCATCGGTCACATTGACCACGGTAAGACGACCCTCACGGCCGCCATTACCAAGGTGCTGCACGACGCGTACCCGGACCTGAACGAGGCCTCGGCCTTCGACCAGATCGACAAGGCTCCTGAGGAGCGCCAGCGCGGTATCACCATCTCGATCGCGCACGTCGAGTACCAGACCGAGGCGCGTCACTACGCCCACGTCGACTGCCCGGGTCACGCGGACTACATCAAGAACATGATCACCGGTGCCGCGCAGATGGACGGCGCGATCCTCGTGGTCGCCGCCACCGACGGCCCGATGCCGCAGACCAAGGAGCACGTGCTCCTGGCCCGCCAGGTCGGCGTCCCCTACATCGTCGTCGCCCTGAACAAGGCCGACATGGTGGACGACGAGGAGATCCTGGAGCTCGTCGAGCTCGAGGTCCGTGAGCTCCTCTCCGAGTACGAGTTCCCGGGCGACGACCTGCCGGTCGTCCGCGTCTCCGCGCTGAAGGCGCTCGAGGGCGACAAGGAGTGGGGCGAGAAGCTTCTCGGCCTCATGGCCGCCGTCGACGAGGCCATCCCGACCCCGCCGCGTGACACCGAGAAGCCGTTCCTCATGCCCGTCGAGGACGTCTTCACGATCACCGGTCGCGGTACCGTCGTCACCGGCCGTATCGAGCGTGGTGTCCTGAAGGTCAACGAGACCGTCGACATCATCGGTATCAAGGAGACCAAGACCACCACCACGGTCACCGGTATCGAGATGTTCCGCAAGCTCCTCGACGAGGGCCAGGCGGGCGAGAACGTCGGTCTGCTCCTCCGTGGCATCAAGCGCGAGGACGTCGAGCGCGGCCAGGTCATCATCAAGCCCGGTTCGGTCACCCCGCACACCGAGTTCGAGGCCCAGGCCTACATCCTGTCGAAGGACGAGGGTGGCCGTCACACCCCCTTCTTCAACAACTACCGTCCGCAGTTCTACTTCCGTACCACGGACGTCACGGGTGTCGTCACCCTGCCGGCCGGCACGGAGATGGTCATGCCGGGCGACAACACCGAGATGACGGTCGCGCTGATCCAGCCGGTCGCCATGGAGGAGGGCCTGAAGTTCGCCATCCGTGAGGGTGGTCGTACCGTGGGCGCCGGCCAGGTCACCAAGATCACGAAGTAATTCGTGCTCTGACCTGGTAGCCCGTTCATCGGGCACCAAGTTGCACTGAAGGGCCCCGGCCCATCGCCTCGGCGGTGGGACGGGGCCCTTCGGCATGTCCGGGACGTGGCGGGCGCGGATGCCCAGCGGGTGCCGGGAGGGTGGTGCCGGGAGGGGGCCGGCCGGGTGCCGGCGTGTGCCTCCCCCGCAGTCCGGGGGGCGGGTACGCGCGAGGGCCGCACCCCGGACGGGGTGCGGCCCTCACCTGCGTACGGGGGTGGGTCAGTTCACGCGCAGGGACTCGGTGAACTCCACGCAGGCGGCGTGGTCCGGCAGCAGACCGGTCGCGAGGGCGTCGGCCAGCGAGGGGGCGGCCTCGTCGCGGGCGGACAGCAGCGGGACGTCGGCCGGCCACTCGATGCCCAGGTCGGGGTCGAGCGGGTGCACCGAGTGCTCGCCGGTCGGGTTGTACGTCTCCGAGCAGAGGTACGACAGCGTCGCGTCGTCGCTCAGGGCGCAGAAGCCGTGGCCGAGGCCCTCGGGGATGTAGACCGCGCGGCGGTCCACGTCGTCGAGGCGGACACCCTCCCACTGGCCGAAGGTGGGGGAGCCGACCCGGAGGTCGACGATGACGTCGAGCACGGCGCCGCGTACGCAGGTCACGTACTTGGCCTGGCCGCGCGGTACGTCGGCGAAGTGGATGCCGCGGACCACGCCCGCGGAGGAGACGGAGAGGTTCGCCTGGGCCAGGTTCAGCGGGTGGCCGACGACCTCGGCGAGCCGGTCGAAGCGGTACCACTCGGTGAACAGGCCGCGCGGGTCGCCGTGCAGTTGCGGGGTGACCTCGAAGGCGCCGGCTATGGAGAGTTCGCGGAACTTCATCGGGCGTCCTCCTCGGCGAGCAGCATCAGCAGGTAGTCGCCGTAGCCGCTCTTGGTCAGCGGCTCGGCGAGCGCGCGCAGCTGCGCGGAGTCGATCAGACCGGCCCGCCAGGCCGCTTCCTCGATGCAGCCGATCTTGAAGCCCTGGCGCTCCTCGATCACGCGGACGAACTCGGAGGCCTGGACCATCGAGACGAAGGTGCCGGTGTCCAGCCAGGCGGTACCGCGGTCGAGGATGGTGACATTGAGCTCACCGGCCTGCAGGTACGCGTCGTTGACGGCGGTGATCTCCAGCTCGCCGCGGGCGCTGGGCTTCAGGCCGCGGGCGATCTCGACGACCTGGTTGTCGTAGAAGTACAGACCCGGCACCGCGTAGCGGGACTTGGGCTTCTCGGGCTTCTCCTCGATGGAGATGGCCTGCCCGTTCTCGTCGAACTCGACGACGCCGTACGCCGTGGGGTCCGCCACCGGGTACGCGAACACGCGGCCGCCCTTGGCGTCCGTGTGCTGGGCGAGGCGGGTGCCGAGGCCACTGCCATGGAAGATGTTGTCGCCGAGGATCAGTGCGACGGATTCGTCGCCGATGAAGTCGGCGCCGAGGACGAACGCCTGGGCGATGCCCTCCGGGCGCTCCTGGACGGCGTACTCCAGCCGCAGGCCGAACTGCGAGCCGTCGCCGAGCAGTCGCTCGAACTGTTCGCGGTCGTCCGGGGTGGTGATGATCAGGATCTCGCTGATACCCGCCATCACGAGGGTGGAGAGGGGGTAGTAGATCATCGGCTTGTCGAAGACGGGCAGCAGCTGCTTCGAGACTGCCCGGGTCAGCGGCCAGAGTCGAGATCCGGTGCCACCGGCCAAGAGGATTCCACGCATGGGGAGAACCCTATGCGAGAGGGCGTGGGGGAGCCGAGCTCAGGGCATGTGACGTTCGGCGGGCGGCTAGACTCTTCGTATTATGCGCATCCTCGTGACCGGCGGCGCCGGCTTCATCGGTTCAGAATTCGTCCGCCAGCAGCTCGGTGCAGATGCCACGGCGCAGATCACTGTCTTCGACAAGCTGACCTACTCGGGCGTCGAGGCCAACCTCGCCCCGGTCGCGGACCACCCCGGCTACACCTTCGTCAAGGGCGACATCTGCGACGCCGAGGCCGTCGACCAGGTCATGCCCGGTCACGACGTCGTCGTGCACTTCGCGGCCGAGTCCCACGTGGACCGCTCGATCGCCGGCGCGGGCCCGTTCGTGGTGACCAACGTCGTGGGCACCCAGGTGCTGCTCGACTCCGCCCGCAAGCACGGCGTCGGCCGCTTCGTCCACATCTCCACCGACGAGGTCTACGGCTCGATCAGCGAGGGCTCCTGGACGGAGGAGTGGCCGCTGGTGCCGAACTCCCCGTACTCCGCCTCGAAGGCGTCGTCCGACCTGCTGGCGCTGGCCTACCACCGCACGCACGGCATGGACGTGGTGGTCACCCGCTGCTCCAACAACTACGGGCACTACCAGTTCCCGGAGAAGGTCATCCCGCTGTTCGTCTCGAACCTGATGGACGGCAGGAAGGTCCCGCTGTACGGCAACGGCGGCAACGTCCGCGACTGGCTGCACGTCTCCGACCACTGCCGCGGCATCGACCTGGCCATGCGCAAGGGCCGGGCCGGCGAGGTCTACAACATCGGCGGCGGCACCGAGCTCACCAACAAGGAGCTCACCGGCGTCCTGCTGGAGGCCGCCGGCCTCGGCTGGGACATGGTCGAGCAGGTCGAGGACCGCAAGGGCCACGACCTCCGCTACTCCATCGACATCAGCAAGATCGGCGCCGAGCTGGGCTACGCCCCGCAGGTCACCTTCGAGGACGGCATCAAGGCCACCATCGACTGGTACCGCGAGAACCGCGCCTGGTGGGAGCCGCTGAAGGCGAAGGCGGCCCTGCAGAAGTGAGCGCGAACCCGCGAGCCGGACGCTGGCTCGTCACCGGCGCCGCCGGAATGCTCGGCCAGGACGTCCTGGCCGTCCTGAAGGACGCCGGCATCGAGGCCGCGGGCCTGCGCCGCGCCGACCTCGACATCACCGACCCGGCAGCCGTCCGGGCCGCCGTCGAGGGCGTCGCCGTCGTCGTCAACTGCGCGGCCTGGACCGACGTGGACGGCGCCGAGACCGCCGAGGAGGCCGCCACCGCCGTCAACGGCACCGGCGTCCGCGTCCTCGCCGGGGCCTGCGCCGACGCCGGTGCGCGCCTGCTGCACGTCTCCACCGACTACGTACTGCCCGGCAATGCCACGCAGCCGTACGGCGAGGACGCCCAGACCGGCCCGGTCAACGCCTACGGGCGCTCCAAGCTGGCCGGCGAGCAGGCCGTCGCCGAACTGCTGCCGCAGGACGGATACATCGTGCGGACCGCATGGCTGTACGGCGAGCACGGCGCGAACTTCGTCGCCACCATGCTGAAGCTGGCCGCCCAGCGGGACACCCTCGACGTGGTCGACGACCAGCACGGCCAGCCGACTTGGTCCTACGCCCTGGCCCGCCGCCTGGTCGAGCTCGGTCTCGCCGCGCTCGAGGGCGCGGCCCCGGGCGGGGTCTACCACGGCACCGCGAGCGGCCGGACCACCTGGATGGGGCTGGCCCGCGAGGCCTACCGGCTGAGCGGACTCGACCCCGAGCGGATCCGGCCGACCACCTCGGAGGCCTTCGTCCGCCCGGCCGTGCGCCCCGCCTTCAGTGTCCTTGGTCACGAACGCTGGTCGGCCGCCGGGCTGGAACCGCTGCCGGACTGGCGGGCCCAGCTCGCCGAGGCGATCACCCGGCCCGCCTTCGCTGAACTGCTGAGACTCCCCTCGACGCGTTGAGCGGTCGAGCCTGATCGCTCTCCTGCACCCACCGTCGGCAGGGCCCGGGACGAAACCTTCCGGGCCCCGTTGGCGTCTTCAGGCGTGCCATATGCTTCTCCTATAAAAAAGATGTTGGCCCCTTCGCGCGAAAGGCGCCGTCCGCTGTGCAACTCTCCGTTCTGACTTCCATCACCGGTCTTCTGGTGCTGGGGTACATCCTCGAGCTGCTGCGCCGCCAGCAACTGCGGGAGAAGTACGCGGCGATATGGCTCGCGATCGGGCTGCTGGTCGCCCCTCTCGGGTTCGTGCCCAGCCTGCTGGACCCGGTCGCCAGAAGCCTCGGCGTGGCATCCGGCGTGAGCCTGGTGCTGTTCGTCGGCTTCGTGCTGGTCCTGCTGGTGAGCCTGCACCTCAGCTGGGAGACCAGCCGGCTGGAGGCGGAGACCCGCACCCTCGCGGAGGACGTCGCGCTGATCCGCGCGCATCTCGTCCAGCAGGGCGGTTACCCCAGCACGTCGCCGCGCACGGAGGATTCCGGCGCCATCGAGGCACAGGTGAACTCGTGAACGACGGTCGTCGCGTTCTGATCATTCTTCCCGCCTGGAACGAGGAGGACGGCCTGCCCTCCGTCCTGCGTGAGATCCAGCAGCAACTGCCCTACGTCGACACCCTCGTGGTCGACGACGGCTCGGCGGACAACACCGCCGAGGTGGCCCGGGCCGCCGGCTCGGCCGTCGCCCAGCTGCCGTTCAACCTCGGTGTCGGCGGCGCCATGCGCCTCGGCTACCGCTACGCACAGCAGCACGGCTACGACGTGGCGATCCAGGTGGACGCCGACGGTCAGCACGACCCGGCGTACGTGCCGGCGCTGCTGGAGCGCCTCGCCGTCGGCGACGCCGACCTCGTCATAGGCGCCCGGTTCGCCGGCGACGGCGACTACCAGGTCCGCGGCCCGCGCAAGTGGGCGATGTCCCTGCTGTCCGTGGTCCTTTCGCGGATCACCCGGACCAAGCTCACCGACACCACTTCGGGCTTCCGTGCCTGCAACCGGCCGCTCATAGAGTTCTTCGCCCGCTGGTACCCGGTGGAGTACCTCGGCGACACCATCGAGTCCATGGTGGGCGCCGCCCGCTCCGGCTTCACCGTGCGCCAGATCCCCGTGGCCATGCGGGAACGCACCACCGGCCGCCCGAGCGCCTCGCCGCTCAAGGCGATGGTCTACCTGACCCGGGCCGGCCTCGTGCTGCTGCTCGCGATGATCCGTCGGATGCCCAAGGAGCTCAAGACCTTCACGCCCGGCACGCCGGCGTACGCCGCGTTCCAGCAGCGCACCGCCGAGCTGGTCCGCCGTGAGCTGACCAAGGCCTAGGCGGAGAACATGTCGCGTTTCGAGATCCTGTTGCCGTACTACGGCGACGTCGCGCTGATGCAGGACGCCGTCCGCAGCATCCTGGCCCAGGACGGCGACGACTGGCGGCTCACCGTCGTCGACGACGGCAGCGAGCCGGGCGTCCCCGAGTGGTTCGAGCAGCTGGCGGACTCCCGGGTCCGCTACCTGCGCAACGAGCGCAACCTCGGCGTGACCGGCAACTTCAACCGCTGCGTCGAGCTCGCCGAGTACGAGTACCTCGTACTCATGGGCTGCGACGACCTCATGCACCCGAACTACCTCCAAGTGGTGCGGGCGACGGCCGACCGCGAGCCGACCGCGGCGATGATCCAGCCCGGCGTCCAGGTGATCGGCACCGACGGCCTGCCCTTCGACACCCTCGGCGACCGGACCAAGCGCAAGCTCTACGCACCCAAGGGCCCGGGCCGCGCCCTGCTCGGCGGCGAGGAGCTCGCCACCAGCCTGCTGCGCGGCAACTGGCTGTACTTCCCCTCGATCTGCTGGCGCACCGAGGCGGTCAAGCGCTTCGGCTTCCGCGCCGACCTGGGCGTGATCCAGGACCTCGCCCTGGTCGTGGACCTGCTGGTGGCGGGGGAGTCCCTGGCCACCACGCCGGAGGTCTGCTTCAGCTACCGCCGGCACGCCGAGAGCGAGTCCTCGGCCAAGGCCTACACCGGCCACCGCTTCGAGGAGGCCAAGCGCTTCTTCGTGGAGACCGCCGACCGCCTGGACCGGCACGGCTGGCCGCGCGCCGCCAAGGTCTCCCGGCTGCACCTCTCCTCCCGGCTGCACGCGATCACCCTGCTGCCCGGCGCCGCCAGGAAGGCCGGCCGGCCCGGTGTCAGCGCCATGCTCCGCCACGCCACGCGCTGAGCGTGCGGCCGATGAAAGCTCCTGGATGAACCCGATAGCGAAACTGCTCAAGGCCCTGCCCCCCGGGACCGCCATGGTCGCGGGGGGCACCGCTGTGCTCGGCGCCGCCTCCTACATCCACCTCGCGGTGGCAGGACACAGCCTCTCCAAGGTCGACATGGCCGGGGTCTCGGTGCTGTGGACCCTGGTGATGTCCGTCGGGATCGGCCTGTTCTTCCCGATCGAGCAGGAGCTCACCCGGATCGTCGCCGCCCGCGCGGTGCGCGGTGAGGGAGCGGCCCCCGTGCTGCGCAAGGCCGGGCTGCTCACCGCGGGCATCCTCGCCGCGGTACTCGGCGCGCTCGCCCTCTTCGCCGCGCCGATCGCCGACCGGCTGTTCCAGGGGGACCGTCAGCTGGTCGCCGTGCTCGGCGCGGCCTTCGCCGGGATGGCCCTGTGCTATCTCACCCGGGGCATCCTGGCCGGCACCGGCCGCTTCACCGCCTACGGCTCCCAGCTCGCGGTCGACGGCGGCCTGCGGATCGTGCTGGCCTTCGGCTGCGCCGCGGCCGGACTGCACTCGGCGCTCGCCTTCAGCCTGATCCTCGTCGTCGCACCGTTCATCGCCCTGCTGCTCACGCTGTCCCCGACGCTGCGCGCGGCCCGGCCCGGCGGGCCGATCGGCACCCGCGAGCTGGTCCGGGGCCTCGGGCCGCTGACCGCCTCGACCCTGCTGGCCCAGGTGGTCGTCAACGCGGCCGTGATGAGCACCCAGCTCCTCGAACCGACCCGCACCGAACTGATCGCGGGCCTGCTCAGCGCCCTGGTGCTGGCCCGTGTGCCGCTGTTCGTCTTCGGCTCGCTGCAGGCCTCGCTGCTCTCCGGACTGTCCACCGTGGTGGCCGGCGGCGACGACCAGGGCTTCGCCCGGATGCTCCGCAAGGCCTGCCTGGTCGTGCTCGGCCTCGGCGTGGTCGGCGGAGTGCCCGCCGTACTGATCGGGCCCTGGCTGATCGAGGTCCTGTTCGGTGCGACGCCCGGCCAGCTCGGCCACGTCGACTTCCTGTGGTTCGCCGTCGGAACGACCTGCTACATGCTGGCCATGGTGCTCGGCCAGGCCCAGATGGTGCTGCACAAGCACCGCGCCCAGCTCGCCTGCTGGGCGTTCGGCACCGCCGTGCTCCTCGGCATCACGCTGGTCCCCGGCGACATCGCGCTGCGCGTGGGACTCGCCTACGCGGTCGGCTCGCTGGCCACCGCCGCCGCGATGCTGCTCACCCTCCGCGGCGCCGTGCCCCGCCGCAGCACCAGCCCGGTACTCAACGGACATCTCACGGAAGTCTGACCTGTCATGACGCGAGTGGCCCCCCTCTCTCCCGCCGAGCCGGAGAGCGACCGGACCGCCGGGGATTCCCCGGCGGACAGCCGTACCCCGGCAGGTTGGTGGCACGCCCGGTGGGTGGTGCCGTCGGCGCTGGCCCTCGGCTACGTGCTCAACGTGCTCTTCCGGCTGTCGCTGGTCACCAAGCAGGACTACCCGGTGGTCAGCCCGGACGAGTCGATGTACCTGGTGATGGCCAGGATCCTGGCGGGCCGGCCGACCACCGAGATCCCCGGTGACCAGGTCATCCCCGCCGGGTACTCCCTGCTCATCTCGCCGGCCCTGCGCATCACCGAGGACCCGGTGTACGGCTACCACCTGATCATGGGCATCAACGCCCTGATCAGCTGCCTGGTGCTGCCGATGGCGTACTGGGCGCTGCGGCGGCTGAACGTCTCCAAGCTGGTGTCCTACATCGCCGCCACCGCCACGGCGCTGGTGCCGCCGGTGGTCTTCTACTCGCAGTTCGCGATGGCGGACACCCCGCTGCCCGTCCTGGTGCTGGCCTGGCTGATCGGCCTGCACGGCCTGTTCTCCGAGGGCAGCAAGAAGCGCCGGATCCGGTTCGGCCTGCTGGGCGCATTTGCCGCCGGGTACTGCCTGCTCACCCATGACCGCGGCGGCGTGATCATCGCGCTGACCGGTGTGGTGCTGCTCGCGGCGCTGGTCTTCAAGTGGGCCCCCCGGATCGCCACCGCGTCGGCGCTGGGCGTGCTGGCCGTGATGTTCGTCGGCAAGCAGCTGATGACCACCTGGATGATCTCCCGGATCGACGGCGCCCACCCGAGCGAGGTCGGCAACGCCGTCTTCCAGACGCTCGAGAACACCCGCCTGCTGCGCCGCACCATCATGCGGATGATCGGCCACCTCTGGTACTTCATGACCAGCACCTGGGGTCTGGGCGCGCTGACCGTGGTGGTCTGCGTCTACGCGGTCTTCAGCGCGCGCTTCACCCTGGCCAACCGTGTGGTGTCCTTCGTGATGGTCGCGCTGCTGGGCGGCATCGCACTGGCGGCGGCCGCCGGCCTGCCCAACGACCACCGGATCGACACGATCGTCTACGCCCGGTACCTGTCCCTGCTGGTCCCGGTGTACCTGCTCGTCGCGGTGGCCGTGCTGTACCACGTGCGCGGCTGGAAGAAGATCGTCGCGCTCGGCGCGGCGGCGAGCCTCCTGACACTGGCGCTCACGGCGGCGCTGCTGCACATGGCCAGCCAGCAGTGGAGCAAGTCCTGGTTCATCCTGTGGGGCCTGCCCGACGTCACCTTCCTGTCCAGCCTCTCGGGTGAGGACTGGGGCAGCTTCCACGCGGCCCGCACCACCACGGTCGCCCTGGCCGCGCTCGCCCTCGTGCTGGTGCTGCGCCTGCTCGGCGGCAGCCGCCGCGCCGCGCTCGCCACCGGCGCCATCGGGGTGGCGCTGGCGGTGTTCGCCGGCACTGCGACCGTCGTGATCACCGACCACGTCACCAAGCCCAACTCGGCGTGGCGCTACGGCGACGGCACCGGATTCATCGAGAAGGCCGGCATCCGGCCCGGTGACCGGCTGGTGATGGACAAGGGCTTCCGCTGGGAGATCCGGATGACGATGGCCTACCAGGTGCTCGACGGCCGGATCTGGACCCGCTCCCTGATCAAGACGGACACCCCGCCGGCCGAGGCCAACGTCGCCGTACTGGCCCTCTTCGAGGAGAAGGCGGAGGCCAAGGACAGCTGGCGCAATGCCCCGGCCGGCTGGCACGTCGACCGGCACGTCCGCGAGGACCACTACGTGATCTGGCGCCGCGGCTGATCCGGCCACCGGCCCCGCCGGACACGAAAGAACGGGTGGACCCCGGCCTGAGGGCCGGGGTCCACCCGTTTTCCGTGTGTGCGCCCCGCGGGCTGCTCGCTACTTGGTGAAGTAGCCGGTGATGTCGGCGATGAGGTCGACGGTGCCGGCGTGGTTGTAGAAGCTGACCTTGCCGTCGACGACGGGGACGATCACCAGGTTGGGGATGGTCTGGCCGGCGGTGAAGTTCAGGTTCGAGGCGCTGGAGCGGGTGGTGCCGCTCGGGTAGACGGACACGAAGCTGGACTGCGTCGGGTTGGTCGCGGTCACGTTGAGGACGACCGCCTTGACGCCGGTGGCCGGGATTCCCTCGATGCCGGCGACCTGCAGGCTGACCGAGGTACCGCCCGCGACCTTGGCCTTCGCGGTGCCGAGGCCCTCACGGGTGTCCATGAGCCGGGTCGGGCCGACGTTCGTGTGGGTGGCGCCCGCGGCACTGTCCGAGAAGTAGCCGGTGATGTCGGCGATGAGGTCGACGGTGCCGGCGTGGTTGTAGAAGCTGACCTTGCCGTCGACGACGGGGACGACCACCAGGTTGGGGATCGTCTGGCCGGCGGTGAAGTTCAGGTTCGAGGCGCTGGAGCGGGTGGTGCCGCTCGGGTAGACGGACACGAAGCTGGACTGCGTCGGGTTGGTCGCGGTCACGTTGAGGACGACCGCCTTGACGCCGGTGGCCGGGATTCCCTCGATGCCGGCGACCTGCAGGCTGACCGAGGTACCGCCCGCGACCTTGGCCTTCGCGGTGCCGAGGCCCTCACGGGTGTCCATGAGCCGGGTCGGGCCGACGTTCGTGTGCGCGGCGCCCTCACCGCTGGAGGTGAAGTAGCCGGTGACGTCCGCGATGAGGTGGACGGCCCCGGCGTGGTTGTAGAAGCTGACCTTGCCGTCGACGACGGGGACGACCACCAGGTTGGGGATCGTCTGGCCGGCGGTGAAGTTCAGGTTCGACGCGCTGGAACGGGTCGCACCGGCCGGGTACACCGACACGAAGCTGGACTGCGTCGGCTCCGTCGCCGTCACGTTCAGGACGGCCGCGGTCACACCGCTCGCCGGTATGCCGGTGGCGCCGCCCGCGACCTGGAGGGTGATGGAGGAGCCGCCGGCGACCTTCCCCGCCGGAGCGCCCAGGCCCTCGCGGGTGTCCATCAGGCGCTTGGGCGAGACCGGGACGAACTTGATGTCCTTGACCTCGGCGACCACGGTGACCGGAAGGCTGGTGGACACCTTGCCGTTCGTCGAGGTCGCCCGGATCTGGAGCTGGTGGCTGCCGGAGGTCAGCGACGTCGACACCGTACGGGCGGTGCCCGCGGCGGTGGCGACCGACTTGTCGTCGACCAGCAGCTCGAACTTGCTCACCTGGGTGCTCGCCGTGCTGGTGGCGAAGCCGACGGAGACGGGACCGGGGGTCTGGAAGGAGGAGCCCGGCTGCGCCGCCTCCCCGTTCACGCTGGTGACCTTCAGCGCGGCTGCGGGACCGGACGTGCGGAGCCCGTCCAGCTGCGGGTAGAGCGAGTTGCCCGGGCACTGGGTGTTGAAGCCGTCCCGGTGGCCCGAGAGGGTCTTGAACTCGTAGGTCTGCTTCTCGGTGAAGGTCTTGCCGTAGAAGTTCGTCTGGGTGGCGCCCGCGGTCAGCGTCGTCGTGCCGTTCATGTCGCCGTCGTACTGGCCGAGCTTGTAGGCCGCGACCCTGGAGATGGCGTCGAGCGCGGCCGGCGAGGCCCCGGCGCTCGTGTAGTCACCGAGGACCGAGACGCTGGTGGACTCGGAGTTCCAGCCGTAGGAGTGCGCGCCCATCACGGGCTGGTCGACACCGCCCTGGCGGCCCTCGAAGATCGTGCCGCACTTGTCGACGAGGAAGTTGTAGCCGAGGTCACGCCACAGGTTCTCCTTCACGTGGTACACGTGCAGGCCGCGGACGATGGCCGCGGACTCGGAGCACTCGTACGGTGCGGCGGCTGCGGTGTGGTGGACGAACGTCGCCTTGATCCTGCCCCCGGGGAGGTAGATCGGGCCCTCGTTGTTCAGGCTCTCGTCCGCACCCCACTGCACGCGCGAGACGATCTCGGGCTTCGGCGCCGTGGACGCCGGTCCCGGGATCGTCGGAGGCTGTTCGGGAGTCGGCGGAACGGGGTCCGCCGCCGGGGCGGCGAATGCCGCCGGCTCGGCCTTCAGATCACCGGCCTTCAGATCACCGGCCTTCAGATCACCGGACTTCTTCGGGGTGCCGGTGGAACCCGGATCCACGAGCGCCAGCTCCAGGCCCGCGGGGAGCGCGGCGGCCGCGTCTGCACCCACACGGACCTCGGCGCCGTCCGACAGACCGACCCAGACGGGCTCCGTGGCACCGCGCATGCCCGGCCGCTTGCCGTCGAGGTTCGCCTTGGCCTGCTCCAGGGTGATCCACTGCGACCACTTGCCGGTCTTGGCGTTACGGGTGCGGGCCTCGATGGGGCCCTTCACCTGGGCCTCGGGGTCCGTCCACGTGACACCCAGGAGGCCGAAGGGCTTCGTGCCCTGCTGTGCGAGGACGGCCTTGCCGGTCCCCTTGGGCTTCAGAGCGAGCTTGTGGACCTTGCCCTCGACGGGCCCCCGCGCCTTGCCCGGAGCGTTGTAGCGCGGCAGTCCCCCGTCGTCCGGGGAGTCCGTGCCGAAACCGTTGGCCGCCCCCTGAAAACCCAGCACTGCCACGACACCGAGCGCGGCCGCCAGAGCGGTCCCGCGCGCACGACCTAGTCTCAAGTTGTTTCCCCAACCCCTTTGTGAACCCACCAGGTGACAGGCCTGGTTGGCCGGATGCTACTGGTACGTACCTCTCAGGCACCCGGCGGGGTCAAGCCGGTCGGCGACACCGTCAGGGTGCGCGGCAGAAGGCGCGGGGGAGCGGGGGAGGGGGAAGCCCGCGAAAGCGGGGGAGCCCGGGGAGGTGCCCGTGAGGCCCGCCGGGGGATGTGCGTGGTTGCGGTTTGACCACTCAGCGTGGCGGGGTATTCTCTTCGGCCCGATTAGCCAGGTACGTGCCTCGTATGGCAGACTACTCAAGTTGCTCGGCTGAGTGCCGATGCTGCGCGCCTCCCGCCGGGAGGACCGGAAGCGAGTCCCACAGTACTCGTCGTCCTTAATCTGCCTCTCGGGGCAGCAATGGGGACGGACGTACGGGAATCTTCTGGGAAGTGTCAGCACGGTGCACACCAGGCACTCGGTGGGTGTTTCTCCCCCGAATCGCGGTCACAGGGACCGCACCCCCTTGGACGAGGGAATTTCCGTATGGGAATTTTCTGTAGAGGGAGTGCGACACGCCCGACCGCGGGGGTCGGAGGAGAGGCCGCGGGATCCGTCCCGCAGCCAACCGGGAGCCAGAGCGTTTCCACATACAGACAGGACTACGGAGTAGCCATGGCGGGACAGAAGATCCGCATCCGGCTCAAGGCCTACGACCACGAGGTCATCGATTCCTCGGCGAAGAAGATCGTCGAGACGGTGACGCGCACTGGTGCGTCGGTCGCGGGCCCGGTGCCGCTGCCCACTGAGAAGAACGTGTACTGCGTCATCAAGTCGCCGCACAAGTACAAGGACTCGCGCGAGCACTTCGAGATGCGCACGCACAAGCGCCTGATCGACATCCTCGACCCGACCCCCAAGACCGTTGACTCGCTGATGCGCCTGGACCTTCCGGCCGGCGTTGACATCGAGATCAAGCTCTGAGAGGCGTCGAGAAGATGGCAAAGCAGATCAAGGGCGTCCTGGGCGAGAAGCTCGGCATGACCCAGGTCTGGGACGAGAACAACCGTGTCGTCCCGGTGACCGTGGTCAAGGCCGGACCCTGCGTCGTTACCCAGGTCCGTACGAACGACATCGACGGCTACGAGTCGGTCCAGATCGCCTTCGGCGAGATCGACCCGCGCAAGGTGAACAAGCCCCTCAAGGGCCACTTCGCCAAGGCCGACGTGACCCCCCGCCGCCACCTGGTGGAGCTCCGCACCTCCGACGCCAGCGAGTACACGCTCGGCCAGGAGATCACTGCTGAGGTGTTCGAGTCCGGCGTCAAGGTTGACGTCACGGGCAACAGCAAGGGCAAGGGCTTCGCCGGTGTCATGAAGCGGCACAACTTCCGGGGCCTCGGCGCCGGTCACGGTGTGCAGCGCAAGCACCGCTCCCCCGGTTCGATCGGTGGCTGCGCCACCCCTGGGCGTGTCTTCAAGGGCATGCGCATGGCCGGTCGTATGGGTAACGAGCGCGTCACCACCCAGAACCTGACCATCCACGCGGTTGACGCGGAGAAGGGTCTGCTCCTCATCAAGGGCGCAGTCCCCGGTCCGAACGGCGGCCTCGTCCTGGTCCGTACCGCGGCCAAGGGGGCTTGAGGTAATGAGCACCATTGACATCCTTTCGCCGGCAGGCGACAAGGCCGGTACCGTCGAGCTCCCCGCGGAGATCTTCGACGCGAAGACCAGCGTTCCGCTGATCCACCAGGTCGTTGTCGCCCAGCTGGCTGCTGCCCGTCAGGGCACGCACAAGACCAAGCGTCGTGGCGAAGTCCGTGGTGGTGGCCGCAAGCCGTACCGCCAGAAGGGCACCGGCCGCGCTCGCCAGGGTTCCACCCGCGCTCCGCAGTTCGTCGGAGGTGGCGTCGTTCACGGCCCGCAGCCGCGTGACTACTCGCAGCGGACCCCGAAGAAGATGAAGGCCGCCGCTCTCCGCGGTGCCCTCTCGGACCGTGCGCGCCACTCCCGCATCCACGTCGTCACCGGTGTGGTCGAGGGTGCCGCCTCCACGAAGGCCGCCAAGACGCTGTTCGGCAAGATCTCGGAGCGCAAGAACCTGCTCCTGGTCGTCGACCGTGCCGACGAGGCCGCGTGGCTGTCCGCCCGCAACCTGCCCCAGGTGCACATCCTGGAGCCGGGCCAGCTGAACACGTACGACGTGATCGTCTCTGACGACGTGGTCTTCACTCAGGCCGCTTTCGAGTCCTTCGTGTCTGGCCCCAAGGCCGATGAGACCGAAGGGAGCGACGCCTGATGTCTGAGGCGACCGTTACCAGCAAGACCTTCACCGACCCGCGCGACCTGCTGATCAAGCCGGTTGTCTCGGAGAAGAGCTACGCGCTGCTGGACGAGAACAAGTACACGTTCATCGTCGCGCCCGGCGCCAACAAGACCCAGATCAAGCAGGCCGTGGAAGCGGTCTTCTCGGTCAAGGTCACCGGGGTCAACACGATCAACCGTCAGGGTAAGCGCAAGCGCACCAAGACCGGTTTCGGCAAGCGCGCCAACACCAAGCGCGCCATCGTGACCCTTGCCGAGGGCAACCGTATCGACATCTTCGGCGGCCAGGCCTCCTAACGGAGGTCTAGTCGTCCGGAATCGGACGAGGACTGAGAAATGGGTATCCGCAAGTACAAGCCGACGACCCCGGGCCGTCGTGGCTCCAGCGTCGCCGACTTTGTCGAGATCACGCGGTCCACGCCGGAGAAGTCGCTGGTTCGCCCCCTGCACAGCAAGGGCGGCCGTAACAACACCGGTCGGATCACCGTTCGCCACCAGGGTGGTGGACACAAGCGCGCCTACCGCGTGATCGACTTCCGTCGTCACGACAAGGACGGCGTGCCGGCCAAGGTCGCGCACATCGAGTACGACCCCAACCGCACTGCGCGCATCGCGCTCCTGCACTACGCGGACGGCGAGAAGCGCTACATCATCGCGCCGAAGGCTCTGAAGCAGGGCGACCGGATTGAGAACGGCCCCACGGCCGACATCAAGCCCGGCAACAACCTGGCCCTCCGTAACATCCCGGTCGGTACCACGATCCACGCGATCGAGCTCCGTCCCGGTGGTGGCGCCAAGTTCGCCCGCTCCGCGGGTGCCTCCGTGCAGCTGCTGGCGAAGGAGGGCACGATGGCCCACCTTCGTATGCCTTCCGGTGAGATCCGCCTGGTCGACGCGCGCTGCCGCGCCACCGTCGGCGAGGTCGGCAACGCCGAGCAGTCGAACATCAACTGGGGCAAGGCCGGCCGCATGCGCTGGAAGGGCGTTCGCCCGTCCGTCCGCGGTGTCGCGATGAACCCGGTTGACCACCCGCACGGTGGTGGTGAGGGCAAGACCAGTGGTGGTCGCCACCCGGTCTCCCCGTGGGGTCAGAAGGAGGGTCGTACTCGCTCGCCGAAGAAGGCTTCGAGCAAGTACATCGTCCGCCGCCGCAAGACGAACAAGAAGCGCTAGGAGCGGGTTTAGATGCCGCGCAGTCTCAAGAAGGGGCCCTTCGTCGACGACCACCTCGTAAAGAAGGTGGACGTCCAGAACGAAGCCGGCACCAAGAACGTCATCAAGACCTGGTCCCGTCGCTCGATGATCATCCCCAGCATGCTGGGTCACACCATCGCGGTGCACAACGGCAAGACCCACGTCCCGGTGTTCGTCACCGAGTCGATGGTCGGCCACAAGCTCGGCGAGTTCTCGCCGACTCGCACCTTCCGCGGCCACGTCAAGGACGACCGGAAGTCGAAGCGCCGCTAAAGGCGGGGTGGTTACGACTATGACTTACACCGAAGGGACAACCATGGAAGCCAGGGCCCAGGCGCGGTACATCCGCGTCACGCCCATGAAGGCCCGCCGAGTGGTGGACCTTATCCGTGGCATGGATGCCACGGAGGCTCAGGCGGTCCTGCGTTTCGCCCCGCAGGCCGCGAGCGTGCCGGTTGGCAAGGTGCTTGACAGCGCCATTGCCAATGCCGCACACAACTACAACCACCCGGACGCCTCCACGCTGGTCATCAGCGAGGCGTTCGTGGACGAGGGCCCGACCCTGAAGCGGTTCCGTCCGCGTGCGCAGGGCCGTGCCTACCGGATCCGCAAGCGGACCAGCCACATCACCGTGGTCGTCAGCAGCAAGGAAGGTTCCCGGTAATGGGCCAGAAGGTAAACCCGCACGGGTTCCGGCTCGGCATCACCACCGACTTCAAGTCGCGTTGGTACGCCGACAAGCTGTACAAGGACTACGTCAAGGAAGACGTCGCCATCCGTCGGATGATGACGTCCGGCATGGAGCGCGCCGGCATCTCGAAGGTTGAGATCGAGCGCACCCGTGACCGCGTGCGTGTGGACATCCACACCGCTCGTCCGGGCATCGTCATCGGCCGCCGTGGCGCCGAGGCCGACCGCATCCGCGGTGACCTCGAGAAGCTCACGGGCAAGCAGGTCCAGCTGAACATCCTCGAGGTCAAGAACCCCGAGCTCGATGCCCAGCTGGTTGCCCAGGCCGTTGCCGAGCAGCTCTCCTCCCGCGTCTCCTTCCGTCGCGCCATGCGTAAGAGCATGCAGGGCACGATGAAGGCCGGCGCCAAGGGCATCAAGATCCAGTGTGGCGGCCGTCTCGGCGGCGCCGAGATGTCCCGCTCCGAGTTCTACCGCGAGGGTCGTGTGCCGCTGCACACGCTGCGCGCGAACGTGGACTACGGCTTCTTCGAGGCCAAGACCACCTTCGGCCGTATCGGTGTGAAGGTCTGGATCTACAAGGGCGATGTCAAGAACATCGCCGAGGTTCGCGCCGAGAACGCTGCGGCCCGTGCGGGTAACCGCCCGGCCCGTGGCGCGCAGGGCGCTGGCGACCGTCCCGCCGGCCGTGGTGGCCGTGGTGGCGAGCGCGGCGGCCGTGGTGGCCGCAAGCCGCAGCAGGCTGCTGGTGCCGAGGCCCCCAAGGCCGACGCTCCCGCCGCCGCTCCGGCCGAGAGCACCGGAACGGAGGCCTGACCGACATGCTGATCCCTCGTAGGGTCAAGCACCGCAAGCAGCACCACCCGAAGCGCAGCGGTATGGCCAAGGGCGGTACTGAGGTCTCGTTCGGCGAGTACGGCATCCAGGCGCTGACCCCGGCGTACGTGACGAACCGCCAGATCGAAGCGGCTCGTATTGCGATGACCCGCCACATCAAGCGTGGCGGCAAGGTCTGGATCAACATCTACCCGGACCGCCCGCTGACGAAGAAGCCGGCCGAAACCCGCATGGGTTCCGGTAAGGGTTCTCCCGAGTGGTGGATCGCCAACGTGCACCCGGGCCGGGTCATGTTCGAGCTGTCCTACCCGAACGAGAAGATTGCTCGTGAGGCGCTCACCCGCGCTGCTCACAAGCTTCCGATGAAGTGCCGGATTGTTCGGCGCGAGGCAGGTGAGTCGTGATGGCGACGGGAACCAAGGCGTCCGAGCTGCGTGAGCTCGGCAACGAGGAGCTCGTTGGCAAGCTGCGCGAGGCCAAGGAGGAGCTGTTCAAGCTCCGCTTCCAGGCGGCCACGGGTCAGCTGGAAAACAACGGCCGGCTCAAGTCCGTCCGTAAGGACATCGCTCGCATCTACACCCTGATGCACGAGCGTGAGCTCGGTATCGAGACGGTGGAGAGCGCCTGATGAGCGAGAACAACGTGACTGAGAAGACCGAGCGCGGTTTCCGCAAGACCCGTGAGGGTCTGGTCGTCAGCGACAAGATGGACAAGACCGTCGTCGTCGCCGTCGAGGACCGCGTGAAGCACGCCCTGTACGGCAAGGTCATCCGCCGTACGAACAAGCTCAAGGCGCACGACGAGCAGAACGCTGCCGGCGTCGGCGACCGCGTCCTCATCATGGAGACGCGTCCGCTGTCGGCGAGCAAGCGCTGGCGCATCGTCGAGATCCTCGAGAAGGCCAAGTAAGCACCTGAGGGGTTTCCCTTAGGTTCGTTCCGCCAGGCTCGGTGGGGGCGACGCTCTCCGGAGTGAAGCCCCCGCCGGGAACCGGCAGACAAACAGGAGATACACGTGATCCAGCAGGAGTCGCGACTGCGTATCGCCGACAACACTGGTGCCAAGGAAATCCTTTGCATCCGTGTTCTCGGTGGTTCCGGTCGCCGCTACGCGGGCATCGGTGACGTCATCGTCGCCACCGTCAAGGACGCGATCCCCGGTGGCAACGTGAAGAAGGGTGACGTCGTCAAGGCAGTCATCGTTCGCACCGTCAAGGAGCGTCGCCGCCAGGACGGCTCGTACATCCGCTTTGACGAGAACGCCGCCGTCATTCTGAAGAACGACGGCGACCCTCGCGGCACCCGTATCTTCGGCCCGGTGGGCCGTGAGCTGCGCGAGAAGAAGTTCATGAAGATCATCTCGCTCGCGCCGGAGGTGCTGTAAGCATGAAGATCAAGAAGGGCGACCTGGTCCAGGTCATCACCGGTAAGGACAAGGGCAAGCAGGGCAAGGTCATCGTTGCCTTCCCCGCCGACAACCGTGTCCTCGTCGAGGGTGTCAACCGGGTCAAGAAGCACACCAAGGCTGCGCAGAACCAGGCCGGTGGCATTGTGATCACCGAGGCCCCGGTCCACGTCAGCAACGTTCAGCTGGTTGTGGAGAAGGACGGCAAGAAGGTCGTCACCCGCGTCGGCTACCGCTTCGACGACGAGGGCAACAAGATCCGCGTTGCCAAGCGGACGGGTGAGGACATCTGATGGCTACCACTCCGCGTCTCAAGACGAAGTACCGCGAGGACATCGCGGGCAAGCTGCGTGAGGAGTTCTCCTACGAGAACGTCATGCAGATCCCCGGCCTCGTGAAGATCGTGGTCAACATGGGTGTGGGCGACGCCGCCCGCGACTCCAAGCTGATCGACGGCGCCATCAAGGACCTGACGACGATCACCGGTCAGAAGCCGGCCGTCACGAAGGCCCGGAAGTCCATCGCGCAGTTCAAGCTGCGTGAGGGTCAGCCGATCGGCTGCCACGTCACCCTCCGTGGTGACCGCATGTGGGAGTTCCTGGACCGTACGCTGTCGCTCGCGCTGCCGCGTATCCGTGACTTCCGTGGTCTGTCGCCGAAGCAGTTCGACGGCCGTGGCAACTACACCTTCGGTCTCACGGAGCAGGTCATGTTCCACGAGATCGACCAGGACAAGATCGACCGTACCCGGGGTATGGACATCACCGTGGTCACCACGGCGACCAACGACGCTGAGGGCCGCGCGCTCCTTCGTCACCTCGGCTTCCCCTTCAAGGAGGCGTAAGCGAGATGGCGAAGAAGGCTCTCATCGCGAAGGCTGCCCGTAAGCCCAAGTTCGGTGTGCGTGCGTACACCCGCTGCCAGCGCTGCGGTCGCCCCCACTCCGTGTACCGCAAGTTCGGCCTGTGCCGCGTGTGCCTTCGTGAGATGGCTCACCGTGGCGAGCTGCCGGGCGTGACCAAGAGCTCCTGGTAAATCTCCCTCGTCCGCAAGGACTTGGGGAGTACCAGGCACTCTCGGTAAGCATCTGGACGGTGGGTGCCCGGCCGCGCATGCCTTAGGCTTGTGTGGTTGGGCGTCCGCCGCCCATAACGACTTACTACGCCGTAGGTCCCCGCACCGCACCCGTCCCGCCACTGAGTGGGGAGAGGGATGGCGCATACAGGAAACCCCGGCGAGAGAGGCCGAAGGCCACTTCATGACCATGACTGACCCGATCGCAGACATGCTCACTCGTCTGCGTAACGCTAACTCGGCGTACCACGACTCCGTCGTGATGCCGCACAGCAAGATCAAGTCGCACATCGCAGAAATCCTCAAGCAGGAGGGTTTCATCACCGGCTGGAAGGTCGAGGACGCCGAGGTCGGCAAGAACCTCGTCCTCGAGCTGAAGTTCGGGCCGAACCGTGAGCGCTCCATTGCGGGCATCAAGCGGATCTCGAAGCCCGGTCTGCGCGTGTACGCGAAGTCCACCAACCTGCCGAAGGTCCTCGGCGGCCTGGGCGTGGCGATCATCTCCACGTCCCACGGTCTCCTGACCGGTCAGCAGGCAGGCAAGAAGGGCGTAGGTGGGGAAGTCCTCGCCTACGTCTGGTAGTCGGGAACGGAGGAAAAGCAATGTCGCGAATCGGCAAGCTCCCCATCCAGGTTCCCGCCGGTGTGGACGTCACCATCGATGGCCAGACGGTCGCCGTGAAGGGCCCCAAGGGTTCCCTCGCGCACACCGTCAAGGCGCCCATCGCAATCGTCAAGGGTGAGGACGGCGTTCTGAACGTCACCCGCCCGAACGACGAGCGTCAGAACAAGGCCCTGCACGGCCTGTCCCGCACGCTGGTGGCGAACATGATCACCGGTGTGACCACGGGATACGTCAAGGCTCTCGAGATCAGCGGTGTCGGTTACCGTGTCCTGGCGAAGGGCTCCAACCTGGAGTTCCAGCTGGGCTACAGCCACCCGATCCTGGTGGAGGCGCCCGAGGGCATCTCCTTCAAGGTCGAGTCGCCGACCAAGTTCTCGGTCGAGGGCATCGACAAGCAGAAGGTCGGCGAGGTCGCCGCCAACATCCGCAAGCTGCGGAAGCCCGACCCGTACAAGGCCAAGGGTGTCAAGTACGCCGGCGAAGTCATCCGCCGCAAGGTCGGAAAGGCTGGTAAGTAGCCATGGCATACGGTGTGAAGATCGCCAAGGGCGACGCGTACAAGCGCGCTGCCAAGGCACGCCGCCACATCCGCATCCGCAAGAACGTCTCGGGTACGGCGGAGCGTCCGCGCCTCGTCGTGACGCGTTCCAACCGCAACATCGTTGCTCAGGTCATCGACGACCTCCAGGGTCACACCCTGGCGTCCGCGTCGACCCTGGACACCTCGATCCGCGGTGGCGAAGGCGACAAGAGCGCCCAGGCCCAGGCCGTCGGCGCGCTCGTCGCCGAGCGTGCCAAGGCTGCGGGTGTCGAGACCGTCGTGTTCGACCGCGGTGGCAACCGATACGCCGGGCGCATTGCCGCTCTGGCTGACGCCGCCCGCGAAGCCGGGCTGAAGTTCTAAGCCCCGGTTCCGGGACTCACGGACGTAACAGAGAGAGGTAATCCAATGGCTGGACCCCAGCGCCGCGGAAGCGGTGCCG
This sequence comes from Streptomyces sp. NPDC048257, assembly GCF_043201855.1. Lineage (NCBI taxonomy): Bacteria > Bacillati > Actinomycetota > Actinomycetes > Kitasatosporales > Streptomycetaceae > Streptomyces > Streptomyces sp. NPDC048257. The sequence continues at coordinate 50,472 of NZ_JBICZI010000031.1, forward strand.
GTGGCGGCGAGCGGCGGGACCGGAAGGGTCGCGACGGTGGCCCTGCCGCCGAGAAGACCGCTTACGTTGAGCGCGTTGTCGCGATCAACCGCGTCGCCAAGGTTGTCAAGGGTGGTCGCCGCTTCAGCTTCACCGCGCTGGTCGTGGTGGGCGACGGTGACGGCACTGTAGGTGTCGGTTACGGCAAGGCCAAGGAAGTTCCCGCGGCCATCGCCAAGGGTGTCGAGGAAGCCAAGAAGTCCTTCTTCAAGGTTCCGCGCATCCAGGGCACGATCCCTCACCCGATCACGGGTGAGCGTGCCGCGGGCGTCGTGCTCCTGAAGCCGGCTTCCCCCGGTACCGGTGTTATCGCCGGTGGCCCGGTGCGCGCCGTTCTGGAGTGCGCCGGCGTTCACGACATCCTGTCGAAGTCGCTCGGTTCGTCGAACGCGATCAACATCGTGCACGCGACCGTCGCAGCGCTCAAGGGCCTGCAGCGTCCCGAGGAGATCGCGGCTCGCCGTGGTCTGCCCCTCGAGGACGTCGCCCCCGCGGCTCTGCTTCGTGCGCGTGCTGGGGCGGGTGCGTAATGGCTCGCCTCAAGATCACGCAGACGAAGTCGTACATCGGCAGCAAGCAGAACCACCGCGACACTCTGCGTTCGCTCGGGCTCAAGCGCCTGAACGACGTGGTCGTCAAGGAGGACCGCCCCGAGTTCCGCGGAATGGTGCAGACCGTCCGCCACCTCGTGACGGTTGAGGAGGTTGACTAACATGGCTGAGAACAGCCCGCTGAAGGCCCACAACCTCCGTCCCGCCCCCGGCGCCAAGACCGCGAAGACCCGTGTCGGTCGTGGTGAGGCGTCGAAGGGTAAGACGGCCGGTCGTGGTACGAAGGGCCAGAAGGCCCGTTACCAGATCCCGCAGCGCTTCGAGGGTGGGCAGATGCCCCTCCACATGCGTCTGCCGAAGCTCAAGGGCTTCAAGAACCCGTTCCGCACCGAGTTCCAGGTCGTGAACCTGGACAAGCTCGGCGCTCTCTACCCCGAGGGTGGAGAGGTCACGGTGGCCGACCTGGTCGCCAAGGGCGCGGTTCGCAAGAACAGCCTCGTCAAGGTCCTGGGCCAGGGCGAGATCTCCGTGGCGCTGCAGGTTTCGGTTGACGCCGTCTCCGCTTCCGCCAAGGAGAAGATCGCCGCTGCCGGCGGCACCGTCACCGAGCTCGTCTAAGACGATTTCAGTGGCTGAATAGCTCGAAACCCGACCGGGGATGCCTCACATATGGGGCATCCCCGGTCGGTCGTTCCACGGAAGGCACACTCGCCGGTAAGGTGGCGTGCACCTTTGCTTTGTCGTATTCGTCGATCCCTCAGACCGTCACCTCTGACGCAGTAGCGCGGGGGTCGCAGGAGGCACCGTGCTCACCGCGTTCGCCCGGGCGTTCAAGACGCCCGACCTGCGCAAGAAGCTGCTCTTCACGCTCGCCATCATCGTGCTGTTCCGGCTCGGGTCCCACATCCCGGTACCCGGCGTGAGCTACAAGAACGTTCAGATCTGTGTCGACCAGGCAGGCAGCAGCAATGGGCTGTTCGGTCTGGTCAACATGTTCAGCGGCGGTGCGCTGCTGCAGATCACGATCTTCGCGCTCGGCATCATGCCCTACATCACGGCGAGCATCATCCTGCAGCTGCTGACCGTGGTCATCCCGAAGCTGGAGACCCTCAAAAAAGAGGGCCAGTCCGGTACGGCGAAGATCACTCAGTACACGCGCTATCTGACGGTCGCGCTGGCGATCCTGCAGGGCACGGGCCTCGTCGCCACGGCCCGCACGGGCGCCCTGTTCCAGGGCTGCTCGGCCGCCCGCGATATCGTCCCCGACCGGTCGATCTTCACCACGGTCGTCATGGTCGTCACCATGACCGCCGGTACCTGTGTCGTCATGTGGCTCGGTGAGCTCATCACCGACCGCGGCATCGGCAACGGTATGTCGATCCTCATGTTCATCTCGATCGCCGCCGGCTTCATCGGCGCCCTCTGGCAGATCAAGCTCCAGGGCAAGATCGCCGACGGCTGGGTCGAGTTCGGCGTCGTCATGCTCGTCGGCCTCGCGATGGTCGGCCTGGTGGTCTTCGTCGAGCAGGCGCAGCGCCGGATCCCGGTCCAGTACGCGAAGCGCATGATCGGCCGCCGTGCCTACGGCGGTACGTCGACCTACATCCCGCTCAAGGTGAACCAGGCGGGCATCATCCCCGTCATCTTCGCCTCGTCGCTGCTCTACATTCCGGCGCTGGTCGTGCAGTTCAGCGGGTCCACCGCGGGCTGGGCCACCTGGATCCAGAAGCACTTCGTCAAGGGCGACCACCCGTACTACATCGCGGTCTACTTCCTCCTGATCGTTTTCTTCGCGTTCTTCTACGTGGCGATCTCGTTCAACCCCGAGGAAGTTGCAGACAACATGAAGAAGTATGGTGGGTTCATCCCGGGCATCCGCGCCGGTCGACCCACCGCCGAGTACCTCAGCTACGTACTCAACCGGATCACCTGGCCGGGGTCGCTGTACCTGGGTCTCATCGCTCTTGTGCCGACGATGGCGTTGGCCGGCTTCGGAGCGAACCAGAACTTCCCGTTCGGCGGGACGAGCATCCTGATCATCGTGGGTGTGGGTCTGGAAACCGTGAAGCAGATCGAGAGCCAGCTCCAGCAGCGTAATTACGAAGGGTTCCTCCGCTGATGCGAATCGTCCTCGTTGGACCGCCCGGTGCGGGCAAGGGAACGCAGGCCGCGTTCCTTGCCAAGAACCTGTCGATCCCGCACATCTCCACGGGCGACCTGTTCCGGGCCAACATCAGCCAGGGAACCGAGCTCGGCAAGAGCGCCAAGTCGTACATGGACGCCGGTGAGCTCGTCCCCGACTCGGTGACCATCGGCATGGCCAAGGACCGGATGGAGCAGCCGGACGCCGCGAACGGCTTCCTGCTCGACGGCTTCCCGCGCAACCTCTCGCAGGCCGAGGCCCTCGACGAGATCCTCAAGGCGGCCGGCCTGAGCCTGGACGCCGTCCTCGACCTGGAGGTCGAGGAGGACGAGGTCGTCAAGCGCATCGCCGGGCGCCGGACCTGCCGCAAGGACTCCGCGCACGTGTTCCACGTGACGTACGCGCCGCCGAAGGCCGACGGTGTCTGCGACCACTGCAACGGTGAGCTCTACCAGCGTGGTGACGACTCCGAGGCCACGGTCCGCAACCGGCTGTCGGTCTACCACGCGGAGACCGAGCCGATCATCGACTACTACAAGGCCCAGGGCCTCGTGTCGACCATCCCCGCCCTCGGTGAGGTAGCGGAGATCACGCGGCGCGCGATGGACGCCCTGAAGAAGTAGTAGCCCCTTGCTGTGCAGGTACGGCCGCGGTGTCCCCAGGGCATCGCGGCCGTACTGTTTGAGAAGACCCGTTTCGAAGCTGGAAGGCACGCCGTCATGGTGCAGATCAAGACCCCCGAGCAGATCGCGAGAATGCGCGAGGCAGGGCTGGTCGTCGCCGCGATCCACGCGGCGACCCGTGAGGCGGCCGTGCCGGGCGCCACGACGCGGGATCTGGACATGGTGGCCCGCAAGGTCATCGCGGACGCCGGCGCCAAGTCGAACTTCCTCGGCTACGGCGGCTTCCCCGCGACCATCTGCACCTCGGTCAACGAGGTCGTCGTCCACGGCATCCCGGACGACAAGACCGTCCTCAAGGACGGCGACATCATCTCGATCGACGCCGGTGCGATCGTGGACGGCTGGCACGGCGACGCCGCGTACACCGCCTTCGTGGGCACCGGGCACGCCCCTGAGCTCCTGGAGCTGTCCCGGGTGACCGAGGAGTCCATGTGGGCCGGTATCGCCGCCATGAAGCTCGGCAACCGCCTCGTCGACATCTCGAAGGCGATCGAGACGTACATCAAGCGCCAGCCCCGCCCCGGTACCGGTGACCACAGCCTCGGCAAGTTCGGGATCATCGAGGACTACGGCGGCCACGGCATCGGGTCCGAGATGCACATGGACCCCCACCTGCTGAACTACGTCTCGCGCAAGCGGGGCAAGGGGATCAAGCTCGTCCCGGGCGTCTGCCTGGCGATCGAGCCGATGGTCTCCCTGGGCACCGCCCAGACGGAGGTCCTTTCGGACGACTGGACGGTCATCACGACCGACGGCACCTGGTCCTCGCACTGGGAGCACTCCATCGCACTGACGGAGGCCGGGCCCATCGTCCTGACCAGCCCGGACTGCGGCAAGGCGAAGCTGGCGGAGTACGGAGTCACCACCGCTCCGGACCCCCTCGGTTAATGATCTAGACTCTGGGGCAAACTTTCCGGATTCGTCTTTCTGGGTGCCCTGACGTAGACTGACTCGTCGGCTCTCGTGCACTTCCATGCCTGCATGGCGCACCGAGCCGATCAAGGTAGCCGATTCGAAAGGCGAAGCGTGGCCAAGAAGCAAGGTGCCATCGAAATCGAGGGCACCGTGATCGAGTCCCTCCCGAACGCGATGTTCAAGGTGGAACTCCAGAACGGTCACAAAGTCCTCGCGCACATCAGCGGCAAGATGCGTATGCACTACATCCGCATCCTCCCGGATGACCGGGTCGTTGTGGAGCTCTCTCCGTACGACCTGACGCGTGGCCGGATCGTCTACCGATACAAGTAGATCTTGCTCTCACTCCTGCCTGGGCATCCGTCCCGGTGCGGGTGGTGGCACTGACCCGGAGAACCTCACCAACATGAAGGTCAAGCCGAGCGTCAAGAAGATCTGCGACAAGTGCAAGGTGATCCGCCGTCACGGTCGGGTCATGGTCATCTGCGACAACCTGCGCCACAAGCAGCGCCAGGGCTGACGCACGCCGACCGACCTGCCTTCCGCAGTTCTTCGCGCGACGTAAGAAAACGTACATACGCAGAACCCGCCCAGCCCTTCACGGGGCCGGCGGTACCTCCGGCGGGGGCCGGGGACCCGGGCGTACCATCACCCACTTCGGGGTGGTCGGCGGTCGGGGTCGGTTCTGCTGAAGACCCCCGAACACACAGGAGCCATTGAATGGCACGCGTTTCCGGTGTTGACATCCCGCGCGAAAAGCGCGTGGAGATCGCACTCACCTACGTCTTCGGTATCGGGCGCACCCGGTCCAAGGAGATCCTCGCCTCGACCGGCGTGAACCCGAACACCCGCGTTCGTGACCTGGCCGAAGAGGACCTCGTCAAGATCCGCGAGTACGTGGACGCCAACCTCCGTACCGAGGGTGACCTCCGCCGCGAGATCCAGGGCGACATCCGCCGCAAGATCGAGATCCAGTGCTACCAGGGCATCCGCCACCGTCGTGGCCTGCCGGTGCACGGCCAGCGCACCAGCACCAACGCGCGTACCCGCAAGGGCCCGCGTCGCGCGATCGCCGGTAAGAAGAAGCCGGGCAAGAAGTAGTCCTGTTCAGCGGTCTTGCGCTGTAGGACCGACCACCTCCCGTAGGAGATTTAGATGCCCCCCAAGGGTCGTCAGGGCGCTGCCAAGAAGGTGCGCCGCAAGGAAAAGAAGAACGTCGCTCACGGGCACGCCCACATCAAGAGCACGTTCAACAACACCATCGTTTCGATCACGGACCCCTCGGGCAACGTGATCTCCTGGGCCTCCGCCGGCCACGTCGGCTTCAAGGGCTCGCGCAAGTCCACCCCCTTCGCCGCGCAGATGGCCGCCGAGTCGGCCGCCCGTCGCGCGCAGGAGCACGGCATGCGCAAGGTCGACGTCTTCGTGAAGGGTCCGGGCTCCGGCCGCGAGACCGCGATCCGCTCCCTCCAGGCCACCGGCCTCGAGGTCGGCTCGATCCAGGACGTCACCCCCACCCCGCACAACGGCTGCCGCCCGCCGAAGCGCCGCCGCGTCTGACGCAGCGGACGCACCTGTGCGTTCTTGAGTGTCCGGGCGGTACGACCCCTTCTGGGGACGTACCGCCCGTACCCTTGCAGTAGCCGTACCCCCGGTACGGCATCCCGTCGGGCGTCAAATAGTGGGCGTCCACGAATGAAGGAACACAGACATGCTTATCGCTCAGCGTCCTTCGCTGACCGAAGAGGTCGTCGACGAGTACCGCTCGCGGTTCGTGATCGAGCCGCTCGAGCCGGGCTTCGGTTACACCCTCGGCAACTCCCTGCGCCGTACGCTCCTGTCCTCCATCCCGGGTGCCGCTGTCACCAGCATCCGCGTGGACGGCGTCCTGCACGAGTTCACCACCGTGCCGGGCGTCAAGGAAGACGTCACCGACATCATCCTCAACATCAAGCAGCTGGTCGTCTCCTCGGAGCACGACGAGCCGGTCGTGATGTACCTGCGCAAGCAGGGTCCCGGCCTGGTCACCGCTGCCGACATCGCGCCCCCGGCCGGTGTCGAGGTGCACAACCCGGACCTGGTCCTCGCCACGCTCAACGGCAAGGGCAAGCTGGAGATGGAGCTGACCGTCGAGCGCGGTCGCGGCTACGTCTCCGCCGTCCAGAACAAGCAGCTGGGCCAGGAGATCGGCCGTATCCCGATCGACTCCATCTACAGCCCGGTCCTCAAGGTCACCTACAAGGTCGAGGCGACCCGAGTCGAGCAGCGCACCGACTTCGACAAGCTGATCGTCGACGTCGAGACCAAGCAGGCCATGCGCCCGCGTGACGCCATGGCGTCCGCCGGTAAGACCCTGGTCGAGCTGTTCGGTCTGGCGCGCGAGCTCAACATCGACGCCGAGGGCATCGACATGGGCCCGTCCCCGACGGACGCCGCCCTGGCCGCCGACCTGGCGCTGCCGATCGAGGAGCTCGAGCTCACGGTCCGCTCGTACAACTGCCTCAAGCGCGAGGGCATCCACTCCGTGGGTGAGCTCGTCGCCCGCTCCGAGGCGGACCTGCTCGACATCCGCAACTTCGGTGCGAAGTCGATCGACGAGGTCAAGGCGAAGCTGGCCGGCATGGGCCTGGCCCTCAAGGACAGCCCGCCCGGATTCGACCCGACCGCCGCCGCCGACGCCTTCGGCGCCGACGACGACGCCGATGCCGGTTTCGTCGAGACCGAGCAGTACTGATTCATCCCGCAGCCGGCGGCCGAGGCCTTTGGCCCGGGTCGCCGGCCGGGCGTGAACCAAAGACTTTCCCGCGGCATCCGCCTCGGGGGAACTGACACCGGTACCTGACACGGCCGGTGCAGATATGAAGGAGTAACACCATGCCGCGTCCCGCAAAGGGTGCCCGTCTGGGCGGTTCCGCCGCGCACGAGAAGCACCTCCTCGCGAACCTCGCGAAGTCGCTCTTCGAGCACGGCCGCATCACCACCACCGAGGCCAAGGCCCGCCGCCTGCGTCCCTACGCCGAGCGTCTGGTCACCAAGGCCAAGAAGGGCGACATCCACAACCGTCGCCTGGTGCTGCAGACGATCACGGACAAGAGCATCGTGCACACGCTGTTCACCGAGATCGCCCCGCGCTACGAGAACCGCCCCGGTGGTTACACGCGCATCACCAAGATCGGCAACCGTCGTGGCGACAACGCCCCGATGGCCGTGATCGAGCTGGTCGAGGCCCTTACGGTCGCCCAGCAGGCCACCGGTGAGGCCGAGGCCGCCACCAAGCGCGCGGTCAAGGAGGCGGAGGCTGTCGAGACCCCCGCCGAGGAGACCAAGGAGGCCTGATCCCCCGGGATCACGCTTGCTTGAACGGCTCTGAACGGGCCCGCCCCTTCCGGGGCGGGCCCGTTCTGCTTTGCCAGGCGGTATCGGCTTTCTGAGAGGATCGGTCACGTGAGTGACGAGGTGGAGCCCGGGCACGTCCGGGTGCGGCTGGACCTGAGCTACGACGGCAAGGACTTCTCCGGCTGGGCGAAGCAGCGGGTGCTGCGGACCGTCCAGGGCGAGCTGGAGTCGGCCCTGCAGACCGTGATGCGGCTGTCCGAGCCGGTCGAGCTGACCGTGGCCGGACGGACCGATGCGGGCGTGCACGCCCGCGGACAGGTCGCGCAGTTCGACCTCGCCGAGGAGGTGTGGGCCGAGCACCACGACAAGCTGCTGCGCCGCCTCGCGGGCCGCCTGCCGCACGACGTACGGGTGTGGAAGGTCGCGGAGGCCCCCGAGGGCTTCAACGCGCGTTTCTCGGCCATCTGGCGCCGCTACGCCTACCGCGTCGGCGACCACCAGGGCGGCGTCGACCCGCTGCGCCGCGGCCACGTGCTGTGGCACCAGTGGCCGCTCGACGTGGACGCCATGAACGAGGCCGCCGCCGCGCTGCTCGGCGAGCACGACTTCGCCGCGTACTGCAAGAAGCGCGAGGGCGCCACGACCATCCGTACGCTCCAGCAGCTCAGCTGGGAGCGCGCCCCGGACGGGATCGTCACCGCGACCGTCCGCGCCGACGCCTTCTGCCACAACATGGTCCGCTCGCTGGTGGGCGCCCTGCTGCACGTGGGGGACGGGCACCGGCCCACCGACTGGCCCGGCAAGGTACTGGCGGCCGGCGTCCGGGACTCCTCGGTGCACGTGGTCAAGCCGCACGGGCTGACCCTGGAGGAGGTCGGCTACCCGGCGGACGAGCTGCTGGCCGCCCGCAGCAAGGAAGCGCGCAACCTGCGGACCCTGCCGGGCGCGGGCTGCTGCTAATCCGTTTGGGCGGATCGTCGCCGGAGCTGGACAATGCCCGGCATGGGACATCTCGAAGCCAGCCACCTGGAGTACTACCTTCCGGACGGGCGGGTACTGCTCCCCGACGTCTCCTTCCGGGTGGGGGAGGGGTCGGTCGCCGCGCTCGTCGGGGCGAACGGGGCCGGCAAGACCACCTTGCTGAAGCTGATCTCCGGCGACCTCCAGCCGCACGGCGGCGGGGTCACCGTCAGCGGCGGACTCGGCGTGATGTCGCAGTTCGTGGGCTCGGTGCGGGACGAGACCACCGTGCGCGACCTGCTCGTGTCGGTGGCCCAGCCGCGGATCCGGGAGGCCGCGAAGGCCGTGGACCGGGCCGAGGAGCTGATCCTCACGGTCGACGACGAGGCCGCGCAGATGGCCTACGCGCAGGCGCTCAGCGACTGGGCCGACGTCCAGGGCTACGAGGCGGAGACCCTGTGGGACGTCTGCACGATGGCCGCGCTGGCGATCCCGTACGACAGCGCGCAGTTCCGCGAGGTGCGCACGCTCTCGGGCGGTGAGCAGAAGCGGCTCGTCCTGGAGGCGCTGCTGCGCGGGCCGGACGAGGTGCTGCTGCTCGACGAGCCGGACAACTACCTGGACGTCCCGGGCAAGCGGTGGTTGGAGGAGCAGCTGAAGACCACCCGCAAGACCGTGCTGTTCGTCTCGCACGACCGGGAGCTGCTGACCCAGGCCGCCGAGCGGATCATCAGTCTGGAAGCGAGCCCGATGGGCAGCGACGTGTGGGTGCACGGCGCCGGCTTCGGGACGTACCACGAGGCCCGCAAGGAGCGCTTCGCACGCTTCGAAGAGCTCAAGCGGCGCTGGGACGAGGAGCACGCCCGGCTGAGGGCCCTGGTGCTGCGCCTGCGCAATCAGGCCGCGAGCAGCCCCGACATGGCCTCGCGGTACCGCGCGATGCAGACCCGCTTCCAGAAGTTCGAGGAGGCCGGTCCGCCGCCGGAGCCGCCGCGGGAGCAGGACATCCGGATGCGGCTCAAGGGCGGGCGTACGGGCGTACGCGCGCTCACCGTGGAGAACCTGGAGCTCACGGGCCTGATGAAGCCCTTCTCGCTGGAGGTCTTCTACGGGGAGCGGGTCGCGGTGCTGGGCTCGAACGGCTCCGGCAAGTCGCACTTCCTGCGGATGCTGGCCGGCGAGGACGTCAAGCACACCGGTACCTGGAAGCTGGGCGCACGGGTGGTTCCCGGCCATTTCGCGCAGACGCACGCGCACCCGGAGCTCTTCGGGCGCACGCTCGTGGACATCCTGTGGACGGAGAGCGCGATGCCGCTCGGCGCGGCCATGGGCGCCCTGCGCCGGTACGAGCTGGAGCGCCAGGGGGACCAGCCGTTCGAGCGCCTCTCGGGCGGTCAGCAGGCGCGCTTCCAGATCCTGCTGCTGGAGCTGGCGGGCACGACGGCGCTGCTGCTGGACGAGCCGACGGACAACCTGGACCTGGAGTCCGCGGAGGCCTTGCAGGACGGTCTGGAGGCGTACGAGGGCACTGTGCTGTGCGTCACGCACGACCGCTGGTTCGCGCGCACATTTGACCGCTACCTGGTCTTCGGTTCGGACGGTGTTGTGCGGGAGACTCAGGAACCCGTCTGGGACGAACGTAGAGTCGAACGCAAGCGCTAGGGGGCCGTCATCCCCTCGGCCGAGTGAGGGGCAGGGCGTCGTGGGGCTGCGGCCTAGCATCTGGCTGATGAAGTGGGAGAACCAGGGAACCGGCGGCCAGGGCCCCGGTGAGCGGGCCTCGGGGAGCCGGCTGGTCGACTGGCTGCTCCAGCCGGCCTCCCGGCCCTGGCAGCTGGTCTCCCTCGCGGTGGTCCTCGGGATCGCCGTCTCCACGAGCCTGCGGGCGAACTGGGGCTCGGACAACGCCTTCGTGGTCAAGGCCGCCGAGACGCTGCTGGCGGGCGGGTCCCCGTACGAGGACAAGCGCTTCCTCTACCTGCCCAGCGCCGTGCTCATGGCGGTCCCGGAGGCGCTGCTGCCGCGCGAGGTGCTGCGCTGGCTGCTGCCGCTCGGCATGTCGGGGCTGCTGGGCGCCGGCTGGCTGGCCGCGCTGCGGATGTTCGCGGTGCCGCTGCGCTCGCGCTTCGCGGTCGGCGGGTTCGCGGTGTTCGCCCTCGCCTACAAGCCGTACGTGAACCTCGTGCTGATCGGCAACTGGACCGCCATCTCGGCGGCCGCGCTGCCGGTGGCGCTGCTGCTCGCGCAGCGGCGCTCGTGGGGGACGGCCGGGCTGGTCGTGGGGCTGGCGATCGCCTGCAAGCCGATGCTGGTGCCGATGGGGCTGTTGTTCCTCTTCGCCCGGCAGTGGCGGGGGCTGGCCTGGGCCGTGCTGGTACCGCTGGGGGTCTCGCTCGCCGGCGCGCTGATGATGCCGAGTCCGTCGCTGTTCTTCACCAAGACGCTGCCGTTCCTGCTGCAGGGGCAGGACTCCTACGCCCTGCCGTGGGACGCCTCGCCGATCGCCGTGCTGCCGCGGCTGGGGGTCCCGGAGCCGGTGGCGGTGGCGGTGGCCTTCGCGGGGGCCGGAGCCGGGCTGTGGGGCGCCTGGCGGCGCTGGCGGCGGCCGGACTCCGCCGAAGGCGAGGGGGGTGACCAGGGGCAGCTGCGGCTGGTGGAGACGGCCTGCATGGTGATGCTCGCCGCATTCCTGGTCTCCCGTCCCTCCTTCGACCACTACCTCCTGGTGGTCCTGCCGCTGCTGCTGGCCTCGGGGGTGCGGCCCGGCTCGATGCCCCGCTCGCCCTGGTTCTGGCTGGCCCTGACGCCCCAGGTGGTCCTGATCCCGTGGCCCTCGGAGCTGGCCCAGAAGCGGCGCGCCTTCAAGGACTGCGCCACCCTGTGCGGGCTCGCCATGGTGCTGGCGCGTCGTGCGCTGCGCTCCGGTCGGGTTACTCTTGAGCCGGTAACAACTGCGGGGTCCCCACCCAGGACCGAACCGGAGTGCGCCGCGACGCCAGCAGAACCGGCATCGCGGACCGCGTTTTGACCCGTACGGGTCTGCTTGGGTATCCTGCTGGTTTGTTATGCGTATTGGCTTTCTCATTCTCACGTGAAAGGCCTTGCGCCGGTCCACCGGACCGATGACCAGCAGTTCACACGGGTTGCGTCCCCGATGTGAACGAGGGCTGTCGTGATCGTCCGTGGTGACCCTGTCAGGACCTTCCCGTGGGGCTTGCGCCCTTGGGATACCACCACTGAAGAAGCGAAGGCATACGCGTGCGTACGTTCAGCCCCAAGCCCGGCGACATCTCGCGCCAGTGGCTCGTCATCGACGCCCAGGACGTTGTCCTCGGCCGTCTGGCGACCCAGGCCGCTGCCCTCCTGCGGGGTAAGCACAAGCCGACTTACGCCCCCCACATGGACATGGGCGACTTCGTCATCATCGTCAACGCCGACAAGGTTCACCTGTCCGGCAACAAGGCGACCCAGAAGATGGCCTACCGCCACTCCGGCTACCCGGGTGGTCTCCGCTCGGTGCGCTACGACGACCTTCTCGCGAACAACCCGGAGAAGGCCGTCGAGAAGGCCATCAAGGGCATGCTCCCCAAGAACACCCTGGGCCGTCAGATGCTCTCGAAGCTGAAGGTCTACTCGGGCGACCAGCACCCCCACGCTGCCCAGCAGCCGGTGCCGTTCGAGATCACCCAGGTCGCGCAGTAGTTCCGGCCACCCCCTAAGACGTAGAAAATTCTGAGGAGCATCGTGGCCGAGACCACCGCCGAGACGACCCCCGTCGACGAGTTCGAGGGCAACGTCGAGGAGTACACCAGCGAGTCCGAGGTCGTCGTCGAGGGCGACTACACCTCCGAGTCCCTTGCCGGCCGCTTCGGCGACCCCCAGCCGGCCGCCGGCCTGGGCCGTCGCAAGAACGCCATCGCCCGCGTCCGGATCGTTCCGGGCACCGGCAAGTGGAAGATCAACGGTCGCACCCTTGAGGACTACTTCCCCAACAAGGTGCACCAGCAGGAAGTCAACGAGCCGTTCAAGCTCCTCGAGCTGGACAACCGCTACGACGTCATCGCCCGCATCTCGGGTGGCGGCGTTTCCGGCCAGGCCGGCGCCCTGCGCCTCGGTGTGGCCCGTGCGCTGAACGAGGCGGATGTCGACAACAACCGCCCGGCGCTGAAGAAGGCCGGCTTCCTCTCCCGCGACGACCGTGCGGTCGAGCGCAAGAAGGCCGGTCTCAAGAAGGCCCGTAAGGCTCCGCAGTACAGCAAGCGTTAATCTGCGCCTGCTGTTCTGCAACGAAACCGCCCCGGCAGCACTCTCTGTGCTGCCGGGGCGGTTCGTTTACCGCCACAAGCGGCAAATACCTGTCACAAGCGGTCATACGCGAAGCGGAAACTCGGGAGGACAACAGTGGGACGACTCTTCGGGACGGACGGTGTACGCGGCGTTGCCAACGCGGATCTGACGGCGGAGCTCGCGCTCGGCCTCTCCGTGGCGGCTGCCCACGTACTTGCCGAGGCGGGCACCTTTGAGGGCCATCGGGCGACCGCGGTGGTCGGCCGGGATCCCCGCGCCTCCGGCGAATTCCTGGAGGCCGCGGTCGTGGCGGGCCTCGCGAGCGCGGGCGTGGACGTCCTGCGCGTCGGTGTGCTGCCCACCCCGGCGGTGGCGTATCTCACCGGGGCGCTGGGCGCCGACCTCGGCGTGATGCTCTCCGCCAGCCACAACGCGATGCCCGACAACGGCATCAAGTTCTTCGCGCGCGGCGGCCACAAGCTCGCCGACGAGCTGGAGGACCGCATCGAGTCGACGTACGAGAAGCACCGCACCGGCGCTCCCTGGGACCGGCCCACCGGCTCCGGCGTCGGCCGCGTCTCCGACTACACCGAGGGCTTCGACAAGTACGTCGCCCACCTCATCGGGGTCCTCCCCAACCGTCTCGACGGCCTGAAGGTCGTCCTCGACGAGGCGCACGGCGCGGCCGCGTACGTCTCGCCCGAGGCCTTCACCCGGGCCGGCGCGGAGATCATCACGATCGGCGCCGAGCCCAACGGCCTCAACATCAACGACGGCTGCGGCTCCACCCACCTCGGCCTGCTCAAGGCGGCCGTGGTCGAGAACGGCGCCGACTTGGGCATCGCGCACGACGGCGACGCGGACCGCTGCCTGGCCGTGGACGGCTCCGGCGAGGAGGTCGACGGCGACCAGATCCTCGCGGTGCTGGCACTGGCCATGCGCGAGGCCGGCCAGCTGCGCGAGAACACCGTGGTCGGCACCGTGATGTCCAACCTGGGCTTCAAGCTGGCCATGGAGGGCGAGGGCATCCAGGTCGTGCAGACCGGGGTCGGCGACCGGTACGTGCTGGAGTCGATGAAGGAGCACGGCTACGCGCTCGGCGGCGAGCAGTCCGGCCACGTGATCATCCTCGACCACGCGACGACCGGCGACGGCACGCTGACCGGCCTGCTGCTGGCGGCGCGCGTCGCGGCCACCGGCAAGTCCCTCGCCGAGCTGGCGGGCGTCATGCAGCGCTTGCCGCAGGTGCTGATCAACGTTCCCGACGTGGACAAGTCCCGTGTGACCACCTCGGGCGAGCTGGCCGCGGCGGTGGCCGACGCCGAGCGCGAGCTGGGCACCACCGGACGGGTGCTGCTGCGTCCGTCCGGTACGGAACCGCTCGTCCGGGTGATGGTCGAGGCCGCCGACATCGATCAGGCGCGCTCGGTCGCCGGCCGGCTCGCGGACGTCGTGAAGTCCGCCCTGGGCTAGGCCGTCCGGGCGGCCCGGCCTAAAGGCCGTGGCCCCGACTGCGTGGCGCACCCGGCTTCCGGATCATCCGGCCGTGCTGGGTGCGCCACAGCAGTTTCCAGGCGATGAGGGTGAGCGTCCCGGCGAGGACGATGCCGGCCAGGTTCAGCGCCAGCTGCACGGCCGAACCCCACATCTGGGCGAAATCGCCGTAGCTGAGGGCCACCGCGGCGTTGGCGCCCGCCGGGACGGTGGTCACGGAGATCGCCACGCCCACCAGCGCCCCGACCTTCGCCGAGGTCAGCGAGAGCATTCCGGCCACGCCGGCGAGCAGCGCCACCACGAAGGAGAACGGGTCGGGCTGCCAGATGAAGTTGGTGTTCGGCCGGGGATTCTCCAGCATGTCCTCGTGGAAGAGGCCGAATGCGTCCATCCCCAGGCTGAAGACCGTCGTCGCCACGATCGCCGCCGCGAAGCCGATCACCAGCGCGGAGAGCGAGCGCCTCGCGAGCCTGCCCCGGCGCTGCACCAGGCCGGTACAGATTCCGGCGAGCGGGCCGAACTCCGGGCCCACCGCCATGGCGCCCACGATCAGGACCGCGTTGTCCAGGACCACGCCGCAGGCCGCGATCATCGTCGCGATGATCATGAAGGCGGCGTAGGTGATCGTGAGGGTGGACTCCTCGTGCGTCGATCCGGCGAGCTGCTCCCAGATCACCGCGTCCGCGGCCTCGCCCGGTGCCTCCTCCTCGGCGTCGTCGGCGCGTCTGGAGATCGACAGGTCGATGTTCTCGACGGCGATCGAACCGCTCTCCGCGATGCCGAGCGAGCGCATCTCCTGCAGCAGCTCGTCGGCCCCCTCGCGGGCGACGTCGCACAGGACGAGATCGCCCGCCGGATCGCGGGCGGCGCCGGTCAGCACGACCAGATGAGTGGTTCCGACCGTCTGGTCGATCAGCTCCACCACCCGCTCGGTGAGGTGATGTGGGGTGATCATCCGCAGGTGCAGCATGCGCGCACCCTACGGGACACCCCTTGGCGACTGCGGACTAAAGCTTGCGCAGGCTCAGCTTCTGCACCTTGTGGTCCGGTCCCTTGCGGACGACGAGGGTGGCCCGGCCGCGGGTGGGCGCCACGTTCTCCAGCAGGTTGGGCCGGTTGATCGTCCGCCACATCGTCTGCGCGTACTCCATCGCCTCCTCCTCGGAGACCTGGGTGTACTTGCGGAAGTAGGAGAAGGGGTTCTGGAAGGCGGTCGCGCGCAGCTTGCGGAAGCGGTTCAGGTACCAGCGCTCGATGTCCTCGGGGCGCGCGTCCACGTACACGCTGAAGTCGAAGTAGTCGGCGAGGGCGACGCGGGTGCGGCCGTCCGTACCGGGGAGGGCCGGCTGGAGCACGTTGAGGCCCTCGACGATGAGGATGTCCGGGCGGCGGACGACGAGCTCCTCGCCGGGGACGATGTCGTAGATCAGGTGCGAGTAGACGGGGGCCCGCACCTCGTCCTTGCCGGCCTTGATGTCGGCGACGAAGCGGGTGAGCGCGCGGCGGTCGTAGGACTCCGGGAACCCCTTGCGGGAGGTGAGTCCGCGCCGCTGGAGCTCCTTCATCGGGTACAGGAACCCGTCGGTGGTGACCAGCTCCACGCGCGGGTGCTCGGGCCAGCGGGCGAGCAGGGCCTGGAGGAGGCGCGCGACGGTGGACTTGCCCACGGCGACCGAGCCGGCGACCCCTATGACGAAGGGAGTGCCCTGCTGGGCGCCGTGCCCGTTGCCCGCGTCACCGAGGAAGGTGTTGAGGGTGCCGCGGAGATTGCTGGTGGCGCCGACGTAGAGGTTGAGGAGCCGGGAGAGCGGCAGGTACACGTCGCGGACCTCGTCGAGGTCGATGACGTCACCGAGGCCGCGCAGCCGCTCCACCTCGTCGGCGGTCAGCGGCAGCGGCGTCCGCTCCCGCAGGGCGCTCCACTCGGCGCGGGTGAGGTCGACGTACGGCGAGGCCTCGTGGCCCCGGCGGTGCGGGGGGCGCGTGGGGTGCCCCTCCCGGCCGGTGCGCTCCGTTGCGTTGTCCGGCGTGTTGCTTCGTGGCGGCGAAGTGATCACACCGCCATTGTCGGGGCTCCGGGGCGGTTGTGGGTGGTGTGGTCGGTCACGTGCCGGGTGGGACGGATGGGTACCGGACAGGGCCTGGCCGGTGCCGGTGGGGTTGTACGCCCGGTGGTTTCGATTGGAAATTCTTGGGGTCTCACCCGGATCACGATTGGCCGGGATCGCCGCCCGGGGCGATCCGGCGATCCATCGCCCCGTACATTGTTGATCACCGCAGTCGTGTCCACGCTCCGCTCCGAGGGGCGCCGTTCGGGCTGCCCTGTCGCTGTCGTTTTCCATGGGGGAGTCTTCTCGTGCGTACCGCTCTTGTCCGTCGTACCGTCCTGACCGCGTCCGCGGTGTCCCTGGCCCTGCTGGCCACCGCCTGCGGCTCCGACAAGGCCGACAAGGCCGATGCGAAGACGGACGCCAAGCCCTCCGCACCCGCGAGCTCGGCGGCCCCCGCCGCCAAGGGCAAGACCGACGCGGAGCTGGCCAAGCTCCTGGTGGCCCAGGCCGACCTCGCGGACCACACCTTCAAGGAGGCCACGCCCGCCGAGGCCGCCGCCGGCGCCACCGCCACCAGCGACAAGCCCGAGTGCAAGGTCCTGGTCCAGGCGCAGGCCTTCGTCCCGGCCGGCACCCCTTCCGGGACGGCGCGCATCAAGGCCGTGGCCACCCCGAAGCCGGCTGCCGAGGGTTCCTCGCCGGAGGACGCGGCGAAGGCGATCGTGGGCGCCCTCGGCTCCACGGCCACGACCGTGACCCTCGCCTCGTACGAGGGCAAGGGCGCCGAGGAGGCGTTCGCCGCAGTGAAGACCGCGAGCGAGAAGTGCTCCGGCGGCTACTCGGCCACCCAGGACGGCGAGACCACCAAGATCACCAAGGTTGCGCCCGGTGCCGCCGTCACCGGCGGTGACGCGGCCCTCCCCCTGACCGTCGAGCTCGACGTCGACGGCGAGAAGCTGACGACCCAGCTGGTCCTCGTGCGCAAGGGCAACACGGTCGCGTCCTTCTCGGCCCTGAGCCTGTCCGGCGTCGCCGAGCAGCCGAAGGCCCTCGTCGACGCGCAGGTCAAGAAGCTCGGCTGAGTCCCGCCCCACAAGAACGTCAACCCCGCTCCGGCGCATTCGCCGGGGCGGGTTTTTCGTCTTGTTCGGCTACGGGGCAGACGGCCAACTACGGCGTACGCTGCGGCGTATGTGCGGAATTGTGGGTTACGTGGGAGCGCAGTCGGCGCTCGATGTGGTCATCGCCGGACTCAAGCGGCTGGAGTACCGCGGCTACGACTCGGCCGGGGTCGCCGTGCTCGCGGACGGCAGCCTGGCGGCCGTCAAGAAGGCCGGGAAGCTCGTCAATCTGGAGAAGGAGCTGGTCGGGCATCCGCTGCCGTCCGGCTCCACGGGGCTCGGGCACACCCGGTGGGCGACCCACGGCGGGCCCACCGACGCCAATGCCCACCCGCACCTCGACAATTCGGGGCGCGTGGCCGTGGTGCACAACGGCATCATCGAGAACTTCGCCGCGCTCCGGGCCGAACTGGCCGAGCGCGGCCACCGGCTGGAGTCCGAGACGGACACCGAGGTCGTGGCGCACCTGCTGGCGGAGCAGTTCTCGGCGACCTGCGACCTCGCGGAGGCCATGCGGCAGGTGTGCCGGCGCCTGGAGGGCGCGTTCACGCTCGTCGCCGTGCACGCCGACGAGCCGGACGTGGTGGTCGGCGCGCGCCGGAACTCGCCCCTGGTGGTGGGCGTTGGAGAGGGAGAGAACTTCCTCGCCTCGGACGTGGCCGCGTTCATCGCCCACACGCGGTCCGCGATCGAGCTGGGGCAGGACCAGGTCGTCGAGCTCCGCCGCGAGGGGGTCTCGGTGACCAACTTCGACGGCTCGCCCGCGACCGTGCGGGCGTACCACGTGGACTGGGACGCCTCGGCGGCCGAGAAGGGGGGTTATGACTACTTCATGCTCAAGGAGATCGCCGAGCAGCCGAAGGCCGTCGCCGACACCCTCCTGGGCAGGATCGACGCGAGCGGCTCGCTGACCCTGGACGAGGTGCGCATCCCCGTCTCGGTGCTCAGGGAGGTCGACAAGGTCGTGATCGTGGCGTGCGGTACGGCGTACCACGCGGGCATGATCGCGAAGCTGGCCATCGAGCACTGGACCCGCATCCCGTGCGAGACGGAGCTGGCGAGCGAGTTCCGCTACCGCGACCCGATCCTGGACCAGCGGACGCTGGTGGTCGCGATCTCGCAGTCCGGCGAGACCATGGACACCCTGATGGCGCTCCGGCACGCGCGCGAGCAGGGGGCCAAGGTTCTGGCCATCTGCAATACGAACGGGTCGACGATCCCGCGCGAATCCGATGCGGTGCTCTACACGCACGCGGGTCCCGAGGTGGCCGTCGCCTCGACCAAGGCGTTCCTGACGCAGCTGGTGGCCTGCTACCTGGTCGCGCTGTACCTCGGACAGGTCCGGGGCACGAAGTGGGGCGACGAGATCGAGGCCGTGATCCGGGAGCTGTCGGACATCGCCGCGGCGGTGGACACCGTACTGGAGACCATGGAACCGGTCCGTGAGCTCGCGCGCTCGCTCGCCGACAAGAACACCGTGCTGTTCCTTGGCCGGCACGTCGGGTACCCGGTGGCGCTGGAGGGCGCGCTCAAGCTCAAGGAGCTGGCGTACATGCACGCCGAAGGCTTCGCGGCGGGCGAGCTCAAGCACGGGCCGATCGCGCTGATCGAGAAGGACCTGCCGGTGGTGGTGGTCGTCCCGTCGCCGCGCGGCCGGTCGGTCCTCCACGACAAGATCGTGTCGAACATCCAGGAGATCCGGGCGCGCGGGGCGCGGACCATCGTGATCGCGGAGGAGGGCGACGAGGCGGTCGTCCCCTACGCCGACCACCTGATCCGGATCCCGGCGACTCCGACGCTGCTCCAGCCGCTGGTGGCGACGGTGCCGCTGCAGGTGTTCGCGTGCGAGCTGGCGACGGCGCGCGGCAACGAGGTCGACCAGCCGCGTAACCTCGCCAAGTCGGTGACCGTGGAGTAGGAGTCGGGTAGTGGAGTTGTCGTTGTGATTATCGGCGTCGGGATCGACGTAGCGGAGATCGAACGGTTCGACGCGGCGCTGCGGCGCACGCCGAGCCTTGCGCAACGGCTTTTCGTCGACGCCGAGTTGACACTGCCGAGCGGCGAGCGGCGCGGGATCGCCTCGCTCGCCGCGCGGTTCGCCGCCAAGGAGGCGCTCGCCAAGGCGCTCGGCGCGCCCGCCGGCCTGCTGTGGACCGACGCCGAGGTCTACGTGGAGGACAGCGGACAGCCCCGGCTGCGCGTGTGCGGGACGGTGGAGGCGCGCGCGCTGGCGATGGGCGTGAAGTCCTGGCACCTCTCGCTCAGCCACGACGCGGGGGTCGCCTCCGCCGTGGTGATCGCCGAGGGTTAGTCCATGCGTACCGCTTACAGCGTGGAGACCGTACGGGCCGCCGAGCGCGAGCTGATGGCCCGGCTGACCGAGGGCGCCCTGATGCAGCGGGCGGCGGCCGGCCTGGCCGCCACCTGCGCCGGACTGCTGCGGCGCGGCCGCGGCGGGGTGTACGGGGCACGCGTCGTGCTCCTCGTCGGACCGGGGGACAACGGCGGCGACGCGCTGTACGCGGGCGCCCGCCTGGCCCGGCGCGGGGCCGGGGTGACGGCCGTGCCGA
Organism: Streptomyces sp. NPDC048257; assembly: GCF_043201855.1. Taxonomy (NCBI): domain Bacteria; kingdom Bacillati; phylum Actinomycetota; class Actinomycetes; order Kitasatosporales; family Streptomycetaceae; genus Streptomyces; species Streptomyces sp. NPDC048257. The sequence continues at coordinate 70,622 of NZ_JBICZI010000031.1, forward strand.
TGGACCCCGAGCGGATGCACGCGGGCGGGCTGGCCGCGCTGCGGGCCGCCGGGGGACACCTGCGGCGCGCCGTCCCCGCCCGGGCCGACCTCGTACTGGACGGGCTGCTCGGGATCGGCGGACGCGGCGGGCTGCGCCCGGCGGCCGCGGCCCTGGTGGAGCGGATCCCGCCGGGGGTCCCCGTGGTCGCCGTGGACCTGCCGAGCGGGGTGGACGCGGACACCGGGGAGGTGGCGGGGCCGGCCGTCACGGCCGATGTGACGGTGACCTTCGGGGCGTACAAGCCCGGTCTGCTGATCGACCCCGGGGCCACGCGGGCGGGTGCGGTGCACCTCGTGGACATCGGGCTGGAGCTGCCGTCGCCGGAGGTGGAGGCCCTGCAGCACGCGGACGTGGCGCGGCTGCTGCCGGAGCCGACGGCGTCGAGCGACAAGTACCGGCGGGGCGTGGTCGGCATCGTCGCCGGGTCCACGCAGTACCCCGGTGCGGCGGTGCTGGCCGTGGCGGGAGCGCTGCGGGGCGGCGCGGGAGCGGTGCGGTACGTGGGTCCGGCGGCGGAGGCGGTGCTCGCCCGCTACCCCGAGACGCTGATCGGACACGGCCGGGTGCAGGCGTGGGTGGTCGGCCCCGGGCTGGGGGAGGGACGCGTGGGGGAGGTCGCGGAGCTGCTGGCGGGGGACGCGGCGGTACTGGTCGACGCGGACGGGCTGCGCGGCCTGGACCCCCGGGTGCTGCGGGCCCGGACGGCCCCGACCCTGCTGACGCCGCACGCGGGGGAGGCGGCGGCGCTGCTGGGGGTGCCCCGGGAGTCGGTGGAGGCGGGCCGGCTGGACGCCGTACGGGCGCTGGCGCAGCGGTACGGGGCGACGGTGCTGCTGAAGGGCTCGACGACGCTGGTCGCCTCCGGCGGCGAAGCCGTTCGGGTGAACCCGACGGGAACCCCGTGGCTGGCCACCGCCGGGAGCGGGGACGTGCTGTCCGGGCTGGCCGGGTCCCTCCTGGCGGGCGGGCTGCCCGGGGCGGACGCCGGGGCGGTGGCCGCGTACCTCCACGGCCTGGCGGCCCGCAGCGTCGGCGGCCCCCTCCTGGCCCACCAGGTGGCCGAAGCCCTCCCGCAGGCCTGGCGCGACACCCGCCGCCCCTGACGCCGCCGCGGACCCGCGGGCAGAGCCCGGGCGACGGAGAAGGGGCGGGGAGGGGCTCCGCGCAGCGGCCGCATGCCACGGCGCGCCGACCCCCGGGCGACACATTCGCCCCGGGTTCGCCCAGCCCCCGCAGGGCCGGGCGGGGATTCTGAGAGACTGGGGCCGATGAACGAGACAGCGACGCGCGTGTACGCCGAGATCGATCTTGACGCCGTACGGGAGAACGTGCGCGCACTGCGCGAGCGGGCGCCCCGGGCGGAGCTGATGGCCGTGGTCAAGGCGAATGCCTACGGGCACGGGGCCGTGGAGTGCGCCAAGGCCGCCCAGGAGGCCGGCGCCACCTGGCTCGGGACGGCCACGCCCGACGAGGCCCTCGCACTGCGCGCAGCCGGGATCCAGGGGCGCCTCATGTGCTGGCTCTGGACCCCAGGCGGCCCCTGGCGGGAGGCCGTCGAGGCCGATCTGGACGTCTCCGTCAGCGGCATGTGGGCCCTCGACGAGGTGCGGGAAGCCGCCCGCGCGGCGGGCCGCACCGCGCGCATCCAGCTCAAGGCCGACACCGGCCTCGGCCGCAACGGCTGCCAGCCCGCCGACTGGGAGGAACTGGTCGGGGCGGCCGTCGCCGCCCAGGCCGAGGGCACCGTCCGGGTCACCGGCCTCTGGTCGCACTTCGCCTGCGCCGACGAGCCCGGGCACCCCTCCATCCAGCTCCAGCTGGCCGCCTTCCGCGACATGCTCGCGTACGCCGAGAAGGAGGGCGTCGAGCCCGAGGTCCGGCACATCGCCAACTCGCCGGCCACCCTCACCCTGCCCGAGTCCCACTTCGACCTGGTGCGCTGCGGGCTCGCCGTCTACGGCGTCTCGCCCGCGCCCGAGCTCGGCACCCCGGCCCAGCTGGGCCTGCGGCCGGCGATGACCCTCAAGGCCTCCCTCGCGCTGGTCAAGACCGTCCCCGCCGGGCACGGGGTGAGCTACGGCCACCACTACGTCACCGACACCGAGACGAACCTCGCACTGGTCCCGGCGGGATACGCCGACGGCATCCCGCGGCAGGCCTCGGGCCTCGGCCCGGTGCTCGTCGCCGGCAAGGTCCGCCACGTCGCCGGACGCGTCGCGATGGACCAGTTCGTGGTCGACTTGGAAGGAGACCACGCCCGCGCAGGCGACGAGGCCGTCATCTTCGGGGACGCGGAACGCGGTGAACCCACCGCCGAGGACTGGGCCCGGGCGGCGCACACGATCGCGTATGAGATCGTCACCCGTATCGGTGGACGTGTGCCCCGGGTGTACCTCGGCGGCTGAGCGGAGTGAGGGCGGCGGCGTGAGCGAGAACTGGCGCAAGGCCGGCTGGGCCGGCGCCGCCATCGGCGTGATAGCCGCGGGCGCGGCGGCCGGTGTGGCGGTGGAACGGATCACCGTCGGGCGCGGCATACGGATGAAGGCGCGGCTCGCACTCGACGCGGCCGGGGACTACGGGTCCCTGCGCGGCACCGAGGGAACCTGCCGGGCCGAGGACGCCACCGAGCTCTACTACGAGGTCGACGAGCTCCCCGAGGACGGCAAGCGGCGGCGGCTGCGGCGCAAGCCCGAGCCCCAGGCCACCGTCGTCTTCTGCCACGGCTACTGCCTCGGCCAGGACTCCTGGCACTTCCAGCGCGCCGCCCTGCGCGGCGTGGTCCGCGCGGTCTACTGGGACCAGCGCAGCCACGGCCGCAGCGCCCGCGGCCTCGCCCAGGCCGACGGCGAGCCGCTGACCATGGACCAGCTCGGCCGGGACCTGAAGACCGTCATCGACGCCGCGGCCCCCGAGGGGCCGCTGATCCTGGTGGGTCACTCGATGGGCGGAATGACCATCATGGGATTCGCCGAGCAGTACCCCGACATCGTCCGCGACCGCGTCGTCGGCGTGGCCCTGGTCGGCACCTCCAGCGGCCGCCTCGGCGAGGTGACGTACGGGCTTCCCTCCGCCGGTATGGGGGCCGTGCGCAGGCTCCTGCCGGGCGTGCTCAAGGCGCTCGGCTCGCAGGTGGAGCTGGTGGAGAAGGGCCGTCGGGCCACCGCGGACCTCTTCGCCGGGATGATCAAGATGTACTCGTTCGGCTCCCGGGACGTGGATCCGGGCGTCGCGCGGTTCGCGGAGCGGCTGATCGAGGGCACCCCCATCGACGTGGTCGCCGAGTTCTACCCGGCCTTCCAGACCCACGACAAGAGCGCCGCGCTCCGGCTGTTCGCGGACCTGCCGGTCACCGTCATCGCCGGCGACAAGGACATGATCACCCCGCCCGCGCACAGCGTCGCCATCAAGGAGGTGCTGCCCGCCGCCGACCTCGTGGTCCTGGAGTCCACCGGGCACCTGATGATGCTCGAACGCCCGGAGACCGTGACGCGGCTGCTCACGGAGCTGCTCGCGCGCACCGGAGCGGCGGCGGTCCCCGCAGCGACTAACGTTGGCGGGCATGGAAGAAGTACCGCTGGAAGCACAGCGCAGCCAGGCGCCGGCACCTGAGGGCGCGGCCGGCGCGCAGACCCGTATCACCATCGGTTCCCCGGACGCGATGCAGGAGCTGGGGCGACGGATCGCCGCCCTGCTGCGCCCCGGTGACCTCGTCCTGCTGACCGGCGAGCTGGGCGCGGGCAAGACCACGCTCACCCGCGGACTCGGCGAGGGACTGGGCGTGCGCGGGGCCGTGACCTCGCCGACCTTCGTGATCGCCCGCGTCCACCCGTCGCTCACCGGTGGGCCGGCGCTCGTGCACGTGGACGCGTACCGGCTGGGCGGCGGCCTGGACGAGATGGAGGACCTGGACCTCGACGTCTCGCTGCCCGAGTCCGTGGTCGTCGTGGAGTGGGGCGACGGCAAGGTGGAGGAGCTCTCCGACGACCGGCTGCACGTGGTGATCGCCCGGGCGGTCGGCCACGAGGAGGTCCTGGACGACGTGCGGGAGGTCTCGGTCCGCGGGGTCGGGGCGCGCTGGGGCGCCGGGGCCGGACTGGACGCCCTGGCAGGAGCCCTCTCGGAGTAAACGTACCGACAACTCGTCGGCAAGATATTGCGCTGTCGGCGGCGCTCGTGGTGACATGGTACCGAGAGTTTCTTAGGCATGCCTAAGTACGGTGTCCCGGGTCCAGGAGGCAGCCATGTCGGCACCAGCAGGAGCACGTCGCGAACCCCGCCCGTCCACCGTCTCCATGTGGACGCTCCTCGCCGCCGGCGCGGCCGCCACCGCCGTCTCCACCCCACCCGCACGGGAACCCGCGGCGGGCACGAGCGGGCCGGCGGACGGCGCACACGAAGAGGCCGCTCCGGAATCCGAAGCGGCCTAGACGAGTAAGTCCGAAGTCTTCGCGCGCATAAAGCGAGGGTCTCGTTGGTTCGTTTGTGACGACAAACCTCAAGACCCTCGCCACTGCACTCTACGTGAGGATCGATGACTCTCTGGCAGGAACGC
>NZ_JBICZI010000032.1:0-30480 GCF_043201855.1 Streptomyces sp. NPDC048257
AGCCCCGCCGGCTCCGGATTCAGCCCCGCCGGCGTTTGAGGCGCGGGGTCTGGGGCGGCGCCCCGGGAAACCCGGCTCCGCCGGGCACCGGGCTCCGCCCGGACCCGCGCCTCAAATGCCGGCGCGGCTGAACACGGGTCGGGAGGCTAGGCGCCGGCCGGGGTGGTGGACTTCAGGCTGCCGTCCGGGGCCGCCAGGAGGACCGGGGTGTCCGGGCCGCCGAGGTCGCGGACCGCCGCGCGGTCGGCGTCGGCCGGGGCCTCGGCCGCGCTGACCACCGCGGCCGCCTCCAGGGACTTCGCCCCGCTCGCCACGGCCATCGCGACCGCGGTCTGCAGCGCGCTCAGCTTGAGGGACTCGAGCTCCACCGTCCCGGCCACGTACGTGCGGCCCGTCTCGTCCCGCACCGCCGCCCCCTCCGGCACCGCGTTACGGGCCCGGGCGCTGCGCGCCAGCGTGATGATCTTGCTGTCCTCGGGGTCGATCCCGGTGCTGTCGGTCATGGGCGAAAGCATAGGGAGCCGCCCTGCGCCCCCGCACGACCGCCCCCGTCACGGCCGGTCGAGCCGCAGCCGCTCCGCCTTCGGCAGGCCCGCGACCACCAGGTCGTACGAGTCCTCCACCAGCTCCCGCACCAGCCGGTCCGGCAGGCCGCCCGGCCCGCCCACGGTCACCGTGTTCCAGTGCCGCTTGTTCATGTGATAGCCCGGCACGATCGCCTCGTGCTCCTCACGCAGCCGCACCGCCAGCTCCGGGTCGCACTTGAGGTTGACCTTGAGCGGCTCGCCGTCCAGCGCCGACAGCGCGAACACCTTGCCCAGCACCTTGAACACCGAGGTCTCCGGCGTGAAGGGGAACTCCTCCACCGCCGCGTTGAAGCCCAGGCAGAACGCGCGCAGCTGCTCCGGGGTCACTCCCCCTCCTCCCCCGCGGTCTCCACCGCGGCCACCGGCTCCACCAGCACGGTCACGATCTTGTTCCGCCGCCCCGCCGGGGACTCGGCCGTCAGCCGCAGCGGACGCCCGTCCGGCAGTTCCACCACCGACGAGGCGCCCGCGATCGGCACCCGGCCCAGCGCCTTCGCCAGCAGCCCGCCGACCGTCTCCACGTCCTCGTCGTCGAAGGCCTCGACCTTGAACAGCTCACCGAGGTCGGTGATGTCCAGCCGCGCGGTGACCCGGTAGCGGTCCTCGCCCAGGTCCTCGACCGGCGGGAGCTCCCGGTCGTACTCGTCGGTGATCTCGCCGACGATCTCCTCGAGGATGTCCTCGATGGTGACGATGCCGGCCGTGCCGCCGTACTCGTCGATGACGACGGCCACGTGGTTGCGGACCTGCTGCATCTCGCGCAGCAGATCGCCCGCGTTCTTGGTGTCCGGCACGAAGACCGCCGGCCGCATCGCCGTCGAGACCAGGTCGGCCTCCGCCTCCCGGCTGATGTGCGTCTTGCGGACCAGGTCCTTCAGGTAGACGATCCCGACTATGTCGTCCTCGTTCTCCCCGGTCACCGGGATGCGGGAGAAGCCGGACCGCAGCGCCAGCGTGGTCGCCTGACGGACCGTCTTGTACCGCTCGATGCAGACCAGGTCGGTGCGCGGCACCATCACCTCGCGCACCAGCGTGTCGCCGAGCTCGAAGACCTGGTGCACCATGCGGCGCTCGTCGTCCTCGATCAGCGATTCCCGCTCCGCGAGGTCCACCATCGCGCGCAGCTCCGCCTCGGAGGCGAACGGCCCCTTGCGGAAGCCCTTCCCGGGCGTGAGCGCGTTGCCGATGAGGATCAGCAGCTGCGGGATCGGCCCCATGATCCTGGCCAGCGGTACGAGGACGTACGCGGCCGCCGTCGCCGTGTTGAGGGGGTGCTGGCGGCCGATCGTACGCGGGGACACGCCCACGGCGACGAAGGAGACGAGCACCATGACGGCGATGGCCACGAGCAGCGCGGTCCAGTTCTCGCCGAACTCGTCGAGGCAGACGAAGGTGACGAGCACCCCGGCCGCCATCTCGCAGGTGACCCGGACCAGCAGGGCCACGTTGAGGTAGCGGGTGGGGTCGCCGGCGACCTGGGCGAGCTTCTCGCTCCCGCGCCGGCCCTCCCGTACGGCCTGCTCGGCGCGGAAGCCGGAGATACGGGCGATGGCGGACTCGGCGCACGCCGCGAACCAGGCCACCACCACCAGCAGGACGGCCCCGGTGATCAGTTGCGGCGCGTTCACGAGACGGTGGGGGCCGGGGACGGGCCCGTGATGCCGCGCTCGCCGCGCCAGCCGTCGACGATGGCCGCCTGGAGTCCGAACATCTCGGCCTTCTCGTCCGGCTCCTCGTGGTCGTAGCCGAGCAGGTGCAGCACCCCGTGGACGGTCAGGAGCTGGAGCTCCTCGTCCATGGAGTGCTGTGTCGGGGCGTCCTCGCCCTGCCTCTTGGCCACTTCGGGGCAGAGCACGATGTCGCCGAGGAGCCCCTGCGGGGGCTCCTCGTCGTCCTTGGTCGGCGGACGGAGCTCGTCCATCGGGAAGGACATGACGTCGGTCGGACCGGGCAGGTCCATCCACTGGATGTGGAGCTGCTCCATGGCGTCCTCGTCGATGACGATGACGGAGAGCTCGGAGAGCGGGTGGATCCGCATCCGGGTGAGCGCGTAGCGGGCGATGTCGAGGATCGCCTGCTCGTCGACCTCGGTTCCGGACTCGTTGTTGACGTCGATCGACATGGTGCGCTGGGTTCTACTTCCGCTGGTGGCCGTTCGCGGCCTGCTGGCCGTCGTCGTACTTCTCGTACGCGTCGACGATACGGCCGACCAGCTTGTGCCGGACGACATCCTCGGACGTGAGCCGCGAGAAGTGGATGTCCGGGACCCCCTCCAGGATGTCCTGCACCTGGCGCAGACCGCTCCTGGCGCCACCCGGCAGGTCGATCTGGGTGACGTCACCGGTGATCACGATCTTCGAGTCGAAGCCGAGCCGGGTCAGGAACATCTTCATCTGCTCGGTGGTCGTGTTCTGCGCCTCGTCGAGGACGACGAACGCCTCGTTCAGCGTGCGTCCGCGCATGTACGCCAGCGGCGCGACCTCGATCGTGCCCGCCGCCATCAGCCGCGGGATCGAGTCGGGGTCGATCATGTCGTGGAGCGCGTCGTAGAGCGGCCGCAGGTACGGGTCGATCTTGTCGAAGAGGGTGCCCGGCAGGAAGCCGAGCCGCTCCCCCGCCTCGACCGCGGGCCGGGTCAGGATGATCCGGCTGACCTGCTTGGACTGGAGCGCCTGGACGGCCTTGGCCATGGCGAGGTAGGTCTTGCCGGTACCGGCGGGGCCGATGCCGAAGACGATCGTGTTCTTGTCGATCGCGTCGACGTAGCGCTTCTGGTTGAGGGTCTTGGGTCTGATGGTGCGGCCGCGGCTGGAGAGGATGTTCTGGGTGAGCACCTCCGCGGGCGTCTCGGCAGGCCCGTCGCCATTGCCGTTGCCGCTCGCCTTGAGCATGGCGATCGAGCGTTCCACTGCGTCCTCCGTCATCGGCTGCCCGGTGCGGAGCACCAGCATCATCTCGTCGAAAAGTCGCTGGATCAGGGCGACTTCCGCCGCTTCGCCGATCGCGCTGACCTGATTGCCCCGAACATGGATGTCGGCCTTCGGGAAGGCCTTCTCGATCACGCGCAACAGGGCGTCACCCGAGCCGAGCACGGTCACCATCGGGTGCGTGGCCGGAACGGTGAAGTGGGCTCGCGCCTGCCCCGGCGCAGGGATGTGGGCTGTGGGTGTCTGAGTCATGGGCCGGCACTGTGGCCTGCACATACCTCCCGCTGAGGGGCCGCGCCGATCGACGACCTCCGGATTACCAAGCGTACGTCTCCGCCGCGGCTTCCCCGAGAGGTTTTACCGCGCGGCCACGGGGCGAGCGGTCTACGGGGCGTGCCGGAAGCCGATCGTCGGTACGGCCCTGCGCCGGGCCGCCGGGGCCCCGCCGGGCGGCACCAGGTCGTCCAGGAAGCCGTACCGGTCGCGCAGCTCCTGCGGGGCGGCCAGCCACCAGTGGGCCACCTCCGGCCAGCCCGGGGCCGACAGGGAGCCGCCGAACTCCTGGACCGACAGGGCCGCCGTCAGCCCGGCGAAGGCGAGCCGGTCCGCGAGCGGCCAGCCCGCCAGGGTGCCGGTCACGAAGCCCGCCACGTAGACGTCGCCCGCGCCCGTCGGGTCCAGCTCGTCCACCGTGATCCCGGGAACGTGCGCCGTCTCCCCGGTCCGCCCGTCCACCGCGTACGAGCCCTCCGCACCCATGGTCACCACCGCGATCGGCACCTTCTCGGCCAGGGCCCGGGCCGCGGCTCTCGGACAGTCGGTCCGGGTGTAGCGCATCGCCTCGCCCGCGTTCGGCAGGAAGGCCTCGCAGTGCTCCAGGTCGGCCAGGGCCCCCAGGTCCCACCGGCCGCTCTCGTCCCATCCCACGTCCGCGAAGATCCGCGAGCCGCGCCGGGCGGCCTCGGCGATCCACTCCTCGCCGCGGCCGGGCCCCAGCGAGGCCACGGCCGCACGGGCCCGCGGCGGGCACTGCGGGAAGGGCCCGGGGCCCGCCGGCGGAGGGGCCTCGTGGCCGTGCGAGACCATCGTGCGCTCGCCCTCGTAGGCCATCGAGACGGTGACGGGGCTGTGCCAGCCGGGGACGGTCCGTGACATGGAGAGGTCGATGCCCTCGCCCTGCTCCAGGGCGTCCCAGCAGTACTCGCCGTAGTGGTCGTCCCCGAAGGCGGCGGCCAGCGCGGTGCGCAGGCCGAGCCGGGCCAGGGCCGTGGCCATGTTGGCGACGCCGCCGGGGCTGGAACCCATGCCGCGTGCCCAGGACTCCGTACCGCGCACCGGGGCCGAGTCGAGTCCGGTGAAGATGATGTCGAGGAAGACCGTTCCGGTCAGGAAGACGTCGCAGCCCGGTTCCTGGGGGTCGCGCAGCGGGCCGAGCGGGTCCACGGCCGCTGCGCGCATCTCGAAGTCCCGATCGGTCACGGCGATCTCCTCGTTGTCCTCGAAGGCCCGTTTCTGCATGACGTCTTCCAGGGGAAAGCTGCCAGCCCTGCCCACCCCGGGGCGGGACCAAACCCAGTGTGGCGCAGGTCTCCCTCGGAATGTGCCACGTCACTCGGACCACTCGACGCACGCGGGGCCCGGCCACACCGGGCGGTGCGGCCGGGCCCGGACCCGCTGTCAGCCCCGCTTGGGCAGCGGCACCCGCACCAGGTCCGCGGCCACCGTGAGCTCGCCCTCGAAGCCGGCCGCGCGGGCCTGGCGCTCGAACTCGGCCGGGTCGGTGTAGCGCTGCGAGAAGTGCGTCAGCACCAGGTGCCGCACGCCCGCGTCCCGCGCCACCCGCGCCGCCTGGCCGGCGGTGAGGTGCCCGTGGTCGGTGGCCAGCCGTTCGTCCTCGTCGAGGAAGGTCGACTCGATCACCAGCATGTCGCAGCCCTCGGCGAGCGCGTCCACCCCGGGGCAGAGCCGGGTGTCCATGACGAACGCGAACCGCTGCCCGGGCCGGGGCTCGCTGACCTCGTCGAGGGTGACCGCGCCGAGCCGGCCCTCGCGCTGGATCCGGCCCACGTCCGGCCCCTTGATCCCGTGCCGCGCCAGCAGCTCGGGCACCATGCGGCGCCCGTCGGGCTCCGTGATCCGGTAGCCGAAGGACTCCACGGGGTGCGAGAGCAGCCGGGCCTCCAGGACGTACGAGGACCCCTGTGCGAGCGTGCCGTCCGCGGCGACCGGTTCCTCGCGGAGCGGGACGGTCTCCCGGTAGGCCGTGGCGTACCGCAGCCGGTCGAAGAACTTCTGCCCCGAGGCCGGGTAGTGCGCGGTGACGGGGTGCGGGACCTGGTCGAGGTTGATCCGCTGGATCACCCCGGCGAGGCCGAGGCTGTGGTCACCGTGGAAGTGGGTGATGCAGATCCGGTTGATGTCGTGCGCGGCCACCCCGGCGCGCAGCATCTGGCGCTGGGTGCCCTCGCCCGGGTCGAAGAGGATGCCCTCGCCGTCCCAGCGCAGCAGGTAGCCGTTGTGGTTGCGGTGGCGGGTGGGCACCTGACTGGCGGTGCCCAGCACCACGAACTCTCGTACGGACACGTGCTAGCCGGGGGGCCACTGGAGGCCGCGGCCGCCGAGGACGTGCGCGTGGGCGTGGAAGACGGTCTGACCGGCGCCGGAGCCGGTGTTGAACACGACCCGGTAGCCGTGGTCGACGATCTTCTCGTCGAGGGCGACCTGGCCCGCCTCGCGCAGTATGTCGGCGGCAACGGCCGGCTCGGCCGCGGCGAGCGAGGCCCCGTCGGCGTAGTGCACCTTGGGGATGACGAGCACGTGCGTGGGCGCCTGCGGGTTGATGTCCCGGAAGGCGACCGTGGTCTCGGTCTCCCGGACCACGGTCGCGGGGATCTGCCCCGCGACGATCTTGCAGAACAGGCAGTCTGCCTGCGGTTCCCCGGCCATTGCTCAGCCTCCCGTGACGGTGATCGGTCCGGGCATCGTATCCAGCCGGACGCCGCCGCGGGCCGCGAGCCGGCGAACCCCGCCCGGCCGCGCCCCGGGGCGCGGTCCGTCAGGACCAGCGGCCCGTGCGGGCCAGCAGGACCGCGATCGCCGCCGTCCCGGCCGTGGAGGTCCGCAGGACACTGCGGCCCAGGCGGTAGGGGTGGGCCCCCGCCGCGGCGAAGACCGCCAGCTCCTCCGGGGAGACGCCCCCTTCCGGGCCGACCACCAGGACCACGGAGCCCGCGGCGGGCAGCTCGGCCGTGGCCAGGGCCCCGGAGGGGGTGTCACGGTCCTCGTGCAGGACCATCGCCAGGTCGGCGCCGGCCAGCAGCGCCGCCACCTGCTTGGTCGACATGGCCTCGGCCACCTCCGGGAAGCGGACCCGGCGCGACTGCTTGCCCGCCTCCCGGGCCGTGGCCCGCCACTTGGCCAGGGACTTGGCCCCGCGGTCGCCGCGCCACTGCGTGATGCAGCGCGAGGCCTGCCAGGGCACGATCGCGTCCACCCCGGTCTCGGTCATCGTCTCGACGGCCAGCTCGCCCCGGTCCCCCTTGGGGAGGGCCTGGACCACCGTGATGCGGACCTCCGGCTCCGGCTCCTCCGCGATGGTGTGCAGGTCCATGACGACCAGCCGGTCCTTGCCCTCGGCGGCCTTGACCACGCCCTCGGCCCAGTGACCGCGCCCGTCCGTGAGGACCACGTCCTCACCCGCGTTCAGCCGCTTCACTGACACCGCGTGCCGGCCCTCCGGGCCGTCCAGGACGAACTCCGGCCCCGTGGGGACCTCTTCCACCACGAACACCGGGGCGGTCATGACGCACTCCTCATCTGCATTGCCTTCAACGTGCTCTGCGCCTGGGCCAGTTCGGCCGCCAGCACCTCCACCAGCTCCCCCGCCGGCAGCGGTCGCGCCAGCCGGTGCCCCTGGCCCGCCCACAGCGCCATGCCCTGCGGGTCCCCGGCCGCGGCGGCGGCCTTGCGCAGCCCCGACGTCAGGTGGTGGACCTGCGGGTACGCGGCCGGGGCGTACGGCCCGTGCTCGCGCATGAAGCGGTTCACCAGCACCCGCGCCGGCCGCCCGGAGAAGGCCCGGGTCAGCTCGGTGCGGACGAACAGCGGGTCCGTCAGCGCCTTCTTGTGCACCGGGTCAGCCCCGGACTCCGGGCAGGCCAGGAAGGCCGTACCGAGCTGCGCCGCCTCCGCGCCGGCCGCCAGCAGGGCCGCGATCTGCGAGCCCCGCATGAGACCGCCCGCCGCGATGATCGGGAGCGCCACGGCCTCCCGTACCTGGCCCACCAGGGCGAGCAGCCCCACGGCCGCCGTGCCGTCGATCTGCGGGTCGTCCCGGTGGGTGCCCTGGTGGCCGCCGGCCTCGGCGCCCTGGACGCAGACCGCGTCGGCTCCTCGGTGCTGGGCGGTGCGGGCCTCGTCGACCGAGGTCACCGTGACGACGGTGTACGTACCGGCCTTGCGCAGGGCGGCGAGGGCCGCCGAGGCCGGACAGCCGAAGGTGAACGAGACCACCGGGACCGGGTCTTCGAGGAGGATGGCGAGCTTGGCGTCGTAGCCGTCGTCGCTGGTGCCGATGATGTCCTCCTCGGCGAGCGAGATCTCGTACCAGCTCGCCTCCCCGGCGAGCTGCCCGCGGTACGCCTCCACGGCGGCCGGATCGACGTAACCGGTCTGCGGCATGAAGAGGTTGACGCCGAAGCGGCGCCGGGTGAGCGCGCGCACCTGATTGATCTCCTGGTACATCCCGTCGGCGGTCTTGTAGCCGCCGGCCAGGAACCCCAGTCCGCCCGCCTCGCACACGGCAGCGGCGAGCGCAGGACAGGAGGCGCCGCCCGCCATGGGAGCCTGCACGATCGGGTACGGGGAGAGACCGTTCGGTGCGCTGGACATGGACTGCATCGTGCCACGTCCCGAGCGGGCGGCCGAATCATGGCATTCGCCTGGCATAGTCCGCTTCCCGACCGGCTTTCGGCCCCCCGCGCGGACCGTGCGACGAGCCCGGCCGGGGAATCCCCAGGCCGGGCTCGTGGCGGTGGTTTCCCGTCGGTCAGCGACCGTTGAACGCGTCCTTCAGACGGCTGAACAGGCCCTGCTGACCCGGCGCGAACTGGCCCATCGGCCGCTCCTCGCCGCGCAGTTTGGCCAGCTGGCGGAGCAGGTCCTCCTGCTGGGCGTCCAGCTTGCCCGGGGTGGTGACCTCGACGTGGACGATCAGGTCGCCGCGTCCGCCACCGCGCAGGTGGGTGACGCCGCGCCCGTGCAGCGGGATCGCCTGGCCGGACCCGGTGCCGGGCCGGATGTCGATCTCTTCCAGCCCGTCCAGCGTCTCCAGCGGGCACTTGGTGCCCAGCGCGGCCGCCGTCATCGGGATGGTCACCGTGCAGTGCAGATCGTCCCCGCGCCGCTGGAAGGTCGGGTGCGCCAGCTCGTGGATCTCCACGTACAGGTCACCGGCGGGGCCGCCGCCGGGGCCGACCTCGCCCTCGCCCGCGAGCTGGATCCGGGTGCCGTTCTCGACACCGGCCGGGATCTTGACCGTGAGGCTGCGACGGGAGCGGACCCGGCCGTCGCCCGCGCACTCGTGGCACGGGGTCGGGACCACGGTGCCGAATCCCTGACACTGCGGGCAGGGGCGCGAGGTCATGACCTGGCCCAGGAAGGACCGGGTGACCTGCGAGACCTCACCGCGGCCGCGGCACATGTCACATGTCTGCGCCGAGGTACCGGGAGCAGCGCCCTCGCCGGAGCAGGTGTTGCAGACCACGGCCGTGTCGACCTGGATGTCCTTGGTCGTCCCGAAGGCCGCCTCGTCCAGCTCCAGGTCCAGGCGGATCATGGCGTCCTGGCCGCGCCTGGTCCGCGAGCGCGGGCCGCGCTGCGAGGCCTGGCCGAAGAAGGCGTCCATGATGTCGGAGAAGTTGCCGAAGCCACCCGCCCCGAATCCGCCCGCTCCGCCGCCGCCGCCCGAGGAGGACAGCGGGTCGCCGCCGAGGTCGTAGACCTGCTTCTTCTGCGGGTCCGAGAGGACCTCGTAGGCGGCGTTGATCTCCTTGAAACGCTCTTGCGTCTTGGGATCGGGGTTCACATCCGGGTGCAGCTCGCGCGCAAGCCGCCGGAATGCCTTCTTGATCTCGTCCTGCGATGCGTCGCGGCGCACGCCGAGAACGGCGTAGTAGTCCGTGGCCACTTACGACTCCGCCAGGATCTGTCCGACGTAACGTGCCACTGCGCGTACCGCTCCCATCGTTCCGGGGTAGTCCATGCGGGTCGGTCCGACCACGCCGAGTTTGGCGACTGCTTCGCCGCCCGAACCGTAACCGACCGAGACGACCGACGTGGAGTTCAGTCCCTCGTAGGCGTTCTCATGCCCGATCCGTACGGCCATTCCCGACTCGTTGGCCTCGCCCAGCAGCTTGAGGAGCACGACCTGCTCCTCCAGCGCCTCGAGCACCGGCCTGATCGTCAGGGGAAAATCATGTCCGAAGCGCGTGAGATTGGCGGTACCGCCGATCATCAGCCGCTCCTCGGCCTCCTCGACCAGCGTCTCGAGGAGGGTCGCGAGCACGGTGGAGACCGTGCCGCGGTCCTCCGCCTCGAAGGATTCCGGGAGGTCCTGCACCAGCGGGGGCACATCGGTGAAGCGCCGCCCGACGACCCGGCTGTTGAGCCGGGCCCGCAGGTCCGCGAGCGAGGTCTCCCCGAAGGGGCCCGGGCAGTCGATGAGCCGCTGCTCGACGCGTCCGGTGTCCGTGATCAGTACGAGCATCAGGCGCGCGGGAGCGAGCGAGAGCAGCTCCACGTGCCGGACGGTCGACCGGGTCAGGCTCGGGTACTGGACGACGGCGACCTGCCGGGTGAGCTGCGCGAGCAGCCGCACCGTACGGCCGACCACGTCGTCGAGGTCGACGGCGCCGTCGAGGAAGTTCTGGATGGCCCGGCGCTCGGGCGACGACAGCGGTTTGACCCCCGCCAGCTTGTCGACGAAGAGCCGGTAGCCCTTGTCGGTGGGGATCCGGCCGGCGCTGGTGTGGGGCTGGGCGATGTAGCCCTCGTCCTCCAGCACGGCCATGTCGTTGCGCACGGTGGCGGGCGAGACGCCGAGCCGGTGCCGCTCGGTGAGCGCCTTGGAGCCGACCGGCTCCTCCGTCCCGACGTAGTCCTGGACGATGGCGCGCAGCACTTCGAGTCTGCGTTCGCTGAGCATCGCGCGCACACCTCCAGCTGTGGTCCGTTGCCGTGTTCTGACGTGTTCGTTGGCACTCTGATCGTTCGAGTGCCAGAGAACCCCCGCTCAGTGTACGGCCGGGCGGTAAGCCCCTGGCAAGGGAGGCCCGCCAGGGTAGCGTCGCCGTATGGACGTGCGCTGGGAAGAGTGCGGCTGGGAACGGCTGACCGGACGGGCCGGCCGGCGGCGGCTGCCGGTGTGGGACTGCACCGTGGGGCTGGTGGTGGGCGAGGATTCGGTCCTCCTGATCGACCCCGGGTCGTGTCTGCGCGAGGGCGCGCAGGTACGGGCCGAGGCGGAGCGGCTGACGGGCCGGCGCGTGACCCATATCGCATTCACACACGGTCATTTCGATCACGTGCTGGGCGGGGCCGCCTTCGCCGGGGCCGAGGTGTTCGGTGCGGTCGGGCTGGCCTCGCTGCTGTCGGCGGAACGCGAGGACCTGCGCGGGGACGCGGTCCGGCACGGGCTCGCGGAGGCGGAAGCGGCGGAGGCGGTGGACCTGCTGGTGCTGCCCCGGCACGAGGTGTCGGGCGAGTGGACGCTGGAACTGGGCGGCGTACAGGTGCTGCTGGCCAATGTGGGGCCCGGGCACACCGGGCACGACCTGGCCGTCTTCGTGCCGGGCGAGCGCGAGGTGGTCTTCTGCGGGGACCTGGTCGAGGAGTCGGGCGAGCCCTTGGCGGGCCCGGACGCCACCCCCGGGCAGTGGCCCGCAGCCCTGGACCGGCTGCTGTCGCTGGGCGGGGACGACGCGCTGTACGTGCCGGGTCACGGAGAGGTGGTCGGGGCGGAGTTCGTCCGTGCGCAACGCGCCACACTGGCGGCCCGTTTCGGCGTGTCGGGGGCGTGACGCGCGCGGCTCTCCTACTGTCGGCCGGATGCGCGAGTACTCCCCCGACCTGACCCCGCAGTGGAAGCGACCCAAGGCCGTGCCGGAGGTGGCGGCGGACCCCGACCTCGTGGTCGAGGTGGCCGGTACGGACTTCTGCGGCGCGGTGGTGGCCTGCGAGGCGGGCACGGTGACCCTGGAGGACCGCTTCGGCAAGCGGCGGGTGTTCCCGATGGAGCCGCGGGGGTTCCTGCTGGACGGCGAGGTGGTCACCCTGGTCCGGCCCGCACGCAGGCCCTCCGGGCCGCTCCTGACGGCCTCGGGCTCGCTGGCCGTCCCCGGGGCGCGGGCGCGGGTGGCGCGGGCGGGCCGGATCTACGTCGAGGGCCGGCACGACGCGGAGCTGGTGGAGCGGGTCTGGGGTGACGACCTGCGGATCGAGGGCGTCGTGGTCGAGTACCTGGAGGGCATCGACGACCTCCCGGCCGTCGTGGCGGACTTCGCCCCGGCCCCGGACGCCCGCCTGGGGGTCCTGGTGGACCACCTGGTGCCGGGCTCGAAGGAATCCCGCATCGCGGCGTCCGTGACCTCGCCGGACGTCCTGATCGTGGGCCACCCGTACGTGGACGTCTGGCAGGCGGTGAAACCGTCCGCGCTGGGCATCCCCGCCTGGCCGGTGGTCCCGCCCGGCCAGGACTGGAAGACGGGCATCTGCCGGGCCCTGGGCTGGCCTGAGAACACCGGCGCCGCCTGGCAGCACATCCTGTCCCGCGTGACCTCCTACCGCGACCTGGAACCCACCCTCCTGGGCGCGGTGGAACACCTCATCGACCACGTGACGACATGACCAGCACCCACCCAGGCAGCCCCGCCGGCGCCTGAGGCGCTCTCTCAGCCCCGCCGGCGCCTGAGGCGCTCTCTCAGCCCCGCCGGCGTTTGAGGCGCGGGGGTCCGGGGGCAGCGCCCCCGGCAACGGCGCCGCAGGGCTAGTCCACCAGGTCCCGCACCACCGCGTCGGCCAGCAACCGCCCCCGCAGGGTCAGCACGGCCCGCCCCGCCTCGTACGGCCCCGGGTCCAGCAACCCGTCCGCCAGCGCCCGCCGCGACGCCTCCAGCCCGGCCGCAGCGAGCAGCGACAGCGGCACGCCGTCCACCAGCCGAAGCTCCAGCAGGATCCGCTCCACCCGCCGGTCCTCCTCCGCCAGGAGCTCCCGTCCCGCCCCCGGCGACCGCCCCTCCGCCAGCGCAGCGGCATACGCGCCCGGATGCTTCACGTTCCACCACCGCACCCCGCCCACGTGCGAGTGCGCGCCCGGTCCCGCCCCCCACCAGTCGGCCCCGCGCCAGTACAGCTCGTTGTGCAGGCAGCGCCCGGCCTCCGAGGTGGCCCAGTTGGAGACCTCGTACCAGGAGTAGCCGGCCTCGGCCATGACCGCGTCCGCGATCAGGTACCGGTCGGCGTGCACGTCGTCGTCCGTCATCGGGACCTCGCCCCGGCGGATCCGCCGCGCCAGCTGCGTGCCCTCCTCCACGATCAGCGCGTAGGCGCTGATGTGGTCCGGCCCGGCTCCCAGCGCCGCCGCCAGCGTCGCGCGCCAGTCCTCGTCCGACTCGCCCGGGGTCCCGTAGATCAGGTCGAGGTTGACGTGCTCGAAGCCCGCCGCCCGCGCCTCCGCGACGCACGCCTCGGGGCGCCCCGGCGTGTGGGTGCGGTCCAGCACCTTCAGGACGTGCTGCTTGGCGCTCTGCATGCCGAAGGAGACCCGGTTGAAGCCCCCGGCGCGCAGCTCGGCCAGGTACCGCGGGTCCACCGACTCCGGGTTGGCCTCCGTGGTGATCTCGGCGTCCTCGGCGAGGCCGAACTCGTCCCGGATCGCCGCGAGCATGCGTACGAGGTCGGCGGCGGGCAGCAGGGTGGGCGTGCCGCCGCCGACGAAGACGGTCCGGACCTGCCGCGGGTCGTCCCCGAGGACCTTGCGCGCCAGCCTGACCTCGTCGATCAGGGTGTCGGCGTAGTTCTCCCGGGAGGCGAGCACACCGCCGGTGCCCCGCAGCTCGGTGGCCGTGTAGGTGTTGAAGTCGCAGTACCCGCAGCGCGTGGCGCAGTACGGGACGTGCAGGTAGAAACCGAGCGGCCGCTCCCCCGCGCCCGCCAGGGCATGCGACGGCAGCGCGCCGTCTTCGGGCATGGGTTCACCGTCGGGGAGTGCGGAAGGCATACCCCCATCATCCCGCACGAAAAAAGCCCCGCCGGCGTTTGAGGCGCGGGGTGCGGGGCGCAGCCCCGGGAGCGGCTCGCGGCCGACACCCGGGGCCGCCCGGAAAGGGCGGGGTCCGCGGGGCGGTCCACCGCCCCGCCCCGCCGAGCCCGCGGCAGGCGCTACGCCTCGCGGGACCCCTCGTACATCTCCTCGATCAGGTGCTTGAACTCACGCTCGACCACCGGCCGCTTCAGCTTCAGGCTGGGCGTGAGGTCCCCGTGCTCGACGTCGAGGTCGCGCGGCAGCAGCCGGAACTTCTTGACCGTCTGCCAGCGCTGCAGGCCCTCGTTGAGGGTCTGTACGTACGTCTCGATCAGGCGGCTGGTCTCCGGCGCCGCCAGGACCTGCTGGTACGTCTTGCCCTCCAGCCCGTTCTCGGCCGCCCAGACCAGGATCGACGGCTCGTCGAGCGCGATCAGCGCCGAGCAGAAGTTCCGGTCGGCGCCGTGCACGACGATCGTCGACACGTACGGGCAGATCGCCTTGAACTGGCCCTCGATCTCCGCCGGGGCGACGTACTTGCCGCCCGAGGTCTTGATCAGGTCCTTCTTGCGGTCGGTGATGCGCAGGTAGCCGTCGGCGGACAGCTCGCCGATGTCGCCGGTGTGCAGCCAGCCGTCGGACTCCAGGACCTCGGCGGTCTTGTCCGGCTGCCCGTGGTAGCCCTGCATGATGCCGGGGCCGCGCAGCAGCACCTCGCCGTCGTCGGCGATGCGGACCTCGGTGCCGGGGAGCGGCTTGCCGACCGTGCCGGTGCGGTAGGCCTCGCCCGGGTTGACGAAGGAGGCGGCGCTGGACTCGGTCAGGCCGTAGCCCTCCAGGATGTGGACGCCGGCGCCGGAGAAGAAGAAGCCGATCTCGGGAGCCAGGGCGGAGGCGCCGGAGACGGCGGCGCGCAGCTTTCCGCCGAAGGCCTCGCGGAGCTTGGAGTAGACGAGCGCGTCGGCGATCTTGTGCTTGGTGGTCAGGCCGAACGGGGCGGTCGCCTGGCCGGTGCGCCGGAAGTTGTCCTGCGTGACCTTGGCGTACTCGCGGGCGACGCCGACCGACCACTGGAAGATCTTGTACTTGGCTCCGCCGGCGGCCCGGGCCTTGGCGGCCACGCCGTTGTAGACCTTCTCGAAGATGCGCGGGACGGCGGCCATGTACGTCGGCTGCACGATCGCCAGATTGTCGATGATCTTGTCGATCCGGCCGTCGACGGCGGTCACGTGCCCGGCCTCGATCTGCCCGGAGGTCAGCACCTTGCCGAAGACGTGGGCCAGCGGCAGCCACAGGTACTGGACGTCCTCCTTGCCGATCAGCCCGGTGGCGACCATGGCCTTGGCCATGTACGACCAGTTGTCGTGCGGGAGGCGGACGCCCTTGGGGCGGCCGGTCGTGCCGGAGGTGTAGATGAGGGTGGCGAGCTGCTCCGGCGTGATGGCCGCGATCCGCTCCTTGACCGCCTCGGGGTGCTTGGCGAGGTACTCCCTGCCGCGCACCTCCAGCTCGGCCAGGGAGAGCACCCAGCCCTCGGGGTCTCCTTCGGCGGCGACCGCGTCGGCGGTGTCCAGGACCACGACGTGGGCGAGCTTCGGCAGGTCGGCGCGGTGCTCGCGCGCCTTCGCCAGCTGCTTCGCGTCCTCGGCGATGAGCACCCGGCTCTCGGAGTCGGAGAGGATGAACGCCGACTCGTCCGCGTTGGTGCTGGGGTAGATCGTGGTGACCGCGCCACCGGCGCACATCACGCCGAGGTCGGAGAGGATCCACTCGACCCGGGTGTTGGAGGCGAGTGCGACGCGCTCCTCGGTGTTCAGGCCGAGGGCGATCAGCCCGGCCGCGATGGCGAATACCCGCTCGGCCGCCTGGGCCCAGCTGAGTGATTTCCAGTCGTCGGCGCCGCCCTGACCGCCGGCCGCGGGCACCGGGTACCGGTAGGCCTCGTCGTTCGGCGTCGCTGCGACGCGCTCAAGGAAGAGCACCGCCACGGTGGGCGGGCGGTTCTCGAGATAGGTCTGTGTGTCGCTCACGACATCCTCCGGACCGATCCACGCGGTAGTGCGTGGGCGTGGGGCGCTGGGGGGCGCTGGGGACTGGCGGGTATGCAGCCGTTGACTTTTTAAACTGGCGAGTAACCGTCGAGCAGTGATCAGACTAGAGCGCCTCCGGCGCCCGCGTAAGAGCCCGCGAGCGGCCGCTTCATAACGAAACAGGCCCCCGCACCGGAGTGCGGGGGCCTGCTTGCGTGGGGTGACGACGGGGCTACTACTTCTTCTTGCCGCCGGACTCGTCACTGGAGAGGACGGCGATGAAGGCCTCCTGCGGGACCTCCACGGAGCCGACCATCTTCATCCGCTTCTTGCCTTCCTTCTGCTTCTCCAGCAGCTTCCGCTTACGGGAGATGTCACCGCCGTAGCACTTGGCGAGAACGTCCTTGCGGATGGCGCGGATGGTCTCGCGGGCGATGACGCGGGAGCCGATCGCGGCCTGGATCGGCACCTCGAAGGCCTGCCGCGGGATGAGCTCGCGCAGCTTGGCGACGAGGCGCACACCGTAGGCGTAGGCGGCGTCCTTGTGCGTGACGGCGGAGAAGGCGTCGACCTTGTCGCCGTGCAGCAGGATGTCGACCTTGACCAGGCTGCCGGACTGCTCGCCCGTGGGCTCGTAGTCAAGGGAGGCGTAACCGCGCGTCTTGGACTTCAGCTGGTCGAAGAAGTCGAAGACGATCTCCGCGAGCGGGAGGGTGTAGCGGATCTCCACCCGGTCCTCGGAGAGGTAGTCCATGCCGAGCAGGGTGCCGCGGCGCTGCTGGCAGAGCTCCATGATCGCGCCGATGAACTCGGTCGGCGCGAGCACGGTGGCGCGGACGACCGGCTCGAACACGTCCGAGATCTTGCCCTCGGGGAACTCGCTCGGGTTGGTGACGGTGACTTCCTTGCCGTCCTCCATGACCACCCGGTAGACCACGTTGGGCGCGGTGGCGATCAGGTCGAGGCCGAACTCGCGCTCCAGGCGCTCGCGGACCACGTCCAGGTGCAGCAGGCCGAGGAAGCCGACGCGGAAGCCGAAGCCGAGCGCCGCCGAGGTCTCCGGCTCGTAGACGAGCGCGGCGTCGTTCAGCTGCAGCTTGTCCAGGGCCTCGCGCAGGTCCGGGTAGTCCGAGCCGTCGAGCGGGTAGAGGCCCGAGAAGACCATCGGCCGCGGGTCCTTGTAGCCGCCGAGCGCCTCGGTGGCGCCGTTGTGCAGGCTGGTGATGGTGTCACCGACCTTGGACTGACGGACGTCCTTCACGCCCGTGATGATGTAACCCACCTCGCCGACGCCGATGCCGTCGGACGGGGTCATCTCCGGGGAGGAGACTCCGATCTCCAGCAGCTCGTGGGTGGCGCCGGTGGACATCATCCGGATGCGCTCGCGCTTGCTGAGCTGGCCGTCGACCACACGGACGTACGTCACGACACCGCGGTACGAGTCGTAGACGGAGTCGAAGATCATGGCGCGGGCCGGGGCGTCCTTGACGCCGACCGGGGCCGGGACGGTGGCGACGACCTTGTCGAGCAGCGCCTCGACACCGAGACCGGTCTTCGCGGAGACGCGCAGCACGTCCTCGGGCTGGCAGCCGATCAGGTTCGCGAGCTCCTCGG
The DNA here is from genome assembly GCF_043201855.1 of Streptomyces sp. NPDC048257. Classification (NCBI taxonomy): domain Bacteria; kingdom Bacillati; phylum Actinomycetota; class Actinomycetes; order Kitasatosporales; family Streptomycetaceae; genus Streptomyces; species Streptomyces sp. NPDC048257. The sequence goes on from NZ_JBICZI010000032.1 coordinate 17,459, forward strand.
CGAACTTCTCCGGCTGGGCGGCCGGCAGGTCGATCTTGTTCAGGACCGGGACGATCGCGAGGTCGTTCTCCATCGCCAGGTACAGGTTGGCGAGGGTCTGCGCCTCGATGCCCTGGGCGGCGTCCACCAGGAGGACGGTGCCCTCACAGGCGGCGAGGGAGCGCGAGACCTCGTAGGTGAAGTCGACGTGCCCGGGGGTGTCGATCATGTTGAGGATGTGGGTGTTCCCCTGACCCTCGCCCGTGGTGGGCGCCCAGGGCAGTCGGACCGCCTGGGACTTGATCGTGATGCCGCGCTCACGCTCGATGTCCATGCGGTCGAGGTACTGGGCGCGCATCTGCCGCTGGTCGACCACTCCGGTGATCTGGAGCATCCGGTCGGCAAGGGTCGACTTGCCGTGGTCGATGTGCGCGATGATGCAGAAGTTGCGGATCAGCGCCGAGTCGGTACGGCTCGGCTCGGGCACGTGGCTGGGGATCGCGGGCACGCAGTGTCCTGATTCTCGGTCGCAGTCGGAAGCGTTTGCGGAGCGTCGGTGGGAGCGAAGATCCGGCTCCCGTCACTCTCGGCGGCGCGATGTCGGATCTGTACGCAGACTCCCATGGTCCCATGGACGGGGCAGTGCGCTCGGTTTGGGCCGCCGGGAGCGTGCCTGGTAGCCTGGGCAGCTGTGTCTCGTATGCCCTCTCAGCTGTCGGGACACAATCCGAAGAACAAAACTCTGAACCTGAAAAGGCTCTTTCGTGGCGAACATCAAGTCCCAGATCAAGCGGAACAAGACGAACGAGAAGGCGCGCCTGCGCAACAAGGCCGTCAAGTCCTCGCTCAAGACCGCGATCCGCAAGGCCCGCGAGGCCGTCGTCGCCGGTGACGTCGAGAAGGCCACCGTGGCTTCTCGTGACGCCGCGCGTGCGCTCGACAAGGCTGTCTCGAAGGGTGTCATCCACAAGAACGCCGCCGCCAACAAGAAGTCGGCGCTGGCCTCCAAGGTTGCCTCCCTGCAGGGCTGAACTCCCTGATGTGATCGCCGGAAGGGACCCAGCGGGCCCTCTCTCCCGCTCCTGACCGGCACCCCGCTCCGCACACGAAGCGTTCGCCACGCGGGTGCGGAGCAACCAGAAGTGACCGAAGGCCCCGGCCGCCACCCTTCCCCAGGGTGGCGGCCGGGGCCTTCGCGTTACCCGCTACCCGCTACGCGGCGAGGCCGCGAGGACGGCCGAGGTCAGGACCCCGGGGACGTCGGCCGGAGCCGGCCGGCCTGCACCTCGGCCGCCGCCGTGTGGACCCCGCCGCAGACGGCGGCCTGAGCCCGCTGGTCACCGGCTTGGCCCTCCCGCCGATCGCGGTGGCCGTCACCGCGGGCCCACCTCGGCGGCAGTGCGGTCGTCCGCTGAGCCGGCCCCCGGTCGGTACGGCCGCCTTCGCCCTGGCCACGGCCGTCCAGTGGCCGCCGGACGGTGCCGGCGCGGCTCCTGGCCGGCTTCTCGCTGCCGGCCCTCGGCCTCGGCGCGGCCCTCGGCGTGGCTGCCACGGCCCTGCTCCCCCACGGGCCGACCGTCACCGTCGGCAGCCCGGGCGATGGCCCGCCGAGCGCGCTCAGTCGTAGATGTGCTGAGGGGGCACACGGCTCGGCAGTGGCTGACGCCACGTACCCGGACGGGCCACGAGGATCCGGCGGGCCAGGGTCCGTACCTCGCTCCAGGCCTCATCGGCGGTCAAGGTGTCGGCCCACAGGCCCGCGCGACCTCGGACGTCCATCTCGCCGATGATCCGGCCGATGGCCCCGAGGTCCTGCAGGGCCTGCGGCTCGAGAGAACCCCGCTCCGCCATGCCCTCAGCGAGGTGGAGGACGAAGTCGACGTCCTCGGCAAGAGGCACGTTCTTCACCTGGTGCTCGCCGGCCCAGGCCACCTGATCCGAGGCATCAGCGGCAAGGACGGCCAGCAACCTCACGACCCAGCGCCGCCAGTAGTCGTCATCGTCGTACAGGTGAGGCCGGCCCCTACCGACCCTGGGGGCGGGCGGCACGGGCCACCGCCACCACGGCCTTCTCCAGGGCGTACTCGGGGTCGTCGCCGCCGCCCTTGACTCCGGCGTCGGCGGCGGCCACCGCGCGCAGGGCGTCCGAGACCCCGTCCGCCGACCAGCCGCGCATCTGCTGGCGGACCCGGTCGATCTTCCACGGGGGCATGCCCAGGTCCCGGGCGAGGTCGCCGGGGCGGGCTCCGCGCGGGGCGGAGGCGAGCTTGCCGATCGCGCGGACCGCCTGGGCCAGGGCACTGGTGATCAGGACCGGCGCCACCCCGGTGGACAGGGACCACCGCAGCGCTTCCAGGGCCTCGGCCGCACGGCCCTCGACCGCCCGGTCGGCGACCGTGAAGCTGGAGGCCTCGGCCCGGCCGGTGTAGTAACGGGCGACGATTGCCTCGTCGATGGTGCCCTCGACGTCTGCGCACAGCTGCGCGGCCGCACTCGCCAGCTCCCGCAGGTCGCTGCCGATCGCGTCCACCAGGTTCTGGCACGCCTCCGGGGTCGCCGACCGGCCCAGCGTGCGGAATTCGCCGCGCACGAACGACAGCCGGTCCGCCGCCTTCGTCATCTTCGGGCAGGCGATCTCCCGCGCACCCGCCTTGCGCGCCGCGTCCAGCAGGCCCTTGCCCTTGACCCCGCCCGCGTGGAGGAGGACCAGGATGATCTCCTCGTAGGGCGCGCCGAGGTAGGCCTTGACCTCCTTGACCGAGTCCGCGGACAGATCCTGCGCGTTGCGCACGATCAGGACCTTGCGCTCGGAGAAGAGCGAGGGGCTCGTCAGCTCGGCGAGCGTGCCGGGCTGGAGCTGCTCGGAGGCGAGGTCGCGCACGTCCGTGTCGGCGTCGACGGCGCGGGCGGCCGTCACCACCTCGCGCACGGCACGGTCGAGCAGCAGCTCCTCCTGCCCCACCGCGAGGGTGAGCGGAGCGAGCGGATCGTCGGTTGGGTTCTTCCTGGTGGCCATCGCCTCCAGCATCCCACGCCGTACTGACAGCCCCCCGCCCCGCGTGCCCGAGAATGGTCGCGTGAATGTGCGACACGTACTCGTCCTGCCCGACCGCGACGCCGCCGAGGAGGTGGCCCAGGAGGCCGTCGACCGCTTCGGCCTCCCGGAGGAGCCGCAGTTGGTCCGCGACGCGCTGGCCGGTGAGGACGACGCCGAGGACGCCCAGTGGCTGGTGGTCGTCGAGGATCCGCGGGAACGGCTCGACACCACCTTGCTGGACGACCTCGCCGCCGAGTACGAGGGCTGGCTGGAAGCCCCGTAGGAGCCTCGCGTTCAGGCCTTGCGCACGGCCTGGACGTCCAGCGTCACTTCCACGTTCGAGCCGATCGCCGCGATCCCGTGCGCCAGCATCGACTGCCAGTTCAGGGTGAAGTCCTCGCGGTGCAGTTCGGTGGTGGCCCGGCAGGCGGCCCGCAGTTCGCCCTCCATGCCCGTGCCCATCCCCAGGTACTCGGTGTCCAGGGTGACGGACCGGCTCACGCCGTGGAGGGTGAGTGCCCCGGCTACGGTCCAGCGGCTGCCGCTGCGGTGGATGAACCGCTCGCTGTAGAACTCCACCGTGGGGTGGCGGACGGCGTCCAGGAAGTCCCCCGACCTCAGGTGGTCGTCGCGCAGCCGCAACCCGGTGTCGATGCTCGCCGCGTCGATGATCACGTGCATGGACGAGTCCTCCATGCGCTCGGCTATCCGGACCGCCCCGGCGAACGTGGTGAACCGGCCGCGGATCCTGGCCAGACCGATGTGGCGGGCCGTGAAGCCGATGGAGGAGTGCGTCGGGTCGAGCTCCCAGTGGCCGGGCTGCGGCAGCAACGGCGGCTCCACCGTGTCGAGGATGATCTCCGCGGTACCGGGCTGCGCCGGATCCCCCACGATCGTCACCCCGTGGAACGGCGCGTACCCCTCGGCGGTCACCGAGAGCCGGTACTCCCCCTCCGGTACGGCCGCGGTGAAGCCGCCGTACGGGTCGGTCTCCCCGCTGACGATCCCGCGGCCGATCGGGTCGGTCACCTCGAACAGGGCCTGCCGGACGGGCCGGTGGACCGTGTCGAGGACCCGGCAGCTGAGCAGACGCGCCGTCGGCGGCAGCGTCAGTGTCGAGGATGTGGGAGGGCTCGAACTTCCGGCCGTCTCCATCCCCCGTCTGCGACCGAACATGGTTGATGCACCCCCGTGCTGTGTGGACTTGGACCGTTCTGGCGAAGACGCATTCGATCATGCTGTCGGGTTGGGGGCAACCAGAGTGGTCGCGCCCGGTATGACCGCGCCGATTCCGTCGCCGATTGGCCGGAAATGCCCGCAGGTGAACTCCCGTTCCACTGACGGCGATCGAGCCGTCGGTGTCGGTGCGCAGCACCGTCGCCCCCAGCCCCCGCAGCCGGGCGAGCGTACCCGGCGCGGGGTGTCCGTAGCGGTTGGCCACGCCGACGGGAACGAGCGCGATCCGTGGCCGGATCCGGCTGTACAACTCGGGGTCCTGGTGCGCGGAGCCGTGGTGGGCGACCTTGAGCACGTCCACCGGGCCGAGATGCGGATGATCCCTCAACAGTGCTTGCTGCGCGGGTGGTTCGAGGTCGCCGAGCAGGAGCAGGGTCAGCCCCGCGCCGCGCACGAGCAGGGCGACGCTCGCGTCGTTGGGCCCCTCGGGCGGCGGTCCGGCCTGCGGCGGCCAGAGCACCTGCCATGCGAAGGGGCCGGCCCGGCGCCGCTCCCCCTGCGTCGCCCGCACCATCGGCACTCCGGCGGCCGCCGCGGTCCGCCGTACGAACTCGGCCTGCCCCGGCGGCTCTTCCAGCGCGGTGGTCTGGATCACACCGACGGACCGGCCCCTCAACACCCCTGACAGGCCTCCGACATGGTCCGCGTGAAAGTGCGTCAGCAGGAGCAGCGGCACCCGGTGCACTCCCAGGGCGCGCAGGCAGTCGTCCACCGGTCCGGGTTCCGGGCCGGCGTCCACCACCACGGCCTCCCCCGGGCCGACGGCGAGGACGGCGGCGTCCCCCTGGCCCACGGCGCACTGGACGTAGCTCCAGTCGGGCGGCGGCCAGCCCGTGAGCGTACGGGTGAGCTGCGGCGGCCGCAGCACGGCCAGCAGCAGCAGCGCCGCCAGCGCCGAGCAGAGCCACCCGCGCCCGCGGAAGCGGATACCGGCGATCGCCACGACGGCCAAGGTGACGGCGGCCAGCAGTACGCCCCCGGTGAGCCCGCCCGGCCAGGGCAACTCCGCGCCCGGAAACCGTGCCCCGGCCCGGGCCACGCCCGCGATCCACCCGGCCGGCACCCCCGCGCAGCGGGCCAGCACCTCCGCGGCGGGCATCCACACCGGGGCCACCGCGAGCGCGGCGAAGCCGAGCACCGTCGCCGGACCGGCCGCGAGCTCGGCCAGCAGGTTGCACGGCACCGCCACCAGGCTCACCCGGGCGGCGAGCACGGCCACCACGGGCGCGCACACCGCCTGCGCGGCCGCGGCGGCCCCCAGCGCCTCGGCGAGCCGGGGCCCCGTCCCACGGCGCCGCAGGGCCTCGCTCCACCGGGGAGCGAGGGTGAGCAGCGCACCGGTGGCCAGCACGGAGAGCAGGAAGCCGTGGCTGCGGGCCAGCCACGGGTCATAGAGCACCAGCAGCAGTACGGCGCCGCCCAGGGCCGGGATCAGGGACCTGCGCCGCCCGGTGGCGATGGCCAGCAGGGTGACCGCCCCGCACGCAGCGGCCCGCAGCACGCTCGGCTCCGGCCGGCACACCACGACGAACGCCAGCGTCAAGGCGGCCCCGCACAGGGCGGTCCCCCGCAGCGAGAGCCCGAGCCGGGGCGCCAGCCCGCGCCGTTCGGCCTGCTGCGCGCGGGCCGGCGGCCCGATGAGCAGGAACAGCACCACCGTCAGGTTGGATCCGGAGACGGCCAGCAGGTGCAGCAGGTCGGTGGCCCGGAAGGCCTCGTGCAGATCGGGCGGAACCCTGGAGGTGTCCCCGACGACCAGCCCCGGCAGCAGGGCCCTGGCGTCCGGTGCCAGCCCCTCGGTGGCCTCCCGCAGCCCGGCCCGCAGCCGCCCCGCGAACCGCTGGACGGCGTCGGGGCCCCCGGTCACCCCGGGCGGGGTGTCACCGGCCGGGCGGAGCAGCGCCACGGCCTGCTCCCCGCCCCGCCCGGGGGACAGCCGGGCGACCACCGTCACCCGGGTGGACGGCTGCAGCCCGGCCCATCCCGCATGCCCGGCCAGCACCCGCACCGGGGTCTCCACCCGGGTACTCGACCCGTCGGGCCCGGTCACCCGGGTCACCACCGCGTCCAGCACCACCACCGGCGGCCCGTTCCCGCTCCGGGCGGCCCTCGGGTCGGAGCGGACGGTGAGCTCGGCAAGGACGCGGGCGTGCTCCCGCGCCAGCCCCGCCACCGGCCCGCCCCGCGCCTCGGCCCGCTGGAGCCCCGCCACCCCGGCCCCGGCGGCCGCGCACAGCAGGGCCGCCGCCGCGGCCGGGGCGAGCCGCCACAGGCGCCCGGGGCGCCTGCACCCGACCAGCATCAACAGGCCCGCGCAGAGCACCCCCAGCCCCACCCCGAGGGCGGTCCGTCCGACGGGCATGTCCAGGGCCAGGGCCGCCGCCGCCCAGGCGGCCACGGCGGGCACCGCGAGGCGCAGGTCCACCGGGCCCGGCCCCTCGGGGCGGTTCACGGCCGCACCCGCGTGCGCAGCTCGGCGAAGCGCCGCTCGCCGATGCCGTCGACCTGGCGGAGCTCCTCCACGGAGCGGAAGCCACCGCGGGCGGTGCGGAAGTCGACGATGTGCTGCGCGAGCACCGGCCCGACCCCCGGCAGGCCGTCCAGCTGGGCGACCGTGGCCGAGGCCAGACTGAGCGGGCCAGGGCCAGGGCCTTGGCCGGAGCCGGGGCCGGGGCCTGGCCCGCCGCCCGCCGCACCCACGGGCGGCTGCACCGGCGCGCCGACCACCACCTGCTCACCGTCCACCAGCACGCGGGCGCGGTTCAGCCCGGTGGTGTCGGCGCCCGGACGCACTCCCCCGGCGGCGGCCAGCGCGTCCTCCACCCGCGAACCGGCCGGCAACCGCCGCACACCCGGATCCCGGACCTTGCCGCTGATGTCGACGACGATCCGCGCGGCCGGAGCCACCGCGGGCGCTGTGGCCGCTGCCGGCACCGCACCCGGTGCCACCACCGCGGGCACGGTCACCGCCCGCGGCCGGGCCGACCAGTACTGCTGCCCGGCGAAACAGACGGCGGCGGCCAGCACCACCCCGACCGCGGCCACCGCACGCGGCCGCACCTCACAGCGGTCCTGCAGCCACAACGGCAGCCGCTCGCGCACCGCAAGCCTGCGCGCATCGCCCGAAGACAGCCCCGCAGCCTCCCCGGGCGGCGCCTGGGGCGGCAGGGCCGGCGCCGACGGAGGCGGGCTGCTGCCGCCCAGCAGGGCTTCGGCCCGCCGGCGCACCGCGCCCGGCTCCGGATGAGGCACCTGCCGGCCACGACGGGTCGCACGGCGGTGTCGCAGACGGCTGTCGGACCGTCGGCCGTCAGACCGTCGTACGTCGGAGAGACGGTTGTCGGAGAGTCGAGGACGGCCCGGGCCACTGGTGGCGCCCGACCGATACGGAGCACGCGTTCGAAGAGTCATGCCACGACCGTAGGGGCCGATCCCGACCCCCGTTCGGAACACTCAATTCCGGTGGAAAAAAAGCCGGTTGTGGATAACCGGGCCACTCGTTCCGGTGATCAGCGAGGGGAGACGACGGCCGCCAGCAGCCCCGGGCCGGTGTGCGCCCCGATCACCGCGCCGACCTCACTCACGTGCAGCTCGACCAGGCCGGGGATGCGCTCTCGCAGCCGCTCCGCGAGCTTCTCGGCCCGCTCCGGAGCCGCCAGGTGGTGCACCGCCACGTCGACGGCCGCGGACCCGGCGCGCTCGACGGCCAGCTCCTCCAGGCGGGCGATGGCTTTGGACGACGTACGGACCTTCTCCAGCATCTCGATCCGCCCGCCGTCCAGCGTCAGCAGGGGCTTCACCGCCAGGGCGGAGCCGAGGAGGGCCTGCGCGGCCCCGATCCGGCCACCGCGGCGGAGGTAGTCGAGGGTGTCGACGTAGAAGTACGCGGACATGTCCGCGGCCCGCTTCTCGGCGGCCGCCACCGCCTCGTCCACGGACCCGCCCGCCTCGGCCACCTCGGCGGCGGCCAGCGCGCAGAAACCGAGGGCCATGGCGACCATGCCGGTGTCCAGGACCCGGACGGGTACGGGCGCGGTCCTGGCGGCGACCACGGCGGCGTCATAGGTGCCGGAGAACTCGGCGGACAGGTGCAGGCTGACGATGCCGGTCGCCCCGGCGTCCGCCGCCTCCCGGTAGGCCCGGACGAACTCGTCCGTGCTGGGACGCGAGGTGGTGACCGAGCGGCGCTTCTGCAGGGCCAGGGCCAGGCTGCGCGCCGAGATCTCGGTGCCCTCCTCGAGCGCCTCGCCCCCCAGGACCACGGTGAGCGGGACGGAGGTGATTCCGTGCCGCGCCATGGCCGGTCGGGGCAGGTAGGCCGTGGAATCGGTGACGATGGCGACATGGCGGGACATGAGCCGGAGGTTACCGCCAGTGGGGGCAGCACGGCAGCCTGGGCCCGTGAACGCGACCGACGGCCGCACTCCCGGCAGCACCACGGCTGCGCCACGACAGGGCGCCTCGGCAGCGCCCAGCGGGCGGCCAGAGCCTACGGCGCTAGGAGGTGTCTTGCCGATCAGGCCGGACAAGGGAGCCGCGAGCCCGGCGTGATCGGAAAGACACCCCCTCGCCCCTTCACCGCCCGCGCGCGCCTGGACCAGCCCTGCCGTGCCCGGCCCCACCCCGTCCCAGCCTCAGGTCGTGCTCTCCGGCCGGGGCGTCTTCTGCCAGGGGTACTGCGGCGCCGGAGCCGCCGGCTTCAGCGCCGCCGGAGGCTGATCCGCGCCCCATCCGCCCGCCGCCGAGCCCGCAGCGGACGATGGCTGCTGCCCAGGAGCGGCGTTCCCCGGAGCCTGCGCCGCGTCCCACGCCGCGGCCGCCGCCGCCAGGTCGTCCACCGGCTCCCGCGACCAATCCCGCAGCGCCCCGGACTCGACCTCGATCTGGGCCGACAGCACGGACAGGTCGTCCTCCGCGAAGCGCCGCGCGCGGTCCCGCGCGGCCCACCGCAGCGAGTCCGCGGCCTGTGTGATCCTCGCCGTCCGCTCGCGCAGGTCCGGCAGGCGCTCCGCGAGCCGCTTGCGGTCCGGATCCTGCTCCAGCCTCTTCAGCTCGTCGTCGAGCTCGTGCCCGTGCGCGCTCAGCCGCTCGAACAGCGCGATCGACTCGTGCAGCGAGGCGTCCGTCCGGGCCCCGTCCTGCAGCGCCTGCTGCGTGGACCGCATCGAGGTCCGCAGGTCGAGCCGCAGCTGCGCCAGCGCGCCCGTGACTCCGACCTGGCCGAAGCTCTTGGCGCGCAGGGTGGTGTCCTCCACGGTCCGCCGCGCCTGCGTGATGGTTCGGTCCACACCGCGCTTGGTCGCCTGCACCACCTTGACGGTCGCGTACACACCCAACCCCAGGAAGGTGAACACCATCAGCGCGAAGATGATCAACGCGGCCTCCATGAGCATCCCTTCCCCAGTCCCCGACGGTTCTTTTCCGTCCCCTCCACCGTAAACGCCACGGGCAGGTCAAGGGTTCCAATCGAACCCCCAACCTGCCCGTACGGGATCCCCCCTATGCGGGGATGCGAGCCGCGAGGGCCCAGATGACGTCAGATGGCCTCAGATGACGTCAGATGACGATGTTCACCAGCTTCGGTGCGCGCACGATCACCTTGCGGATCTCCGCGCCGCCCAGCGCCGCCACGACACCCTCATCGGACACGGCCAGCTGCTCCAGCTCCGCCTCCGAGATCGTCGGCGACACCTCCAGCCGCGCCTTGACCTTGCCCTTGACCTGCACCACGCACGTCACGCTCTCGTCCACGACGTACGCCGGGTCCGCGACCGGGAAGTCCTGGTGGACCACCGATGCGCCGTGGCCCAGGCGGCTCCACAGCTCCTCGGCGATGTGCGGGGCCAGCGGGGCGATCAGCAGCACCAGCCGCTCGGCGACCGAGCGCTCCAGCGGCCGGCCGGCCTTGGTCAGGGTGTTGTTCAGCTCGGTGATCTTCGCGATGGCGGTGTTGAAGCGCAGCGCCGCCATGTCCGCGCCGGCCCCGTCGATCGCCTTGTGCAGCGCGCGCAGGGTGTCCTCGCCCGGCTCCCCGTCCACGACGGTGACCCGGCCGGTCTCCTCGTCGACGATGTTGCGCCACAGGCGCTGCAGCAGGCGGTACTGGCCGACCACGGCACGGGTGTCCCACGGACGGGAGACGTCCAGCGGGCCCATCGCCATCTCGTACAGGCGCAGGGTGTCCGCGCCGTACTCCTCGCAGATCTCGTCCGGCGTGACGGCGTTCTTCAGGGACTTGCCCATCTTGCCGTGCTCACGCTTGACCGGCTGGTCCTGGTAGAAGTAGCCGCCGTCGCGCTCCTCGACCTCGGCCGCGGGCACGTAGACGCCGCGCGCGTCGGTGTACGCGTACGCCTGGATCATGCCCTGGTTGAAGAGCTTGTGGAACGGCTCCGCCGAGGAGACGTGGCCCAGGTCGAACAGCACCTTCGACCAGAAGCGGGCGTACAGCAGGTGCAGCACCGCGTGCTCGGCGCCGCCCACGTACAGGTCGACGCCGCCGTGCGGCGCGCCCTCGCGCGGACCCATCCAGTACTGCTCGATCTCCGGGTCGACCAGGGCCGACGCGTTGTTCGGGTCCAGGTAGCGCAGCTCGTACCAGCAGGAACCGGCCCAGTTCGGCATGGTGTTGGTCTCGCGGCGGAAGGAGCGCACGCCCCGGCCGTCGCCCAGGTCCAGCTCCACGTTGACCCACGCGCCGTTGCGCGACAGCGGGGTCTCCGGCTTGGAGGTGGCGTCGTCCGGCTCGAAGGTGCGCGGGGAGTAGTCCTCGACCTCCGGCAGCTCCAGGGGCAGCATCGTCTCGGGCAGCGGGTGCGCGACGCCGTCCTCGTCGTAGACGATCGGGAAGGGCTCGCCCCAGTAGCGCTGGCGGCTGAACAGCCAGTCGCGCAGCCGGAAGTTGACCGTCCCCTCGCCGATGCCGCGCTCGGTCAGCCAGTCGGTGATCGCGGCCTTCGCCTCGACGACGCCCAGGCCGTCCAGCGCGATGCCCTCACCCGTCGAGTTGACCAGCTTCGCGTCGTAGGAGACGAAGGCGTCGTCCCACTCGGCCGGGTCGGTGCCGCGCCCGTCCGACGGCTCCACGACGCAGCGCATCGGCAGCTCGAAGGCGCGCGCGAACTCGAAGTCGCGGCCGTCGTGCGCCGGGACGGCCATGATCGCGCCGGTGCCGTAGCCCATCAGCACGTAGTCGGCGATGAAGACCGGGACCTTCTGGCCGCTGACCGGGTTGATCGCGTACTCGCCGGTGAAGACACCGGTCTTGTCCTTGGCCTCGGCCTGCCGCTCGACGTCCGACTTCGAGGCGGCCTGCTTGCGGTAGGCGCCGACGGCCTCGGCCGGCGTGGCGTGCCCGCCGGTCCACACCTCGTGGGTGCCCTCGGGCCAGGCGGCCGGGATGAACTTCTCCACCAGCGGGTGCTCGGGCGCCAGCACCATGTAGGTGGCGCCGAACAGGGTGTCCGGACGGGTGGTGAAGACGGTGATGGCCTCGTCGCCCAGCGCGAAGTCGACGCGCGCGCCCTCGCTGCGGCCGATCCAGTTGCGCTGCTGCAGCTTGATGGCCTCGGGCCAGTCCAGGGCGTCCAGGTCGTCCAGCAGCCGGTCGGCGTACGCGGTGATCCGCATGTTCCACTGGCTCAGCCGGGACTTGAAGACCGGGAAGTTGCCGCGCTCGGACCGGCCGTCCGCGGTGACCTCCTCGTTGGCCAGTACGGTACCCAGCCCGGGGCACCAGTTCACCGGCGCGTCGGAGGAGTACGCCAGCCGGAAGCCGTTCAGCACGTCGGCCCGCTCGGCCGCGGTCAGAGCGGTCCAGGCGCGGCCGCCGGGGACCTCACGGGAGCCGTCCTCGAAGGCGGCGACCAGCTCGGCGATCGGCCGGGCCCTGTTCGCGTCGGCGTCGTACCAGGAGTTGTAGATCTGCAGGAAGATCCACTGGGTCCACTTGTAGTAGTCCGGGTCGATCGTCGCGAACGACCGCCGCTTGTCGTGGCCCAGACCCAGCCGGCGCAGCTGGACCTTCATGTTCTCGATGTTGGCCTCGGTCGACACGCGCGGGTGCGTGCCGGTCTGCACGGCGTACTGCTCGGCCGGCAGGCCGAAGGCGTCGAAGCCCAGGGTGTGCAGGACGTTGTGGCCGGTCATCCGCTGGTGGCGCGCGAAGACGTCGGTGGCGATGTAGCCGAGCGGGTGCCCGACGTGCAGGCCCGCACCGGAGGGGTACGGGAACATGTCCATGATGAACTTCTTGGGCCGTGCGACCACCGCGGGGTCCCCGGCCAGGTCACCGGTCGGGTTCGGGGCCTCGTACGTGCCCTGCGCGTCCCATACGTCCTGCCAGCGTGCCTCGATGTCGGCGGCCATGGCAGCCGTGTAACGGTGCGCCTCGGCCGCCTCGGGGGCCGGGGTGTTCGTCTCGCTCATGATTTCTGAAGCTCCATCGATCGTCTCTGCCGTCTCTGCCTGCCCAAACGAAAAAACCCCTCGCACAGGAGGGGACGCCGCGCCGGGTCCGACCATCTCGAAGGGCCGGTACTGATCAGCGCGGCTCGGTAAGCAGAAGGCGTACGGCACGCATGGCGTCAGGGTACCGCAGCGGTCCCTTCCGACGCTCAGCCGTTCCGGGACGCGGGACACAACGAGAAGCGGGGGGGGGGGGCCGCGGGGGGGGGGGGGGGGGCGGGGTGTAAGGGTTTTTATTTAAAAATCAGATAAAATTAGCACACATACGAGCACAACACGATATAAAAAAGACGAATTTGGTTGT
>NZ_JBICZI010000032.1:30490-72315 GCF_043201855.1 Streptomyces sp. NPDC048257
TTCGCGCCGATCTGCCTTTCCGGGCCGGGGCAAACAACTAGACGGGGCCCACCCTAACGGGGTGGCCCGCTTCTTCACTGTGGAGCTAAGGAGAATTGAACTCCTGACCTCCTGCATGCCATGCAGGCGCTCTACCAACTGAGCTATAGCCCCTTGTTGTGCTTGCCGCTTCGGTCTCCCTTGCCGGTCCCCCTTGGCGACGTCCCAAACATTACACGGTCATGGCCCTGGTCCAAAAATCGATTTCCACCGACCTCAGGCCATGCCCGATTTAAGCCAACTTGTCGCGTTCGCGCTGTCAGGCCCGCGCGAACTGGTAGAACCGCTTGAGCGTGCAGTGCTCGTCGAGCAGCCGCCCGTAGATCGGCTCCCCTTCCAGCTCACGGTACGTCTCGATCGGGTCGCCCTTTATGATCAGCGCCCGCGCGCATTCCTCGCACCAGTACTGGTAGTCGGGGTTGACCGGGTCCATGTCCCGCACGATCGGCGTGCCGTTGTTGCACCAGTCGCACCGGCGCCGGTGTGCACCCATCCGTCAGCGACTCCCTCCCGCGTCGGGCCGTCGTCTCCCCCTCCGGCGGTCCCGATTCTGCCATGCCGGTGCGGGCCAGGTCAGCAAACGTAAAGGGTGCAAAAGCAAGGATCCCGCCCCCCATTGGGGACGGGATCCTGATTGTGGAGCTAAGGAGAATTGAACTCCTGACCTCCTGCATGCCATGCAGGCGCTCTACCAACTGAGCTATAGCCCCGCTCTCCGCTGCGCTCCCCCCGTCTCCGGTGTTCCGCGCTGCGAACAAGAAGAACTCTAGCCTGTGACCAGCCGGAAAGTGAAATCCGGGTGGCAGCCCCGCCGGGGAGCGGCAGAAAGCCGCTCAGTCGTCGTCGCCGAGCACCGGTTCCGGCAGCGTGCCGGCGTTGTGCTCCAGCAGACGCCAGCCGCGCGCGCCCTCACCGAGGACGGACCAGCAGCAGTTGGAGAGCCCGCCCAGGCCCTCCCAGTAGTACGAGTCGAGGCCGAGGAGGCGCCCGATCGTCGTACGGATGGTGCCGCCGTGGCTGACCACGACGAGCGTGCCCGACTGCGGCAGCCGGGCGGCGTGTTCCAGCACCACCGGCGCGGCGCGATCGGCGACCTCGGTCTCCAGCTCACCGCCGCCGCGGCGAACCGGCTCGCCGCGCTTCCACGCCGCGTACTGCTCGCCGTACTTCTCGAGGATCTCGTCGTGCGTGAGGCCCTGCCATTCGCCGGCGTACGTCTCGCGCAGCGCCGCGTCCCGCGACACCGTAAGTCCCGTGACGGCGGCCAGCTCGGCCGCCGTGTCCGAGGCGCGCCGGAGGTCGGAGGCCACGATGGCATCCGGCTGCAACGACGCGAGCAACCGCGCGGAGCGGCGCGCCTGCGCCACACCCGCATCGGTCAGCTCGATGTCCGTGGAGCCCTGAAAGCGGCGCTCCAGGTTCCACGAGGTCTGGCCGTGTCGCCAGAGGACGATCTTCCTGCCGGACTTGCCCGAGGTGGTCGCGCTCAGAACAGATCACCGTCCAGTTCGTCGTCGCCCGCCGCCTCGCGCAGCTTGGCGTGCTCCTCGGCCTTGCCGATGGTGAGCTTCGCGTCCTCGGGGAGCTCGATCTCGGGGCAGTCCTTCCACAGGCGCTCCAGCGCGTAGAAGACACGCTCCTCGCTGTGCTGGACGTGGACGACGATGTCGACGTAGTCGAGCAGGATCCAGCGGGCGTCGCGGTCGCCCTCGCGGCGCACCGGCTTGGCGCCGAGCTCCTTGAGCAGGCGCTCCTCGATCTCGTCGACGATCGACTTGACCTGGCGGTCGTTGGGCGCCGAGGCGAGCAGGAAGGCGTCGGTGATCGACAGCACGTCGCTGACGTCGTACGCGATGATGTCGTGCGCGAGCCGGTCGGCCGCGGCCTGGGCGGCGGCGGTGATGAGCTCGATGGAGCGGTCCGTGGCGGTCACTGGCCATGCTTTCGGGTTGGCGGGCAGATCCTTACAAGGGTCTCATGTACCGCCGACACCGCCCGCGCGGAACGTCCCGCGCGGGCGAAAACCCCCTTCGGGGCCGCTCCACAGCCTGGTCAGGACGCCTTGTAATCCTTGCCCAGGATCACCACGACCTCCGCGTTCACGGTGTTCTCGGCCTTCTTCACGACCGTCTCGGGCAGGCCCAGCGTCTTGGCGACCTCGATCGCGCGGTCCCGCTGCGCGTCGTCCTGGTACGTGATCTGCGAGGTGGCCGCCGGCTTGTCGGCCTTGCCGCCGTCGACGAAGGTGTAGCCGCCGTTCATCAGCGCCGCCTTGGCCGCGACCTGCGTCTTCTCGTCTCCGGTGGCGTCCTTGAGGCCGACGCGCGGGGCGGCGCCGGGCTGCGCCGCGGCGGCGGAGCCGCCCAGCACCTCCTTGACGACCTTCTTGTTGGCCTCGTCGGTGAGCGCACCGTCCGGCTTCACCCCGAGGACGTCGGTGCGGTACGCGCCCACCTTGGCGTGCTCGCCGAGCCGGGACAGCAGGGCCCCGAGGGTCTGCGCGTTCAGTGCCGGATCGAGGATCTGGCCGATGCTCTCGACGGTCACGGCCGCCGCCTTCGGGTCGCTCGGCACCTTGCGCAGCACCGCCTGGAGCACCTTGCCCATGCGTTCCAGCTGCTTGGCCTCCGGTTCGCCCTGGCCGCGGAAGGTGGCGTACGCGACGGCCATGGGGCCGCTCAGGCTCTGCTTCTGGCCCTGGGCCACGGCGGGGGTCTTGGCCGCGTCGTCGGCCGGGACCGCGGCGTCGGTGTCGACCTCGATGCCGCCGACCAGCTCGACCAGGTTCTCCAGGAAGGGGGTGTCCAGGCGCCAGGTGCCGCCGATGTGGGTGCCGAGCACGGAGTCGAGGGCCTCGCGGGTGCCGAGACTGCCCTCCTCGACCGACTTGCCGAGCGCCGTCGGCGTGCCGTCCTGGCCGGCGACGGCGAGGGTGTTGGGCAGCAGGACGGTGGCGCCCTGCTTGGTGGTGACGTTGTCGACGAGCAGCGCCGAGGAGGTGCCGCCCTTCTTGGTGTTGTGCAGGTGGACGACGATCATGTCCCGCTTCTGCGCCGCGGCGTCGGCCGTCGCGCCGGACTTCTTCTCGCCGGGGCCGTCGAGGAAGGGCAGCTTGCCCGCGTACCAGAGGTACCCGAGGCCGCCGACGACGAACAGGGCCAGGACGACGATCAGCGCCACCACCCGGTTGCGGCCGCGGCGGCGGGCCTCCTCGCGGCGTTCGGTGCGGCTCTCGGTGAACTTGAGCCAGTCGATGACGTCCTCGGAGTCCTCGTCCGGCTGGTCGATGAAGGAGAACATCTCGGTGCGGTAGTCCCGGTCCGCCTCGGACCCGCCACCGGACGCGTCTCCCGGCTCGCCGGCCGGTGCGCCGTCGGGCCGGCGGGGCTCGGGGACCCGGTCGGCCGGCCGCTCGGCGGGGGCCTGGGGCTCCGGGGCGCTCTGCTGCGGGATCCACTGCTGGGTCTGCTGCGTGTCGTACCCGTAGCCGGGCGCCTGGGTGTAGTCCTGCTGCCCGTACTCCTGGGCGGCCGGCTGCTGCTGCTGCTGCGGGTAGTACGGCTGCTGCGGCTGCCGGCCGTAGCCCTGGTAGTCATAGCCGTACTGCTGCTGGTCGTACGGCTGCTCGTACTGCTGCGGGGCAGCCGGAGCGGGCTGGGCGGGCTGCGCGGGCACCTGGCCGTACACCGGCCGCCCGTACGCGTCGTAGCCGACGAGCTGCTGTTCCTGGGCGGCATACGGGTCGTACGGATCCTGTCGGTCGTTCACCGCGGGGCCCCTCTCTTCCGGAAGCTCAGGCTCCCCGGTACAGCTCACGCTTGTCGATGTAACGCACGACACCGTCCGGCACCAGGTACCAGACCGGGTCCCCCTGGGCGACCCTCGCACGGCAGTCTGTGGACGAGATCGCGAGCGCGGGCACCTCCACCAGGGAGACACCGCCCTTGGGGAGTCCGTCGTCGGTGAGCACGTGGCCCGGCCGGGTGACTCCGATGAAGTGCGAGAGCGAGAAGAGCTCTTCGGCGTTCCGCCAGGTCAGGATCTGTGCGAGCGCGTCGGCGCCGGTGATGAAGAACAGGTCGGCGTCGTCGTTCTGCGCCTTCAGGTCCCGCAGGGTGTCGATCGTGTACGTCGGTCCGCCGCGGTCGATGTCGATGCGGCTGACCGAGAACTGCGGGTTCGAGGCCGTGGCGATGACCGTCATGAGGTAGCGGTCCTCGGCGGGCGACACGGCCCGCTGCGACTTCTGCCACGGCTCGCCGGTCGGCACGAACATCACCTCGTCGAGGTGGAAAAGGGCGGCCACCTCGCTGGCGGCCACCAGGTGTCCGTGGTGGATCGGGTCGAATGTCCCGCCCATCACGCCGAGCCGGCGCTTGACCGGACCGGTAGGCATCTCCTGCTCTCCCATGAGCGCAGAGCCTACTGGCCCGGCGGACGAAGCGGTCCCGGCGGTCTCGGCGGGACTCAGCGGTCGCGGTTCAGGCGCGTGGTGACCCAGAGCATCAGCATCAGGATGACGAAAGCGCCGCCACCGGTCAGGTACGGGTTCAGGCTGTCGTGGTTGCCGCCGTGCTGCTCGGCCCCCTCCGAGGCGAGGACGACCAGGTTGTGGGCGGTGGAGGAGAGGCTCATCAGGCAGGTACCTATCGAGTCGGGGAGCGGGCGGAGACTTCGCTCACATCGTATGCGGGGGCCTGGGGCACGCTCACGCCGACTCAGGCGTTGGAGAGGATAGACGCAGGGTCGACCAGGTCCATCCAGGGGAGGGCGCTATGACGGAAACAGGGTTCGAGAAGGTACCCGCGCGGGACCGCAGGAGGTTCCCCGGTATTTCATCGCGGGCGTACGAGCATCCCGCGGACCGCTCCGCGCTGGTGGCGCTGCGCAAGCTGAGCGGCTTCGACACGGTGTTCAAGGTTCTGAGCGGCCTGCTTCCGGAGCGGAGCCTGCGCCTGCTGTTCCTGTCGGAGTCGGTGCGGGTGGGCGAGACGCAGTTCCCGCACCTGTACGCGATGCTGCGCGATGCCTGTTACATCCTGGACCTGGAGAAGGTCCCGCAGATGTACGTCCAGCAGGACCCGAATCCCAACGCCATGTGCATCGGGCTGGACGAGCCGATCATCGTCGTGACCACGGGGCTCGTCGAGCTGCTCGACGAGGAGGAGATGCGGGCGGTGGTGGGCCACGAGGTGGGCCACGCACTGTCGGGGCACGCGGTCTACCGCACGATCCTGCTCTTCCTGACCAACCTGGCGCTGAAGGTCGCGTGGATCCCGCTGGGCAATGTGGCGATCATGACCATCGTGACCGCGCTGCGGGAGTGGTTCCGCAAGTCGGAGCTCTCGGCCGACCGGGCCGGGCTGCTGGTGGGGCAGGACGTACAGGCCTCGATGCGGGGGCTGATGAAGATCGCGGGCGGCAACCACCTCCACGAGATGAACGTGGACGCCTTCCTGGCCCAGGCCGAGGAGTACGAGTCGAGCGGCGATCTGCGCGACTCCGTGCTGAAGATCCTCAACCTGCTGCCCCGGACGCACCCCTTCACCACGGTGCGGGCGGCCGAGCTGAAGAAGTGGGCGGAGAGCCGCGAGCACCAGCGGATCATGGACGGTCACTACCCGCGGCGGGAGGACGACAAGGACACCTCGGTGACCGACTCCTTCCGCCAGTCCGCCGCGCACTACGCCGACACCGTGCGCACCAGCAAGGATCCGCTGTTGAAGCTGGTGGGCGACATCGCGGGCGGCGCGGGCGACCTGGGCGGCAAGCTCCGCGACAAGTTCACCGGCGCGGGTGCCGGGGGCGGATCCGGCACCGCCACCGGGCCCGAGGGCAAGGGCGGGGCTACGGAGCAGGGCTGACGGGATCGGCCTGCGGGGTCGCGGGCGGGGCCAGTACGCCGCACAGCCCGGCCGAGCGCCGCGGCTGGCCGCTGGCGTACGGGTCGCTCGCGGCCGGGCCCACCGTGGTCGGGCCCGCTCCCGCCAGGAGCGGGCGGAAGGACCCGGCCGGGTCGGCGGAGCAGTCCTGCGGCCCGGCCATCACGTAGGCCGAGGCCAGTTCCAGCCGCCGGGTCCCCAGGTCCTCCCGGTCGAAGTGCAGCCGCAGCTCGCGCCGGACGGTGAAGAGCGAGGCGCCGTCGGCCGCGGCCGGGACTCCGGTGGCCGGGCGTACGGCGTACACGAAGGTGTGGTCGGTGGTGACCTCCAGCACGTCCGGGGCCACCTCCTCGAAGGCGAGCGTGCCGCTCACCCGGACCCGGGAGTCGGCCATGACCGCGGTGGCCTGGTCGAAGCGGACCAGCCACCCGGTGGCCGCGTGACGGCCGTCGCCGGAGGGCGAGGTCATGCTGCGGTCGAACTGCGCCAGCTGGTCGGGGTCGAGCAGGACGCGCACCGGGCGGGAGGCCGCTCCGGCGAGGATGTCGGGGTCCAGCGAGGACTGCACGAGGTAGTCCTTGGCGATGGACAGCGCGGTGACGATCTGGGCGTCGGTGAAGTGGTGCGTGCGGCGCACGGCGGGCAGGGTGATGCCCGCCGCCCCGACGCGGTAGTCGGCGGCGGGGCTGTGCGCGTACAGGTCGGCGGGCCGGCCGCCGGGTACCGCGGTGGTCGGCGCCAGCGGCACCACGGTGCTGCTGAGCGCCTGGGCGGGCCCCCCGGGCGGGGGGACGTAGGGGCTGCGCAACCCCATGTAGACGGCAACGGCGAAGGCCGTGGCGATGAGCAGCACGAGCAGCATGCCCTGCCGGGCGCCCCGGCCGGGGGTGCTGGTCCGGGTCGTGGAGCCGGCACCGGACCAGAGGGAGCGACTGCGTACGGCGCGGGCGTGCTCGCCCATGCGTTCCTGCGCGGAGTACTCCTGGAGCCGGGCAGCCCGGACGAAGTTCTCGTCGAACACCACCGACCGGTACTCGTCCGACCGGAACTCGTCCGCCCGGAACTCGTCGTCGCCCCCGCCCATGCCCTCGGGGGTGCTGTTGGGTGGATCTCCTGGCACGGCCATCGCTTCTCCCCGCTGTCCCCGCTTCAGAGAAGCCCCCAGCTCCGGCGTATGCGAGTGGGGTCGTACCTTCAGGGTTGGCGAACGGAGGGGTACGTAAACGCGCCGACGCCGGTGACTTCGCCCCTGGGGGTGCTGGCGGGAGCCGGAGCGGGGTCCGCCTCGCCCGAGGCGCTGCGGTAGACGGCGCTGAAGGCGAGCGCGACCATGCCGAGGCCCATCACGAAGGCGAGCACCCAGGCGACCGGGCGCAGCCAGGGCGCGCGGCCGCGGTAGGGGCGCAGACTGCCGCCGTAGGCCCCGTACGGACCGTAGGCGCCGTCCGGGTACCCGTGGCCCCGGTCGTGGTCCCAGCCGTGGTCGTCGTCGTACCCATCGGGGTGGCCGTAACCGTAGCCGTCGTAGTCGTCGTCGCCCGTCCAGCCGCCGGCGACGGCACGGGCTGCTTCGGCCTCCGCGCGCGCTCGGTCGGCCGCCCGCTGGCGCTCGGCGGCGCTCGGTTCATGGATCTCGGCGTTCCGGACGAAGGCCTCGTCGAACACCACGGAGGCGAAGTCGTGATCCGCGCCTCCGCGGTCGTCGTCGGGCTCCCCGTCGTCCGGGAACGGCTTGCCCCCCACGTCGTCCGGCACAGGACCAGCCTAGACCTGGGGGGCCTCCTTGGGCAGGGTGTGCGCCGAATTCCGGCCACACCGCGCTCAGTGGGCGACTACCGAATGTGACCGTCGCCGGTGACGATGTACTTGGTGGAGGTCAGCTCGGGGAGGCCCATCGGGCCCCTGGCGTGCAGCTTCTGGGTGGAGATGCCGATCTCGGCGCCGAAGCCGAACTGGCCACCGTCCGTGAACCGAGTGGATGCATTCACAGCGACCGTGGTCGAGTCGACCAGCTGGGTGAAGCGGCGCGCGGCGGCCTGGGAGGTGGTGACGATCGCCTCGGTGTGACCGGAGGTCCAGCGGCGGATGTGGGTGACGGCGTCGTCGAGGGAGTCCACGACACCGGCGGCGATGTCGTAGGACAGGTACTCGGCGGCCCAGTCCTCGTCCGTGGCGGGCAGGGCGGTGACCTTGCCGCCCTCGGCGGCGGCGAGGACCCGGGCGTCGCCGTGGACCGTGACGCCGGCGTCGGCGAGGGCGTCGAGGGCGCGCGGCAGGAACGCGCCGGCGATGTCGCGGTGGACGAGGAGGGTCTCCGCGGAGTTGCAGACGGAGGGCCGCTGGGCCTTGGAGTTGACGAGGATGTCCACCGCCATGTCCAGGTCGGCCTGGGCGTCGACGTAGACGTGGCAGTTGCCGGTACCGGTCTCGATGACGGGGACGGTGGACTCCTCGACCACGGTCTTGATGAGGGAGGCGCCGCCGCGCGGGATGAGCACGTCGACGAGGCCGCGGGCGCGCATCAGCTCGCGGACGGAGTCACGGGACTCGCCGGGGACGAGCTGGATCGCGTCGGCGGGCAGGCCGGCGGCCTCGACGGCGTCGCGCAGGATGGCGACGAGCGCGGTGTTGGAGGAGAAGGCGGAGGAACTGCCGCGCAGGAGGACCGCGTTGCCGGACTTGAGGCAGAGGGCGGCGGCGTCGACGGTGACGTTGGGGCGGGCCTCGTAGATGATGCCGACGACGCCGAGCGGGACGCGGATCTGCCGGAGGTCGATGCCGTTGGGGAGGGTGCTGCCGCGGACGACCTCGCCGACGGGGTCGGGGAGGGCGGCGACGTCGCGGACGTCGGAGGCGATGGCGGCGACGCGCTCGGGAGTGAGGGTGAGGCGGTCGATGACGGTCTCGCTGGTGCCGGCGGCGCGGGCCTTGTCCGTGTCCACGGCGTTGGCGGCGATGATCTCGGCCGTACGGGCCTCCAGCGCGTCCGCGATCGCCAGCAGGGCGGTGTCCTTGGCGGACCGCGGGAGTGGGGCGATGGTGGCGGCGGCCGTGCGGGACCGCTGCGCGGTGGCGAGGACGGGCGAGGTGGCGGCATCGAGCGAGGTCATGCCGCCAGGGTAAGCCCCGGCGCGGCCCCTGCCGGAGGGGGTTTCACCCCGCGAGACGGCCTCCGGCCGGGTCGGCGGGGAGGGCCGGGGCTGCGCCCCCTCCCCTCGGCCGGTACCGGTCGGTGACGGGTGCGGGCACAGGCCGGCGGCAGCCGCGGGACCGGGGCTCCGCCCCGAACCCCGCGCCTCAAACGCCGGCGGGGCTGGAATGTGCCCCGGACCCGGTCCTCGAACGCCGGACGGGCTGAAGGATGCAGGCCGGGCCGAGCCGCGCGAGGGGCGCGTTCAAGAGGGGCGCGTTCAGTAGGGGTGCACGCCCACCGGGTGGGCCGGGGGTGGGCCGTAGCCCTCGGCCACGCGTTGGTGGTAGGTGGCGCGGTCGATGACTTCCAGGCCGACGATCTCCCAGGGCGGGAGCTGCGCCGAGGAGCGGTGTTCGCCCCACAGGCGCAGGGCGACGGCCGCCGCGTCGTGGAGGTCGCGGGCCTCTTCCCAGTACCGGATCTCCGCGTGGTCGTCGGCGTACCGGCTGGTGAGCAGGAACGGGTGGTCGTGGGCCAGTTGTTCCAGTCCGCGCCGGACCTCGGACAGCGGGGCCGGCTTGCCGGAGACGCTCAGGGTCACGTGCCACAGGCGCGATGCGTGATCCTGCTCCTCCCCGCCACCGCCGCCGTCACCGTCCCCCGTGCCGACGCTGGTCAGCGCTCGTCTCACCAGCCGCCTCCTGTCTCCGCCACGCGGGGTCCGCCCGCCCTTCACAGTTGACCAGTCCACGAGCCGCCGCGCTGAGCTTTTGCCGAACCTCAGCCCTCCAGCAGGACCAGATCGTCCCGGTGGACGACCTCCCGCTCGTACGCGGGTCCGAGTTCCCGCGCGAGCTCGCGAGTGGAGCGGCCCAGGAGCTGCGGAAGCTCCTTCGCGTCGAAGTTGACCAGGCCCCGGGCGACGGCCCGGCCGTCCGCGGACCTCAGTTCCACCGGGTCCCCGGCGACGAAGTCGCCCTCGACCGCCGCGATGCCCGCGGGCAGCAGCGAGCTGCCGCGCTCGGTGACCGCGCGGACGGCGCCGTCGTCCAGGACCAGGTGCCCCTGCGGGGTCGAGGCGTGCTGGAGCCAGAGCAGCCGGTCCGCCGAGCGGCGCCCGGTGGAGTGGAACAGCGTGCCGGTCCCCCGCCCGGCGAGGGCGTCGGCGGCCTGGCTCGCGGAGGTCAGCACCACGGGGATCCCGGCGGCGGCCGCGATCCGGGCCGCCTCGACCTTGGTGACCATGCCGCCGGTGCCCACGCCCGCCTTGCCGGCGCTGCCGATGGTGACGTGTGCGATGTCCTCGGGCCCGCGGACCTCTTCGATGCGGGTGGTGCCGGGCTGGGAGGGGTCGCCGTCGTAGAGGCCGTCCACGTCCGAGAGGAGGACGAGGAGGTCCGCGCGGACGAGGTGGGCGACGAGGGCCGCCAGCCGGTCGTTGTCGCCGAAGCGGATCTCGTCCGTGGCGACGGTGTCGTTCTCGTTGACGACGGGGAGGGCGCCCATGGCGAGCAGCTGGTCGAGCGTGCGGTAGGCGTTGCGGTAGTGGGCGCGGCGGCTGGTGTCGTCCGTGGTGAGGAGCACCTGGCCGACGCGGACGCCGTACCGGGCGAAGGAGGCGGTGTAGCGGGCGACGAGCAGCCCCTGCCCGACGCTCGCGGCGGCCTGCTGCCGGGCCAGGTCCTTGGGGCGGCGGCGCAGGCCCAGCGGGGAGAGTCCGGCGGCGATGGCTCCGCTGGAGACGAGCACGATCTCCTTCTCGCCTCCGCTGCGGGCCTTGGCAAGGACGTCGACCAGTGCGTCCACCCGGTCGGCGTCGAGTCCGCCGGCCGCCGTGGTCAGGGAGGAGGAGCCGACCTTGACCACGATCCTGCGGGCGTCCACGACACCTTGCCTAGCCGCTGACACGTCTGTCCCCTTGCCCCTGGTGCCCAAAAAGCCTGCCGCCTCAATCTACGGGGTGGGCGCGCGGGGCTGCTCGGCGGTTTCAGACCCTGGACGAGGCCCCCTCTTCCAGGTGCTGGGCCTCCTCGGCCCGGGCCGCGCCCGGGACGAGGATCTTGCGGGAGAGGAGGAAGGTGAACGGGATGGCGACGACCGCCGCGACCAGCGGGGCGATCCGGGTGTCCATTCCGGCCCAGGTCACCAGCGCGTAGAGGCCGGCGGACTGGATGACGTAGTTGGTGACGTTCGTCAGCGGGAAGAGGAGGAACTTCTTCCAGGTCGGCCGGGTCCGGTAGGTGAAGTAGGTGTTCATGAAGAACGAGCCGACCATCGCCAGCACGAAGGCGAGCGAGTAGGCGGCGAAGTACGGCATCCACGGGTGCAGGAGCAGGTAGATGCCGAAGAAGGTGCCGGTGTTGACCCCGCCCACGAGGGCGAAGCGGAAGATCTGGCCGAGCTGGTCCCTGCGGCTCATCGGGCGCTGCGCTCCACGATCGTCGGCTCGGCGGCCTGCGCGGCCTGCGCGGCCTGCGCGGTCCGCTCGGTCCGCGGGAGCGGCTGCGCTCCGTGCGACTCCTTCACCAGGAAGTGCGGCCTGCGCTTGGTCTCGTAGTAGATGCGGCCGATGTACTCGCCGATCAGGCCCAGCATGATCAGCTGTACGCCGCCCAGGCCCGTGATGATGGCCACAAGCGTGACGTATCCCGGGGACTCGACGCCGTTGGTGATGGCCATGATCGTGATCCACAGCGCGTACAGACCGGTCAGGGCGACCAGCGACACGCCGAACCAGATCCCGATCCGCAGCGGCCTGTTGTTGAAGGAGATCAGGCCGTCCATGCCGTAGTTCAGCAGGGAGCCGAACTTCCACTTCGTCTCGCCGGCCTCGCGCTGCGCGTTGCGGTAGTCGAAGTGGACGGTGTCGAAGCCGATCCACGAGAACAGGCCCTTGGAGAAGCGGTTGTACTCGGGCAGCGACAGCAGCGCGTCCACGGCCGGGCGCGAGAGCATGCGGAAGTCGCCGACGCCGTCGGTGAGCTCCACGTCGACCCAGCGGTTGACGCCGCGGTAGTAGAGGCTGCTGAGGGCGGAACGGAGTTTTTTGTCACCCTCGCGCGTGCGGCGGGCGATGATCTGGTCGTGTCCCTGCCGGTAGTGCTCCAGCATGGTC
Organism: Streptomyces sp. NPDC048257; assembly: GCF_043201855.1. NCBI lineage: Bacteria > Bacillati > Actinomycetota > Actinomycetes > Kitasatosporales > Streptomycetaceae > Streptomyces > Streptomyces sp. NPDC048257. The sequence goes on from NZ_JBICZI010000032.1 coordinate 42,660, forward strand.
GCGATGAGTTCCGGCGGGTGCTGGAGGTCCGCGTCCATGATCACTACGGCGTCGCCGGTGGCCTCGCGCAGGCCGGCGAGCATGCCGGCCTCCTTGCCGAAATTGCGGCTGAAGGAGACGTAGCGGGTCTGGTCGCCGTACTCCGCGGCGATCTTCCGGAGCTTGTCGAGGGTGCCGTCGCGGCTTCCGTCGTCGACGTAGCAGAGCTCGTACTCGACGGGGAGGGCGTCCAGGACCCTTCGGATCTCCACGTCGAAGCTGTCGATGACGGCTTCTTCGTTGTAGCAAGGGACAACTACGGACAGCTTGGTCATGAACACTTCCTGCTGGGTCCGAACGGGTGATTGTCGGCGACCGGACCCGCCTCTCACCTCTTCCTTAGAAGTATGCACGGCGAGGGTCTCAGGGGAGTCGGGCTGCGGGAGTCGAGGGCGGCACACGGTAGCTTTGACGAGATAAGCGGAATCAGCTCAACGTAACGAAACGAAGGGATCGAGGTGCACGTGCCCGACGTCTCCGTGGTCGTCATCGTCTACAACGACGCAGAGCGTCTGCCGACAGCAGTCCGGTCGGTTCTGGACCAGACCCTGCACAGTGTCGAAGTCGTGATCGTCGACGACTGCAGCAAGGACCGCTCGTACGCGGTCGCCCAGGAACTGGAGTCCGCGCACCCGGGGAGAGTGCGTGCCTTCCAGCTGCCGGAGAACAGCGGCGGCTGCGGTGCGCCGCGCAACCACGGCATCCAGCAGGCCACCGGAACGTACGTGATGTTCCTCGACAGCGACGACGTCCTGGAGCGCAACGCGTGCCGGAACATGCTGGACGCCGCCGAGCGGACCGGCTCCGACCTGGTCTCGGGCATGTGCGTACGCGTGCACCTCGACAACCGGTGGGGCAAGACCACCGAGTGGTACCCCTGGATCTACTCGCGCACGCGCACGCTGGAATCGATCACCGAGTACCCCGACCTGCTGGTCTACGACACCCTCTCCACGAACAAGTGCTACCGGCGCGAGTTCCTGCTGGAGCAGGGCCTGGAGTTCCCGGTCGGGATCCACTACGAGGACCTGCTGTTCTCCGCGCAGGCCTACGTGGCGGCCCGCCGCATCACACTGATCCCGAACCACGTCTACTTCTGGAACGTGGTCGAGAAGGCCGCGGCCAAGTCGATCAGCAACCGGCGCCACGAGATCGCGAACTTCGTCCACCGGATGGAGATCCACCGCCGCGTCGACCGTCTGCTGGCGGCCAAGGGACACACGGACATCAAGTCCGCGAAGGACGCCAAGTTCCTCAAGCACGACCTGGTGCTGCACCTGCGCGACCTGCCGCTGCTGAGCGACGAGTACCGCCAGGAGTTCGCCCGCCTCGCCAACGGCTACCTCGCGGGGATCGACCCGGCCGCGTACGAGAACGTCACGTACCTCCAGGCGATCTGCGCGTACCTGCTGGGCAAGGAGGACTGGGACAACCTGCTCCCCGCCGCCGACGCCATGACCAACAAGGGCCGGCTCACCTCCCCGCTCGCCGAGCGTGACGGCCGCGTCTACTGGTGCGCGCAGCACATCGACGGACCGGACGGTGCCGAGGCCCGCCGGATACTGGACGTCACCGAGCAGGCCTTCCACACCACCCCGCTCAACTCCCTCACCGTGGGCAACCGCCTCACCTCCTACGAGGACGACGGCCGCGGCACGGTCACGCTGTCCGGCTCCGTCGTGAACCCGCTGGGCCGGATCCCGGACGACGCCGACCTGAAGGCCTCGCTCGAGTTCCGGGCACGTCGGCAGATCGGTGTACGGTCCTTCAGCTTCCCGGTGGCAACCGTGCGCCACGCCGGTGACACGATTGAGTGGACCGTCACCGCCGACGTCGCGAACACCGTCCGCCCGCTCGGCATCATCGACGCCGTCTGGGACGTCCGCCTCAAGCTCACCGCCGGCGGCGAACGGATCACCACCCGCGTCTCGGTCGGCGGCGTCGACCTGGACTCGGCCACCCGGCTGCGCGTGCGCCCGCGGCTGACCCGGCTGGTCTCGGACCGCTTCGGGCCCGAGATGACCAAGAAGGGCAACCTCAGCTACGTGCTGAGCGCCGAGGGCGCCGCCGCCGTCCGCACCCAGTCGCTGATCAACAACGCCATACAGGGCAAGGCGGCCGGCGTGGTCAAGCGGGGCCTGCGCAAGGCACTGCGGGCCCGCCGGAACATCGGCTCCGGCGAGCAGAAGGTGAAGCTCTACCACGAGGTCTTCTCGAAGCTGCCGATCAAGAAGGGCACGGTCGTCTTCGAGAGCCACATGGGCAAGCAGTACAGCGACAGCCCCAAGGCGATCTACGAGGAGCTGGTGCGCCAGGGCGCCCCGTTCGAGGCGATCTGGTCGTATGCGGGCTCCAAGCCCACCGGCTTTCCCAAGGAGGCCACCCTGGTCAAGCGCTGGAGCTGGCCGTACCTGCGCGCTCTGGCCCAGGCCGAGTACTGGGTCGACAACCAGGGCTTCCCGCTGGCGCTGGCCAAGCGCCCGGGGACCACGTACATCCAGACCTGGCACGGCTCGGCGCTCAAGCGCATGGGCTTCCACGAGCCCCGGACCAAGGCCCAGGGCCGGGCGGGGCAAGCGCGCTTCCAGGCGGCCGTCGACCGCTTCGACCACTTCCTGATCCGCTCCGAGCACGACACCCGCACGCTCGCCAAGGGCTTCCGGCTGCGCGACGAGGTGCTGCTGCGCACGGGCTACCCGCGCAACGACGCCCTGGTCGAGGCGCAGCGGGAAGAGGCGCAGAGCGGTGAGCGGGTCCGCGGCCCGCTCGCGGGCGAGCTCGGCATCGACCCGGACAAGAAGGTGCTGCTGTACGCGCCGACCTTCCGGGCGGGCGCGGACGGTGCGGTGGAGGGCTTCACCTTCCCCTTCGACGTGGAGGAGTTCGCCGACCGGCTCGGCGACCGGTTCACGCTGCTGGTGCGGACCCACTACCTCAACAGCGTCTCGCTGCCGCCGTCCGTCGCGGGCCGCGTCATCGACGTGTCCCGGCACCACGACATCACCCCGCTGCTGGCCCTGGCCGACGGTCTGATCACCGACTACTCGTCCGTGATGTTCGACTACGCGGTCCTGGACCGGCCGATGCTGTTCTTCGCGTACGACTACGAGAAGTACGCCACGGACATCCGCGGCACCTACTTCGACCTGAAGGAGAAGGCTCCGGGGCCGGTGGTGGCGACGGAGGACGAACTCCTCCAGGCGCTCGCCGCCTTCGAGGAGGCGGACGTCAAGTACGCCCAGGCGCGGCAGCGTTTCCTCGCCGAGTTCGGCGAGTACGACCGCGGGGACGCGGCCCGCCAGATCGTAGAGAAGTTCTTCACCAGGAGCGGCAAGTGAGCCAGCAGACCGCCACCCCGGGCGGCCGTGACATCTTCATCGTCTCCAACAACGTCGACGAGATCGGCGGTGTGACCACCTGGTCGCACCAGATGGCCCGGCAGTTCACCGACCGCGGCCACCGGGTGCACATCGTGGGCATCGCGCCGGTCGCCGACGAGATCCGGCAGAAGCTGCCGCAGGGCCTGCCGTACGAGATGACCACGCTCTACGACGCACACCCGCCGTCGGCACGCCGGCTGCGCGGGATCAAGGGCCGGCTGAACGCACCCGAGCGGCGCCGTCAGGCGGCCCGGCGGGCGCAGATGCGGGTCAAGGCCGAGCAGCTGAGCGAGCTGCTGCGGGCGGCCCGGCCGGGCGGTGTCGTCATCGTCACCCAGATCTGGGCGATGGAGTGGGTGGCGCTCGCCGACACCAAGGGCCACAGCGTCATCGGGATGAGCCACGAGTCGTTCGAGGCCAGCCAGAAGTCCACCCGCGGAGAGCGGGTGCGCCGCTTCTACCCGCAGGTCGACCGGCTGCTGGTGCTGACCGCCGAGGACGCGGACCTGTGGATCCGCTCCGGCATGGAGAACGTGGGCAGCATGCCGAACCCGCTGCCCTTCATGCCCGGCACCCCCGCTCCGCGCACGGAGAAGGTCGTGGCGTCCGTCGGCCGCCTCGCCTTCGAGAAGGGCGTCGACCTGCTGCTCGACACGTGGGCGGACGTCGCACCGCACCACCCCGACTGGACCCTGCGGATCTACGGGGCGGGCATGGAGGAGGCGACGCTGAAGGCGCACTGCACCTCCCTGGGCCTGGACGACTCCGTGGAGTGGATGGGCAGCACGGACGACGTGCTGGGCGCGCTGCGCGGGGCCTCGGTCTTCGCCCAGGCCTCACGGGCCGAGGGATTCCCGATCACGCTGCTGGAGGCGATGGCCGCGGGCGTGCCGGCGGCCGCCTTCGACTGCGCACCGGGCGTCCGGGAGATCGTCGACCACGGCGAGGACGGGCTGCTGGCCCGGCTGGGCAACACGATGGAGCTGGCCGGGCACCTGCGCGTGCTGATGTCCGACCGTGAGCTGCGCGACCGGCTCGGGGACAACGCCTTCCGTTCGGTGCAGCGTTACTCCAGCGCCGAGATCACCGACCGGTGGGAAGCGCTGTTCTCCTTCCTGGAGCGCTGACCGCACCGCTCACGGCACGAACGCGAAGCAGCCCGCCCCGGAGGTCTCCGGGGCGGGCTGCTTCGTCGACGGGTCAGGGCTTGTGGACGTCCCGGTGGACGTCCTTGGACGCCACCTTGTTGGCCTCCCAGCCCGCCCAGGCGGAGGTGACCATCTCGCGGACGCCGTGCCGGGCCTTCCAGCCCAGCTCGCTGGTGATCCGGTCGGCCGAGGCCACGACCTTCGCCGGGTCGCCGGGGCGGCGCGGGCTGATCACGGGGGCGATGTCGTGCCCGGTGTTCTTGTTCAGGAGCTCGACCATCTCGGCGACGGAGACGCCCTCACCGCGACCGATGTTGACCGTGAGGTCCTTGTAGTCGCCGGCCGCCGCCCACTCGGCGAGCTTGCGGGCGGCCGCCACGTGGGCCTCCGCGAGGTCCTCGACGTGGATGTAGTCGCGGATGCAGGTGCCGTCCGGGGTCGGGTAGTCGTCGCCGAAGATCTTGGCGCCCTGGCCGGCGTCGTAGCGCTCGAAGACCATCGGGACCAGGTTGAAGACCCCGGTGTCGGCGAGCTCGGGGGTCGCGGCGCCCGCGACGTTGAAGTAGCGCAGGCAGGCGGTGGAGATGCCGTGCGCCCTGCCCGCGGAGCGCACCAGCCACTCACCGGCCAGCTTGGTCTCGCCGTAGGGGCTCAGCGGCGCACACGGGGTGTCCTCGGTGACCAGGTCCACGTCGGGCATGCCGTAGACGGAGGCGGAGGAGGAGAAGAGGAAGTTGCGGATGCCCGCGTCGGCCACGGCCTGGAGCAGGACGGTGATGCCCTGCACGTTCTCGTGGTAGTAGTACAGCGGCTTCTCGACGGACTCGCCGACCTGCTTCTTGCCCGCGAGGTGCACCACGCCGGTGATCTTGTGCTTGCGGATGACCTCGTCCAGCACCAGCCGGTCCAGGACGGAGCCGACCACCAGCGGGACACCCTCCGGGATGCGGTCCTCGTTGCCCGTGGAGAGGTCGTCGAGGACGACGACCTGCTCCCCCGCGAGCACCATCGCGCGGACGACGTGCGCGCCGATGTATCCGGCGCCACCGGTGATCAGAAACGTCATGTGTGTCTCTCCTTGGTCCTGTCCGACTTCGGGTTCAGCGCGCCCCGCGGCCTGCCCGGGCCCGGTGGAGGCGGTTGCGTACGAGGTACAGCGCGCCCTCGGCGCCCGGCGCGAGGCGCAGCGCGAGGGCGCCGGACCCCGTCCGGTAGGGCTGCGCCAGCAGAACACCGTACCGGCTGCTGGGCAGCGCCTGACGGCGGAGCAGCCGGCCCCGGGGGCGCAGGGAGGTGAACACCGAGCTCCCGTCGGCGCACTGCACGCCCACCCCGACGTTCCACGCCTGCATCCGGCGCAGCCCCTGGCGGCGGCCCGTGACGGCCAGATCGGCGAGGCGGAACGGCAGGACGGCGATCCAGCCGCCGCTGCGGTCGGGATGCAGCTCGACGGGCTGCGCGAGGACGGGCGGGCCGCCCGCACGGGGCAGGAAGCTCAGCTGCGCGGTGACGGGCCCGGCCTCGGCGAGGCGCCCGTACAGGTCGTGCAGGCGGATCCGGACGGCGCCCCGGCCGGCCGGTTCGGCGTCGACGGTGACGGGCAGTTCGGCGATCGGCAGCCCGCGCAGGTCCGCGAGCTCGACCGGGAGCTCCTCGCTCCACACCGGCGCGCCGGTGGGGCCGGTCGCGTACGGGGGCAGCAGCCGCGGCGGTTCGGCGGCCAGCCGGGAGAGCCGCTCGACGTCGGCGGGCGGGGTCGCGGTGGCGCGCAGCACCGACACGATCCAGCGGGCGTGGGCGGCGGCGGACTCGATGTCGGCCTCGGGGAAGGTGCCGACGTACGCGCGGGTCAGGGTCCACCAGGCGGCCTGGTACTCGGGGTCCCGGCCGAGCTCGCGCAGGTACATGCGCAGGTCGTACTCCAGGAACTTCACCCGGCAGGCGCTGCCCAGCTCCGGGGAGGCCTCGGCGAGGATCCCGGCGGCCGTGCGGTGGGCCTCGATGCGGGCGCGCCAGTTCCCGACGTCCTTGCGGTCCAGGGAGATCGACACCTGGGCGGCGGCGCGGCGCACGTGCCAGACGTAGACGAGCTCGCCGGTGACCGCGATGCGGGGGGCCGCGGCGAGCACGCGGGCGGTGAAGACGAAGTCCTCGTAGATGAACCGGCCGTCGGGGAAGCGCAGGCCGTGCTCCTCCAGGAAGGAGCGTGCGTACAGCTTGTTGACGCAGAGGGTGTCCCGGACGAGTTCGGGCCGGTCCGCCGGCCGCTCGATCACCTCGCCGGGCGTGTGGAGTCCGGGCATCCACGGGATGTCGTGCTGCTGGGGCAGCTCGCGCCGTACCGCAGCGCCGACGGTGACCGGGGCGCTGTGCTCCTCGGCGGTGCGCACGAGGGCGTCGGCGGCCCCCGGTGGCAGGATGTCGTCGCTGTCCAGGAAGAGGACGTACCGGCCGGACGCGGCCGCGATCCCGTCGTTGCGCGGGGTGCCGCACCCCCCGCTGTTCTCCGTCCGGTGCACGACCTTGAGGCGGGGGTGGACGGCCGCCAGTTCGTCCAGCACCCGCGCGGTGCCGTCGGACGAGGCGTCGTTCACCGCGATGACCTCGGCGACCACCGGGCCCTGGGCGAGGGCCGAGGAGACGGCCTCGCCCACGAGCCCGGCGTCGTTGTACGCGATGACCACGACGGAAACCGTGGGGAGGTTGCTGCTGTTCACCCGGAAGATCCTAGGCGACCGACATAAAGGCGCCTTCAAACCTTCCGGGTGCAAGTCCCTCGGAAGGGGATCAGAACGGCCGGAATTCGTCGTACTCCTGCTGCGCCGAGTCCCCGCGCTTGGCGTCCTTCTCCTTGCGGCGGGTCGTGGCCGGGCGCGGAGCCTCCAGACGGTGGTCCTCGCCACGGCGGCCCAGCATCTCGGCTCCGGCCATCATGGTCGGCTCCCAGTCGAAGACGACAGCGTTCTCGTCGGAACCGATGGCCACGCCGTCACCGGCGCGGGCGCCGGCCTTCCTGAGGGCTTCCTCGACGCCGAGGCGGTTGAGGCGGTCGGCGAGGTAGCCGACGGCCTCGTCGTTGTTGAAGTCGGTCTGGCGCACCCAGCGCTCCGGCTTCTCACCGCGCACGTTGTAGACGTCTTCGACCTCGTCGTAGGTGACGGTGAAGCCGGAGTCGTCCACGGCCTTCGGGCGGATGACGATACGGGTCGCCTCCTCCTTCGGCTTGCGGGAACGGGCCTTGGCGATGACCTCGGCGAGGAAGAAGGAGAGCTCCTTCAGACCCGTACGGGCGACCGCGGAGACCTCGAAGACCTTGTAGCCGCGGGCCTCCAGGTCCGGGCGGACCATGTCGGCGAGCTCCTGGCCGTCCGGGATGTCGACCTTGTTGAGGACGACGAGACGCGGACGCTTCTCCAGGCCGCCGCCGTAGAGCTTGAGCTCCTCCTCGATGACGTCGAGGTCGGCGATCGGGTCGCGGTCGGACTCCAGCGTGGCGGTGTCCAGGACGTGCACCAGCACCGAGCAGCGCTCGACGTGGCGCAGGAACTCCAGGCCGAGGCCCCTGCCCTGGCTGGCGCCCGGGATCAGGCCCGGGACGTCGGCGATCGTGTAGACGGTCGAGCCGGCCGTGACGACGCCCAGGTTCGGGACGAGGGTGGTGAAGGGGTAGTCCGCGATCTTCGGCTTGGCGGAGGAGAGCACCGAGATCAGCGAGGACTTGCCCGCGCTCGGGAAACCGACCAGCGCCACGTCGGCGACGGTCTTGAGCTCCAGGACGATGTCGCCGGTGGTGCCGGGGACGCCGAGGAGCGCGAAGCCGGGGGCCTTGCGGCGGGCGGAGGAGAGCGCGGCGTTGCCGAGGCCGCCGCGGCCGCCCTCGGCGGCGACGTAGGTGGTGCCCTGGCCGACGAGGTCGGCGAGGACGTTGCCCTCCTTGTCGAGGACGACGGTGCCGTCCGGAACGGGCAGGATCAGGTCCTGGCCGTCCTTGCCGGAGCGGTTGCCGCCCTCGCCGGGCTTGCCGTTGGTGGCCTTGCGGTGGGGGCTGTGGTGGTAGTCCAGCAGGGTCGTGATCGCCTGCTCCACCACCAGGATGACGTCGCCGCCACGGCCGCCGTTTCCGCCGTCGGGGCCGCCGAGCGGCTTGAACTTCTCCCGGTGAACGGAGGCGCAGCCGTGGCCCCCGTTACCCGCGGCGACGTGCAGCTCGACGCGGTCCACGAAGGTGGTCATGGTTGTTCCTCCAGATACATGCGGGAATGTCCCGGGCAGGCCTTGCCGCCCATTAAACGTGTCTATGTGACAACGCGCCGAGGGCGGACCTCTCTTCCCGGCTTGCGCCGGAAAGAGCTGAGATCCGCCCTCGGGAAGTTACGAACGCTTGATCAGCCGAAGCTGGATCAGGCGGCCGGAACGATGTTGACGACCTTGCGGCCACGGTGCGTGCCGAACTGGACCGAACCGGCCAGCAGCGCGAACAGCGTGTCGTCGCCACCACGACCGACACCCGAACCCGGGTGGAAGTGGGTGCCGCGCTGGCGGACGAGGATCTCACCAGCGGAAACGACCTGACCGCCGAAGCGCTTCACGCCGAGCCGCTGGGCATTGGAGTCGCGCCCGTTCCGGGTGGACGATGCGCCCTTCTTGTGTGCCATGTCTCAGTCCCTCTTACTTCGCAGCCGCGGGGATACCGGTGACCTTGATCGCCGTGTACTGCTGGCGGTGACCCTGGCGACGGCGGTAGCCGGTCTTGTTCTTGTAGCGCAGGATGTCGATCTTGGCGCCCTTGTGGTGGTCCACAATCTCGGCCGTGACCTTGATGCCGGCCAGGACCCACGGGTCGCTGGTCACGGCTTCGCCGTCGACAACGAGCAGGGTCGAGAGCTCGACCGTGTCGCCAACCTTGGCAGTGGGAATCTTGTCAACCTCAACGATGTCGCCGACAGCAACCTTGTGCTGGCGACCACCGCTGCGCACGATGGCGTACACGCGGATCTCTCTCTCACTCGGGACGGATGCTCCTGAAGCCAGCCGCTCAGGCAGGCGCCGTCTCGAAGACGGTCCCGCACCGATCCGGATTGGACGAGCGGCCTCTCTCGCACGACGCTTGCGCGTTCGGAACGTGAGGAAGGTGCTCAGGAGCGCGGCGCGCACAGAGACACGCCGACGGTCTAGGTTACGGGCCCGGTTCCGGAGGGTCAAACCGGGCCCCGTGCGCCCGTGGGCCCCGCCGAGCGGCGGGGCCCACGGGCAATGAGTCACTCAGCGGTGGATCAGGCGTCGGTCGGAGCCGAGACGGACGGGAGCGTCTGCTGCTCCGCCGCCGCGGTCTTCTTCGTCGCCCGCTTCGCCGCGGTCTTCTTGGTCGTGGCCGCCTTCTTGGCCACGGTCTTCTTGGCGGCCGCCGCCTTCTTGGCCGGGGCCTTCTTCGCCGTGGTCGCCTTCTTGGCCGGAGCCTTCTTGGCGGCCTTCTTGGCCGGGGCGGCCTCCTCGGCCGGTGCGGCTTCCTCGGCGGGCGCCGCGGTCTCGGTCACCGGAGCGGCCTCGACGACCACCACGGCGGCCTCTGCCGCGCCTGCCGGGGACCCGGCGGGTGCGGTGGCCTTACGGGTGGCACGGCGGCGCGGACGGGCCGGTGCGGCCTCCACGACGGGGGCCTCTACGACCTCGGCGACGACCGCGGGCTCGGGCTCGGTCGCGACGACCGGCTCGGGCTCGGGCACCACGACCGGCTCCGGCTCCGGGGCCACCTCGGCCGCGGGGGCCGGGGCGCCCGCCGGGGCGGTGGCCTTACGGGTCGCGCGGCGACGGGTACGGCCCTTCGGCGCGGCCTCCTCGACCGGGGCGGCCGGGGCCGTTTCCGCAGCCTCGACGGCCTCGTCGACGACCTCGGCGGCCGGCTCCAGGACGGTGTCGGCCGGCTCGGACACGGGCTCGGCGACGACCTCGGTCACCGGGGCCGGTGCCTGCGCCGGGGCGACCGCACCGCGCGGGGCGCCCGCCGGAGCGGTGGCCTTGCGGGTGGCACGGCGCCGGTTGCGACGGCCGCTGACGGCGGCCTCGGCCTCGGCCGGGCTGCCGTAGAGCTCCTCGTCCGCGACGAACTCCGGCTCGGGCAGGGCCCGCGGCGCGGCGGCCTCGGCGGCCACCTCGGCCTCGGTCTCAAAGCCCTCCGTCTCGACCGTCTCGACCTCGTGGTCGTGCTGGTCGAACTCGCCGCGGCCACCGCGGCGCTTGGAGCGCTTGCCGTTGCCACCGCCGCCGACCACGGTCGGCGTCTCCATGTGCACGATGACACCGCGGCCGTTGCAGTGGACACAGGTCTCGGAGAAGGACTCCAGCAGGCCCTGGCCCACCCGCTTGCGGGTCATCTGGACCAGGCCCAGCGAGGTGACCTCGGCCACCTGGTGCTTCGTACGGTCGCGGCCCAGGCACTCCAGCATGCGCCGCAGGACCAGGTCGCGGTTGGACTCCAGGACCATGTCGATGAAGTCGATGACGACGATGCCGCCCAGGTCGCGCAGCCGCAGCTGGCGCACGATCTCCTCGGCCGCCTCCAGGTTGTTCCTGGTGACGGTCTCCTCCAAGTTGCCGCCCTGACCGGTGAACTTGCCGGTGTTGACGTCGATGACGATCATCGCCTCGGTCTTGTCGATCACAAGCGAGCCGCCCGAGGGCAGCCACACCTTGCGGTCGAGCGCCTTGGCGAGCTGCTCGTCGATCCGGTACGTCGCGAAGACGTCGACCTCGGAGGTCCAGCGGGACAGCCGGTCGGCCAGGTCCGGGGCCACGTGGTTCACGTAGCCGTGGATGGTCTCCCAGGCGCCGTCGCCGCTGACGATGACCTTCGAGAAGTCCTCATTGAAGATGTCGCGCACCACGCGGACGGTCATGTCCGGCTCGCCGTACAGCAGGCTCGGCGAAGAGGTCGAGATCTGCTTCGACTTCTTCTGGATGTCCTCCCACTGGGCCTGCAGACGCTCGACGTCGCGGCGCAGCTCGTCCTCGCTCGCGCCCTCGGCGGCGGTGCGCACGATGACGCCCGCGTCCTCGGGGACGATCTTCTTCAGGATGGTCTTCAGGCGCGCGCGCTCGGTGTCGGGCAGCTTGCGGCTGATGCCGGTCATCGAGCCCTCGGGCACGTAGACCAGGTAGCGGCCGGGCAGCGAGACCTGGCTGGTCAGGCGCGCACCCTTGTGGCCGATCGGGTCCTTGGTGACCTGCACGAGGACCGACTGGCCGGACTTGAGGGCGGACTCGATGCGGCGCGGCCCGTTGGCCATGCCGAGCGCCTCGAAGTTGACCTCACCGGCGTACAGGACGGCGTTGCGGCCCTTGCCGATGTCGATGAAGGCGGCCTCCATCGACGGCAGCACGTTCTGGACCTTGCCCAGGTAGACGTTGCCGACGTACGAGGTGGCTTCTTCCTTGTTGACGTAGTGCTCGACGAGCACGTTGTCCTCGAGGACGCCGATCTGGGTGCGCTCGCCGGCCTGGCGGACGACCATGACGCGCTCGACGGCCTCACGGCGGGCCAGGAACTCGGCCTCGGTGATGATCGGCACGCGGCGGCGGCCCTGCTCGCGGCCCTCGCGGCGGCGCTGCTTCTTCGCCTCCAGGCGGGTCGAGCCCTTGATGGACTGGACCTCGTCGGACGGCTCGGGCTTCTCGCGCGCCGGGCGCGGCTCGCGGACCTTGACGACGGTACGCACACCGTCCTCGTCGCCCGCTTCGGCGGCGTCGGCCGAGCCCTCACCGCTGCGGCGGCGGCGACGGCGGCGGCGACGGCTGGAGCTGGAACCAAGGGCCTCGTCGGCCTCCTCGTCCTCGTCCTCCTCGCCCTCCTGCTCGGCGGTGTCCTGCTCGGCGGTCTCGGCCTCCTCCTCGGCGGACTCGTCGAGGTCGGCGGACTCGCCACGGCGGCGGCGACGGCCACCACGACGGCGACGGCGCGACGGGCGCTCGCCCGACTCGTCGCCGTCTTCGAACTCGGCGGACTCCTCGTCGAGCTCGGCGGCCTCGGCCTCCGGCTCCTCCTCCGCGAGCACCTCGGGAAGGGAGACCGGGGCGGACTCGGCCGCCGGAGCGGACTCGGCGGCGCCGCGCCCACGGCGACGGCGGCGGCCGGCGGGCTGCGCGGCGGGGGCCGGGGCGACCTCGGCCTCGAGCTCCGTCTCCTCCTCCTCGACCTCTTCAACCGGGGCGGCGGCGCGGGCGGCCGCGGCGGCCATGGCGGCGGTCTCGGGGGTCTGGAACATCGGCTCGGCGAAGACCGGGGCCTGGAAGACGGCCACGGCGGGACGCGCGGCGCGGCGGGCGCGGGCCGGGGCCGCGGGCTCGGCGCTCTCGGCGGGCTGGGCGGCCGGCTGCGAGGGGGCGGCCGGGGCCGCGGAGCGGGTGGCGCGGCGGCGGCCGCCGCGCTTGGGCGAGTCCACGGCGTCGGCGACGGTCACGGAGCGGGCGGCCTTGGGGGCCTCCTCGACTACGGGCGCGGGCTCGGCGGCCGGAGCCTCCACCACAGCAGCGGCCTCGGCGGCCGGAGCGGTCACGGCGCGGGTCGCACGACGACGGGCACGCGGCGCCGGAGCGGCCGGAGCCTCCTCCTCGACCACCGGGGCGGCCTCGGCGGCCGGAGCCTCCACCACGGCGGCCGTCTCGGCGGCCGGAGCGGTCACGGCGCGGGTGGCACGACGACGGGCACGCGGCGCGGGAGCGGCCGGAGCCTCCTCCTCGACGACGGGCGCGGGCTCGGCGGCCGGAGCCTCCACCACAGCAGCGGCCTCGGCGGCCGGAGCGGCGACAGCGCGGGTCGCACGACGACGGGCACGCGGCGCCGGAGCGGCCGGAGCCTCCTCCTCGACCACCGGGGCGGCCTCGGCGGCGGGAACCTCCGGGGCGGCGACGGCGCGGGTGGCACGGCGGCGGGTCCGCGGCGCGGGAGCGGTGGGCTCCTCGGTCACGGGGACGGCGGGCTCGGCGGCCGGGGCCGGTGCCGCGGCGGCGGACTCGGCGGCCGGAGTGACCGGAGCGGCCACGGCGCGGGTCGCGCGGCGGCGGGGACGAGCCGGGGCGGCGGACGGAGCGGCCTCTTCGGCGGGGGCGGCCGGGGCGGCCTCCGTCACCGGGGTCGTCTCCGCGACGGCTCCACCGGGCGGACCCGCGGGCCGGGAAGCGGCCCGGCGGCGACGGCGCGGCGGCAGGTTGTCGCTGGGGCTGCCGCTGTCGGCGCTACCAGCAGGGGTGATGTCATTTTCGTTGTTGAGCATTGCGGGCGGTTCTCCCGTCACGCTCCCGGGCGCCGCGGCTGACTTCCGGTCCGGCTCGGCTCCGCGTAATGAGCGCGGAACCGGCCTCCGGGGCGCGTTCGCCACACGGGAGCTGTAGTCCATGGCCGCCGGTTCCGTACGTGTTGTCCGTACGGCCTGGCGGAAGTCTTCAGGTCAGTGCGCGGCCCGACCCAGGTGGCTCCCGAGTACCAGGGCTGCGCGACGACGGCGTTCCTTACGCGGCGGGACCTTCCGGCGCCTTCGCGTCGGCCGCTACGGCGGCCGTGGGTGGGGCGGCCGTGTCGGCCTCGCGGTCGGGCGCGAGCGGGTCGGTCACCGTGCCGGACTCCTCGTCGAAGAGCCCCTGCGCCAGCCTGGTCACCGCTGAGGGGACCGGCGGCGCCAGGTCGGCCACAGCTCGGAGACCGGACAGGACGTCGTCGGGTCGCACGGCAGGTGTCAGATGCCGAACAACCAGCCGCAGTATCGCACAAGCATTGTCCAGCGGCCTATCAGCCTGCGCGGGAAGCGCTTCGAGACTGACGACCGCGCCCCGTGTGTCGAAGGTCCGCATGCCGTTCTTGGTCCGGCGCTGCACCTCCACGGTCTCGGCGGCGAGGAAGGCCGTCACGGCCCGCTGGGCCTCCTCGGGGTCCACGCCGTCCAGGCGCAGCTCCCACACGGAGGCGGTCAGCCGGTCGGCGAGGCCCGAGGTGCGGGCCTCGACGGCGTCGATGATGTCGAGCCCGGTCGGCATCGACTCGTCGAGGAGCTCACGGAGCTTCTCGGGGTCGCGGGGCTCGGCGAGGGCGATCTCGAGGTATTCGGCCTCGCTGCCGGTCCCGGTCGGGGCGGCGTTCGCGTACGAGACGCGCGGGTGCGGGGTGAATCCGGCCGAGTACGCCATGGGCACCTCGGCGCGGCGCAGGGCCCGCTCGAAGGCGCGCTGGAAGTCGCGGTGGCTGGTGAACCGGAGGCGGCCGCGCTTGGTGTAGCGCAGTCGAATGCGCTGCACCACCGGTGCGGGAGGCGGGCCTTCGGGCTGTCGCTTGCCCAGTGGTTCTTCTCCTTGTGCGGGGCTCCGCGGCTCGCGCGTCGCCCTGAGCGTCTGAGGGGCCGGCCGGCGCCGCCCTGCCTCCGGCTCACCCCTGCCGTTCGTGGAGGGAGATCTCGGGGGCGGGCGTGTTGCCTGCGGCTGTCGTACTACCCAGAGTACGCGCCCGTGACCTCGCCGGTTCCACGGGAGGAGTACCGAACAGGGCGCGGCGGACCTCGGCGCGGACCTCGCGGACGCTGTCCCGGACCGGCCGCCACACGGCGCGCACGAGATGTCCGGCCGGTGTGAGGACGTACCGGTACACCTGCGCGGCGGGCCGTGCGATCAGCATCCGGCCCGTCCACCGCAGGGCCCGCCACAGTGCTCCGGTGATCAGCCCGGCCACGTGCCAGGCCCAGGCGAGGGCCCGGCCGAGGGGGGCGAGGACGTACCGGTAGAGCGGGCGCAGGAGGTACCGGTAGGCCGCTTCGGCCAGCCATATGACGGCCCGCCCGGCCGGCACGAGCACGAACCGCCAGGTCAGCAGGGCCAGCGGACGGAGCACGTACGTGTGGAGAGCCCGGCAGAGCGGGGCGAGGAGGTGGACGTACAGCCACGAGCCCACCGGTCGCAGGAGGTAGCGCCACAGCCCGGCCCAGGGCCAGACGAAGACGAGTTTGACCAGGGTGGTCAGCAGCCATCCGAGGGCGCGGAGCAGCGGTTCCACGAGGTGGGTGAGGACGGGCGCGAGTACGTGGCGGTACAGCAGCCGCCCCAGGGCGGTGAGCAGGTCCCAGACCACCCGTACGGGCAGTACGACCAGCAGCGCCACGATCTTCACGGGGATCCGGAGGGCCCCGACCAGGCAGCCTTCACCGCCGTCGGCGGGCTGCGGCTTCTCGGTGTTCATGCACCCAAGGACACAGGAAAGGCCCCCGGCCGTTGCGGGCGGGGGCCTTCGACCTGTCGGTCAGAGGGTGGAGCCGGTCACTTCACGACCGACAGCGGCAGCAGCTTCTTGCCGGTCGGGCCGATCTGGATGCTGGTGTCCATCTGGGGGCAGACGCCGCAGTCGAAGCACGGGGTCCAGCGGCAGTCCTCGACCTCGGTCTCGTCGAGGGCGTCCTGCCAGTCCTCCCAGAGCCAGTCCTTGTCGAGACCGGAGTCCAGGTGGTCCCAGGGCAGGACCTCCTCGTAGGTGCGCTCGCGGGTCGTGTACCAGGCCACGTCCACGCCGTAGGCGGGCAGCGCCTTCTCGGCCGCCTCCATCCAGCGGTCGTAGCTGAAGTGCTCGCGCCAGCCGTCGAAGCGGCCGCCCGACTCGTACACGGCACGGATGACGTCGCCGATGCGGCGGTCACCGCGCGAGAGGAGGCCCTCGACGATGCCCGGCTTGCCGTCGTGGTAGCGGAAGCCGATGGAGCGGCCGTACTTCTTGTCGCCGCGGATCTTGTCACGGAGCTTGCCCAGGCGGGCGTCCGTCTCCTCGGCCGACAGCTGCGGCGCCCACTGGAACGGGGTGTGCGGCTTCGGCACGAAGCCGCCGATGGACACCGTGCAGCGGATGTCGTTCTGGCCGGAGACCTCGCGCCCCTTGGCGATGACGTTGACCGCCATGTCGCCGATCTGGAGCACGTCCTCGTCGGTCTCGGTGGGCAGGCCGCACATGAAGTACAGCTTCACCTGGCGCCAGCCGTTGCCGTACGCCGTGGAGACGGTCCGGATCAGGTCCTCTTCCGAGACCATCTTGTTGATGACCTTGCGCATGCGCTCGGAGCCGCCCTCGGGGGCGAAGGTCAGGCCGGAGCGGCGTCCGTTGCGGGTCAGCTCGTTGGCCAGGTCCACGTTGAAGGCGTCCACGCGGGTCGACGGGAGGGACAGGCCCACCTTGTCGTCCGTGTAGCGGTCCGCGAGGCCCTTGGCGATGTCGGCGATCTCCGTGTGGTCCGCGGAGGACAGCGACAGGAGGCCGACCTCCTCGAAGCCCGTGGCCTTCAGCCCGCGCTCCACCATCTCGCCGATGCCGGTGATGCTTCGCTCCCGCACGGGGCGCGTGATCATGCCGGCCTGGCAGAAACGGCAGCCGCGGGTGCAGCCGCGGAAGATCTCCACGGACATGCGCTCGTGGACGGTCTCGGCGAGCGGGACCAGGGGCTGCTTGGGGTACGGCCACTCGTCGAGGTCCATGACGGTGTGCTTGGACACCCGCCACGGCACGCCGGAGCGGTTGGGCACGACGCGGCCGATGCGGCCGTCCGGCAGGTACTCGACGTCGTAGAAGCCCGGCACGTAGACGTTGCCGGTCTTCGCCAGGCGCAGCAGGACCTCCTCGCGCCCGCCCGGCCGCCCCTCGGCCTTCCAGGTGCGGATGATCTCGGTCATGTCGAGGACGGCCTGCTCGCCGTCACCGATGACCGCGCAGTCGATGAACTCCGCGATCGGCTCGGGGTTGAAGGCCGCGTGGCCGCCCGCGAGGACGATCGGGTGGTCGACCGTACGGTTGCGGGCCTCCAGCGGGATGCCGGCGAGGTCCAGGGCCGTGAGCATGTTGGTGTAGCCCAGCTCCGTGGAGAAGGACAGGCCGAACACGTCGAAGGCGGAGACCGGGCGGTGGCTGTCCACGGTGAACTGCGGCACCTTGTGCTCGCGCATCAGCTCTTCGAGGTCCGGCCACACGCTGTAGGTGCGCTCGGCGAGGACGCCCTCGCGCTCGTTGAGCACCTCGTAGAGGATCATGACGCCCTGGTTGGGCAGCCCGACTTCGTACGCGTCCGGGTACATGAGCGCCCAGCGGACGTCGCAGCTCTCCCACTCCTTGACCGTGGAGTTGAGTTCACCGCCGACGTACTGGATGGGCTTCTGCACATGCGGAAGCAGGGCCTCAAGCTGAGGGAAGACCGACTCGGTCATCACGCGACTTTCGTGAAGCGGGCAGGGGGCAGCTCTCAAGCGTACCCCGAGGCTCAGCCGCCCCCACCCACATGATCATCCCAGTCCGGCCCGCGGCTTCGGGGCGGAGATCTTGGCCCAGACATCCGGAAGCTCCCTTTCGCTCCGCTCGGCCAGGGCCTCCTCGCGGCCGTAGAGCACGCCCCAGGTGAAGGCGGACTCCCCCGCGCCGGCCGCCTGGACGCCGAGGCTACGCAGGGCATCGCGGGCGACGACGCTGTCCTGATGGTCACCGAGCAGGGACTGGACCTTCTTCACGGCCTTGGCCAGGCGCTTTGCCGGTTTTCCGAGGGCCGGTACAGCCGCCTCCGCCGCGTACCGGGAACGCTTGGCCGCCTTGCGGGCACCGTGCAGGGCCAGGTCCCGCTCGTGGCCCGGCGCAAGGGCCAGCGCCTTGTCGATCCTGTCGGCGAGACGCTCGTAGTCGTGGAGCACCGCCTTGGGCAGGATGCGTTCGGCCTGCCCGTCCGCAGCCTTCAGCAGCGGGGGCCGCTCGAGCAGGGCGTCGAGGGAGTCCAGGAGCGCCACGTGGCGCGCGCTGTCGAGCGCGCCGAGCGACCGGCGCCGCGCTTCCGAGCGGCGGGCGACGTCCCAGATCTTCAGCCGGGCCCGGACGGGGCCGAGCAGCAGGGTCCGTGGCAGCTCGCCGAGATGATCCTGCAGCCGCTCCAGCAGGACCTCCCGGTCGCGGTCGACACCGAGTTCGGCGGCGAGCCAGCGCAGCTCCTCCCCGATCGGGTCGGTGACCCGGCGGTCCAGGACCTTGCGGTAGGTCTTGAAGGCGCTGCGCAGCCTGCGGCAGGCGACCCGCATCTGGTGGACGGAGTCCGGGAGGTTCCGCCGCACGGCCGGATCCTGTGCGACCAGGGCGTCGCGCTGTTCGCGCAGGTACGCGAGGACGTGCGCGCCGGCGGAGCCCTCGGGGCCGTCGGCCGCGGGCCGCTCCGCGGGTTCCGCGCCGGTCTCGGCGAGGGCCCGGGCGAGCTTGGAGGGGGCGTCGGAGACCCGGAGGCCGGCCTTGCGGAAGGCCTTCTCCACGGCGTCGAGCAGTTCGGGGTCCACGCCGTCGGCGAGTTCCACCTCGACCTCCGTCCAGGCGGCGGTGGTCTCGCCGCGCTCGGCGACGACGGCGTCGGTGCTCAGTTCCGCGAGCAAAGCGCCCTCGGCGTCGAGGAGGTGGCTGACCTTGCGCGAGGAGAGCAGCCTGACCTGTGGCTGGAGCCCGCTACCCCGGACGCGGGAGCGGACGAGGGCGACGAGGGAGGGCGGGACCGTGTCGCTGAGCGCGGCCCCGATCTCGTCGCGCACGCCCGGGGAGACGGGCAGTTTGAGGTGCCAGCCCTCGTCCGCGCCGCCCGTTCTGCGCCGCAGGGTGAGACCGTCGGCGGCGAGCCGCTGGTCGGGGGTGTCGTAGTAGACGGCGTCGAGGTCGACGGTGCCCTGTTCGGAGACGGCCGCGATGGCGGCCGTACCCGTCAGGTCCGGCACCCCGCGCCGGGCAGATGTGGCCTCGGAGAACTCGAATTTACGCTCGATTTCACGCTTGCTGTCCGCCATAGACCGAATTTAGTCCTGAACGGATCAGGTCGGCAGGGTGAACGGAACATCAGGCTGACAATGGCCGTTGGACCTTGATCGACTGCAGCAGTCCGATCGCCACCCACACCGCGAACATCGACGATCCTCCGTACGAGACGAAGGGCAGCGGGAGCCCGGCCACCGGCATGATCCCGAGGGTCATCCCGATGTTCTCGAAGGACTGGAAGGCGAACCAGGCGATGATCCCGGCGCACACGATGGTCCCGTAGAGCTCGGTGGTCTCCCGGGCGATCATGCACGCCCGCCACAGGATGATGCCGAGCAGCAACAGGATCAGCCCGGCCCCGACGAAGCCCAGCTCCTCCCCCGCCACCGTGAAGACGAAGTCGGTCTGCTGCTCGGGCACGAACTGGCCGGTGGTCTGCGAGCCCTTGAAGAGCCCCGATCCGGTCAGTCCGCCGGAGCCGATCGCGATGCGCGCCTGGTTGGTGTTGTAGCCGACGCCCGCCGGGTCGAGCTCCGGGTTGGCGAAGGCCGCGAAGCGGTTGATCTGGTACTCGTCGAGGACGCCGAGCTGCCAGATCAGGATGGCGCCGCTCGCGCCGGCGCCGAGCAGGCCCACCACCCAGCGGTTGGAGGCACCTGAGGCCAGCAGCACGCCGAGCACGATGACGATCATCACCATGACGGAGCCGAGGTCGGGCATCAGCATGACGATGCCCATCGGGGCGGCCGCGAGGCACAGCGCCTTGACGACCGTGCGGTGGTCCGGATGGGCGAGGTCGCCCGCGTCCACCCGGGTGGCCAGCAGCATCGCCATCACCAGGATGATCGTGATCTTCACGAACTCGGACGGCTGGAGGGAGAAGCCGCCGCCGATGACGATCCACGCGTGGGCGCCGTTGATGGTGGCACCGAGCGGGGTCAGCACGGCGAGGATCAGCACCAGCGAGATCCCGTAGAGGATCGGCACGGCGCCGCGCAGCGTGCGGTGGCCGAGCCAGATCGTGCCGATCATCAGCACGAGACCGATGCCGGTGTTCAGGGCGTGCCGGGCCAGGAAGTA
Organism: Streptomyces sp. NPDC048257; assembly: GCF_043201855.1. Classification (NCBI taxonomy): domain Bacteria; kingdom Bacillati; phylum Actinomycetota; class Actinomycetes; order Kitasatosporales; family Streptomycetaceae; genus Streptomyces; species Streptomyces sp. NPDC048257. The sequence continues at coordinate 63,083 of NZ_JBICZI010000032.1, forward strand.
GTACGGGTCCCCCTGGTTCAGGTTGGTCCTGTTGCGGGTCGCCGACCACACGAGCAGGGCGCCGAGGAAGGACAGGGCGATCGACGAGAGGAGGATCGGCCAGTCGAGCCGGCGCACCACGGAGTCACGGGCGGTGAGCTTGGCCATCGCCCCGCGCTCGGGCGTGTACCGGGAGACGGAGAACTTATTGGCGGTGGGCATGTCGTATTCGGTCCTCAGTCGTGCCGTGTCGGGGGTGGCCCGGCGAGCACCGGCGGCTCCAGTTGCTCCGGGGACGGCGGTACGTACGGCTTGATCTCGGGCGAGTCGATGGAACCGTCGGGGTTGATCCTGGGCAGTTTGGCCTCCGGGCCCTGCAGCAGGGCCCTCCTCTTCGGGTCCTGCTTCCCGTCCATGGTCAGACCGTAGATGGCGTTGTAGAGGTTGCGCACGGCGGGGCCGGAGGCTCCGGAGCCGGTGCCGCCCTGGGAGATCGTCATGATGATCGTGAAGTCCTTGGTGTAGGTCGCCAGCCAGGACGTGGTCTGCTTGCCGTAGACCTGTGCGGTGCCGGTCTTGGCGTGCATCGGGATCTTGTCCATCGGCCAGCCACCGAACCGCCAGGCGGCGGTGCCGCCGGGCTCGACGACCGAGCGCAGGCCCTTGTCCAGGTCGCCGATGGTCTTGGCGTTGATCGGCAGCCTGCCGTGCGACTGGGGCTTGATCATCTCGATGTGCTTGCCGTCGGGGCTGATCACGGCCTTGCCGACCGTGGGGTTGTAGAGGGTGCCCCCGTTGCTGATGGCGGAGTACGCGGTGGCCATCTGGATGGGGGTGACGAGGACGTCGCCCTGGCCGATGGCGAAGTTGATGCTGTCGTAGGCCTTCAGCTGGTTGCCTTCGAGGCAGCTCTCGTAGGCGATCTGCTCGACGTAGGTGCCGCCCCGCTTGCCCTGCTTGCACCAGGCGTTCTTGTTGGCCTTCCAGAAGTTCTGCTTCCACTTCCGGTCGGGGATGCGGCCGGTGACCTCGTTCGGCAGGTCGATCCCGGTCTCGGAGCCGAGTCCGAACTCCCGGGCGGTCCGGTAGAACCAGTCGTGTGCGTCCTTCTTGGGGCTGAGGCCGCCGTCGCGCTGCCACTCCTTGTGGCCCAGGGCGTAGAACACGGTGTTGCAGGAGAACTTGAGGGCGTCTCCGAGGGTGATGGGGCCGTGTCCCTTGGACTCGAAGTTCGCGAAGCTCCGGCCGCCGAGGCTGTAGGAGCTGCTGCAGTTGTACTTGTCGTCGAACTTGTAGCCGGCCCGGACGGCCGCGCTCGCGGAGACCACCTTGAAGATGGAGCCCGCGGGGGCCATGCCCTGGATGCCCCGGTTGAGCAGCGGGTAGTTGGAGCTCTTGCTGGTGAGCCTGGCGTAGTCCTTGCCGGAGATGCCGCCGACCCAGGCGTTCGGGTCGTAGTCGGGCTGGGAGGCCATCGCGACGATGCGACCGGTCCTGGCCTCCATGACGACGACGGCTCCCGAGTCGGCCTCGTACTTGCGGCCGGTGATGTTGTCGGTCTCGTTGCGGACGACCTTCATCGCTTCCTGGAGCTCGTACTCGGCGACGGCCTGCACCCGGGCGTCGATGCTCGTGACGAGGGTGGATCCGGCCACGCCCGGGTCGGACTTGGTCTGGCCCATGACCCGGCCGAGGTTGTCGACCTCGTACGAGGTGACTTCCGCCTTGCCGCGCAACTGCCTGTCGTAGGTGCGCTCGATTCCGGAGCGGCCGACCTGGTCGGACCTCAGGTGCGGCGAGTCGGTGTCCTTGGCCTTCTGGATCTCTTCGTCGGTGACCGGCGAGAGGTAGCCGAGCACCTGCGAGGTGCGGGCCCCTCCGGGGGCCGGGTAGCGGCGGACGGCGGTGGGCTCCGCCGTGATGCCGGGGAACTCCTCCGGGCGTTCGCGCAGCTGCAGCGCCTGCTGCGTGGTGGCTTCGAGGGTGACCGGGATCGGCTGGTACGGGGAACCGTTCCAGCAGGGCGCGGGGGTCTGGGAGTCGCAGAGCCGGACCTTCTCCATGACCTCCTTGGGGGTCATGTCCAGGACGTCGGCGAGGCGGGTCATGACGCCCTTGCCCTTGTCCTTCATCTTCATCAGCGCGGTGCGGCTGGCGGAGACGACCAGGCGCGTCTCGTTGTCGGCGAGCGCGACACCGCGGGCGTCGAGGATCGAGCCGCGCACGGCGGGCTGGACGACCCGCTGGACGTGGTTGCTCTTCGCCTCGTGGTAGTACTCGTCGCCGTTGCGGATCTGGAGGTACCAGAGCCGGCCGCCGAGGGTGAGCAGCATCGAGAAGACGAGCACCTGGATCATGATGAGCCTGATCTGCACCCGGGAGGTGCGGCCGGTCTCCGGAACGTTGGTCACGACTGCTCCTCCCTCACAGCTTTTTGACGCTCTTCACACCCTTGATGCCCTTGACCCCCTTTATGCGGACGGCCTTGTTGGCCCGGGACCGCGCGGTCTTCAGGCGCAGGCCGCCGCGCTGGCTGCCGATGCGCAGGCCCGTGCCGCCGGCCAGCCAGCCGGCGGAGACGTCGGCGGCCTTGTTGGCCGGGCCGCCGCCGGCCTCGACCGCCATCGGGTCGTTCTCGGCGCGCCGGGCCAGGGCCATGATGAACGGCACGGTGAACGGCGCGAGCAGCAGGTCGTAGAGGGTCGCGGTGAACAGCAGCCCCGTCAGACCCACGTGGCGGGCGGCGGTGTCGCCGACGAGGGCGCCCACGCCCGCGTAGAGCAGGGTGGAGCCGATCGCGGCGGCGACGACGGTGAGCATCGGGCCCCAGGCGGAACGGAACCGGCCGCCGTCGGGACGGACCAGACCGGCCACGTAGCCGATGACGCACAGGACGAGCGCGTACCGCCCGGCGGCGTGGTCGGCGGGCGGGGCCAGGTCGGCGAGGAGACCGGCGGCGAAGCCGATCAGCGCACCGCTGACGTACCCGTACACGAGTGCGAGCGAGACGACGGTGAGGAGCAGCAGGTCGGGCACCGCGCCGGGCAGTTGGAGCCGGCCCAGGACGGTGACCTGGACGACGAGGGCGACCACGATCAGGGTCGCCGAGAGCAGGATCCTGTTGAAGCGCATGGCGGGCTGTCCCTTACTCGTCGGCCGGCTTGCCGGGCACGCTGGCGGACCCGGACGGGGTGACCGTGACGGTGACCGTCGGGGTGGGCTTGGGGGCCTCGGGCTTGGGCGGCAGGACCGCGTCACGGGGGTCCTCGCGCGGCGGCATCACCACGACGCCGACGATGTCCAGGCGCGAGAAGCCGACGAACGGACGCACCCAAACGGTGCGGGTCAGGTCGCCGCGCGAGGGGTCGACCTTGACCACCTCGCCGATCGGCACCCCGGGCACGAAGGGCTTGTTGCCGCGCGAGCCGAAGGTGACGAGCCGGTCGCCGGGGCTGATCTTGGCCTTGCCGTTGAGCATCTGGACGGAGAGGGCGCGGTCGCCCTGGCCGGTGGCGAAGCCCAGTTCACCGGTCTTCTCCAGACGGGTGCCGACGGTGAAGTCGGGGTCGTTGGCGAGGACGACGGTGGCGGTGTCGGGGCCGACGGTGCTGACCCGGCCGACGAGCCCGTCCCCGTTGAGGACGGTCATGTCGCGTTCGATGCCGTCCTTGCTGCCGGCGTCGATGGTGACGGTCCAGGAGAAGCCCTGGGCCGCTCCTATCGCGATGACCTCGGCGCCCTTGATGCCGTACTGCCCGGCGCCGGCCCGCTTGAGCATCTCGTCGAGCTCGTGGATGCGGCTGCGGGTCTGGTCCTCGCTGCCCAGCTTGGCCTTCAGCGCCGCGTTCTCGCGCTCCAGCGTCGCGACGCGGTTGTGGCGCTTGCCGGAGTCCCGTACCGCCCCTATGGCGTGGGCGACCGGATCGACCCCGGTCGCCACACCTTCCTCGACCGGGCCGAAGACCGCTGCGGCGGCCTGTCGGGCACCGTCGACCGGCGACTCCTCGCCTGCCCTGATGTCCACCGTGATCAACGCGAACGCGATGGCGATCAGAAGCACCAGGAGCAGCCGGCTTTCTCGTGTGTCCCTCACGTGCGGCGGCCGTGCCTTCCTCGTCGGAATTCTCTTTTGCCTGTATATCAACGATCCGCCGCACGGGCCCGGTAGCACCCGTACGGCGGATCCTTGTGTTCCGCATGGCCCCTCCGGCAGGGAGGGGCATCTGTCAGCGACGGGGCTGGGCGTCCAGGACCTGCTGGAGGGCCTCGAACTCCTCGACGCACTTGCCGGAGCCGAGCGCGACGGAGTCGAGCGGATCCTCGGCGATGTGGATCGGCATGCCGGTCTCCCGGCGCAGCCGCTCGTCGAGGCCGCGCAGCAGGGCGCCGCCGCCGGTCAGGACGATGCCGCGGTCCATGATGTCGCCGGAGAGCTCCGGCGGGCACTTGTCGAGCGTCGTCTTGACCGCGTCGACGATGGCGTTGACCGGCTCCTCGATGGCCTTGCGGACCTCGGCGGCCGAGATGACGACCGTCTTGGGCAGGCCGGAGACCAGGTCGCGACCGCGGATCTCGGTGTGCTCGTCCTTGTCGAGGTCGTACGCCGACCCGATGGTGATCTTGATCTGCTCGGCCGTGCGCTCACCGAGGAGGAGCGAGTACTCCTTCTTGATGTGCTGGATGATCGCGTTGTCGAGCTCGTCGCCGGCCACCCGGATGGACTGTGCCGTGACGATTCCGCCGAGGGAGATGACGGCGACCTCGGTGGTGCCGCCGCCGATGTCCACGACCATGTTGCCGGTGGCCTCGTGGACGGGCAGGCCCGAGCCGATGGCGGCGGCCATGGGCTCTTCGATGATGTGCACCTGGCGGGCGCCGGCCTGCGTGGACGCCTCGATGACGGCGCGTCGCTCGACTCCGGTGATGCCGGAGGGAACGCAGACCACCACGCGCGGGCGGGCCAGGTAGCGGCGCTTGTGGATCTTGAGGATGAAGTACCGGAGCATACGCTCGGTGATCTCGAAGTCGGCGATCACGCCGTCCTTGAGGGGCCGTACGGCGACGATGTTGCCGGGCGTGCGCCCGATCATCTTCTTCGCCTCCGAGCCGACCGCCAGGATGCCACCGGTGTTCGTGTTGATGGCGACCACGGACGGCTCGTTCAGGACGATCCCCCGGCCCCTCACGTACACCAGCGTGTTGGCGGTCCCGAGGTCGATCGCCATGTCACGGCCGATGAACGACATTTTGTTCCCCTTGTTCCCCATGAGGAGCGTCTGGCCTTCCAGTTGATAGCGGCTGCTGTCAGGTCGGCGAGGTGGGTGTGTGGGTGGAGGCCCCATCGTAGTGCCGCAAGTACGGAGACCGCGCGACGGGACTCCGGCAATCCCGCCGGAATGGATACCCGCCCCCTCAGTGGTGACGACGTGTCCTGCCCAGGCGTTCCCGCTCCGGACCGGAAATACCGAAGGGCGACCGAAATTACTTCGGTCGCCCCAGGTCGTGAGCGCTATTCGGCTGATGTTCCGTCAGGAAAGAGTGCTCAGAGCGCCGGGAAGAACAGCTTCAGCTCACGCTCGGCGGACTCCTCGGAGTCCGAGGCGTGGATCAGGTTCTCACGCGTGATCGTGCCGAAGTCACCCCGGATGGAGCCGGGCGCCGCGGCGATCGGGTCAGTGGGTCCGGCCAGCTGGCGGACACCCTCGATCACGCGTTCCCCTTCGACGACCAGGGCCACGATCGGACCGCCGGCCATGAAGCCCATGAGGGGCTCGTAGAAGGGCTTGCCCTTGTGCTCGCCGTAGTGCGCCTCCAGGGTCTCCTGGTCCAGCGTACGCAGCTCCAGTGCGGGGATGGTCCAGCCGGCCTTCCGCTCGATGCGGCCGATGATCTCGCCGACCAGACCGCGACGGACGGCGTCGGGCTTGAGCAGGACGAGGGTGCGCTGGGTCATGTTGCGGCTCCTTGCGGCAAACGGGTGCGGTAGGGCGAATCTACAGGGCCGATCCGGGGACCCGTCACGCAGCGTCAGGCGCCCCGGGTGCCCCCGGAGCCTCCTGCGCGGCGGCCCAGCGCGCCTTGATCGTGTCGATCTTGCGGCCGTAGTGCACCGAGCACCACCACAGGCCGGCGAACACCGCACCGAGGAAGAACATCGTCGGAACGACGAACCCGCTCACGATCAGGCCGATCTGCAGGGCCCAGCCCAGCTGGACCGCGCCGGGACGCGACAGCATCCCGCACAGCAGCACCGACAGCAGCATGGCGACCCCGCACACCGTCCAGACCGCGGCCTGGGTCAGGTCGGGGTCCTTCATCGCCACCAGCCCCGCGAAGCCGATCACGAAGAACTCGCCGATCAGCGTGCTCGCACACAGCGTGCGCATCCCTCAGCCCCTCTTCATCAGCAGGCGGGCCTCGCCCACCGTGATCACGGAACCGGTCACCAGGACCCCGGCCCCTCCGTACTCGGCCTCTTCCTCCGCCAGGGTGATCGCCGCCTCCAGGGCGTCGTCCAGCCGCGGTTCCACCTGCACCCGTTCGGCCCCGAAGACCTCGACCGCGACGGACGCCAGCTCGTCCGCGCCCATCGCCCGGTGGCTGGAGTTCTCCGTCACCACCACCTCCGCGAAGATCGGCTCGAACGCCTCCAGCACCCCGCGGACGTCCTTGCCCTCGCTCGCGGCCACGACCCCGATCAGCCGGCTGAAGCCGAACGACTCGGTGACCGCGTCCGCGGTGGCCGCCGCGCCCGCCGGGTTGTGCGCCGCGTCCAGGACCACGGTCGGGCTGCGTCGCACGACCTCCATGCGGCCCGGCGAGGCCACCGAGGCGAAGGCCTTGCGCACGGTGTCCAGGTCCAGGACCCGGGCGTGCTCCTGGCCGACCCCGAAGAAGGCCTCGACCGCGGCCAGGGCGACCGCCGCGTTGTGTGCCATGTGCGCGCCGTACAGCGGCAGGAAGATGCCGTCGTACTCCCCGCCCACGCCGCGCAGCGTCAGCTGCTGGCCGCCGACCGCCACCTCGCGGGAGACGACGCCGAACTCCATGCCCTCGCGGGCCACCGTCGCGTCGACCTCCACGGCCTTCTTCAGCAGCACCTGCGCCGCGTCCACCGGCTGCTGGGCCAGGATCACGGTCGCACTCTGCTTGATGACGCCGCCCTTCTCCACGGCGATCTCACCGGGCGTGGAGCCGAGCCGGTCGGTGTGGTCCAGGCTGATCGGGGTGACCACCGCGACGGACCCGTCGATGACGTTGGTCGCGTCCCAGCTGCCGCCCATGCCGACCTCGACCACGGCCACGTCCACCGGGGCGTCCGCGAAGGCCGCGTAGGCCATCCCGGTGAGCACCTCGAAGAACGACAGCCGGAACTCCTCGGAGGCGTCGACCATCTCCACGTACGGCTTGATGTCGTGGTACGTCTCGACGAACCGCTCGGCGGTGATCGGCGCCCCGTCGAGGCTGATCCGCTCGGTGATCGACTGCACGTGCGGGCTGGTGTAGCGCCCGGTGCGCAGCTCGAAGGCGTTCAGCAGGGCCTCGATCATGCGGGCCGTGCTCGTCTTGCCGTTGGTGCCGGTGACGTGGATGGAGGGGTACGCGCGCTGCGGCTCGCCCAGGACGTCCATCAGCGCCGCGATCCGCGACACCGACGGCTCCAGCTTGGTCTCACCCCAGCGGGTGGCGAGCTCCTGCTCCACCTCCAGCAGCGCCTTGGCGACCTCGGGGTCTACGGGCCTGGCGGGTACCGGGTCGCCCTGGGGCGGTCCGGCCTGGGCGCGCAGGGTGCGGCTACCGGCCTCGATCACCGCCAGGTCGGGGTCGCGGTCGGACTCTTCCGCCACGATCTGGTCGAACTCGTCGAAGGTGCCGGCGAGGTCGTCGTTGTCGTCGCGGTCGTGGCTTTCGGGCTGCTGGTCACTCACAGGGCCAGTCTACGGACGGGGACCCGAAGGACTTTCGGCCCGGCCGTTTCGGGACCTCCGGCGGCCGGAGCGACCGGATCGTTATGCAAGCCTTGCGGCATCAGATAGGGGAATAAATGCCGCAGGCCAGCAGCAAAAAGACAGCGTCCAGCCGCGACATAGGGATAGACCTGGGCACGGCCAACACCCTCGTCTACGCACGGGGGCACGGCATCGTCCTCAATGAGCCGTCCGTGGTCGCCGTGAGGGCGGGCACCACCACCGCCCTGGCCGTCGGCACGGACGCCAAGGAGACCATCGGCCGCACCCCCGGCTCCATCACCGCGATCCGCCCCCTCAGGGGCGGTGTGATCTGCGACTACGAGGCCGCCGAGGAGATGATCCGGCACTTCGTCCGCAAGGCGGTCCCGGGCCGGCGGCCCCGCACCCGGATGGTGATCTGCGTGCCCTCCGGCGTCACGCCGGTCGAGCGGCGGGCCATCGTCCAGGCGTCCACCCGGGCCGGGGCCAGGGCCGTGCACCTCATCGAGGAGCCGATGGCCGCGGCGATCGGCGCCGGGCTGCCGGTGGCCGAACCCCGCGGTTCCATGGTCGTGGACATCGGCGGCGGCACCTGCGAGGTCGCCGTCATCTCCCTGGGCGGCATCGTCACGTCCCGGTCGCTGCGGGTCGGCGGGGACCGGCTGGACGCCGCGGTCATGGACTACGTACGCAGGGAACACGGGCTGCTCATCGGGGAGCGCACCGCCGAGGACGTCAAGCTGGGCATCGGCTCGGCCTGGCCGGTACCGGACCGGCCGGAGCTGGAGACGCGCACCTTCACCGTGCGCGGCCGCGAGCGGGTCGGCGGGATGCCCAAGACCCTGCAGCTGGCCGCCCCCGACGTCCGGGCGGCGCTCGACGAGCCGATCGAGGCGATCATCGCCTCCGTGCGCACCACCCTGGAGGAGTGCCCGCCGGAGCTGTCCGGCGACGTGATGGAGCACGGCATCGTGCTGACCGGTGGCGGCGCGCTGCTGCCGGGCCTGGACCTGCGGATGGCGTCCGCGACGGGCATCCCGGTGTTCGTCGCGGACAACCCGCTGGACTGCGTGGCGCTGGGCTCCGGCCGCTGCGTGGAGGACCTGGACACCCTGGGCAGCCTGCTGGCCCCGTCGCGGGTCTAGGGGACGAGGTGCCGTGCCGGGCGGGCCGCACCCGGCGTGATCGGCGAGATCGGCGAGATCGGCGAGACACCCCCTAGATGAATGAGTCCGATGTTCTCAGTGGTCGTAGGCGATCAGGGATCGTTTGATCTTGGCGTCGGTGGTCCAGTTGTGCCAGATG